>NZ_CP014578.1:3318621-3982345 GCF_001634365.1 Paraburkholderia phytofirmans OLGA172
CCGACCGGCTCAGACACCTTCACCACGGCGGAATGGCCACGGCCCCTTTTTTTATCGTAGCGCGAATCGCCCTTCGTGTCTGCGACGCGGGTGCCGATCTTCTCGACGCCGCCGCCCTGCACGTCAGTCGCGATGCGCTCCGGACCCGGTTCGCTCGGCATTGCCTTACCAACCGGCACGTGCAGCACGATCACCTGACCACGCGAAACCTGATCGCGATGCGTGCGATTCCACGCCTTCAACTGGCCGATCGACACGCCGTAACGCACCGCAATGGCGGCCATCGATTGATTGCGGCGCACACGGATCAGCATCTTGCGGGTATCGGGGACGTCGGGCTCCATGGCCAGCACCGCGCTTTCGGCGACGTCGGCGCTGATGTCTTCGTCGTCGTCCGAACCACGCGGCACCACGATCGTCGAGCCCGGCTTCAGGCGCATGCCGGCCGGAATCTTGTTCACTTCCATCAGCGTGTCCGCGTCGACACCGATCTTTTGCGCGATCGCCGCCGGTGCAGCACGCTCGGTGACCGTGTACGTGGTCCACGACGACAGCGAGCCGGAGTACGTCTTCAGATTGCGCTCGAACGCGCTCGCGTTGTCGAACGGCAGCAGAATCTGCGGCTGGGTGGCGCCGAGAATCACCGGCTTTCTGAACGACGGGTTCAGCGAGCGGAATTCGTCCGGGGAGAGATTAGCGAGTTTCGCCGCCGTATCCACGTCGATGTCATGCGAGGTCGTAACCGTGACGAAATACGGGTGGTTCGGAATCGACGGCAGCGTCAGCCCGTACATCTGCGGGTTCATGACGATGTTCTTCACCGCCTGCAGCTTGGGCACATAGTTGCGCGTCTCGTTCGGCATGCGCAGGCTGAGGTAGTCGGTCGGCAGCCCCGCCGCCTCGTTGCGCGCGATCGCGCGCTGCACATTGCCCTCACCCCAGTTGTAGGCGGCGAGCGCCAGCTGCCAGTCGCCGAACATGTCATGCAGGCGCGACAGATAGTCGAGCGCGGCGCTGGTCGAGGCCAGCACGTCGCGGCGCTCGTCCTGCCACATGTTCTGCTTGAGGTTGTACGTGCGGCCCGTGCCGGGCATGAACTGCCACATGCCGGCGGCCTTCGCCACCGACAACGCCTGCGGGCTGTACGCCGATTCGATGAACGGCAGCAACGCGAGCTCGGTCGGCATGTGCCGCGCTTCGAGCTCTTCGACGATGTGGTACAGATATTTCTGCGAGCGCTCGGTCATGCGCTGCACGTAGTCCGGGCGCTGCGCATACCAGTTGACCTGCATGTCGACGAGGTCGGTTTGCAGATCCGGCATTTGAAAACCACGGCGAATACGACCCCAAAGGTCGGCGTCTGCGCTCGTCAGTTGATCGACCGAGCCCTGGTCGACGTTGATCGTCTCCTTGGCGGTGGCTGTCTTGCGGAGGGCGTCGGCTACGGCTTGCTGGCTGGCGGGGTTTGTTGCGGTGGTGGCGCTATTCGTCGCCGGTCCCTGACTCGCGCAAGCGGCGAGTGCCAGGACCAACAACGCACTAAAGATAAATCGCATGAACGTCTCGGCTTCCACAAGGGCTGGAATTTGAGCCGATAGTACGAAACGGCAACGTTTACGTCAATCGGAAAATGACGAAAAAAATCAAGGAAATCTAGGGCTTGGCGAATTTTTTCGATTCTTCGCATGAGCAACGCCCTGATCGCGATCGGGTCAACGGAAGCGGTTTTTCCATTCGCGCATCAACGTAAATGCCGCCAAACGATCAGGCACTTTTTCGTGCAACTGTTCTTGCAAGCTTGCTTGAACTGCCGGATTGCCGGCGCGCAAAAATGGGTTCACGGCACGTTCGTGGGCGATGGTGGTAGGCAACGTCGGCACATGGCGCGCGCGCAATTCGCTCGCCTTGTCACGCCAGGCTTGCAGTTCAGCGTTGCCCGGCTCGCAGGCGAGCGCGAAGCGGATGTTCGACAACGTGTACTCGTGTGCGCAGTGCACCTCGGTCGCACCAGGGAGCGCGGCAAGCGAATCCAGCGACGCCAGCATCTGCGTGGGCGTGCCTTCGAACAAGCGGCCGCAGCCGCATGCAAACAGCGTGTCGCCACAAAACACGTGCGGCGTGCCGCGCGGGTCGGCCACCTGAAAATAGGCGATATGGCCGCTCGTGTGACCGGGTACGTCGAGTACATCGAATTCGAGTGCGGGCGCCGCAATCGTCACGTGATCACCGTTTTCGAGACGATGCGTGAGGTGCTGGATCGCTTCGCCGGCGGGGCCGTACACGGGAACGGCCTGGCCGTTCAGCAGATCGGCCACCCCACCGACATGGTCTTGGTGATGGTGCGTGAGTAAAATAGCGCTCAGCCGCCAACCCCGTTTCGCCAGATAGGCGTGTACGGGAGCGGCCTCACCCGGATCGACGACCACCGCGTGATGCCCGTCGGAAACGACCCAGATGTAATTGTCTTCAAACGCCGGGACCGGTACGTACTCGAGCGCATTCATAGGTGACGTATTCTCTGATATGACTGATCGAGCAATTATAGACTGGCCTGCCTGGACCAATTCGCCGCCGGGGCGCTACGTGCTCGAGTGGGAACAGACCCAGCTCGATCGCGTGGTGTCCGACGTGTTCGGTTACCATGCGCTGCAACTCGGCCTGCCGCAGCTCGACGCCTTGCGCGAAAACCGCATGCCGTGCCGCGGACTTGTGCTCGACGCAGCGAGCGGCGCGAGCGCGCCCTACACTTTTCCGCGCGGGCCGGGGCGTGCCGGAAATGGCGTGGGGAATGGTTTGGGCAGTGGCGCCGTGCAAGGTCTGCCCGCGGGTTTGCCTGCGCCGGCCGGGCGTAGCGCTGTCTGGTGCGACCTGCTCGACCTGCCGTTCGAAGCGCAAAGCGTCGACCTGATCGTGATGCCGCATACGCTGGAATTCACGAGCGACCCGCACCGGCTGCTGCGCGAAGCCGAGCGCGTGCTGATGCCCGAAGGCCAACTGATCATTCTCGGCTTCAATTCGCTGTCGCTGTGGGGCGCGCGCCAATCGGTCGGCAAGATGACCGGGCGACCGTTCGTGCCCGCGGCAGTCGACCTGATCGCCTTCACGCGTTTGAAAGACTGGATCAAACTGTTGGGTTTCGACCTTGAACGCGGGCGCTTCGGCTGCTATCGTCCGCCGCTCGGCAGCGATCAATGGCTGTCCCGCTATGGTTTCATGGAAGCCGCCGGCGACCGCTGGTGGCCGATTTTCGGCGCCACCTACATGATCAAGGCGATCAAGCGCGTGCGCGGCATGCGCCTCGTCGGCCCGCTGAAAGTGAAGAAACCTGTCCTCGCCGCGGGCCTCGCGCCCGCCGCCACCCCGAACACACGCAACCACACTCAATGACTTCCGACCTCATCGATATTTATACCGACGGCGCCTGCAAGGGCAACCCCGGCCCCGGCGGCTGGGGCGCGCTGCTGCGCTTTGGCGACCAGGAAAAAGAACTGTTCGGCGGCGAACCCAACACCACCAACAACCGCATGGAACTGATGGGCGTGATCGCCGCGCTCGAGGCGCTCAAACGCCCCTGCAAGGCCGTCGTGCACACCGATTCGCAGTACGTGCAGAAAGGCATCAGCGAATGGATTCACGGCTGGAAGAAAAAAGGCTGGATCACCGCCGCGAAGCAGCCGGTGAAGAACGCCGATCTCTGGAAGCGGCTCGATGCGCTCGTCGCGCAGCACGACATCGAATGGCGCTGGGTGCGCGGTCACAATGGCCACCCGGAAAACGAACGCGCGGATCAACTGGCCAATCGCGGCGTCGCGTCACTCGCAGCAATGTGATGCGTGCCGTGATGTCCGCGGCGCCCCCGCGCGCGCCCTTCTTTTTTGCTGATTTTTTTCGAGCAGGCTAATCCGACATGCGTCAACTCATCCTCGATACCGAGACCACCGGCCTGAATGCGCGAACCGGCGACCGGATCCTTGAACTCGGTTGCGTCGAAATGGTGAACCGCCGGCTCACTGGCAACAACCTGCATTTCTACATCAACCCGGAACGCGACAGCGATCCGGGTGCACTGGCCGTTCACGGGCTGACCACCGAGTTCCTGAGCGACAAACCGAAGTTCGCGGAGATTGCCGATCAGATTCGCGACTTCATTCAGGACGCGGACCTGATCATTCACAACGCGCCGTTCGACATCGGCTTTCTCGATGCCGAATTTGCGCTGCTGGGTTTGCCGCCGGTGAAAACCTGCTGCGGCGAGATCATCGATACCTTGGCGCGCGCCAAGCAGATGTTCCCAGGCAAGCGCAATTCGCTCGACGCGCTGTGCGACCGCTTCGGCATCAGCAACGCGCACCGCACCTTGCACGGCGCACTGCTCGACTCGGAACTGCTCGCCGAGGTGTATCTGGCGATGACGCGCGGCCAGGAAAGCCTGGTCATCGACATGCTCGGCGATTCGCACGGTGACGGCGACGCGCACGCACCGCGCATCGCGATCGACTCGCTGAATCTGGTCGTGATCGCCGCGAGCGACGACGAGGTCGCCGAACATCAGGCCGTGCTCGACGGT
This sequence comes from Paraburkholderia phytofirmans OLGA172, assembly GCF_001634365.1. Lineage (NCBI taxonomy): Bacteria > Pseudomonadati > Pseudomonadota > Betaproteobacteria > Burkholderiales > Burkholderiaceae > Paraburkholderia > Paraburkholderia phytofirmans. Next base: position 3,323,189 of record NZ_CP014578.1, read on the forward strand.
CTCGACAAAGCGGTCAAAGGCACCAGCGTGTGGCGTCTTGATCCCTCGCCAGCCGCGGATGAGCAAACCGCTTAAAAAGTACTAGACGAGTGAAAAAATCCCTGACATAATTCGGCTCTCTTCGGGTGGTTAGCTCAGCGGTAGAGCACTGCCTTCACACGGCAGGGGTCACAGGTTCAATCCCTGTACCACCCACCAGATTCGCGGGTTTCCGAAGACCCGCAAGAAAAAGCCCTCGAACGTAAGTCGAGGGCTTTTTTTGTTTTTGCTTCTGTTTTGCGTGCGTATGGCGGATTGATCGCTGACGTGTACGAGCGTTAGATAACACGCCCCCCCGCACGCCCTTCCCCCACAAGCCCCTGTTCTGCTTCGACGTCAACACCGAACTTTCGTACGATTGCGGCTGCCAAATACTGCTGATATAGTCAGTTTTCGGGCGATCGCCCCGTCTATTTTCTTCACTTCATTCGACTACAGGGAGGCGCCACATGTTCGCAGTGCATATCGCCGTCCCTGGGATGGTTTCACAACCGTTCTCGCGACCTTAAAGTCGTCGCGTCGTCGCTCACGCGGTTCTGCCTGAACAGGCCATCCGCGCAAATCCCAGACAGTCCGTAGTCTCATTGCCGGCATTGTTGTCAACACAGTCCGGCTCGCTTGACTGTCTTTTCCTTTCGCTTCTGACTGGAACCTCGGTGCGCTCGCGCGCCACCGGGTCGTGGCAAATGACCAGAAAAAAACTCGACTTTCGTGGACAGGCCTTCAAGAACGTCCTCGGCTTCACCTTCCTTCACTGGGCCAAACAGCCTTGGCGCGTCTTCGTCATTACGGCGCTGGTGCTGCTCTCGGCATTGGCCGACGTACTCACGCCGATGTTCGCCGGACGACTCGTCGACGCTATCGCATCCGGCTCCGCCGGCGACGCCGTCGCGTGGCACGCTGCGATCACGGCCTTCTGCGTACTGGGCGTGCTCGGACTCGGCGCCACGCTGCTTCGCCAGGGCGTGTTCTTCAACATCATCCGGCTAACGCTTCGGATGATGAGCGAGATCGCCGCGAACGCGTTTCATCGCGTGCAACGCTTTTCGACGGACTGGCACGCCAACAGCTTCGCGGGCTCCACGGTGCGCAAGATCACGCGCGGCATGTGGGCGCTCGATCTGCTCAACGACACGCTGCTGATCGCGCTGTTCCCGTCGCTGGTCATGCTGATCGGCGCAACGGTGCTGCTCGGCTGGCGCTGGCCGATGATGGGTGCAGTCGTCGGCATCGGTTCGGTGTTGTATATCGCAGTGACCGTGGCCATGTCGCTCGGCTTCGTTGCGCCCGCCGCGCGCCTCGCTAACGCATGGGACACGCGCATGGGCGGCGCCCTCGCCGACGCAGTCAGCTGCAATGGCGTGGTGAAAGCGTTCGGCGCCGAAGAGCGTGAAGAAGTCCTGCTCGAGCGTGTGATCGTCAAGTGGCGCCATCGCACGCGCCGCACGTGGATGCGCGGCACGATCAACGGCGGCGTGCAAGGCGGCATGCTGGTGGCAATCCAGGCCGCCATTCTCGGCGCGGCATTGCTGTTGTGGGTGCGCGGCGAAGCGGGCGTCGGCGACATCACGTTCGCGCTGACGATGTTCTTCATGCTGCAAGGCTATCTGCGCGATGTGGGCATGCACATTCGCAACCTGCAGCGCTCGGTCAACGACATGGAAGAACTGGTGTCGCTGGAGAGTCAGCCGCTGGGCATCGAAGATCGGCCAGGCGCGGCCCCGATCGCGATCGGCAAAGGCGAAATTCGCTTCGAGCACGTCACCTTCCACTACGGCGCGAAAGCCACGCCGCTCTATGACAACTTCTCCGTGCGCATCGCGCCGGGAGAACGCGTCGGGCTTGTCGGGCATTCGGGTTCCGGGAAAACGACCTTCATCAAGCTGATCCAGCGGCTGTACGACATTTCGGAAGGCCGGATCACGATCGACGGTCAGGACATCGCCCGTGTGCGGCAGGCGTCGTTGCGCAGCCAGATCGCGATCGTTCAGCAGGAGCCGGTGCTGTTTCACCGCTCGCTCGCGGAGAACATCGCCTATGCGCGGCCTGGTGCGAACCGAGCCGAGATCGAACGCGCCGCGAGGCTCGCCAGTGCGCACGACTTTATCGCGAGGCTGCCCCACGGTTATGACACGCTGGTGGGCGAACGCGGCATCAAGCTCTCGGGAGGCGAACGTCAGCGCGTAGCGATTGCGCGGGCGTTTCTCGCGGACGCGCCGATCCTGATTCTGGACGAAGCGACCTCGAGCCTCGATAGCGAAAGCGAGGTGCTGATCCAGCACGCCATGGAGCGGCTGATGATGGGCCGCACGACGCTGGTGGTGGCGCACCGTCTTTCCACCGTGCGAGCGCTGGACAGGCTGCTGGTGCTGGACAAGGGCAAGGTCATCGAGGAAGGCAATCACGAAGCGTTGATCAGACGCGAGAACGGCCTGTACCGGAGACTGTTCGAACGCCAGGCGCTAGAGTTGATCAAGGGCTTGGGCGATTCGGAAGTCACGCACAAGACCGACGGCGCGAAGGCGAATCGGCTCGATGATTCGAGCTTGCTGGTCGAGAAGTAAATTGCGGAGAAGCGTGCGGGGCGTCATGCAGAAGCCGCCGGCAAGAGACGCTTTCGGCTGGCGTCACGCATGCGCCTCTCTGCGCCCGACTAAACCACGCCCGCAGGCAGCCCGACACCGCGCGCCATGCCGGTAGCCGCGAACACCATCAATACCAGCAGCACGGTCTGGATCACGCTGAAACGTGCATACCTACGCGCTTTTCGCAAATCAGGCGGTGCGCCGTTTCTGATACTGGCGCGCCAGCGCATCAGGCCGAGCATCGTCGGGACTTCGAGGATGAGTATCAGCACGAGCAGCGTCATCTTGACGTGAAAGAGCGGCTCATGGAGGTAGTAGTCGGCGCCCTTTTCGAAACCACCGAAGGCGCGTATCAGACCGGTGACGATCAGCACCAGCGCTGAAATGCCCCACCGCGTGTCGGAGCGGAATACGGATCGCAATGCAGCGGGCACGCTGGCTCGCCGCAGTGACCACGTGCGCCGGAGAATCGACGCGAGCGCAAAGCCATAAGCGAGCAGATGAAGGGCGGCAAGCAACCAGCGAACCAGCATAGCGACTCCTGGAAACGACGCAATACGATCGATGTAGTTCTCACCCGCCCACTGAAACGCCGGGTGGCACGTCTTATTATCAACTACCGCTCACTTTACGATGCCTGCTTCGCCCGTGTGGTGTGGTCGAATGCACAAAGCGACAGATTCAGACTTGCCGCAACGATGTGTCGAGCGCACGCGCGGCGACCCGATCGCCTTCGGTATTCAGCGCGGCGCGGAACACAGTTTGACGATTGTGGCCCGCCGCAGCGGGCGAGTCCCACAGCAATTCGATTTTCGGACGTCGGCCGAAGCCCCCGCGAGCCAACGCAGGCGCACCGAGCGGCGCCGCCGGCCCACCCGGCTCGCCGGCAACACCGAACGCCACGACGGGGGCCGGCGGCACGTTCACGCTTGGGGCCGCCGCCCATCGCACGGACAATTCGCGAGCGTCGTACTGCCCCACCTTGCGACGCTCGGCCCAGACGACCACCGTGCGCGTGGCCGGATCGAGCGCGACCGCATAGCGGCCGATCGCATAGCGTCGCGCGGCGATATTGGTTCGCCACAGCGCGCGCGGCCGGCAGATCCATACGACCGCCGCGTACAACGCCGGCGCAGCCAACAGCCAGCCGTTGGTGGCCGCCACCGCCTGCGCGGCGCGCCGCCAACCCGCGCTCGCCGCAAACGCGCCGACCGACCAGACCGCAAACAGGAATCCGAGGAACGCAAACAGACGCAGCGCCTGCCGCAGCCATTGCGGCAGCGGATGAAAGGGGCGCTCGGCCACGGCGCGCGCGCCCGGCAGGAAAATCAGCAGGAACAGGAACACCAGGTTGATGCACGCCCACGGCGAGGACACCATCGCCGACAGCGACGCGCCCAGATCCATCTGCGCCATCGAAAACAGCCAGCGAGCGAGGAGCATGAGACCGATGGCGCGCAACGCGAAAATCGTTCCGGCGCCGGGCGCCGCGTTCGCACGCGTCTCTTTCGTTCTCGCCAAGGCATCCTCCTGTCGTCTGCGGCGCCGCAGCCAAATTTGCGGCACGGCCATTATAGGGATATTACCGAGGCAGGCTCATGCTTGCCGGTCCCAAAACCGCACTTTCTGCCGCCCACGGGCAAAAACGCGGCGCGTATGCAACAACGCCCCGCGGGCGGGATGCGCGCGGGGCGTTGCTGGGGCGCAGCCGGACCATCTGATTGCCGGGGGCGCCGAGCCGGGGGCGCCGAAAGTGCTCCGGCACGCCGGTCTGACTGCTTTTACTCGCCGCGCATTAGCCGGCGTTGACTTCGCGCAGCACCGTACGATGCTTCTGACGCAGCAGCTCTTCGTAGGTAGCGACGTAGTTTTGCGCCATCACCTTCGACGAGAAGCGCGATTCGAAGGCCGCACGCACCTTGGCGCGCGGCAGCGTGTGCAGGCGCTTCACAGCGGCAACCGCGCTGATTTCGTCTTCGACGACAAAACCCGACACGCCGTTTTCGATCACTTCCGGCACCGAGCCGCGATTGAACGCGATCACCGGCGTGCCGCAAGCCATGGCTTCGATCATCACCAGACCGAAGGGCTCCGGCCAGTCGATCGGGAACACCAGTGCATGCGCGTTGCCGAGGAACTCACGCTTTTCGGCTTCGCCGATTTCGCCAATGTATTCAACGTGCGGGAGCGCCATCAGCGGCTTGATCACTTCTTCGTAATAGGCACGATCGGCCTTGTCGATCTTGGCGGCGACCTTGAGCTTCATGCCCGCCTGGCCGGCGATGCGGATCGCACGGTCGAGACCCTTCTCCGGCGAGACGCGGCCAAGGAATGCGAGGTAGCCCGGCTCGACGTCCTTGATCGGCGTGAGCACGTTTTCCGGCAGGCCGTGATAAACGGTTTGCAGCCAGCCCGCCTGTTGCAGCGGGATGCGCTGGTTGTCCGAAATCGACACCACCGGCACGTCGCTGAACGTGTTGAAGATCGGTTGCAGTTCCGGCAGATCCAGACGGCCGTGCAGCGTGGTCAGGAACGGCACCGGCTGGCGGGCGAACAGCGAAAACGGGTAGTAATCGATGTGGAAATGCAGCACGTCGAATTCGTCCGCGCGGCGGCGCACTTCTTCGAGCAGAAGCATATGCGGCGCCATCACGTCGCGAATGGTCGGGTCGAGGCGCAGCGCCTGCGGCCAGAAGGCTTCGAGCTTCGCCGAGGTTTGCGAATCGCCGCTTGCGAAAAGCGTGACGTCATGGCCCTGTTCAACCAGCGCTTCGGTCAGGTAGGACACCACGCGTTCCGTCCCGCCGTAAAGCTTGGGAGGAACCGCCTCGTGCAAGGGAGCGATTTGAGCGATTCGCATAATGAAGAACTCCTCGTAAAAAATCAGGCAAAAGTACTGCGTTTGGTAAAAGCGACTCGCTTGCTCGCCAGGGCAGTCTGGCCGGATATGCCGGCGCGGGCCTGATTCTTTCGAGAAATCCTGCGATGGATCGCTTGGGTAGTGAACCCAGATCAGCAGTTTGCTGTCTGCGCATGTGCCGGTAAACGCACACATGACACCTACGTTGACAAACTGTCAGATATTTCGGTGGGCCAGCAGAGCATGCATTATCAATGCCGGGGATCTCGCTGCACCACAACATTTCAAAGTCTTTACGTTGTTACAAAGGCGAAACACTTTACAAACCCTTGTTTTATAAGACAGTTCTACAGTAACAACTCGCTTGCAGCGCTGACCTCGATGACGGCTGCTGTAAGCTCCTGCGCCAACTTTGCCGGCAGGCATTGAAGAAATGCCGCGCCGCAGTTGAATGCAATTTGTAATTATATCCCGAAATATTCCGCAGCCTGCATGAACGACCGCTCCATCGGCGGGTCGAGAAACAGTAGGTTGCGGTCGTCTATCGCGAAATCAGTCGCGCCATGGCCCGGATACACAGGGCGCAATCGCTTTTGCATGTTTACAATGCGAAGCATCGGCTTCGCGGCGAGCGCCTTTTGCTATGGCCCATGCCTTGCATGCATAACCTGAAACACACCGACCTCACGATCAATTGGAACACTTAACCATCGCCCAGCGTAATGCCCAGAACGCAAAGCTTGCGAGCTATGCGCACAGGCCGCTTGCGTTTCTTTTCCGCTTTATTCGCCGCCATCCGCTCGCGCATGCGATCGTCCTGTGCAGCGTGTTCGCGGCCGTGGGCTGTGCGCTCGCTTCGCAATACGCGATCAAGCACCTGATCGACGTGCTCGGCGAAGGCCGGCATCACCCCGGTCCGCTGTGGGGCGCGTTCGCCATCCTGGTTGGCCTGATCGCCGCCGACAACCTGCTGTGGCGGGTCGGCGGCTGGGCTGCCGCGCATACGTTCGTGGCCGTGACCGGCGACTTGCGGCGCGACTTGTTCCAGTACTTGAGCGGCCACTCGCCGACTTACTACTCGGAGAAACAGCCGGGCATGCTGGCAAGCCGCATCACGGCAACGTCGAACGCGGTCTACACCGCCGAAAACACCACCGCCTGGAACGTGCTGCCGCCGTGTATCGCGGTGCTCGGCGCGATCGTCATGATCACCGCCGTGAATCCGCTGATGGCGGGCGGCCTGATGCTGTGCTCGGCCATTCTGTCGGTCGTGCTGTACAAACTTGCTGGGCGTGGCTCGGCGCGGCATCACCATTTCGCCACCAAAGCAGCGTCGGTGGACGGTGAACTGGTCGACGTGATCAGCAACATGGGTCTCGTGCGCGCCTTCGGCATGACGTTTCGCGAACAGCAGCGTTTCGGCGCGACCGTCAAAGCGGAAATGGAAGCGCGCCAGCAGAGCCTGCTTTATCTGGAAAAGCTCCGCCTGCTGCATGCCGTGATTACCGCGCTGCTGTCGGCGGGCTTGCTGGGCTGGGCGCTGTGGCTGTGGGATCAAGGCCGGGCGACCTCCGGCGACATCGTGCTGGTCAGCTCGCTCGGCTTCACGATCCTGCACGGCACGCGTGATCTGGCCGTGGCGCTGGTCGACGTCACGCAGCACGTCGCGCGGCTCGCGGAAGCCGTTCGCACCCTGCTCGAACCGCACGGCATGCCGGACCGCGACGGCGCCACAGAACTCGTGCCGCAAGGCGGCCGGGTCGATTTCGAAGGCGTGACGTTTGCCTACCCGCGCCGCCGGCCGATTCTCGATCACTTCGACCTGCATATCGAGCCGGGCCAGCGGGTCGGTCTGATCGGCAAGTCGGGCGCGGGCAAATCCACCGTGCTGGCGCTGCTGCAGCGTTTCTACGAGACGCAGGGCGGCGCAATCAAGATCGACGGCCAGGACATCGCCACGATCACCCAGGACAGCCTGCGCCATGCGATCGCGCTGGTGCCGCAGGATATCTCGCTGTTCCATCGCACGGTGTACGAGAACATCGCTTACGGCCGCCCTGAAGCGAGCCGGGAAGAAGTGGTCGCTGCCGCGCGCGAAGCCCGCTGCAGCGATTTCATCGAAGCCATGCCGGAAGGGTTCGACACGATCGTTGGCGACCGCGGCGTGAAACTGTCAGGCGGACAGCGCCAGCGCATCGCGATTGCGCGCGCGATCCTGAAGAACGCGCCGATCCTGCTGCTCGACGAAGCCACCTCGGCGCTCGACAGCGCGTCGGAAGAAGCGATCCAGAAGGCGCTCGACCGGCTGATGGTGGGCCGCACGGTGATCGCGATCGCGCACCGGTTGTCGACGCTGAACAATTTCGACCGGATCATCGTGATGAGCCAGGGCAAGGTGATCGACGACGGCAGTCCGGAAGCGTTGCGTCAGCGGCCGGGTCTGTATCGCGATCTGCTCTCGAAGCAGTATGGCAAGGGCACCACGCTGCATATCGGCGGCAAGAAGGTGGACGAGCAGCACGTAGTCTAAGCAACGCACTGCCCTGTGCTGCTTCAGCAACAAACAGAAAAGCCGCTTTCGAGCGGCTTTTCTGTTTTCCGGGGCAGTTGAAACCGGGCCTGATAGCCGCCTATCCGACCGTGGTTTCGCGCACGGCCTTCCTTCCCGATCCAGCACGCACCTTCACGGTTCTGGCGCTCTTCGCACCATGCGCACTTTGAAGATCCCGCATGAAGTTATCGCGCCACACCGACACGTTGTTCTCGCGCAGCTGCACCATCATGTCGCGATGACGCGCCTGACGCTCCGCAAGCGGCATCTCCAGCGCCATAGCGAGCGCCTCGGCCATACCGTCGATATCGACCGGATTCACGATCAACGCGCCATCCAGTTCCTGCGCGGCGCCGGCAAAGCGCGACAGCACGAGCACGCCCGGATTCTCCGGATCCTGCGCCGACACATACTCCTTGGCGACGAGGTTCATGCCGTCGCGCAACGGCGTGACGTAACCGACATGCGCCGTGCGAAACAGCGCGGCCAGCACCGAGCGCTCGTACTGCTTATGGATGTACAGGATCGGCGTCCAGTCCAGTTCGGCAAAGCGGCCATTGATACGCCCCGACTCCCCTTCGAGCTGCAAACGGATGTCCTGATACGCGTGCATGTCGGCACGCGTCGGCGGGGCGATTTGCAGGAACGACACCTTGTTGCGTTGCGCAGTGGAATGTTCCAGCAGGCGCTCGAACGCACGAAACCGCTCGACCAGCCCCTTCGAATAATCGAGGCGGTCCACGCTCATGATCAGCTTGCGCGCATGCAGCGCCGTCTTCATCGTGCGCACCGGCTTGCCGCGCTCGCCCGCTTTCGCAAGCTCGGCGATTTCGTCCGGGTAGACGCCGATCGGGTAAGCCGCCGCACGCAGGGTGCGACCGAACGCATGGACGGTCAGCGGGCGGCTGGCCGACACGTCGACCGTGCCGTTCGCCTCGTTGACGATGTAATCGCAGAACGCCCGTAAATCCGGCGCGGTCTGGAAGCCGAGCAGATCGAATGAACAGAGCGCTTCGACCAGCTCGCGATGCGGCGGCACTCCCAGCAACACCTGCGAAGCCGGAAACGGAATATGCAGAAAGAAGCCGATGCGATTTTTCACACCGGCCGCCCGCAACGCCTGGGCGAACGGAATCAGGTGATAGTCGTGGACCCAGATCACGTCGTCTTCGCGCAATAGCGGCACGAGCTGCTGGGCGAGCCACGCATTGACGCGGCAATAGCCTTCGAAGTCGTGCCGATCGTACTGCAGCAGATCGGCGCGATAGTGGAACGCGGGCCACAGCGTGGCGTTCGAGAAACCACGGTAATACTGATCGTAGTCGCGGCGCATCAGCGCGATGGTCGCGAAGGTCACAGGTCCGCGCTCTTCCACCTTGATCTGCGGCTGGCCCGAGCTGAGCACGTCGCCGCTCCAGCCGAACCACATGCCGCCGGTTTCCTTCAGCGCGTCGTACACGCCGACCGCCAGACCGCCCGCCGCCGGGCCGCCCTCCGAGATTGGCGCAACCCGGTTCGATACGATGATCAGTCGGCTCATGAAGCGCAATTCCCGATGCAGTAAGTCATGGTCGTTGAGTGATACGGCGTCATCGGCGGCGTCACCATCACGCTCCGCGCGCGGCCGCGACAATCGATTCCAGCCAGTCGAGCAGCGCCGTTACCGACTCGACGCGCGTATGCGCCATCGTGTCGCCCGCCCCCACCTTGATCGACAGACCGCCACGCTCGTTGACGACGGCAAAGCCTTTCTCGTCGGTCAGGTCGTCGCCGGCAAACACCGCCGTACGGCCGACAAACGGCGGCTCGTCCAGGAACGCGCGGATTGCGCGGCCCTTGTCGACATCCTTCGGTTTGATTTCGTAGACCATCTTGCCCGGCTGCAACACATACGAGCCGGGGTAATCGGCAACCAGCCGCCCGGTCGCCTCGCGCGCCACCGGCTCGCGGTCGGGTGCGTTGCGGTAGTGCAGCGCCAGCGCCGCGCCTTTGATCTCGAGCAGCATGCCGGGGTGTTCGTTGACGACCTGCGCGAGCACCTGCTCCATGCGCAACAGCCGCTCATCGTGAAAGCCGATGCGCTGCGTGTCGCCGTTCGCGTCGCGCCGCTCGGCGCCATGCAGACCGGCGATCGGCAAATCGGGCATGCCGAGAAAACTGTCGATGCTGTCGATGCCGCGGCCCGACACGATCGCGACCGCGCCGTTCGTGAGACTGCGCAACTCGCTCAGCAAGCCGATCACGCGCGGTTGCACCAGCACGCCGTCCGGCGTGGGCGCGAGTTCGACGAGCGTGCCGTCGAAGTCGAAGAAAAATGCCGTCTCACCAGGAGACAGAACAGCCGGAAGTGCCTGCATCGGTTAATTTTGCCTTTCAGCCTTCTGCGGCCGGAAAAGTGTGCGCATCTTACCGCGCATCCGTCAATTTTTCGAGAAAGTAAGCCGGGACACAAGCCCAGCCTGGCGGCGCAGCCTATGCCACTCACGCCTGCGTTCAAAAAGAGAACAGTCCGCCTTCGGCGAACTTTCAGCCGCCTGCGTCAAATTGCCTCGCAAACCGCGCGCCCGCGGGCGCCGGGTGACGTCAGCGGATATTTTGCGATACAGTCGCAGCCACGCGGACCATTGCAGCGACGACCCATTCGCACACTATGACGGGCTACGCGCTTTTGCACGAACCACGCCACGTCCATTTACGGGCAGCTTCACGCGCCGCTCTTCAATCGAGTATTTGAACCCTGCTTTGTTCCCCATCATCTCGTCCCACCACCAACAGCCGAACCTCTTGACGCCGCGCCAGCCATGGCCCGGGCGCCTGGTCGCGCTGGCCGTCATGGTGGGCGTGCTCGGCGCGCTAGCGGGCTGCACGCACCGCACCGAACCGTTCCAGTTGACCAACGTAACCGGCCACTTGCCGGATCTCGATTTAACGCTAACGAGTGACGACGGCCGCGCCGTAACCGGTGATTCGTTTAAAGGCCGCACGTCGCTCGTCTACTTTGGTTATACCCATTGTCCGGACGTCTGCCCAGAAACGATGGGCCGCCTGATGCGGGTTCTCGGCAAACTCGGCCCGGACGCGCAAAAAGTGCGCATCCTGTTCATCACCGTCGACCCGGCACGCGACACGCCCAAAGCCTTGCACGATTACATCGGCGCCTTCGATTCGCAACACGCCGAAGGCCTGACCGGCACCGACTGGCAGATCGAATCGCTCGCCAAGCGTTACCGGGTCGCCTATCAGATGGAAAAGGGCGACCCCAACGGCAACTACGAAGTCACCCATAGCTCGGCCGTCTACGTGTTCGATCAGCAGGGCCACGCGCGCCTGCTCGCCACCGATCACGATACTCCCGATACGATCGCGCAAGACCTGCGCCGTATCATTGATGACCATTCCTGACCTTTCCCGAGTTCATCCATGTCGATCAAAGTCAAAACGTTCGCTGCACTGAGCTGCACCGTCGCCCTCTCGTTCGGTTTCGCTTCGGCAGCGCTTGCCGCCGGTGCTAACACCATCACAGCCAAAGACGCGTGGGTGCGCTGGCTACCGAACAACCTCCCCGCCGCCGGCTACGTAACGCTGGTGAACGCGAGCGACAAGCCGATCGACCTCGTCGATATTTCCAGCAACGACTACGGCGACGCGATGCTGCATCAAACCGTGTCGAACGGTTCGACGCAGAAGATGGTGATGGTCGACAAGCTGACCGTGCCCGCCCACGGCCAGGTAGCGATCGCGCCGGGCGGCTATCACGTGATGCTTGAAGACGCGAAGCACAAGGTCGCACCGGGCGACACCGTGCATCTGACGCTGAAGTTCTCCGACGGCGAAACACTCGATACGCCGTTCGCCGTCAAGTCCCCCGCCCAGACCAAGTAACGCCTTGCGATGAACCTGCTCTACTGGCTCGACCCTTGGGAGTTTTCGCCGACCGTCGTTATCGCCTTGCTGGTGCCGGCGATTCTGTTCGTGCGCGGTGCGCACAAGGCGAAGGTGTCGATTCTCCGGCGCATTTCTTTCTGGTTCGGGCTGGTCGCGTTGTATGTCGCACTGCACACGCGGCTCGATTATTTCTTCGAGCATGAGTTCTTCATGCATCGCGCACAACATCTGGTGCTGCATCACCTCGGGCCGTTCTTTATTGCGCTCTCTTATCCGGGTGCCGCGTTGCGCGCGGGCATTCCATTCAGCTGGCGGCAGCACTTCGTGCGGCCCGCGCTGGAGACCCCGGTAGTCCGCAAGCTGCTCGACGTCGTGATGCATCCGGTGGTTGCGGTCACGTTGTTCGTCGGGCTGATCTACTTCTGGCTGATGTCGCCGATTCATTTCGTGGCGATGCTCGACTGGCGGCTCTATCGCGTCATGAACTGGAGCATGGTGATCGACGGCCTGTTGTTCTGGTGGCTCGTGCTCGATCCGCGGCCCGCGCCGCCGGCACGTTTGTCGCCCGGCAAGCGCGTACTGGTCGTGATCGCCGCGATTCCGCCGCAGATCATCCTCGGCGCGTTTATCTTCTTTACGCCGCACGAACTGTATCCGATCTACTCGATCTGCGGCCGCGCCTTCACGTGGCTGAGCCCCATGCGCGATCAGCAGATCGGCGGGCTGTTACTGTGGATTCCGGGCTCGATGATGAGCGTGATCGGCGCGCTGGTAGCGTTGCGTCACTGGATGCGCTTGTCGGCACGCGGACGTCTGCGCAGCGAGCGGCGTGCAAAGGCGAAACAAGGCTTGGCGCAGCCCACGTCAGCGCCTGCGAGCAGCCACCGCTGAAATTTCGAAACTATTGAAGTCGCGGCGATTGAAGCCGGCCGGCGCACGCGCGCCGAGTCCGGTTGCAACCTGGCTTATTAGGCCGAACGCATCCACACGTGCGGGATGCCATCCTCTACGTGAATCTCCGACACCGGCGTAAAGCCGAACGCGCCGTAGAAGCCTTGCAGATGCGCTTGCGCATGCAAACGGATCGGCGTGGCGGGCCACTGCGCACGGATATGCGTGAGCGAGCGTTCGAGCATCGCGTTGCCGAGGCCGATGCCGCGGAATTCCGCGGTTGTCAGGACGCGGCCGATGCGGATATCGGTGTCGTCGGCGTCCGGCAGCAGCACGCGCAGATAGCCCGCGAGCGGCGGACCTTTGATGTTGGACGCGTTGCCGGGACCAAACGCGAACAGATGCCAGGCATCTGCATCGAGCCCGTCGATATCGCCATACACGCAGTTCTGCTCGACCACGAACACCGCGCTGCGCGCGGCCAGCATCGCATAGACTTCGGCGGGGGTGAGGTCTTCGAACGCTTTCCAGCGCCATTCGAGTTGCGCCAGTCGCGTGGCGGCGGTTTGCTGCGGTTCAGTCATGGAAAGTCTTCAAAGGAAGCGCGCCTTAACGGGCGGAGGCAATGCGGAATTATGCCGCGCGTGGCGGCCTAGGCTAATCCGCCCGACCGCAAACCCGCTAGCTGCTAACAAAAACCGGCTCGACGGACTGCGCGAGACATTCGATCAGATTACCGGGCCCGCACAAATGCAGCGCGCCCACCACCACCAAGGTCCGCTCCGGCCGTCCGAGCAACGCTTTCACACGCGCCGCCCACGCGCGATTGCGCGTATCGAGAATGGCGTGGCGGATGCCGGGCAGGTTGAACATAGGCGATTCGACGGCAATCTGATGCACGGCCGGCAAATCGCCATGCAGCCAGGCAACGTGCATCCGTTCGAGCGTGCGCTGCGGTTCGTCGAGATCGGACATGAGCATGCCGAGCGCGGTGCCAACTGCTTCGAGCGGAATCGATTCGAGCGACGCCGCCACTTCCTCTGCGGTCTCGAGATACTGGTACGGTTTGGCTTGCGTCAGCGCCGAGCGCAGCATGCGCGGCTCGACGCCTTCGACGACCTGCTGGAACAGCGTTGGCGCGACGATCAGCGCGGCCCAAGGACGCAAATCGATGAGCGGCGCCAACGGACCTTCCGCGGGCCACACTGCGTGTAGCTGATTCCAGGCATCGGCGGACAGCAAGGGCTGCAGTTGATCGGCACCGCCCCGCGGGGGCGCCTTCAGAAACGGCAGGATCGTCGGTGGATCGGATTCGAAGACCAGCGATTCGGCCCAGTCATATGCTTCGGTGATCCATGGCGGCGTTCTGCGGCTCGTCGCCGGAAACAGATGCATCGAGCCGAGCAGACGGACGTTGGTGCCGGTGAGTTGTAGGTACATGCAGCCTCGTGAGGACAGGCAATTGCGCAAAGAGGCAATCGGGCCATTCAATCGACGGCGCGCAGCGCGGCAGACCGTCTTGCGGTCCCTAGCCAGGCGGTCTGCACCGTGAACGCGACGAACAGCAGGAAGATGATCTGCGAAACGTACAGGTCCATGCGGATCGGATGGTGCAACGCGAACCATGAATTGTGCACCACGTCGGTCACGATGACGGTGACGCAGAGGATCAGCCCTGCGAGCGGACTCGACAGCAGCAGTAGAGCGGTTAGCGGATCGATGAAGAGCAATGACGTCCAGTAGATTCGCGTCAGCGGCGCCGCACCGCCGTAGTCCCACCAGAGTCCGTGGACCAGGGCCACTTGCAGATGTGTCCAGGTGGCGCCGCAGAGGCATAGCGCGTAGACCAGGCGCAGGTAGAAGGAGCGGCGTTCGCGGTCTGGGATACGCATGGCTGGCCTGTTTTGCAGCAAACGGGATGAGAAAAAAACCCTTGGACTTGCACCCACTGGAGTGCGCCCATGCTGGGCGCACAAAAAAGAAAAGCCCCGACGAGTCGGGGCTTTTCTTTACATCAACTACTGGAGGCGCGAGCCGGAGTCGAACCGGCCTAAACGGCTTTGCAGGCCGCTGCATAACCGCTTTGCTATCGCGCCGCAAGCGGACTGGAACCTAGCTGCAGATTCTCAGATTTGCCTGGTGGGTAACCGTAAGGACCGGCCCACCAAACAAAAAGGGAAGCGTTGCTTCCCCTTATGTATGGAGCGGGAGACGAGGCTCGAACTCGCGACCTCAACCTTGGCAAGGTTGCGCTCTACCAACTGAGCTACTCCCGCATTGCCCTACTTCACAACGCCTTGCATTTTCACTTCGCCAAACAACGCGCTGCTTCAAAAATTGGAGCGGGAGACGAGGCTCGAACTCGCGACCTCAACCTTGGCAAGGTTGCGCTCTACCAACTGAGCTACTCCCGCATTGTGCTGCTTTTGCACTGCTTTTATTACGCTAACTGCTGCCTTGTTACTGCAACTGCACTCTTACTGCCACCGACGTTTCGAACTGCGTGCATCGGAGAAACGAGATTATGGAGAAACGACTGAAACGTGTCAACCCCTTTTGCGAATGTCTTTAACTGAAAAGATTTCGCTCACGCTTGCGCGACGTTCGGACACCCTTCAGCCACCCCGGCGTTGCGCCTCGATCGTTCTGCAATCAGGCAACGCCACCCCGCTCGCGGATCTGCGGCCATGCGAGTTTCATGTAATAGAGCATCGACCAGATCGTCAGGAACGCGGCCAGATAGATCAGCCACAGGCCCCACACACGCGTATCGACAGAGACTCCGCTGCCAAACGGCAACGGCCCGTAGAACAGCAACATCGGAATCGCGACCATCTGGCAAACGGTCTTGAACTTGCCGAGAGAATTCACCGCAACGCTCTTCGATGCGCCGATCTGCGCCATCCACTCACGCAGCGCCGAGATCGCGATCTCGCGTCCGACGATCACCAGCGCTATCGCCGAATCGATCCGCGCGAGTTGCACGAGCACCAGCAACGCTGCCGTCACCATCAGCTTGTCAGCGACCGGGTCGAGAAACGCGCCGAACGCCGAGGTCTGATTCCATTTGCGGGCCAGAAAGCCGTCGAACCAGTCGGTGAGCGCCGCCAGAATGAAGATCGTCGCGGCCGCCAGATTGCGGTGTGCCGGGCTCATCATCATGTCGGGCAAATAAAACACGCCGACGACGAGCGGAATCAGGACGATCCGCAGCCAAGTCAGGAAAATCGGAAAATTAAACGGCATGGGCAGGCGCAGCGTCTGACAAGGGAGATGCAATTGTGCCGTGTCACAAGGCCTGCCACAAGCAAAGCGGCGCGCGGGGCCAGGCACGCACGCCGCCGGAGCACCGCTTATCAGCCGCTTGCCGACCGCTTCTGCGCCGCTTCAGCGTCGCTTATCGACCGCTCGTTGCCGCGCCGTGGGCAGCGCGGCGTACCGTGATCAGTGCAACTGCCGGTAGATCTGCTCGGCAAGCGCCTGCGAAATCCCTTCGACGCTCGCCAGATCCTCGACGCTTGCCGCGACCACCCCACGCAGGCCGCCGAAGCGCGCCAGCAAACGCTGACGCCGCTTCGCGCCCACCCCTTCGAGCTCTTCGAGCCGCGAGGTCTGGCGTGTCTTGCCGCGCTTAGCGCGCATGCCGGTAATCGCAAAGCGGTGTGCCTCGTCACGAATCTGCGCGACCAGCATCAGCGCCGCGCTCTCCTTGCCGAGTTCGAGCGGCGCACGGCCGTCGGCGAAAATCAAGGTTTCGAGACCGACCTTGCGTCCTTCGCCCTTCGCGACACCGACGAGCATGCCGGTATCGAGACCCAGTTCGGTGAACACCTGGCGGGCGATTTCGACCTGCCCCTTGCCGCCGTCGATCAACACGATGGTCGGCAGGATGCCGCCAGCCGCCGCTGGCTCCGCGGCATCCGCTGCGAGCAGCGGGTCCGCGGCCGCGTCTGTTTGCAATTCGGCGGCTTCGTCTGCGGCGTTCGCAGCCGCTTGCGCGACCATCTTCTCGTAGCGGCGCGTGAGCACCTGGCGCATCGCTGCGTAGTCGTCGCCCGGGGTGATGCGGGTGATGTTGTAGCGGCGGTATTCGGACGACTGCATCTTGTGATGGTGATACACCACGCAGGACGCCTGCGTCGCCTCGCCCATCGTGTGGCTGATGTCGAAGCACTCGATACGCAGATGCGCGAGGTCCTCGCATTCCATGCCGAGCGTGTCGGTGAGCGCGCGCGTGCGGGCCTGCTGCGAGCCTTGTTCCGAGAGCAGGCGCGCGAGCGCGAGCCGCGCGTTCTGCTCGGCCATTGCAAGCCATGCGCGCCGTTGACCTTGCGGCTGGCGCAACACCGTTACTTTGTGGCCGGCCTGTTCGATCAGCACATCGACCAGCTCGCGCGTGGCCGGCGCGTGGCTGACCACCAGCACCGGCGGGACGCGATTGCCGATGTAGTGCTGTGCGATGAACGCCTCCAGCACTTCTGATTCGATGCCGCCGACGGTTGCACGGCCTTTGCGTGGCGCCGAAGTCTCGACTTCGGGTTCGGACTCGGACTCGGACTCGGACTCGGACTCGGACTCGGCCGCATCATCCTCTTCATCTTCGGCCTCGACAGCAGCATCTGCGTCGTCATCATCCTCTTCGGACCGCATCTCCCCGGCGATTGCGAGGGCGTCAGCTGCATCGGACGATGCGTTCGCGCCGGTTGCGGCCTCGTCAGACACCAAGCCCGCGCCGGTCGCGACGTCGGCCAACGGCTCATCGTCGCCGCCCTCTTCAAGACCGCCCTCGCCGACCGTCAAGGCGCTTTCCACATGCGCCGGGAAATAGGCCTTGTCGCCCAGATGCCGCCCGCCGCGCACCATCGCGAGATTCACGCACACACGGCCGCCGAGCGCGACGACCGCAAGAATATCCACGTCGCTATCGCCGCCGACTTCGATCGCCTGCTGATGCAGCACTGTCGACAGCGAACTCATCTGATTGCGCACCGCCGCGGCCTGCTCGAACTTCAGCTCGCTCGCGAACGCGTGCATTTTCTGTTCGAGCTCCTTCATCACCTCGCCCTGCCGGCCGAGCAGAAAGCGCGACGCGTTGGCGACATCGCGGGCGTAATCTTCTTCGCTGATTGCCCCGACGCACGGCGCCGTGCAGCGGCCGATCTGATGCAGCAGACACGGTCGGGTGCGGTTGTTGAACACGGAATCTTCGCACGTGCGCAACTGGAAGACGCGCTGCAGGATCTGGATGCTCTCACGCACCGCCCACGCACTCGGGAACGGGCCGAAGTACTGATTCTTGCGATCCACCGAGCCGCGGTAATACGCCATGCGCGGAAACTTGTGGCCGGTCAGCTTGAGATAGGGATACGACTTGTCGTCGCGAAACAGAATGTTGTAACGCGGCGCCAGCGCCTTGATCAGATTGTTTTCGAGCAGCAGCGCTTCGGCCTCGGAACGCGTGACGGTCGTCTCGATGCGCGCAATGCGCGTCACCATCATCGCGATACGCGGCGACAGTTGCGTCTTCGTGAAGTAGCTCGAAACGCGCTTCTTGAGATCGCGCGCCTTGCCCACGTAAAGCACCGCGCCCTGCGTATCGTAATAGCGATAGACGCCGGGCAGATGCGGCAATTGGGCGAGCACTTTTTTCGGCTCGAAAACGTCGGTTGCTTCGGGTTCGGTCATGCAGAATCGGTTGGCTGGGGCAGTGTCGCGAAGCCTCTGACGGCGTGCTGCGCGCTGAGTAGTCACTTAGACGCGGAACCGCGGATGAGTGCTTTAGAATCGCCAGTTTAGAGCATTCCGCGTACGTTCGAACCCTGCTGTATCGAATGGCGCGATAGAGCGGCGCAAGCCAGCGGCTGAGCCTGATTGCGTCACCCGCCAGCAAGGCCCTGCAGAACCCAGGCACGCCCCCGTTCCACTCCGTGATCCACGCCACCATGTCCACCGCTACGCCGCCGTCCGAACAACCCGTCGCCGCGCCCACGGCAATCGCCTGCGATATCTTTTGCGCGGTGATCGACAATTTCGGCGACATCGGCGTGTGCTGGCGTCTCGCCCGCCAACTGGCGAGCGAGCACGGCTGGCAGATGCGCGTGTTCGTCGATGATCTGCACGCGTTCCAGAAGCTGTGCCCGTCGCTGGCACTGGATCGGGCGCGTCAGGCGATTGACGGCATCGTCGTCGAACACTGGCACGAGCCGGCCCACGCGGGCGATACGCTCGAAGTGGCTGACGTCGTGATCGAGGCATTTGCCTGCGAATTGCCGCCGATCTACGTCGCCGCGATGGCGCGGCGCGAGCGCGCGCCGGTCTGGTTCAACCTCGAATATCTGAGCGCCGAAGACTGGGTCGCGGATTTCCATCTGCGACCGTCGCCGCATCCGAGCTACCCGCTGATCAAGACCTTCTTTTTCCCCGGACTCGGCCCCGGCACCGGCGGCGTGCTGAAGGAAGGGTATCTCGACGCCGCGCGCACGGCGTTCGAAGCATCGCAACCGGCGCGCGAAGCGTGGTGGCTGAAAACCGCCGGCCGCGCGCCGCCGCCGTCCTCGGCCACGATCGTCTCGCTGTTCGCCTACGAAAACCCCGCCGTCGACAGCCTGCTCGAACAATGGCGCGACAGCGCAGAGCCGGTCGTTCTACTGGTACCGGAAGGCCGCATTTCGGGCGCGGTCGCGCGCTTTTTCGGGCTGAGCGCGTTCGCTGCCGGTTCGTATGCCGAGCGCGGCAGCCTCAGCGTTCACGCGCTCGCTTTCACCGGGCAACCGGGTTACGACACGCTACTGTGGGCCAGCGACGTCAATTTCGTGCGCGGTGAAGATTCGTTCGTGCGCGCCCAATGGGCCGCCAAACCCTTCGTCTGGCACATCTACCCGCAAGCCGACGACGCCCATCTGCCGAAGCTCGATGCCGCGCTCGCCCACTACGCCCGCACCCTGCCCGCCGACGCGCGGGACGCCCTCGCGCGCTTCTGGCACGCATGGAACGGCGCGGGCCGGCCGGACTGGGCGGAATTCCAGCGTCACCGCGCGGTGCTGAAGCAGCGCGCGGCCGAATGGGCCGGCGAGCTAGTCCAGGTGGGCGACCTCGCCGGAAATCTGGCCTTGTTCGCAAAAACTCAGTTAAAATAAGCGGTTATCCAACGGCCGACGACGCAAGCGCGGCCCGATCGTGGCGAGTGGTTTGGCATATTCGTTTGGCAAATTCATTTGGCAGACTCGTCTTGCAAATTCGTCTGGCAAATTCGCCCAGGATAACGGACCAGACTCACAGGGCCAGACTCACGGGGCCAGACCCACGGGGTCAGAGCGATTCGCAAGGCAAACCCAGCAGGCCAATCCGCTTGCGCCGTATGCCGTTGAGCAAAAGTTGAAGCTACTTATTTCGTACAGGACAGTTTTATGAAGACCGCACAGGAACTCCGCACCGGCAACGTCGTGATGATCGGCAGCGACGCGATGGTCGTGCAAAAGGCCGAATACAACAAGTCGGGCCGTAACTCCGCCGTCGTGAAGATGAAGTTCAAGAACCTGCTGACCGGCGCAGGCATGGAAAGCGTGTACAAGGCAGATGACAAGTTCGACGTCGTCGTGCTGGAGCGCAAGGAAGTCACGTACTCGTACTTCGCTGACCCGATGTACGTGTTCATGGACGCCGACTACAACCAGTTCGAAGTCGAAGGCGAAATGATGGGCGACGCCCTCCATTACCTCGAAGACGGCATGGCTTGCGAAGTCGTGTTCTACAACGAGAAAGCCATCTCGGTCGAACTGCCGACCACGCTGGTCCGTGAAATCATCTACACGGAGCCGGCAGTCAAGGGCGATACGTCGTCGGGCAAGGTGTTGAAGAACGCCAAGCTGACCACGGGTTTCGAACTGCAAGTGCCGCTCTTCTGCAACATCGGCGACAAGATCGAAATCGACACGCGTACGCACGAGTACCGCAGCCGCGCCTAAGCGCCTGCCGCCTGAATCCTGCGCTGGAGCCAAGTCCGGCGCGGCGAAAAAAATGGCAAAAAAAAAAGCGCCCACGTTGGGCGCTTTTTCTTTTTTGTGCCGCCGTGTATGGTTAAGGAAAACTTTACCGGCAGCCTTCTCAAAAATGCCTGTGCACTGCTTTTGTCTTCCTGTTTTGTATCAAACAAACCATTGATAAGCTTAAGTAATTGGCTTTGGCACAGTCCATGCTTTTCTCCGATACAGGCCAGTAAGGCTTTTTTTCCTCAACTCCGGAGAGGCGGCATGAATCACGACATCGCTGAAGGCAAGTGGAAGCAACTGGTCGGCGAGGCCAGGACAGCATGGGGTGAATTGACGGACGACGAACTGGCCAAGGCAGAAGGCCGCGCCGACAAACTGGCCGGGCTGATCCAGGAGCGTTACGGTAAGACCCGTAAGCAAGCCGAACTTGAAGTAAGGCGCTTCTTCGACAGCAACCGGGATTTCTGACCGGTCGAGTGAAGGAAATACAGATGCCCGCCCGTGCGTCACCTCGCGTCGGCGCGGATATCCACTGAAAGCAAAGGACCTGGAACTACATGAGTCGAACCACCCCAACTCCGCCTGCACGCCGTGTTCCGCGACTTGCGCCGCTGCCATGCCAATTGGCCCGCGGCAGTTCCGCCGCCTTGGCAGGCGCTGCCCGCGCGGTACGGCGTTCGACCGACAGTACCGGCCAGCCATCGCGCCCGTGCCACGCGCCAGAGTACCGGCGCGGCGTACCGGGTATTCCGTCCATCTAAAAAAAGCGCTCGCCATGCCACATGCTCTGATTGTTGAAGACGATCCCAATAGCCTGTCGGGTCTGTCCGCCATCCTCGCCGCCGACGGCTTCTCCGTCGACACCGCGACCACCATCGCCGAGGCCCGGGCGGCGCTGACCCGCTTCATTCCTGATGTCGTGCTGGTCGACCTGAATCTGCCGGATGGCAGCGGGCTCGATGTGTTGCAGCACCTCCCCGCGCACCCGCCCGGCGGCGCCTTGCCCGTGATCGTGATGACCGGCAATGCGACGGTCGAGAGCGCGATCGAAGGTCTGCGGCACGGCATCTGGGACTACCTGCTCAAACCGGTCAATATCCCGCGCCTGCGTAGTCTGCTCGCCCGGATTCCGCGTCCGTACGAGCTAACCGAGGAGGTCCAGACACTGCGCGCCTCGCTGCGTCAACTCGGTCGTTTCGGCTCGTTACTGGGCCGCAGCGGCGCGGTCCAGCATGTGTACGACGCGATCGAACATATCGCGCCTACCGAAGCCGCCGTGCTGATTTCCGGCGAAGCGGGCACGGGCAAGCGGATCGCCGCGCGCACGCTGCACGACATGAGCCGGCGCCGCAAAGGACCGTTTGTCACGTTCGATTGCCGGAGCGCGGGCAGCGTCGCGCCGCATCGCCCGCTCGACAGCCTGTTGTTCGGCCACGAGCGCGGCGCGTTCAGTGGTGCCGAGCAGCGCGAACCGGGCCTGTTCGAGCAGGCCAGCGGCGGCACGCTGTTCATCGACGAAATCGCCGAACTACCGCGCGCCCAGCAGGAAGCGCTGTTGCGCGCACTCGATTCGCAGACCTTCATGCGGGTCGGCGGCACGAATCAGGTCGGGACAGACTTCCGGCTGATCGCCTCGACGCGCAAAAACCCGCGCGCGGCGGTCGCCGACGGCAGCTTGCACGAAGATCTCGCGCTGCGTCTCGAAGCGGCCGCGATATCACTGCCGCCGTTGCGCGAGCGCGGCGACGATCCGGCGCTGATCGCGCAAGCCGTCGTCGACGAGTTGAATCACGAAGCGGCCGCGCGCGGTACGTCGGAAGTGGTCAAGCAGGTCGCGCCGAACTTCCTGCGCGAGTGTCTTTCGTATGAGTGGCCAGGCAATGTGCGCGAGTTACAGGATCGCGTGCGCCGGGCGTATCACGCGTCGGGAGACGTGGTGGAATCGCTGCGTGCCGACGAGGCGGGCTCGGTGAACGGGCGCGATCTGAACGGCAGCCGCGTGCAGGTCACCGTCGGCACGCCACTCGCGGACGTGGAGGAAATGCTGATCCGCGCAACGCTCGATGCAGTCGGCGGCACGCGCCATCGCGCGGCATCACTGCTGGGGATCAGTCCGAAGACGCTGTACAACAAGCTGCAACGGATGCGGTTGAACTGACGCTCATGCAAACGCGCTGCGCAGCAAGGTCTGCGCTTGCAGATACTGCGGCTCGGCGACCAGCTTGCTCCACTTCAGCGCCTTGCCGCGTGGCCGCATGCGTTTGAGCCGCTGCTGCGATTCCTTCGACGGCGTGAAGCGCAGCGCGTCCAGCACCTTTTCCGCGTCGTCCGGCTGATTGCAGATCAGCACCATGTCGCAACCGGCTTCCAGCGCGGCGCTCGCGCCTTCGGTCAGCGTGCCGCCCTGGCGCGCGGCTTCCATCGAAAGATCGTCGCTGAAGACCGCCCCCTCGAAGCGCAATTTTTTGCGCAGGATGTCCTGCAGCCAGACACGCGAAAAGCCCGCCGGCTTCGAGTCGACCTGGGGATAAACCACATGGGCGGGCAGCACGGCGCCGAGCGACACGCCGAGCCAGTCGTACGGCGCCACGTCCTCGCGCAGGATTTCGTCGAGCGAACGGTCGTCGACCGGCATCGCAACGTGCGAGTCCGCGTGCGCAAAACCGTGCCCGGGAAAATGCTTGCCGCAATTGCTCATGCCGGCCAAGGCGAGGCCGTGATTGAGGCTCTTCGCCAGCAGGGCCACGACGCGCGGATCGCGATGGAACGAGCGGTCGCCGATCACCTGCGACTGGCCGTAATTCAGATCCAGCACCGGCGTAAAGCTCATATCGATGCCGCACGCGCGCAATTCGGCCGCGAGGATATAGCCGACCGCGGTCGTCACCTTGGTGGCGTGCAACACGTCGCTGTCCCACAGCGTGCCGAGCTTGCCCATCGCCGGCAGCACCGTGAAACCGTCGGTGCGAAAACGCTGCACTCGGCCGCCTTCGTGGTCGACGGCAATCAGCAGATCGTCCCGAATCGCGCGAATCGAATTGGTCAGCGCGATCAGTTGCGCGCGGCTCTCGTAATGGCGCGCGAACAGGATCACGCCGCCCGTCATCGGATGGGCAAGGCGGCGTTTATCGTCGTCGTTCAGCGTTGCGCCGACCACGTCGAGCATGACCGGTCCGGGAGTGAGTTTCATCGAATTCCGCTAGAAAAAAGCTTGAGGCAAAGAGAGACACGGCCGACGTGCGCCGCGTTCAAGATATTGTTTATTCGTCGCTGGCGGGTGCATGAGGGGCATCCGCCCCTCGCGCCACCTCCCCAGTTTCGGCAATCACGAACGACACGGCGTAGTCGTGTTCGTCGCTGATCGTCACACGCGCCGTGATGCCGCGCGCACCGAGCCACTCGGCCAGCTCGCCCGATGCAACCACCATCGGCTCGCCGCTCGGCTTGTTGAGCGTTTGCAGCGCGCGCCAGGTCATCGGCCAGCGCATGCCAAGGCCGATCGCTTTCGAAAAGGCTTCTTTGGCCGAGAACCGCGTGGCGAGAAATGCGAGACCGCGGGCCGCCGAACGCGCGTGGCGCGCGTGATAAACGCGCAACTCGTCCGGGCCGAGCACCTTCTCAGCGAAGCGGCCGTTGGTGCGCGTCATCACCGCGGCCACGCGGCTGACCTGAACGATGTCCGTGCCAATGCCGTAGATCGTCATGTTCGCCGCCGCGGCGTTACACGCTTGCGCCGAGACGGGCGGCGACCATGATCGCCTTCATCTCGCGCACGGCGTTGTCCCAGCCGGCGAAGATCGCATGCGCGACAATCGCGTGGCCAATATTCAACTCGACGATGCCTTCGATCGCGGCGATCTGCTGGACGTTGGTGTAGTGCAGGCCGTGGCCTGCATTGACCTTGATGCCAAGCGTTGCGCCGAACTCGACGGCACGCACCACGCGCTCATATTCGCGCTGCTGCTCGGCGGGATCGTGCGCCTCGGCATAGCGGCCTGTGTGCAGTTCGATCACCGGTGCGCCCGCTTCGTGCGCGGCGCGGATTTGTGTTTCGTCCGGATCGATGAAGAGCGACACGCGCGAGTTCGCTTCGGCGAGTTGCTTGCATGCGGCGCGCACGGCTTCGAACTGGCCGGCGACGTCGAGGCCGCCTTCAGTCGTCAATTCCTGGCGCTTTTCCGGCACGAGGCAAACGTCATGCGGCTGCACTTCGCACGCAATGTCGAGCATCTCCTGCGTGACCGCGCATTCCAGATTCATGCGCGTTTTCAACAGCGGCCGCAGCTTGCGCACGTCGGCGTCGACAATATGGCGGCGGTCTTCACGCAGATGCAGCGTGATCACGTCCGCGCCGGCCTCTTCGGCCATCAACGCGGCGCGGATCGGATCGGGGTAAGCGGTGCCGCGCGCGTTGCGCAGCGTGGCGACGTGATCGATGTTCACGCCCAGGTCAATCACATTCGGCGACGTAAGAAAGAAGCTCATAAGTTCTGCAAGTCGATCAGTATCTGGCGCGTCGCGAGTGGCGTGCCGCCAAGGTAAGTGTTGAGCAGAAAGCGCATTAGCGTTTTGCTTTGTGCCACCGTCTGCGCTCGATGGTAATCGTCCTTTTCCATATCGAGCAAGGTCTGTCCGGCGATCACCGGCCATTGTGCGGGCAGATCGTCGGAGGCTTCGCGCACGCCGCGCTCCGGGTCGAACACGTAGCGGCCATCGGCCTGCACCGCTTTGCGTGCGACCGTGCGATCGAGCGCCATCGCATAACCGGTTTCCCGCAGCAGCACACGTTCGAACGAACGTAGCACCTGCACGGGTGGTTCGTCATGCGCGAGGCGCGTCATCGTGACGACGTAGTGATGGAACAGTTGCGGATGCGGGTCTTCGCGCGCGCAGAATTTGACCAGCAATTCGTTGACGTAGAAACCGCAGAGCAGCGCGTCGCCCGCTAAAGGCAACATACCGCCGACCCATTCGGCGCCGGTCAGCGTGCGCACCTCGGATTTGCCCGACCATGACAACGCGAGCGGCTGGAAGGTTTGCAGTACGCCGCGCAAGGCGGAGTGCGGACGTTTCGCTCCCTTCGCGACGAGCGCAAGCCGGCCGTGATCGCGCGACAGCACGTCGATGATCAGACTAGTCTCACGGTACGGATAGCTATGCAGGACGAAAGCGGGTTGCTCCGCGATCCGGTAATCGGAAGCAGAGGTGCGCGGCGCGCGGCGTGTGGGTGCTTTGCGCGGCTCGCCGTCAGCGCTTTGCGTACCGCTTTGAGCACCATCAGCGCTTCTCGCACTCGACGGGGATTTTTTGGTCGTGCGAGCGGGTTTGGACGGCTCGCGCGCCGGCGCTGCCGGTGCCGAATCGTCCGGGTCAGCGTCGGAATTCAGCGTCATCCACGCGTCATTCGTACCCATACGCACGGAGTCCGGCTTCGTTGTCAGCCCAGCCGCTCTTCACCTTGACGAAGGTTTCCAGATACACCGGGCCGTCGAACAACTTTTCCATGTCAAGGCGCGCTTCGGTGCTGATCTGCTTCAGCTTGGCGCCCTTCTGACCGATGACCATCGCTTTTTGCGTATCGCGCTCCACCAGGATGGTCGCGAAAATACGGCGCAGACGCCCTTCTGTCTCGAATTTGTCGATCAGTACGGTACTCGTGTACGGCAGTTCGTCGCCAGTCCAACGGAATACCTTTTCGCGCAGGATTTCAGCGGCGAGAAAACGCTCGCTGCGATCGGTCAGGTCGTCTTCGCCGTAGATCGGCGCGCCTTCCGGCAGGAACGGTTTGATGGTCTCCATCAACCGCTTGATGTCTTCCGGATTCTTCGCCGACAGCGGCACGATCTCGTTGAACTGGCGCAGCGCGCTCACCTGCAGCATGAACGGATACAGCGAGTCCTTATCCGACACGCGGTCGAGCTTGTTGGCGATCAGCAGTGTGGGCACCGACGGCGGGATCAGATCGAGCACCTTCTGGTCGTCCGGGCCGAAGCGGCCGGCTTCGATCACGAACAGGATCGCGTCAACCGAACTCAGCGTGGACGTGACCGCCCGGTTGAGCGAACGGTTCAGCGCGCCGCTGTGTTTGGTCTGAAAACCCGGCGTGTCGACGAAGATGTACTGCGCGTCTTCAAGCGTATGAATACCGGTGATGCGGTGGCGCGTAGTCTGCGCCTTGCGCGACGTGATACTGACTTTCTGGCCGACCAGAGCGTTCATCAGCGTGGACTTGCCGACGTTCGGGCGGCCGACGATCGCGACCATGCCGCAGCGAAAACCAGTGGGAGTGGGAGCGTTCATATTCGGGCTACGGCAAGTTCAGATCGACACGCGGGGAATGGCGCGCCGACGGCAATCAATGGCCCGCATCGGCGATGCGGGTTTGCACCGCATCGGCTACGCCGGGTTCGTGTTCGATCGGTGCCGGCACGCCAGGCGTGGGCACGGCTGCGCCAGGAGTGGTGTCCCGGCTGCGGTGTTTGTCGGCGATGCGGACGGCGGCGGCTTCCGGTTTGGCGTCGACGGGCTTTGTTTCTTCGGGCTTGGCGTCTGCGGGCTTGGCGTCCGTGGGCTTCACGTCTACGGGTTTGGCTTCTGCGGGCCTCGCTTCTAAGGGCTTGGCGTCCGTGGGCTTCACGTCGACGGGCTTTGGGTCCGAGGGCTTGGCGCCTTCGGATCTGACTTCAGTGGATTTGACGTCCAGCTTTTCGGCTGGCTTGTCCGCCGCTGCTTTGTCAGCAGACCTGTCGTTCGCGTGGGCGGCTGCCCTATCGGCTCGTTCCGCCCTATCCGCGCGCTCCGGCTTGTCCTGCCCGCTGTATTCCACGTGCGCGGCACGAATCACAGCCAGCGGCGCGGGCGCCGCAGTCAGAGTCGGGCGTTCGGCTGCGAACTCCGCCGTCGGCGCGGGGCGGGCCTCACCGCGCCCGGCACCGCGCTCGCTCTTGCGATCCGGGCTGCGCAAATCGAGCGCGGCCTGTACGCCGGTCACGCCGGGCACGATCTCCTGCTCGGTATTCTTCGCCGCACGGGCGCCTTTCGAACGCTTGGGCTTGGCGACCACGGCGGGCGCGGCGGCCATCACCTCATCAAGCGCCTTCTTGGCCGCAGCCTGCTCGGCCGCCCGACGGCTCGCGCCGGAACCGGACACTTTGACATCCAGCTTCGGCACCGTGCATTCGACTTCGAATTGTTGATTGTGCGCCGCACCATGAGTCGCGACGACCGTGTACGTAGGCAACGCGATCTTGTGACCCTGCAGATATTCCTGCAACAGCGTCTTGGCGTCTTTGCCGAGCGTGCGCGGGTCGATGTGATCGAGAATCGGCACGTAGAGGCGCTTGATGACCGTTTGGGCGGCATCGAACCCGCCGTCGAGGAACACCGCGCCCAGCACGGCTTCCAGCGTGTCAGCAAGGATCGACGGGCGGCGGAAGCCACCGCTGCGCAGTTCACCCTCACCGAGACGCAGGCCCTCGGAGATATTGAGGGCCTGAGCGATTTCGTAAAGCGACTGCTGTTTGACCAGATTGGCACGGACGCGCGACAGGTCGCCTTCGTCCAGTTTGCCGAAACGTTGGAACAAAAGCGCAGCCACCGCGCAATTTAGAACGGAGTCGCCGAGGAACTCGAGCCGTTCGTTGTGCGTGGAACTATGACTGCGGTGCGTTAAAGCCTGGCGCAACAATTCCGCATTGCGAAATTCGTAGCGCAGACGGCTTTCCAACGGAGATAGGGGCATGGGCAGAGTATAACGCGGGCGCTTGCCCCGGCGAAAACGCGGGACGGCCAGCGGAAAAAGCGTGGTGAAGCGACGTTACCGCGGATTCTTAAAGTAGCGTGAGAACACGCCGCGACTGAGGTGAGCTAAGTGTGAGCCACCGGCGCGGCGTGTCATGCGATCAAGGCATGCGTGCTCAATGGAATGAGCCGATGCGTTTCAGATCGCTGAAGTTCATCCAGATAAAAAACGCGCGGCCGACGATATTCTTATCCGGCGCAAAACCCCAGTAGCGGCTATCCGCGCTGTTATCGCGGTTGTCGCCCATCATGAAGTAATTACCCGGCGGCACTTTGCAGATCACGCCGCGCGCGTTGTACGTGCAGTTATCGCGATATGGATAATCTTCCGCGCCGACGATGAACGGCGGCACGGCCGGGTTGTTCAGAATCGCGTTCTTGCGGCCGCCGAGATCTTCTTCGAATTGCTTTGCGTAGCCGAGGCGCTCTTCGTCGAGATAGTCGGGCAACGACGTTTCCGGCACCGGCTTGCCGTTGATCGTCAGTTGCTTGTCCTGATAAGCAACGGTGTCGCCCGGCAGGCCGATCACGCGCTTGATGTAGTCGACGGATTCGTCTTTCGGGTAGCGGAACACCACGACGTCGCCACGCTCGAGCGGACGGCCTTCGGTGATCTTCGTGTTGGTGATCGGCAGACGGATGCCGTAGTCGAATTTATTGACGAGGATGAAGTCGCCCACCAGCAGCGTCGGCACCATCGAGCCCGAAGGAATCTTGAACGGCTCGACCACAAACGAGCGCACCACGAACACCACCAGAATCACCGGAAAAAAGCTCGCCGAATACTCGAGCCACCACGGCTGACGCAGCTTGTCATCACGCAGACGGGCACGTGTTTGCGCCGCATTTTCGTCGGCGAAACGCTCGCCGACACGTGCCTGCTGGCGGTCGAACTCAGCGACCACGGCTTCTGCCGCGCGCCGCCGTTGCGGCATGAAAACCAGTTTGTCTGCGACCCATGCGACGCCCGTCAAAATGACGAGCACAAAAAGAATCAGCGCAAAATTCATAGGGTTCCGTTGTTCGTCTTATTTGTCTTCGACACGCAGAATCGCGAGGAAAGCCTCTTGCGGAATCTCGACGGACCCGACCTGCTTCATTCGCTTCTTGCCTGCCTTTTGCTTTTCCAGCAGCTTCTTCTTACGGCTAATATCGCCGCCGTAGCATTTTGCCAGCACGTTCTTACGCAACGCTTTAATGTTCTCGCGCGCAATAATGTTCGAGCCGATGGTGGCCTGAATCGCGACGTCGTACATTTGACGCGGAATCAGCTCGCGCATTTTCGCCGCCACTTCACGGCCGCGATACTGGCTCTGCGAACGGTGCACGATCACGGACAAGGCATCCACCTTGTCGCCGTTGATCAGCATGTCGACCTTCACGACGTCCGCTGCGCGGTATTCCTTGAACTCGTAGTCCATCGACGCGTAGCCGCGCGAGATCGACTTCAGACGATCGAAGAAATCGAGCACGACTTCGCCCATCGGAATTTCGTAGGTCAACTGCACCTGACGGCCGTGATATTGCATGTTGATCTGCGTGCCGCGTTTTTGCGTGCACAGCGTGATCACCGAGCCGACGTAGTCTTGCGGCATGTACAGATTCACGGTGACGATCGGCTCGCGCACTTCTTCGATCTTCGAGGGCTCCGGCATCTTGGCCGGATTCTCGACCATGATGGTCGTGCCGTCGCGCTGCAGGACTTCGTACACCACAGTCGGCGCCGTGGTGATCAGGTCCATGTCGAACTCACGCTCGAGACGTTCCTGCACGATCTCCATATGCAGCAAACCGAGGAAGCCGCAACGGAAACCGAAGCCGAGCGCCTGCGACACTTCCGGCTCGTATTGCAGCGAGGCGTCGTTCAGCTTCAGCTTTTCAAGCGAGTCGCGCAGCGCGTCGTACTGGTTCGCTTCGACCGGATAGAGACCGGCGAACACTTGCGGCTTCACTTCCTTGAAGCCGGGCAGCGGCTCGGCTGCGGGACGGTTCACCAGCGTGACGGTGTCGCCCACCTTCGCGGCGGCCAATTCCTTGATGCCGGCGATGATGAAGCCCACCTGCCCAGCGGACAGCGATTCGAGGTTCTTCGACTTCGGCGTGAACACGCCGATATGCTCGACCGGATACTGCGCGCCCGTCGCCATCATGCGGATCTTGTCTTTCGGACGCAGCGTGCCGTTGACGATACGCACCAGCATCACGACGCCCACGTAGTTGTCGAACCACGAGTCGATGATCAGTGCCTGCAGCGGTGCTTCCGGATCGCCCTTGGGCGGCGGCACTTTAGCGACCAGCGCTTCGAGCACATCTTCCACGCCGAGGCCGGTCTTCGCGCTGCAACGTGTCGCGTCGGTCGCGTCGATACCGATCACGTCTTCGATTTCTTCGATTGCGTTCTCGGGGTTCGCGGCGGGCAAGTCGATCTTGTTGAGCACCGGAATCACGTCGACGCCCAGCTCGATCGCCGTGTAGCAGTTGGCCACGGTTTGCGCTTCCACGCCCTGGCTTGCGTCGACGACCAGCAACGCGCCTTCACACGCGGACAGCGAGCGGCTGACTTCGTACGAGAAGTCGACGTGGCCCGGCGTGTCGATCATGTTCAGGTTGTAGATCTGCCCGTCACGGGCCTTATACGTTAGTGCGGCGGTTTGTGCCTTGATGGTAATGCCGCGCTCGCGTTCGAGATCCATCGAGTCGAGCACTTGAGATTCCATCTCGCGGTCGGACAAGCCACCGCAAATCTGGATGATGCGATCGGCGAGCGTCGACTTGCCATGGTCGATGTGCGCAATGATCGAGAAGTTACGAATATGATCCATTCAGTACCGATCAAGCGAAAAAGGCGCGCTCGGACAATAGCGGAGCACGCCTTGTAAGTAGGTGAAAAACCTATCTATTTTAGCCGAAAAGGCTATCGCCCGGCGCATCTTGCGAGGCTCGGGCGGAAAAGACGGCTCAGCAACTATCGTGCATGGGATCAGAGTAAGCGCTGAAGCGCCAACTCTGATCGACAGGAGAAGCGTGAAACGGGGTGTGAGCGGCGCACGTTCGCGCCTGGGTTGGACCCTTATTCGGATCCCAAATGCGACGATCCCAAATGCGCCGCCACAAGGCGTGCGGCGAGTGCGGCACGAACCCGCACCACATCAAGGTGATAGTGACACAGTTCGACGCCGTCGCAGACCAGAACCGGCACCAGTTCGTTATAACGCGCTTCCAGCAAGGGATCGGTGTCGACGTCGATCACGACGACTTGCGCACCGAACTCAGCCAGCAAAGGCGCTAGCGCGGCGCGCATGTCGTCGCATAAGTGGCACCACGCGCGCCCGTAGAGCGTGAGCGGCGCCACCCTCTTCATTTCTGCGCGCTGCGCGGACGAATCGGCACAAACTGCGTGTTCTCGCCACGGCGGACCAGCAGCGCGACCATCTTCTGCGGGTCAAGATGTGCGGTCAGGTCGTCGAACTGCTTTGCGCTCGTGATGTCCGTATCGCCCACACGCAGGACAATGTCGCCCTTTTGCAGCCCGACGCGCACGGCCGGACCGTCTACCGCGTCGATCTGCACACCGTTGTGCAGCTTCAGCGCCTTCATCTGGTCAGCAGGGATATCGCTAACGGCAAGACCCAACACGTTCGTGGCGCGCTGCTTCGGCGCCGGCGGTTTTTTATCGTCCGCCTTGGCGGTCTTGTCCGGCTGCATCTCGGCAATCGTGACCGGCAGATCGCGCGTCTGACCCTTGCGCCAGATCGTGATGGTCGACTTGGTGCCCGGCTTCGTATCGCCGACCATGCGCGGCAAATCCGTTGCCGTGTCGACCGAATGGCCGTTGAACTTCAGGATGATGTCGCCAGGCTGCACGCCAGCCTTGTCCGCCGGACCGCCCGGTTCGACGCTGCTGACCAGCGCGCCCTGCGCCTTCGGCAGACCCAGCGAATCGGCCACGTCTTTCGTCACTTCACCGATTGCCACCGCGATCCGGCCGCGCACGACCTTACCCGAGGTCTTAAGCTGGTCGGCCACGCGCATAGCCTCGTCGATCGGAATCGCGAACGAGATGCCCATGAAGCCGCCAGTGCGGCTGTAAATCTGCGAATTGATGCCGATCACTTCGCCCTGCATATTGATCAGCGGACCGCCTGAATTCCCCGGATTGACGGCCACATCGGTCTGAATGAACGGCAGATAATCGCCCGTGTCGCGCCCCTTGGCGCTGACGATACCGGCCGTCACCGTGTTCTCGAGACCGAACGGCGAACCGATCGCGACCACCCACTCGCCCACCCGAACCTTGTTCGAGTCGCCAATCGTGATGGTCGGCAAATTGGCCGCGCTGATCTTCACGACGGCAACATCGGTCCGATCGTCCACGCCGATCAGCTTCGCTTTGAACTCGCGCTTGTCGGTGAGGGTGACGTAAATGGTGTCCGCGTCGTCTATGACGTGCGCGTTGGTCATCACGTAGCCGTCCGCCGACAGAATGAAGCCCGAGCCGACGCCGCTGTTCTGTTCGGAATCGCTGTTATCCGGCGAGTCCTGGCTACCGCCACTACCGCTCCCACCGTTATCGCCACCGCGCGGCGAACTAGGCGAACCAGGTGACTGCGGCGACTGCGGCAACGGAATGCCGAAGAAACGGCGGAAAAACTCCGACATGTCGCCGTCGTCCATGCCCGGCGGCAATCCGCCACGGGCACTGCTATTCGACACGCGTGTGGTCGTGCGAATGTTGACGACTGCTGGGCCAACCTTGTCGACGAGGTCAGTGAAGTCAGGCAGATTGGCTGCTGGAGCCGCCGACGCCGTGTGCGGCACGAGCGGCAAACACGCCACTACCACCGCGGCCGCGAGGAGTTTGCGCACCGAGAAAGTCGTCATATACGTAGCAAGCCGAGGGATTCGAGTGATTCGGAGGATTACTTCGGAGCTTTATATTCTATGGCAGACGCAAATTGCTGCAACGTGGTCTGGGGCACTTCACCAAGCAGAGTAATCCAGAAGTCGCCGCGCCGCTTGACCAACACGTGTGTGGCGCCGCTGCTGCCTGCCCCTTCCTTGCGGGTGTTGTTCTCGACCGGTTCGACAAACACCGAAATGGCCGCGAGGCCGTCGGAGAATACGGCCTGATCGACCGGAATGGTCGGCTGGCCCGCGTCACGCGCAGCCATTGGGCGACGCAGTTCGCGAATCTTGCGGAAGCCCGGCACCGTCGGCGTGATCTGCCAGCCTTGCGCAGCCATATCGACCGGCTCGACCGGCGGACGCACTACTGTCCAACCTGTCGTATTACGAATGCCGTTGACGATGGCGGTCTTGTCGACCGGCACACCGATACGAATCTGCGAAAACGACAACTGCTCGAGCACCTGTCCGTTCGGGTCAAGCGTCTGCGCACGCAGTAGCAGGCCAGTCTTCTTGTCGGCCCACAGCTTGTAAGCGAAGCGGTACGCGTCTTTCGGATCGAGCTCGATCACCTGGCTGTCGATACCCGCTACGCGGTCGTCGCCGAGCAGCTTCGGCTCATACACAGACAGCACCTGCTCGCCGCTTACAGCCAGCAGCGCAGGAAACGAATCTTTGTTCTGGCGCTTCTCGACCACGCACAGATGCCGCTCAGGCACGAACGTATAGAGATCTTCGTTGTGGCGAAGCATTTTGCGCGGCTTGCCGTCGAGGCTTTCGAGTTGCTCGAATTCGCCGTCCGTGCGGGTCGCGTAGTGCGTGATCCGCGACGTCTGAACGAAATTGCCGCGCTGGTAGACGAACGCGCCTTCGTAGTTCTGCTGCTGGGCGGCCAGATGGATTCGATCGAGCAGCTCTGCGGCCGTGCGACGGGCGACGAGCGGATCGTCGGTTTGTGCAAAGACCCGCGGTGTAGCGGACAACAATACGGCCGCGCAGAACAGAAATGCCGGCAGCCGCCCCCAGATAGTCGTTTTATTCAACCGCGGAGTCTGCATCAAACTATTGGCCTTGCGTAGAAACGGCGGCAGCGCGAATCAGCGGCATCGAGCCCGGCATGACCGGTTGTTGCGCGAATTGCTGGTGAGCTTCCAGATACTGATCGAGACTGGCGTCACGAATGATGTTGGCGTCTTGCGCAACCGGCTGGAGCGTAGCCGCCGGCACCGATGCCATGGCCACACGTTGCAGCGAGTCGCCATGCGATTGGATCGACGCGACTTGTGCCACGCCCGGGCCGCCCGGCACGCCTTGCAGTTGCGGCACGACGATCCAGGTCAGCGTGGCAGCGGCAGCGGCGACAGCAAAGGCTGGCACAACGCGGCGACGCAGCGCCAGCAAACGGCGTGCAACCGGCATTGCGGCAGGCGCGAGCACATGCGGCTCGTTGTCGAAACGTGCGGCAAAACCGCTCAGGAACGCGCTGCTCGCCGCCGGGCTGACCGCCAGATCGTCAGAACGCAGGGCGTCGCCGATCAGGTGATAGCACGACCAGGCGATACGATCTTCGCCGTCCAGTTCGGAAACAAACGTGTTCAGATGCTCTTCGCCGAACAACTCGCCGTCGACAAAAGCGGACAGACGCTCGCCGCGCGAACTGGCTTGCGATTGCATCGAGACCGACCCCATGATGCTCCCCATCTTACAAATACCCCGTAGTGACACCACTAATCCAGATATTGCACCCGCGCCCCGCCCGGCGGGCCGGTGTTTACCAGCGCTTGCCTTCGGGTGTGTCAAGCAACGGACGCAATTTTGCCGCAATGGCTTCGCGAGCGCGGAAAATTCGTGATCTGACTGTGCCAATTGGGCAACCCATCATCTCAGCGATTTCCTCGTAACTCAAACCTTCAATTTCACGAAGAGTAATGGCGGTGCGTAACTCTTCCGGTAAAGCCGCCATCGCAGCATTGACCGTCTCAGCGATCTGCTTGCTCATCAACATCGACTCAGGCGTGTTGATATCCCTTAGTTGGTCGGCGTCCGAGAAAGTTTCAGCTTCTTCAGCATCTGCTTCGGTCGAAGTCGGTGCCCGCCGCCCTTGGGTCGCAAGGTAGTTCTTGGCCGTATTGACCGCAATCCGGTACAACCACGTATAAAAGGCCGACTCCCCGCGAAACTGCGGCAACGCCCGGTACGCCTTGATGAAGGCGTCCTGGGCGACGTCCTCCACTTCGGCCGGGTCGCGCACGAGGCGGGAGATCAGCCGCAGAATCTTACGGTGGTATTTGGAGACCAGAAGCTCGAACGCGGCCTTGTCGCCCTTTTGGACGCGCTCGACCAGCACCTGATCAATTTCTTTTTCGCTCACCTGATAAATCCGTTAACTATTGGGCGCATGGCGGGGGACCATTGTAGCGTCCCCATCAGCGCGGCACGTTACGCCGGTAACAGCGGTTACAGTCGTTACAGTCACGCACCGGCGCCACGCCGGCCCAGCACGGCGAGCTCCCGGAAGACGGAAGCTGGAAGCGCGTCAGCGGCAAGAAGTAGCGTGCGGGAACGTCCGTGGTCCGGCACCAGCGCCAGAACGAGCAAACGACCGCTCCATTGCGAACAGCCGGTAATGCGACCCTGCGTCAGCAAACCGCCCGCCCGGCTCCAGGCAGACAGTCCGTCCGGGCCGATTTTCAGCGCGACGGGCTGCGCATGCTCATGTTTTACCGCACAGAGCGTCAGCAGCGCCCACACGGCAAGCGTCAACGGAGCCGCCTGCCAGGCGCCCAGATGCGACGCGAAACAGGTATAGGCGGCCAGCGTCGCAATCAGGATGAACATCCCCAAAGCGGCGCGCATGGCAACAGAGCGTCGCAACGTAATTCGTTGCGACGCTCTGCCGGGCGTTGCCGATTCGAGGGAATCCGCCGGACAAGCCGGCGTTTTCGACGGGCGTATCACCAAACGATCAGGCGATCAGGCGCGCTTGAAGACCAGCGTGCCATTCGTGCCGCCGAACCCGAACGAGTTCTTCAGCGCGACGTCGATCTTCATTTCCCGCGCGGTGTTGGCGCAGTAATCGAGATCGCAGGCCGGATCCTGATTGAAGATGTTGATCGTCGGCGGCGACACCTGATGATGCACGGCGAGCACGGTGAACACGGATTCGAGACCGCCAGCGCCGCCCAACAGGTGACCTGTCATCGACTTGGTCGAATTCACGACCATGTCTTTGGCGTGGTCGCCGAAAGCGCGCTTGATGCCGGTGGTTTCAGCCAGGTCGCCGAGCGGCGTGGACGTGCCGTGCGCGTTCAGGTAATTCACCTGATCGGCGTTGACGCCCGCGTTCTTCATCGCGGCCAGCATGCAGCGGCGTGCGCCGTCGCCGTCTTCCAGCGGTGCGGTCATGTGATAGGCGTCGCCGCTCATCCCATAGCCGCCGACTTCGGCGTAAATCTTCGCGCCGCGCGCCTTCGCGTGTTCGTACTCTTCGAGCACCATCACACCGGCGCCCTCGCCCAGCACGAAACCGTCGCGGTCTTTGTCCCACGGACGGCTCGCCGTTGCCGGATCGTCGTTGCGTTGCGATAGCGCGCGCGCCGCCGCAAAGCCGCCGACACCGAGCGGCGACACGGTGGATTCCGCGCCGCCGGCGATCATCACGTCGGCGTCGCCGTATTCGATCAGGCGCGAAGCCTCACCGATACAGTGCAGACCCGTGGTACATGCAGTCACGATCGCCAGATTCGGACCCTTGATGCCGAACTTGATCGACAGATGGCCCGAGATCATGTTGATGATCGACGCCGGCACGAAGAACGGCGAAATGCGGCGCGGGCCGCGGTTCAGCAGTTCGGTTTGCGTCACTTCGATCATCGGCAGGCCGCCGATGCCCGAACCGACCACCACGCCGATGCGCTCCGAATTCTCGTCGGTGACTTCGAGGCCGCTGTCCTGCATCGCCTGGATGCCGGCCGCGACGCCGTAATGGATGAACGTATCCATGTGGCGCGCTTCCTTACCGGGGATGTAGTCCTCGATATTGAAGCCCTTCACCTCGCCGGCGAAACGAGTCGAGAAGTTCGACGCATCGAACTTCGTGATATTGGCAATACCCGACTTGCCGGCGACCAGATTGGCCCAGCCGTCGGCAACATTATTGCCAACAGGCGAAATCAGCCCCAGGCCTGTAACAACAACACGACGGCGGCTCACGGTAACCCCTTTTTCATAGATGACAAAAGCACAAAAGCCACAGGAACGTGCCCTGTGTGCCCTGTGGCTGTTAGCCGCCCCCCACCCCTGGCGCTTCGCGCCAGCCTCCCCCGAGGGGGGCAAGAAAACTTGGGGCGGCCCGGCGTTTTCTTGAAAGTCGGCAATCGCGCGGAAACTTGCGCTGTCAACATCGCTGGCTCCTGCACGGCAAAAAGCGCCAGCCCTGCTGGCGTCGGAAACCGACACGGCAGGGCGTCATACGCCGCCAACGCAGAAACGCAGGCGCGAATGACTTTAGGCCTTGACGTTCGCGCGAGCGTAGTCGATCGCTTGCTGAACGGTAGTGATCTTCTCGGCTTCTTCATCCGGAATTTCCATGCCGAATTCGTCTTCGAGGGCCATCACGAGTTCAACGGTGTCGAGCGAGTCGGCGCCGAGGTCGTTCACGAACGAAGCTTCGTTCTTGATCTCAGCTTCTGCAACGCCCAGTTGTTCTGCGACGATCTTCTTGACGCGCTGTTCGATATTGTCCATTACCCCTCCAAGGGAAAAGAAGTTCAAAAATACAGGTGCGCGCATTTTATCAGGTTTGACCCGGCAAAAAAGCGGCACATCGGGTTCCTGTCAAGGCATGCGCCTTACGCTTTTGCAAACGCATCAAGGCGCGGATAGTAACCGAATTTGGTTACGACATGTACATTCCGCCGTTCACATGCAGTGTCGTGCCAGTGATATAACCCGCTTGCGGCGACGCGAGGAACGCCACGGCGTGCGCGATATCGTCCGGGCTGCCAAGGCGGCCGAGCGGAATCTGCGTCTTAAGTGCGGTTTGCTGCTCTTCCGGCAGGGTCTTGGTCATGTCGGTATCGATGAAGCCCGGTGCGACGCAATTGACGGTGATGCCGCGGCTGCCGATCTCGCGCGCCAGTGCGCGCGTCATGCCAGCAACGCCCGCTTTCGCGGCTGCGTAATTGACCTGCCCCGGGTTGCCGGCCGAGCCGACCACCGACGTGATGTTGATGATACGGCCGCCCTTCGCCTTCATCATCGGACGCAGCACCGCGCGCGACAGACGGAAGACCGACTTGAGGTTGGTGTCGATCACCGCGTCCCAGTCGTCGTCCTTCATGCGCATCGC
Source organism: Paraburkholderia phytofirmans OLGA172 (assembly GCF_001634365.1). NCBI lineage: Bacteria > Pseudomonadati > Pseudomonadota > Betaproteobacteria > Burkholderiales > Burkholderiaceae > Paraburkholderia > Paraburkholderia phytofirmans. Next base: position 3,362,043 of record NZ_CP014578.1, read on the forward strand.
AAGCTGGTCTTGCGTGATGCCGGCGTTGTTCACCAGCACGTGCAGCGCCCCGAACTCCTTCACGGTGCCGTCGATCAGCGCTTCGGCTGCGGCGGCGTCGTTGACGTTGAGCACGGCGCCGCGGCCGTTCACACCTGCCGCGCTAAAAGCTTCGCTGATCGCTGCCGCGCCGCTTTCGCTGGTTGCCGTGCCGATCACCGTCGCGCCCTGGCGCGCCAGTTCCATCGCGATTGCACGGCCGATGCCGCGCGACGCGCCCGTCACGATGGCGATTTGCTTGTCGAGAGTCTTTTCCATCTGTCAGTCCGGATGCCCTTTCGGAGGGCTGATTGATTCTTGATGCCGAGCTTGGCGCCCAGCGCGCCCTATGAAGCGGTGCTCAGCCCGCCGTCACCAGCTTGAGTGTTTCTTCGAGCGAAGCCGGATCGAACACCGAGGTGCCGACGAGATTGCCGTCGATACGCTTCGTCAAGCCCGCGAGGACCTTGCCAGGACCGCATTCGATCACATGCGTCACGCCTTGCGCCGCCATTGCCTGCACGCTTTCGACCCAGCGCACCGGACCGGCTGCCTGACGCACCAGCGCGTCCTTGATCTTTGCCGGCTCGTTGACCACGGCGACGTCGACGTTGTTGATCACCGGAATCGACGGCACCTGCACGTCAACGCTGGCGAGATACTCGCGCAATTGATCCGACGCGGGCTTCAACAGCGACGAGTGGAACGGTGCCGATACCGGCAGCGGCAACGCACGCTTGGCGCCCTTCGCCTTCGCGACTTCGCAGGCCTTTTCGACCGCGGCCTTGTGACCGGCGATCACGACTTGCGCCGGCGCGTTGAAATTCACCGCTTCGACGACACCCGCGACCGACGCTTCGGCGCAAACCGCGCGCACCGTGTCGTCATCGAGGCCGAGAATTGCGGCCATGCCACCAACGCCGACCGGCACGGCCGTTTGCATGGCTTGCGCACGAAAACGCACGAGCGGCACAGCATCGCGAAACGCGATCGCGCCCGCCGCGACCAGCGCGGTGTATTCGCCGAGGCTATGGCCGGCGACGATGGCCGGCTTCGGGCCGCCCGCCTGCTGCCACGCGCGATAAATCGCATACGCGGCGGTCAGCATGACCGGCTGGGTATTGGTGGTGAGGTTCAGGTCTTCGGCAGGGCCTTCGGCGATCAGCTTGCCGAGGTCCTGATTGAGCGCATCGGACGCTTCCTGAACCGTCTCACGCACGACCGCGTGATCGGCGAATGCGTTGAGCATGCCGACCGACTGCGAACCTTGCCCAGGAAAAACGAACGCAAATTTCATATCGTCCCCAAAATCGATGTTGTCAGATGTGGGTGGCGCGCCCGGTGGATGGCGAGCGCGCTCAAGCGTAGCCGAGCGCCGCGAAGAGCGCTCGCCATAACGTCGCCGCTATCAGTAGCGGATAACCGACGCGCCCCACGTGAAGCCGCCGCCGACGCCTTCGATCAGCACGTTCTGGCCGCGCTTGATGCGGCCGTCGCGCACCGCGGCGTCGAATGCGAGCGGAATGGACGCAGCCGACGTATTGCCGTGCTCGCCCACCGTGACGACCATGCGTTCCTGCGGCAAGCCGAGCTTACGGCAGGTGCTTTGCATGATGCGGATATTGGCCTGATGCGGAATCAGCCAGTCGATCTGCTCGGCCGACAGATTCGCTTTTGCGAGTGCTTCGACCGCAACCTTTTCGAGCACATTGACGGCGAGCTTGAACACGGCCTGCCCGTCCATATGCAGGAACGCGCTGCCCTCGATCACACCGCCGTTCACATTGCCCGGCGTGCAGAGAATGTTCGAATGGCTGCCGTCGGCGTGCAAAGCGCTCGCCAGCACGCCCGGCTCTTCGGACGCCTGCAGGATCACCGCGCCCGCGCCGTCGCCGAATAGCACGCAGGTGGTGCGGTCCTTGAAATCGAGGATACGCGAGAAAGTTTCCGCGCCGATCACGAGCGCCGTGCGATGCTGACCGCCGCGAATCAGGCTATCCGCCATCGCCACCGCGTAAGCAAAGCCCGAACAGACGGCCTGCACGTCGAATGCCGCACCGTGGTTCTTGATGCCGAGCTTGTTCTGCAACAGGCACGCCGTACTCGGAAACACAAAGTCGGGTGTGGAGGTCGCAACGATGATCAGATCGATGGATTGCGGATCGATATCCGCCGCTTCGATCGCACGCTGCGAGGCGAAAAGCGCCAGATCGCTGGTAGTGACATCGGGTTCGGCGAAGTGGCGCGCATGGATGCCCGTGCGGGCAACGATCCATTCGTCGCTCGTCTCGACACCTTGCTTGGCGAGACGTTCGGCCAGATCCTGATTGGTGACGCGTCCGGGCGGCAGGTAGCTGCCGGTGCCCAGCACGCGGGAATAAATTGTCGATTGAGCCATTATGCCTTCGAGGATTGCGCAGCGTAGGGCTCGGCCGGCTGGCCTGCGATCGGGCTTGCGTGACCCGCACCGCTTGCGTCGCGCGCCGCCTGTTCGAGAGAACCTGCATTCTCTTCCATTGCTCGCGCAAGGCGCTCCAGCACGCCGTTTTTGACGGCATCATACCCGCGTTTGATAGCCCACTCAAACGCGTAGGCATCCGCCGAGCCGTGGCTTTTGATCACCAGGCCGCGCAGGCCGAGCAGCGCAGCGCCGTTGTACTGCCGATGATCGACCCGTTTCTTGAAACGCATCAATACCGGCAATGCGAGCACCGCCATCACCTTGGTGAGCCATGAGCGGCCGAACTCTTCCTTGATGATGTTGGACAGCATCTGCGCGAGGCCTTCCGACGTTTTCAGCGCGACATTGCCGACAAAACCGTCGCAGACGATTACGTCGACCGTGCCCTTGAAGATGTCGTTGCCTTCAACGTTGCCGTGAAAGTTAAGTGTACTCGCGCGCAGCAGTTCGCCGGCGCGTTTGATGGTGTCGTTACCCTTGATGACTTCTTCGCCGATGTTGAGCAGGCCGATGGTGGGCCGCTCGCGACCCTCGAGCGCGGACACGAGCGCGTGCCCCATCTCCGCGAACTGCAGCAGATGCTGCGGCTCGCAATCGACGTTGGCGCCCAGGTCGAGCATCGTCGTGTAGCCAGTGGGATTGGGCATTGCGAACGCAATGGCCGGGCGTTCGATGCCCGACAGCGTTTTCAGCACATAGCGCGAGACCGCCATCAGCGCGCCGGTATTGCCGGCGGAAATGCAGGCTTGCGCCTCGCATTCCTTGACGCGATTCAGCGCCACGCGCATGGATGAGTCTTTTTTCTTGCGCAGCGCGACTTCGACCGGATCGTCCATGGCGACGATCTCGGAAGCAGGTACGACGGTCAGCGCCGGCAGGTCCTGAGCCTTCAACTTCTTCAGCTGCGCACGAATCGCACTTTCAATGCCGACGAGCAGCAACTCAGCATCAGGATGCGAACGAACGAAGTTGACGGCAGCGGGAACGGTCACGGACGGGCCGTGGTCGCCTCCCATGCAATCTATCGTGAGCTTTACTGTCATGGAGTGCGACGAGTTTCAGACGCCCCGCATGGGATCGCAGCAAGCGCTAAAGCGCCAACTACGATCGACACAAAAAAGCGGCAGTTGAATGCCGCGTTTTTGCCGAGCCGGGAAAATGTCAAGCGAGCCGATCGCCACGCGAAACGCCAAGGGGCGCAACGCAGTGAAACGATTAGTCGTTCTTCGTCTTGACGACTTTCTTGCCGCGATAGTAGCCGTTCGGGCTAACGTGGTGACGCAGATGCACTTCGCCCGTGCTCGGCTCCACGGCCAGCGGCGCTGCCGTCAGGAAATCGTGCGAACGGTGCATGCCGCGCTTCGACGGCGACTTCTTATTTTGCTGAACTGCCATGACTAACTCCTAAAAATTTTCCGAATTCTAACACAGCCCGAGCCGGTGTCCGCCATTGACCGAATGGCCAATGCGCCCGCTTCGCGCTCCCATGCAACTGTTCAGTGCTTCTTGTCGCCCGGCTCACCGCGCTTGAGACTTTCGAGCGCCGCAAACGGATTGGGCCGCTCGGGCTCACCGCCCTCACCTGCTTCATCCGGTGCGCCCTCGTCGCCCTCGCCTTCTGTACCGGCCACACCAGAGACGAGACTCTCGTGCACTTCGGGACACACCTCGTGCTTGGGCACGAGCGGCAAGGAAAGCAGCAACTCTTCTTCGATCAAGTCGACGAGATCGAACTGGCGCGAGCCCACGATCACTTCGACTTCATCCTCGTCGAGCGGAAACTCTTCGGCTTCCGCCTCAGTGTTGACGATCCGGTAAGTTGCATCGACATTGAACGCCTGCAGATACGGCGTCATGCACCGCTGACATTCGAGCCATGCAGCACCGTGAATCGCCAACCTCAAATAAGGCTGCGGACCCTCGGTGCCGTCGTCCTGCAATTCCGGCTGCGTCGCCCCTTCGGCTTGCCAGGTGAACGCGGTATCGCGGTCTGGCGCTTCTGCCGGCACTTCGTTTAACATGCGCGGCAGTTGCGAGACGCGCACGACACCCGCGGCCTGGCGCCCACTCCGCGCAAATTCGAACAGATCGATATCGTGCGGGTCGGACAGACCAGCAGGGTTGCCAGGATGTTGAGTCATGTGCGCTCCTGCATCGGCAAGGATTTCGCCGGGGATAAATCGGTTTGCAATGCAGCCCGCGGAACTCGCGCACTGCCCGGTGTTGCCCACACGGGCCTGCCACACGACACCGCCTGTGCAATAGCATACCGATGAAAAGCCCGAAATCATATCCGTTTTGTCTTTTCGAGTCAAACACTTAAGCCCGTACACGTGCGCCACCCGCGCAACCCCGTACGACCTGCCTCTCTAGCCGTCGGTAGCACATGCCAGATTCCCTCAATCGCCCGCCACGCCTGATTCTGGCGTCGAGTTCACCTTATCGTCGCGAGCTGCTCGAGCGCCTGCGCGTTCCGTTCGATGTCGTCGTGCCGGCGATCGACGAAACGCCGCTCGCCGGCGAAACGCCCGAAGTGACGGCCCTGCGCCTCGCTGAGGCAAAAGCCCGCGCGGCGGCAGCCAAGCTCGGCGCCGATGAAGCCGCGCTCGTGATCGGCTCGGATCAGGTTGCCACCTACGACGGCCTGCAGATCGGCAAGCCCGGCACGCATGACAAGGCATTTGCCCAACTGCGGGCAATGCGCGGTCGTGAAGTGCTATTTCATAGCGCACTCTGCCTGTTCGACAGCCGATCGGGGGCGGCGCAAGCCGTCGACGTCATCACCCGCGTGCAATTCCGCGACCTGCCGGACGCCGCGCTGGACGCTTATCTCCGCGCCGAAACGCCATACGACGTGGCGGGCAGCGCCAAATCCGAAGGCCTCGGCATCGCGTTGCTCGAAGCCATTCACTCGGACGACCCGACCGCGCTGGTCGGGCTGCCATTGATCGCACTGTCGCGCATGCTGCTCGCAGTGGGTTATCCACTTCTGGGGGCACCATGAGCGGCACCTTATATCTGATCCCGAACACCCTTGGCGAAGGCGATGCCGACGCCCTCGACGCCGTCCTGCCCGCACCGGTGCGTGCCCGTGCGGCCGCGCTGCAGTATTACATCGGCGAAAACGCAAAAACCACGCGCGCGTTCCTGAAGAAGGTCGGCACCGAGCGGCCTATCCAGGAAATTGAGATTCGCGAACTGAACGTGAACACGCCGGCCGGTGAGATCGACAAACTGCTGGCGCCTTTGCTGGCAGGCACGGATGCCGGCCTGGTTTCCGAAGCCGGCTGTCCTGCGGTCGCCGATCCGGGCGCTCTGCTGGTGCGCCGGGCGCATGAGCGCGGCGTGAAAGTCGTGCCGTTTGTCGGACCGAGTTCGATTCTGCTCGCGTTGATGGCGTCCGGCCTGAATGGCCAGAGTTTTGCGTTCCACGGCTATCTGCCGGTCGACGCCACCGAACGGGCCAAGCGCCTGCGCGACCTGGAGCAGCAATCGCGCAAAGCCAAACAAACGCAGATTTTTATCGAAACGCCGTATCGGAATAAACCGCTGCTCGATACATTGCTGGCAACGTGCGCGCCCTCCACCCTCGTTTGCGTTGCGGTCGACCTGACGCTGGAGACTGAGACCATCGCGAGCCGCACCGTGGCCGACTGGAAAAAGAAACCGGCGATCGATCTGCACAAACGGCCGGCAATTTTCCTGATGCTGGCCGTCTGACCGCAGCCTCAGCGAGAGAGGAAACGAAAAAGCCCCGTGCGATCAACTGGTGATCGCGCGAGGCTTTTCTTGACAACCGACGGCTAACGCACGGCCATCAGTCAGCATAATCGATCAACGCAGACTCAACTTCCCGCCAAGCGCCATCGCATGCACCGCGCCGCTGCCGACCGCAGCACCGAACTTGCGCGCCACACGATCCGTAATGCTCTCCTTGACCGTGTAGTCGACGATATCCGGTGCCTTGAAGAGGTCGCGCGCGACGTAATCCGCGTCGCCGAAACCGTCGGCAAGCCCCAGCTCGACACTCTTCTGACCCGTCCAGAACAGGCCCGAGAACATATCCGGCGTTTCGTGCAGGCGCTTGCCGCGCCCCTCACGCACGGCGTCGATGAACTGCGCATGGATCTGATCGAGCATGTCCTGCGCATGTTCGTCCATCTTCGGCGTTTCCGGCGAGAACGGGTCGAAAAAGCCCTTGTTCTCACCCGAAGTATGCAGCCGACGCTGGATCCCCAGCTTATCCATCAGCCCCGTGAAGCCGAAGCTGTCCATCAGCACACCAATCGAACCGACGATACTCGCCTTGTCCACATAGATCTTGTCCGCCGCCGCCGCCGCGTAATAGCCACCCGACGCGCACATATCGCCGACCACGACATACAAGGGGATCGACGGATACTTGGCGCGCAGCCGGCGAATCTCGTTGTAGATAATGCCTGCCTGCACCGGGCTGCCGCCCGGGCTGTTACAGCGCAGGATCACGCCTGCCGTACCCGCATCGTCGAACGCACTTTCCAGTGCAGTGTTGACATCTTCCGCGTTTGCGTTCGTATCAGCAGAGATTTCGCCGTCAAGCGTCACCATTGCGGTATGCCGGCCAGTGGTCGCAACCTTGTCGCCGGAGAGATCTAACGCGCCCCATACCGCCAGCAGCAAGACGATCAGGAACACAAACCGGAAGAAAATCTTCCAGCGGCGTGCCGCGCGCTGCTCGGTGATTGCCGCAAGCGCGATGCGCTCGAGCGCGGCGCGCTCCCAGCCCGGCTCATCGGCAGGCGTGCGGGGGCGGCCTGTCAGGGACGGTTCCTTCGGTTCAGGAGTCAAATTGTCAGACATGCGGTGCAGTGGAAAGGTCGAGGAGGAGAAGAATCAGGGCGTGGCCGGGCGAAGTTCGCCGTCCGGCAGCCAGAACACGGCGCGGCCTTCGGGTGTGTCGCGCTCGTCCACGTGGACAGGGCGCAACCGGCCGCCGCGGCACGGGCCGCCGACGCATTTGCCTGTATCAGGCGCGTAAATCGCACCATGTGTAGCGCACATCAAGTATAAACCGGACGATTCAAAGAACTGCCCTTCAGCCCAGTCGAGTTCCATCGGCACGTGGGCGCAGCGGTTCAGATAGCCGTACGCATGGCCATCATAGCGAACAAAAAATACCACGACGTCGCCGCCGCCAAACCTCGCCGCGCGCCGCACGCCGGCGCCGCCGTCGACCAGTTCTTCGGACGCGCAAATGCGAACGGCCTGCGCCACCGCTTCCGTCGTGCCCGTATTCATGCGTTCTCTCGCAGCCAGCCGGACAGCGCGCTCACGCTGGAGGCGACGAATTTCGGCGACAAAGCCATCAGCGAACCGGCGGGATGCGCGCCGTATGTGACTGCAATGCCCGCAACGCCCGCATTGATCGCCATCTGCAGATCGTGCGTGGTGTCACCCACCATCACCGTGCGCACCGGATCCTGCCCCAGTTCACGCGTAAGCTCGTGCAGCATGGCCGGATGCGGTTTCGAGAAAGTTTCGTCCGCACAGCGGGTGCCGTCGAACAGGCTCGTCAGACGCGATTGGTCGAGCGCGCGGTTCAGCCCAACGCGGCTCTTGCCGGTCGCCACCGCGAGCAGATAACCCTGATCGCGCAATTCCTGCAGCATCTCGCGCACGCCGACGAACAGCTCGGTAGTCTGGTCCTTCACCAGATAGTGAAAGCGATAGCGCTCCGCCAGACGCGGGTAATCGGCCGGATCGAGCGTGGGCGCGGCGATTTGCAGCGCGTCGCGCAGGCCAAGGCCGATCACGTAGCTGGCGGCCTCATCGGCGGGAACAGGCAGGCCGAGATCGCGGCATGCTAACTGGATGCTGCGCGTGATGTGCGCGGTCGAATCCATCAGCGTCCCGTCCCAGTCAAAGACGATCAGATCAAATTGCTCTCTAGCCATGCGGTGTCGTCTCCGGGTTTGACCCATTTCGTAATTCATTGAGCTGCGCTACAAAACTGCGGCATTCGGCCGGCAGCGGCGCCTCGAACTGCACGGGCGCGCCGGTTGCCGGGTGCGTCAGCTTAAGACGGTACGCGTGCAGGAACATGCGCTTCAGGCCAGGCTTGGCGTTGGCGCGCGCCAGCGCTTTGTTCAGCGCGAAGTCGCCGTACTTGGCATCGCCGACGATCGGCAACTCCAGATGCTGCAAATGGACGCGAATCTGATGCGTGCGACCCGTCTTCAGTTCCGCCTCGAGCAGCGCGTACTCCGGCCAGCGGTCGATCAGATTGAAGACCGTGTGCGACGCGAGGCCGTCGGCCTGAACGCGCACGCGCCGTTCGCCGTCCGCGGTCAAATACTTATGCAGCGGCTCCTTGACCGCGCGGCGACGGCCCCAGTCGCTCGCCCATTCGCCGTGGACGCACGCATAGTAGCGCTTATCCATCTTGTTCTCGCGAATCTGCTCGTGCAGGTTGACCAGCGCGGAGCGTTTCTTGGCGAGCATCAGAATGCCGGACGTCTCGCGATCCAGCCGATGCACCAATTCGAGGAATTTCGCCTGCGACCGCGCTTCGCGCATCTGTTCGATCACGCCGAACGCGACACCGCTGCCCCCGTGGACCGCCACGCCGGCCGGTTTGTCGATCACGAGCATGTGCTCGTCTTCAAAAATAATTTTGAAATCGGCGCTCGGCACCGGCGCCTGGGCGATGGCTTCGTTCGGTTGAGCGACGCGAATGGGCGGCACGCGCACCAGATCGCCCAGTTCGAGGCGGTACTGCGCGTCGATCCGGCCCTTATTCACCCGCACTTCCCCGCTACGCAGGATGCGGTAAATATGGCTTTTCGGCACGCCTTTACAGACGCGCAACAGGAAGTTGTCAATGCGCTGTCCGGCCGCACTGTCGTCGATCTCGATCATCGAGACCTGGTCGCTTGCGACCGATTTCTGGGATATTTTGCCTAACTCTTTCATTATGAATATAATTTGCCCAGCAGTCTGCGGCGGCCGGCGCAGTGTCCGGAAATCGGGCGGATTGCGCGGGCGCAAGCGATAAACCGTTATTTTACTTGCGCCGGGGTCTGGTTGCTCACCCTGAAAATGAGATGCAACATGTTGCACGCACGAGGTCAGTGCCCGGCAGGGACGGCGCCCACAGGCGCGTTCGGTCAAGGTCAGCTTCGACGGTAACGGAATTTTGGTAAAAAAGAATTTAACTTTCAGCTTCGGTATCGGGCGGTCTGACGCCCTGCTGTAAGGAGCTGCGAGTTGCGAAAATACGGCGTGCGCCCGAGGCGTCTTGTAGAAAGTACAAGACATGGCGACGTCAAAATGAGGCGAGACACCCCCAGCGAGAAAAGACGCGCCGACTGCGCGAACTTCCCGCTGCGGCATGACCGCAGCCTTCGACCCTCCGGTCACGCGCCCAGTTGGCGCACCGGCGCGAGTGGACGCAAGGCTTATGAAGGTCGGCTGGCAGAACCCGCGGCGTGTCGGGTCGTTATTTGAAGCCGTGTTCGCATGTGCCCTGCGGCACCGTGTCCATTTTTCAATGGGTCGGGCCCTCTCAGGCAATTCTCCCGCCATTTTTCCCGCTCCAGCGTGCTTGTGAAAACACAACAAGGCGCGGCATGCCGCTGCCCTCATGGCTCTCGCGACTGACAACCGCGCAGCCGAGGGCTAGCTAAGCCGCCTGGAGCCGTTCAATGAAACGAATGTTGTTCAACGCGACGCAGCAGGAAGAACTGCGCGTCGCCATCGTCGATGGGCAAAAACTCATCGATATCGACATCGAAACCGCCGGGCGCGAACAGCGCAAAGGCAACATTTACAAGGGCATCATTACCCGCATCGAGCCTTCGCTCGAAGCCTGCTTCGTCAACTACGGCGAAGACCGCCACGGCTTTTTGCCGTTCAAGGAAGTCGCTCGCCAGTATTTCCGTGACGGCGTCGACATGCGCGCCGCGCGCATCCAGGACGCCCTGAAAGAAGGTCAGGAACTGATCGTTCAGGTCGAAAAGGAAGAGCGCGGCAACAAGGGCGCAGCCCTCACCACCTTCATCTCGCTCGCCGGCCGGTATCTGGTATTGATGCCGAACAACCCGCGCGGCGGCGGTGTATCGCGCCGGATCGAAGGCGACGACCGTCAGGAATTGCGCGAAACCATGGCGCAGCTGCAATTGCCGGAAGGCATGAGCATCATCGCGCGCACGGCCGGCATTGGCCGCAGCGCCGAGGAGCTGCAGTGGGACCTGAACTACCTGATGCAACTGTGGCGCGCCATCGAGGCCGCATCGCAAAGCGGTTCGAGCGGCCAGCCGATGCTGATTTATCTCGAATCGAGCCTGGTGATCCGCGCGATTCGCGACTATTTCCAGCCGGATATCGGCGAAATCCTGATCGACACCACCGAAATCCATGACCAGGCCCGCGCCTTCATGGATATTGTGATGCCGGACAATGTCAGCAAGGTGAAGCGGTATCACGACGACGTGCCGCTGTTCTCGCGTTTCCAGATCGAACACCAGATCGAAACCGCGTACTCGCGCACGGTACCGCTGCCCTCCGGCGGCGCCATCGTGATCGACCACACGGAAGCACTGGTCGCGATCGACGTGAACTCGGCGCGCGCCACCAAGGGCGCGGACATCGAGGAAACGGCTGCACGCACCAACCTCGAAGCTGCCGACGAAGTGGCCCGCCAGTTGCGCCTGCGCGATCTGGGCGGCCTGATCGTGATCGACTTCATCGACATGGAATCGGCCAAGAGCCAGCGCGAAGTCGAGCAACGCCTGAAAGACGCGTTGAAACACGACCGTGCGCGCGTCCAGATGGGCAAGATCTCGCGCTTCGGGCTGATGGAACTGTCACGTCAACGCCTGCGCCCGGCTTTGTCGGAAGGCAGCCATGTGACGTGCCCGCGCTGTAACGGCACGGGCCACATCCGCGATACCGAATCGTCCGCGCTGCAAGTGCTGCGGATCATTCAGGAAGAAGCGATGAAGGAAAACACCGCGGCGATCCATTGCCAGGTGCCGGTCGAAGTGACCGCCTTCCTGTTGAACGAAAAGCGCGCGGAAATCAACAAGATCGAATCGCGCTTCAAGGTCAACGTCGTTCTGATCCCGAACAAGCACCTCGATACGCCGCATTACAAGCTCGAGCGCCTGCGTCACGACGATGCGCGCCTCGACGAGCCGCGCGCCTCGTGGAAGATGGCCGAAGAAGCAGCCCGCGAACTGGAATCGGAAACCGGTTACAGCAAGCGCGCCGAGGAAGTGAAGCCGAAGCAGGAAGCCGCGGTCAAGGGCATCACGCCTGAAAAGCCGGCACCGAGCGCGCCGGTCCGTCCGGCAACCCCGGCTCCGGTGGCCGTCACGCCGGCCAGCGGCGGCTTTATCGGCTGGCTGAAGAATCTGTTCGGCATGCAGCCGGCCGCGCCGGCGCCTGTCGCACCGGCTACGACCGAAAAACAGGCGCGTCCGCAACGCGGCGAACGCACGGAGCGCGGTGAGCGCACCGGCGAACGCGGCGGTGATCGCAGCCGCAATCGCCGTGGCGGCGCAGGCGGCCGCGATGCAGCGGGCCGTGGCGAAGGCACGACCGGCGGCCGCCAGGCTCAAGGTCAACAACCGTCGGCGCGTCGCGAGGAACGCGAACCGCGTGAAGGACGTGAGGCACGCGAAGGTCGCGAACCGCGCGAAGCACGTGAATCGCGCGAGCCGCGTGGCAACCGTGAGCCGCGTGAGGCCCGTGAAGGCCGTGAACCCCGCGAGGCTCGTGAGCCGCGCGAAGGTCGCGAGGGCCGCGAAAACCGTGACCGCGACAATCGCGGCAACGAGCGTGCGGAAACCGTCGACGGCGCACCGCGCGCCGAACGTGGCGAGCGCCAGGAACGCGGCGAACGCCGTGAGCGTGGCGAGCGCGTTGAACGCGGCGAACGCCGCAAGCAGCAGCCGGAAGCGGCAGATGCGCTGACGCAAAACGACGCGCAAGCGGCGGAAGATCTGGCGCAAAACCAGACCGCCTTGGGCGAAAATGGCGCGCCGGTCGATCAGGAAGCGGTGGCGCGTGAAGGTGAAGAGCGTCGTCGCCGTCGTCGCGGCCGTCGCGGTGGCCGTCGTGAGCGTGAAGAAGACGTGAACGGCAACCTGGCTGCGGACGTCGCGGAAGCTGAAGGCGACACCGCCAATGTGACCGACGAAGCACCGGTGCGCACCGCGCATCAACCGGTTGAGCACAAGGCTGAAGTGAACGAAGCGACTGCTGTTAAGCCGGTGGAAGTGGTTGTCGCGGCCGTCGCGACAGAAACCGCTGTCGTCAGCGAACTGCATGCAGCAACCGAAACGCCGGCTCCGGCCGTCGAACAGGCCGCGAAGACGGAAACGGCTGTACTGGTCGCAGAAGCGCCGGTGGCACCGGCTGCAGTGGAGCAAGCCGTGGCAGCGCCGGTGGCGCAAGCTCCTGCCGCGCCGGTCGAAGCTGCGCCGGCCGCCAGCGAGACGGTTTCGCTCGTCGAACCGGCCGCTCATGTTGAAGCTGCGGTTGAAGCCCCGGTTGAAGCTCGGGTTGAAGCCCCTGCCGAAGCGCGGATCGAAACGCCGGCAGTTGCTCCGGTCGTTGAAGCGCAAGCTGCACCGGCTCCGGTAGCGACCGCGGCCCCAGCGGCAGCGGTCGAAGCACCTGCCGCCCAGCCGGCGCCGCAAGCCGGGATCGTTGAAGCGCAACCGGTCGTTGCAGCGACTGCTCCGGCAGCGCAACCGGTCGTTGAACCGGCCGCGGCCGAGCCAGCGCCCGTCGCAGTTGCGCCGCAAGCACCGCGTAGCGCCACTGTGTCGGCGGAAGCGCTGAAGCCGGTGCTGGAACAAGCCGGTCTCGTCTGGGTGAACACCGACGCCGACAAGCTGCGAGCCGCGCAGGAAGCGGCTGCGCAAGCAGCCAAGCCGGCTCGTGTGGGTCGCGAGCGCAAGGCGTTGCCGCCGGTCGAAACCGCGCCGATGCAAATGGTGGAAACCGGTAAGCACCCGCAGTAAGCGAACCGCTCCCACGCAAAAAGCCCGCCCTCACCGGCGGGTTTTTTGTTTTATGGGCATCGCGCACCCGCCCGATCGCGCGCTGTACGCCACTCCCCGTATACCCGGACAGCGTCCGGGGGTCGGCGGCCGCCAGATGCATTTCCGCTAGAATGAAGATCTAGGCGGTTCCAATCGCAGCGCCAATCACGGCACCTAAGCAGCACCTAACCAGCCCAAAACGAAGCATCGAGCGAAGCAATTCATGTCCCAACGCATCATCCCTGTTGCCGATCTCAGCGCGGTGCCGGTCATTTCCGGCCCTGTGCAGGCGCCCAGCGGCACGCTGCACGACACGCTGGCGCGCCCGCTACGCGATCTGCGCATCTCGGTGACGGATCGCTGCAATTTCCGCTGCGTCTACTGCATGCCGCGCGCGGTGTTCGATAAGGATTACGCGTTCCTGCCGCATAGCGCTCTACTCAGCTTCGAAGAAATCGAACGGCTGGCGCAGCTCTTCGTCGCACACGGCGTCGAGAAAATCCGTCTTACGGGTGGCGAGCCGCTGCTGCGCAAAAATCTGGAATTCCTGATCGAACGGCTCGCGCAACTCACCACGCCGGAAGGCCGCCCGCTCGATCTGACGCTGACCACCAACGGCTCGCTGCTGGAGCGCAAGGCGCGCAGCCTGAAAGACGCCGGCCTATCCCGCGTGACCGTAAGTCTCGACGCGCTCGACGACACCCTGTTTCGCCGCATGAACGACGCCGACTTCGCGGTCGCCGACGTGCTGGACGGAATTGCCGCAGCCGAGGCGGCGGGGCTCGCGCCGGTGAAGGTCAACATGGTCGTCAAGCGTGGCACCAACGACAGCGAAATCGTGCCGATGGCGCGTCACTTCAAAGGCTCGGGCACGGTGTTGCGCTTTATCGAGTACATGGATGTGGGCACGTCGAACGGCTGGAACATGACCGAAGTGCTGCCTTCCGCTGATGTCGTGACACGCATCGCCGAGCATTTCCCGCTCGTGCCACTCGAAGCGCACAGCGCTGCCGAGACCGCCCAGCGCTGGGGTTACGTGGACGGCAGCGGCGAGATCGGCGTGATTTCGAGCGTGACACGCGCGTTTTGCGGCACATGTACGCGCGCGCGTCTGTCGACGGAAGGCAAGCTGTACCTGTGCCTGTTCGCGTCGTCCGGTCACGATCTGCGCGCGTTGCTGCGCAGCGGCGCGAGCGACGCCGATATCGCCACCGCTGTCGCCGAAATCTGGCAAGGCCGCAGCGACCGTTATTCGCAATTACGTGGCAGCAGCGCAGCCGTGCCGCGCGAGCAGGACGGCCGCCGCGTGGAAATGTCGTACATCGGCGGCTAGAACGGCCGAGTCCATGACCCCAACACGCGAACACATCACCGGTCTGGTCCTCGCGGGCGGACGCGGCATGCGTATGGGCGGCCTCGATAAGGGACTGCAAACGCTGCACGGCGAGCCGCTTGTCTCCCAGGTGCTGAAGCGGCTCGCGCCGCAAACCGGCGCCCTGCTGATCAGCGCCAATCGTCACCCTGATGTCTACAGCGCACTCGGCGCACCGTTCGGCGCCAGGGTGCTAGCCGATACCGTGCCCGGCTTTCCCGGACCGCTGGCTGGCCTGCTCGCCGGGCTGCGCGCGGCCGGCACCGCGTACCTGCTGAGCGCGCCCTGCGACACGCCCGGACTGCCCGCCGAACTCGCCGAGCGCCTCGCGCAGGCACTCGACTCGAATCAGGCCGATATCGCCACCGTCACGACCACCGACGCCGATGGCCACGTCTCGCTCCATCCCGTGTTCGCGTTGCTGCGCACGAGTCTCGCGGACGACCTGGCAGCCTTTCTGGAAGCCGGCGAGCGTAAGGTTCGCGCGTGGTACGCGCGCCACAAGACGGTCGAAGTCGCTTTTACCGACGAGCGCGCGTTTTACAATATCAATTCGCTACAAGAACTCGCCGACCTCGAGCGTTGCTGAGGCCCCGGTTGAAATCCTGCTCCGGCCGCACGGCAACAGCCGCGCCCGCCTCCGGTCGCGACGTCCAGCCCTCTTCATGACCACGCTTAACGAATTTTCCCGCTGCGTCGCGCAGTACGATCCTCACTCGCTCCCTGTTTCGGCCGCCCAGGCGATCGTCCGTCGATGGGCAACGCCCGTCACGGCCGTCGAACGCGTGGCCTTGCGCGATACACTCGGCCGCGTGCTGGCGGCCGACATCGTCTCGCCGATCGACGTCCCTGCGCACGACAACTCGGCGATGGACGGCTACGCGTTCAAGCGCGCGGCATTGGCAACCAATGAGGCTGCAGTCGATTTGACGATCGTCGGCAAAGCGCTGGCTGGCCATCCGTTCGCGGGCCACGTCGACACGACGCAATGCGTGCGTGTCATGACGGGCGCCTGCATGCCGGCCGACTGCGACACGGTCGTGCCACAGGAGCTTGTCGAGCGCAGCGCCGATTCCACCTCGATCCGTTTTGCGACCAACGCCGTGCGGGCCGGCGCCAACCGGCGCCTCGCCGGCGAAGACCTCGCCCGCGGCCATGCCGCGCTACGCGCCGGCCGCATCATGCGCGCGTCGGACCTCGGTTTGCTGGCTTCGCTCGGCATTGGCGAAGTCAACGTGCGGCGGCGCTTGCGCGTCGCATTTTTCTCCACCGGTGACGAATTGCGCTCGCTCGGCGAGCCGCTCGACCCGGGTTCGGTGTATGACAGCAATCGCTACACGCTGTTTGCGATGCTCCGGCGCCTGAACCTGGATACGCTCGATCTCGGCGTGGTGCGCGACGAACCCGCCGCGCTCGAAGCCGCATTGCGCAGCGCCGCAGCCAGTGCGGACGTAGTTTTGACCTCGGGCGGCGTCTCGGTCGGCGAGGCGGATTTCACCAAACAATTGCTGCAGGCGTTCGGCGACGTCGCGTTCTGGAGCCTCGCAATGCGTCCGGGCCGGCCGCTCGCTTTTGGCCGCGTCTGGTCCGGCGACCACCCTGGGCTCGGGCTGCCGGCGCTATTCTTCGGTTTGCCGGGCAATCCCGTGGCCGTCATGGTGACGTTCTACCAGATCGTGCGCGAAGCGCTGCTGCTGATGTCCGGCGCAACGCCGCAGGCACAGCCGCTGTTGCGCGCCGCCAGCCGCCAGATCATCCGCAAGCGCGCCGGGCGCACCGAGTACCAGCGCGGCGTCGCCGAGCAGGATGCGCACGGTCAATGGCATGTCATCCCAACCGGCTCGCAAAGCTCCGGCGTGCTGAGTTCGATGAGCGAAGCAAATTGTTTCATCGTTCTCGGGCACGATGAAGCCGATATTGCAGAGGGCGAGCACGTCGATATCATGCTGTTCGACGGGCTCATCTGACGCCTGAGGGAACCCTGCCGTTGCGGCTTTTTTACAGCCTTACCTGCAACCTCTTTCGCGGCCTCATTTGCAGCTTTACCCATTACCACTACGACACACGGGTTTGACTTACATGAAAAAACAGATCTCGTTCATTGCACCGGGACAGACAGCCAAAGCGCTTATCCTCGTGTACCTGACATTCTCGGTGCCGATCGTGCTGCTCGGCGTGCTGGTGGCATTCATCCGCTACGGCTCGGTCGAACTGAGCACGGTGTTCAGCGCGCTGCTGCTGAACGCGATTCTCGGCTTCGTTCTGCTGTGGATTGCCTGCCACGCGTACAACTGGGTGGCGTCGCGCTTTGGCGGCATCGAAATCCAGCTGACCGACGCGCCGGAAGAGGCGTAATGACCGCGACGATCCGCGCCGCGACGCCTCCGGATACTGGCGCCATCTTCGCGCTGACGTACGAGCTGGCCGAATTCGAAAGCCTCACGCACGTATTTGTCGCGACCGAAGACGGTTTGCGCAACGGCGATGCCGGATAGGCGTGTCGTGCGCCTGACGGGCGACGCGCTGGAACGACTGGCCGCAGGCACCGCTTCCCGAGTACTGCGTCCACCAAGCCGGGCGCCGCTGAAACCGATCAGCAGCGTCGCGAGAAATCAGTCCGGAGAACCTCGCCCGGCTCTACTACTCGTCGGAATCCACGCCCGATAGCGCATCTCCGAGCAACCCGCTCGCCGCTTCACCCGGCAACGCCTCGACGTCACGCAGCTTGCGATTCATGACGCGAGTGCGTGTCTCCGCGGCTTCGATCGAACGCGTCACGGTTTCAAGCTGCGCCTTGGTCTTTGCCAGCACGTCGCCGAATTTACCGAACTCCGTTTTCACCGCGCCGAGCACTTGCCACACCTCGCTCGACCGTTTCTCGATCGCCAGCGTGCGGAAACCCATCTGCAAACTATTGAGCAACGCGGTGAGCGTAGTCGGGCCGGCGATCGTCACGCGGTAGTCGCGTTGCAGCAGATCGGTCAGGCCGGGCCGACGCAGGACTTCCGCGTACAGGCCTTCGGTCGGCAGGAACAGCAGCGCGAAATCGGTGGTATGCGGCGGCGACACATACTTTTCCGCGATCGTGCGCGCCTCGGCGCGTATCCGCGCTTCGAGCGCACGCGACGCCTCCTCCACCGCAACGGGATCGGCGCGTTCCTGCGCCTCGATCAGCCGCTCATAGTCTTCGCGCGGGAACTTGGCATCGATCGGCAGCCAGACCGGTGTGGCAGCCCCCCCCGTCTCCGCGCGGCCCGGCAGTTTGATCGCGAATTCCACGCGATCGGCGCTTTTCGGCACCGTCGCGACGTTCTTCGCGTATTGATCCGCCGTCAGCAGTTGTTCGAGCAATGCCTCGAGCTGCACTTCACCCCACGTGCCGCGCGTCTTGACGTTGGTGAGCACCTTCTTCAGGTCGCCGACGCCCGCAGCCAGCGTCTGCATTTCACCGAGACCGCGATGCACCTGCTCCAGCCGGTCCGACACCAGCTTGAACGATTCGCCCAAACGCTGTTCTAGCGTGGCGTGCAGTTTTTCGTCGACAGTGCGGCGCATCTCTTCGAGCTTGGTCGAGTTGTTCGCCTCGATGTCTTTCAGCCGCTGCTCGATGGTCGCGCGCACCTCGGCGAAGCGGCGATCGTTCGCCTCGGTAAGTTGGCCCAGCTGCAAGGTCAGCGTCTCGCCAAACTGCTTGAGTGTGCGCCCTTGCTCATCGCGTGCCTGCTGCGCCTGTTGCTGCAGGCTGTGGCGCACCGCATCGAGTTGCTGCGCGAAGCCGTCGATCTTGCCGCCCTGCACCGTCGTCATACTGCTGAATTGCGATGCCAGCGTTTGCTGAAAGTGCGCGAACCCACTGCTCTGCTCGGTACGCGAGACGCGCGCCGTTTCGGCAATGTCATTGCGCAGCTGCCGCTCGAGCCGCTCATAGGCATGCGCTTGCGCATCTGCCGCTGCGTCGATACGTTCGCTGAGAATCTCGAATTGCTCGCTCCCTTCAGCGCGACTATTGCCGCGCATCAACAATGCCAACGCGATGACCAATGCGACCGCCAGCCCTGCAACGGCCGCCACCAGAATCATTGTCATGAACGCGCCTTGCCGATGACCTCGGGGTTGATCGGATTCGGCGGCCGGCCGGCGCGCGGACCTTCACCCAGCGCCGCAATCAGATTGTCCGCCGCGAGACTCGCCATAGCGCGGCGCGTTGCTTCGGTCGCGCTGGCGATGTGCGGCGTCAGTACGACATTCGGCACGCTCAGCAGATCCGGATTCAGATTCGGCTCGCCTTCGTAAACATCCAGACCGGCTGCGGCAATCTGCTTCGCGCGCAGCGCTTCGACTAGCGCCGCATCGTCGACAATGCCCCCGCGTGCGATGTTGGTGAGCGTTGCGGTCGGCTTCATCTGCGCAAGCTCGGCCCTGCCGATCGTGTGATGGTTCTCCTTCGTGTACGGCAAGACGAGCACCACGTGATCGGCGCGCAGCAGCAGATCCTGCTTGGACGCGTATTCCGCGTTCAGCTCCGCCTCGATCTCCCGCGCGACGCGCGAACGGTTGTGATAGATCACGCGCATGTTAAAGCCCTTCGCGCGACGCGCCAGCGCCTGCCCGATCCGGCCCATGCCGATCACGCCGAGCGTCGAGCCGTACAGGTCGGTGCCGAGAAAGCCATCATAGGTCCACTTCTGCCATTTGCCCGCGCGCAACCAGTGCTCCGATTCGGCAATGCGGCGCGCCGCTGCCATCATCAGTGCCCAGCCGAAATCGGCGGTCGATTCGTTCAGCACGTCCGGCGTATTGGTACCGAGTACGTTCGCCGCGTTGAACGCGGCCATGTCGAAGTTGTTGTAGCCCACCGCCATGTTCGACACCACGCGCAGACGCGGCGCCGCGGCGAGCACGGCCGCGCCGACCGGATCGCCCGCGGTCAGCGCGCCATCTTTTTCCGCGAGACGGTGCGTCAGCTCCTCGGCGGACAACACGTCGCCCTGGTGCCAGTCGACGTCGAAATACTGTTTGAGCCGTTCGATCACATCGGGAAAGATCGGACGGGTGACGAGGATCTTCTGCATTGCAATTCTCCGAATAGCGCGTCGAGTTCAATTGCCTCGGCATCAGAATAAGGGTGAAACCAGCCGTCAGAAAAACAGCCAGCCTGTGACGAGAAACAGCGGCATCAGCACCGCAACCGACCAGCCGAGATACGCGAAAAAGCTCGGCATGCGAATGCCGCGCGCCTCCGCGATCGCTTTCACCATGAAGTTCGGCGCATTGCCGATATACGTGTTGGCACCCATGAACACCGCGCCGGCCGAGATCGCCGCGAGCGTGGTGGCGCCGGTGGTCATCAGCATCTGCGCGTCGCCGCCGGCCAGGTTGAAAAACACCAGGTAGGTCGGGGCATTGTCGAGAAACGACGATAGCAGGCCGGTCGCCCAGAAGTACATCAGGTCGTGCGGCTGGCCGGACGGATTGACCAGATGGACAATGCCGGCGAACGCACCCGCCTCGCCGGCACGCAGGATCGTGATCACCGGCGCGATCGTCACGAAGATGCCGGCAAACAGTTTGGCGACCTCTTCAATCGGCGCCCAGTTGAAGTCATTGCCCGCGCGTGCAGCGCGCGGCGTCAGCGCCAGCGAGAGCAAGGTGACACCGATCAGCGCGATATCGCGCACGGCATTTTGCAACGCGACGTGCGTCCCGAAGACGTCGAACGCGACGTCCGACTTCCAGAGTCCGCTCATCAAAACCAGCGCAATCACGGCAGCGAGCAGCACGAAGTTGATCATGCCCTCGACGCCTGGCGGCGGCGAATCCGGTGTGGGATCGAGAAAGCGCGAGCGCTCTTCTTCCCGCCGATGAAAATAGTACGAGTCCAATGCATAGAACGCGGCCAGCAGCACGACACAGACGAACAGCATCGGCAACGCCAGATGCGTGGTGGTCCAGAAAAAACCCACACCCTGCAGGAAGCCGAGAAAGAGCGGCGGGTCGCCGAGCGGCGACAACGAACCGCCCGCGTTTGCTACCAGAAAGATGAAGAACACCACGACATGAACGACGTGCTTGCGGTTGCCGTTGGCGCGCAGCAATGGGCGGATCAGCAGCATCGCCGCGCCGGTCGTACCCATGATGCTGGCCAACAAAGTGCCCAAAGCGAGAATTGCGGTATTCAGCCGCGGTGTGCCATGCAGATTGCCGCGCACGCAGATGCCGCCCGCGACCGTATAAAGCGCCGTCAGCAGCACGATGAACGGAATGTATTCTTCGAGCACCGCATGGACCAGCGTACCGAACGCAATGCCCATGCCGAAGGTAAGCGCAAACGGCACCAGGAACACTAGCGCCCACGCTGCCGCGATCTTGCCGAAATGGTGATGCCAGAATGCCGGCGCGATCAACGGAAACACCGCGATCGACAACAACACGCCCGCAAACGGCAAGCCCCATAGCGCCGACAAAGTCGCGCCGTCGAGCGTAGCCGCCGAGGCCAGCTGAGGCCACGCCGCCAACGTCAGTGCAGCGGCGAGCACCATGCTCGACGCTACGGCATGTCGTTTCATATTCTTGAAGTCCTTGTTACTGCGGCCGGCCGTGCGCGCCGCGCGGAGACACCGACGCTCGTCGCGCTCAGGCGCCACGTACGACGATCACATGCACCCGATAAGGTCCATGTGCGCCAAGCACGATAGTCTGTTCGATATCGCCGGTGCGCGATGGCCCCGAGACGAAATTGACCGCGCGCGGAAGCTCGCCGCGTTCGCTGCGGATCAGCCCGAACGCCTCTTCATGTCCTGAGACGATGCGCGAAGCCGGCACGATTGCTATGTGCGTTTCCGGCAGCAGGCTTGCCGATGCATAGGTTTCCGGTCCGGACAACAGAACGACGGTGCCCGTCTCCGCAGTCGCACAGAAGCAGCCGGTGAGCCCGACCACGTCGCCATCTTCAGGCTTGCGGAATTCGACGTTGAGGCCGGCCTCGGCCCATTGCAGATCTTGCAGGGTTTGCCAGGCGATCGCCTGCAGCGGCAAGGCGTGTTCAGTAAGGTACCGATGCGCGGCGGAAGGCACCTCGTCCAGCGTTTCGACCGTATCGACCGTGGTTGCCATTTTCTGCGCTTCTTCAATGAAGCGCGTGGTCAGATCGGACGGCATCTCCGGACGCGGGCCTTGGGGATGGCGTGCCAGATAATCCGCAGCCGCCTCGCGCTCGGAAACAGACGGCTCAGGCTCGCGCCCCTGTGCTGCGCGGATGCGCGCCAGGATGTTGCGGCGGGCAATCGATGTGTCCATATGCGAAATCCTCGTGTCGACAGCCGTGCGATATGGCGAGGATTATACCGGCCACCCTGCGCGCAAACACCCTGGCCGAACGGCCTATGGCCGCATATCGACCACGCATCGGCCACGCGGCGAGCGCGGCCTCCGCGACGTATCGGCACGCGAGCCGCACATGGGCCGCGCCGGCGCCGCATTACTTCACAACGTCTTCCTCGGGCTGCGCAATGCCGAACACCTGACGCAGATACGCGAGATAGGCCTTGTCTTCGCACATGTTCTTGCCCGGCGAATCCGACAGCTTCGCCACCGGCTGACCATTGCAACGAACCATTTTGATGACGATCTGCAACGGGTTGTAGCCCAGGTCGTTGGTCAGATTGGTGCCCACGCCGAATGCCAGCTTGCAGCGGCCGCGGAAACGCTCGTACAGTTGCAGCACCTTCGGAATGTCGAGTGCATCGGAGAACACGAGGATCTTGGTGCGCGGGTCGCAGCGGTTCGCCTCGTAGTGCTTGAGCAGGCGCTCGCCCCAGTCGAACGGATCGCCGGAATCGTGGCGCGCGCCGTCGAACAGCTTGCAGAAGTACATGTCGAAGTCGCGCAGAAAAGCCTGCATGCCGTACACGTCGGACAGCGCGATACCGAGGTCGCCGCGATACTCCTTTGCCCACATCTCGAACCCGAAGATCTGCGAATCGCGCAGCCGCGGACCCAGCGCCTGGCACGCCTGCAAGTATTCATGCGCCATCGTGCCGAGCGGCGTGAGGTTGTGCTTCATCGCGTAGAAGACGTTGCTGGTGCCGGCGAATTGCTCGCCGAGACCGTCTTTCAGCGTGAGCGTCACTTCTTCGTGCCATTGCTTCGAGAAGCGGCGGCGCGTGCCGTAGTCGGCGATCTTGCAGTCGGCGAATTCCGGGCGCGCGCCCAGCAGCTTGATCTTTTCGACGAGACGGCCGCGCCCTTCGCTGTAATCAGGCTTTTGCTGGGTGTTGCGGAAGTAGACCTCGTTGACGATCGCGAGCATCGGTATCTCGAACAGGATCGTGTGCAGCCACGGCCCCTTGATCTCGATGTCGATTTCGCCATTGCCCTTCGGCGACGGTTCGATCGAAATGTACTTCTCGTTCAGATGGAACAGCGCGAGAAACTCGATGAAGTCGCCCTTGATGAAGCGCATGCGCCGCAGGTAATCGAGCTCGTCGTCGGTAAAGCGCAGATCGCACAGCTTGCGCACTTCACCGCGAATCTCGTCGATATACGGCACGAGGTCGACATTCGGCGTGCGGCAGCGAAACCGGTACTCGACATTCGCCGCGGGAAAGTGATGCAAAACCACCTGCATCATCGTGAACTTGTACAGATCGGTGTCGAGCAGCGAAGTAATAATCATGATGGTGCGAACGGGACTGCTGGAAAAACGGAAGGCTTGACTCGACCAAAGGCGTCAACCCATGCGCGGGCGGCGCGCCCCTTGCGCGTCGGCTTGACGCATGTTACCCGAATGCGCCCGGATTGATCGCGCGGGCGGGCGGCTCTCGCCGGACGCCATAAACTAATCACGAAAACGTATAAAAGGCATTCCCCGATGCCGTATGCGGCTCTTGACGTTACGTTACAATAGCGCTTTTGGCGTTTCGCCTCCCCTGATTCCGCATGCAGGAGCTGCCTGAATGACTCACGTTGTGACCGAAAGCTGCATCAAGTGCCGCTATACCGACTGCGTCGATGTGTGCCCGGTGGACTGCTTTCGCGAAGGTCCCAACTTCCTCGCGATCGACCCCGATGAATGCATCGACTGCGCCGTGTGCGTCGCCGAATGCCCGGTAAACGCTATTTATGCCGAAGAAGACGTGCCGGGCGACCAGCAGAACTTCATCGAGCTGAATGCCGATCTGGCGAAGAACTGGCCGAGCATTACCAAAACCAAAGCGCCGTTGCCGGAAGCCGACGAATTCAAGGACGTGAAGGAAAAGCTGGCCCTGCTCGCACGTTGAGCGGCGCGGCCTGTCTGCCGCCCTGCCGAATCCGACCCAAATCGAGATGAACGCAAGGTATTGACAGGTGCTTAAGCTGCCCCTACAATTTCGCTTCTCTGCTGTTTGTTGTTCTGTTCCTCGATAGCTCAGTCGGTAGAGCGCCGGACTGTTAATCCGTAGGTCCCTGGTTCGAGCCCAGGTCGAGGAGCCAAGAATTGCAAAAGCCCGTTAACCAATACGGGCTTTTTTATGTAGATCAAGTGGTACTGCTGTTCCTCGATAGCTCAGTCGGTAGAGCGCCGGACTGTTAATCCGTAGGTCCCTGGTTCGAGCCCAGGTCGAGGAGCCAAAATTTGGAAGGCCCGCATTCGTGCGGGCCTTTTTATTTTGGCCCGGCGTTTTGGTCTGCCGTTTTGGTCCAGCCTGTTTCAATGCCAGATCAGGCGGCCCAGTCCGGGGAGGGCTGGTTTGTTCCGGCCGGAAGATAACGCATGGCCTGCTGCGGGCATTTGCACCGACCCTCTGACGGGCACACCGTTATACGATGGTGTTTTATCGGCGTAACACCTTCTCGCGCCCAACCCAAAAGCTCATTCCCGGCCATCTCATGAAACCGACCTTGTTGCGCATCGCGCTTGCAGTCACTGCCGCCCTGCTGCTTTCCCCGGCACACAGCGAAGAAGTCGGCAGCGTCAATACCAACTTCCACATCACAGGTTCGGACCGCGTGGTCGTCGAAGCCTATGACGATCCGCTGGTCCAGGGTGTGACCTGCTACGTTTCGCGGGCGCGCACTGGCGGCATCAAGGGCACGCTCGGCATCGCCGAAGATCCGACCGAAGCGTCAATCGCCTGCCGTCAGGTCGGCGCGATTCACTTCACGGGGCCAGTGAAACAGCAGGCAGACGTGTTCTCCGTAAGCATGTCGCTGATCTTCAAATCGCTGCATGTGGTGCGGGTGGTCGACGCGAAGCGCAACACGCTGGTGTACATGACCTACAGCGACCGCATCGTCAGCGGCAGCGCGAAAAACAGCGTAAGCGCCGTGCCGATGCCGGCTGGTACGACGATCCCAGTCAAGTAATCACCGTCCAACGGCAAAACTCACTACGCAAAGGCATGCACTCGTGAGTGACGGCACCGGTAGCGGCCACGGCGCGCTACACTGACTGGTCCAGGCGGGTTGCCGGACCGCCGGATTGCCGGATTGCCGGATTGCCGGGTTGCCGGGTTGCCGGGTTGCCGGGTTGCCGGGTTGCCGGGTTGCCGGATTGCCGGACCGCCGGACCGCCGGGTTGCCGGACCACCGGACCACCGGACCACCGGACCACCGGACCACCGGACCACCGGACTTTCATCATGACCGCCCATCGCTTTCAGGATTCCGCCCGCTACTGGCGCACGCCGCTTCTGCCCGGCGCGGATCTGCTCACGGCCGAATATCACAATCACGAGTTCACGCCGCATTGGCACGATGCGTACACGATTCCGGTGATCGTCGCGGGAGCCGAGGGGTATCGATATCGCGGCTCGGACTATGTCGCCGAAGCGGGCAGTGTGCCGATCATCAATCCTGGCGAATTGCACACGGGTTCCAAGGCTGTCGAGGCAGGCTGGCGATATCGCGTGATATATGCACCCGTGGATTTCATTCACGAGCTCGCCAACGAGGTCGCCGGCAAGCCAAAGGCGTTGCCGTGGTTCGCGCCGGGGGTGATCCGCGATCACGATCTGGCGCAGCGGCTGGCGCACGCGCATTGTCTGCTGGAGGCCGGCGACGATCCGCTTGCCGCCGAGGCCGCCATGCTCGACGCGCTGTCCACCTTGCTGGTCCGCTACTCGCAAACGCAGCCGGAACCGTCGCGCCTCGCCGCCGACGACGCCCGCGTCGCCACAATGCAGGAGCGCCTGACCGGCGACCTCGCCGAACCTGTCACGCTGGCGGAAGTGGCGCGGGCAGCGGGACTGTCGCCGTTTCACGCCGCACGCCTGTTCAATCAGGCTACCGGCCTGCCACCGCACGCGTGGCGCAACCAGGTGCGCCTGCAACGCTCACTCGCACCGTTGCGCGCGGGTGTCTCAGTGACGGATGTCGCCGCAGCGAGTGGTTTCACGGACCAAAGTCATTTCACACGCCATTTCCGGCGCATGTTCGGGGTGCCGCCGGGGCGCTGGCAAGGCGCCTGAGACAACACCGTCCGGCACGGCGAGGCACCTGGCACAGCGGGCTTGCGACGCATTCGACTCGCACGGACGGCTGCACGGCCGCCACCTATTCGCCGCGCGCCCTGGACCTGGCCAGCCATACGCCGCACGACTCAGCCTGCGAGCGGGTCCTTCCAGCCACTCTATATAAGCATCCGTCCCCGCCTCTCGCAGAGCCGTCGTCCATGCGCTCCAGCCGGCCGCCCCGCAACCTGACAAGACATCCTGGACTCGCCACCGCAAGAACGTACAAGCCCCGTCCACCGCCAATCGCTATGCTTCCCAAATCAAGGAGGCAAGATTGACCCATTCCAACCCCGGCCAGCCTTCAGGCTCTAGCCACTTAAAAGAATTCACCGCCGGCGCGCGCGACATCATCCCGATGATGGTCGGTGCGGCGCCCTTCGGCGTGATCTTCGGCACCCTGGTCGCATCCGGCCCGCTGCATCTATGGCACGGGCAGCTGATGTCGCTCGTCGTATTCGCCGGCTCCGCGCAATTCATCGCGCTGGGCCTGATCGCTGGTCACGCGAGTTTTGCGGTGATCTGGGCGACCACGCTCGTCGTCAACCTGCGTCACGTGCTGTACAGCGCAACGCTCGCGCCGCATGTCGCGCATCTGTCCGCGCGCTGGCGCTGGGCGCTCGGCGCACTGCTCACCGACGAAGTTTTCGCGGTCGCGTGGGAACATTACCGGCATCGGGAACCCGGCACGATCGGCCCGCACTACTTCTTTGGCGCGGGGCTCGCCATGTACCTGAACTGGCAGCTCTGGACCGTTGCCGGCCTGCTGTTCGGTGCCGCCTTTCCGGGCCTGCAGTCGCTCGGGCTCGATTTCGCGATGGTTGCCACCTTTATCGCGATCGTCGTGCCGCAACTCGTCGCGCTGCGCTACATCGCGGCGGCCGTGACCGCCGGCACGCTGGCCTTCTTCTGGCAAGCATGGCCGTACAAGCTCGGCCTGCTCGGCGCGGTGTTCGCGGGCGTGGTAATCGGAGTGTTGCTGTCAGTGCCGTGGCTTGGGCGAGGCGCGCGGGAGAATCGCGAATCCTCGCGAGAAGCTTCGCGCGACACCTCGCAGGATGCCCTGCGGGAAGCCCCGCGGAAAACCTCGCAGGAAACTTCGCAGGAAACCATGGAGGCATCGCGATGAACTACGTCGTTCTGATCCTCGGCATGGCCATCATTACGTGGGTGATCCGCGCCGCCGTCTTCGTGCTCGGCGACCGGCTGGTGTTCCCGCCGCTCGTGCGCACCGCGCTTGGTTTCGTACCCGTTACTGTGCTAACCGCGATTATCGTCCCGATGGCGGTCTCGCCGCACGGCACCAGTGCCGAATTGACCTGGCGCAATCCGCAACTGGTCGGGGCGCTGGCGGCCGTCGCGGTCAGCGCGCTGACGCGGCGGCCACTCCTGACCATTGCGGTCGGCCTGACGGTCTTTTTTGTCTGGCAAGGCGTCGTGCTCAAATAGGCGCTGTTCGAGGGCCACATCATGCCTCTCGCGCCCACGTTGTCATGGGCGCGCGGCGCGGCTGTCCCGGCATGGTGCAGGCGCCCACCGCCCACGGGCCCCCCACAGGCGACGCATCCCTCCAAGGCCGCCGCCAAAACCTCGCCCACCCTTAAGTTTCCCTTAATTCCGCCGATATGATGTCGAGGTCCGCTCATCGGGAACCATCCCGCTGGTTACGCGGCAACAGGCAGGAATCAACCGCGACGGCATTTGGCGTCGCGTCTCACAGGGCCCGGCTACGGTCGGGCGACTTGACGAGGCCGCGCGGCAGGACCAAACGGGATAACACATGGGTCAAATCACCCTCAAGCTCAAAGACGAGACCATTGCGACGCTGCGCAAGGACTTCGACGCTTTTTTGCGGGTTTCGCTGAAGCTCGATCCGCAGTTCGCGACGCCGTCGTTTGAGGACTTTTTGCGCGCCAAGCTGCTCGACAATATCGTGCCGCTGACAGAACATGCGGTTCAGCGAATGTTGCAAGGTGGTCAGTACGCGTGGGCGAAACGCACGCTAGACAAGGAATTCCCGGACGTCGTGGCGATTCTGATGCGGCAGGCGGAAGAATTCGGTTTCGGCTTTGCGGCCCGCTCGGAATGGACGCCGGAAGAGCTCGCCAAGCAGTGCCGCGACTGGGCGGCGGCCATCGTCAAGGAAGCGGAAGGCGACGCTGCGCTGATCGATCCGCTTGCGGCGCAGATCAAGGGCGCGGCGCAGGACATCCAGGCGCTCGAGGAAGTCATGCAGACGCCGGCCTGGCGTCTGGTGGAATCACTGCGTCAACGCGTCTACGAAGCCAAAGTGGCATGTGAAACCGGTGTGGGCAGCTCCGCGCGCGAAAAGCTCGGCGAACTGCGCGGCCTGTTGCGCCTGGGGATTTCGCACGGCTCGTTCCAGAAGCAGGAAGCGCAGCAGATCATGGAGTACCTGCGCTTGCTGAAGCCGGAGATTTTCGTCGAAGAACCGTATGACGTGTTCTCACGTCTCGCCGCATGGCTGCGCAATTTCTTCGTGCCGCCGCGTCCGGCTCCACAACAGCAGCAACGGCAGTAGCGGCAGTAGCGGCAAAAGCAGGTTCAATCCCACATCGTCCTGAGCCTGGCCCCAATCTCGATCTTCGCCTGCGCGGCCGCGGCCAGCCCGGTCGCTGTCGGCGCACCTGACGCTGGCGCCCGCGACTTGCGACGCGGCGGCCAGGATTGCCGCCACGCCATGTGCTTCAGACTCAGGCTTAGTGCTTCACGTCAGCGCCGTTATCCTGATCGGCAGCCCCGCCTTGCATGTTCATCTTCATTTCATTGTCGGCAGTCTGCTTGTCGGCCTTCTGATTGATCCTGGCATCACGCACCTGCTCCTTGTACTGCGACTTGGCAGCCTTTTGCTGTTGCTTCAACTCCGCCTTGGACGCCTTCTTCGACGCCTTGTATTCGGCGTTCGCCTGTGCGTTGGCGTCGCGCTTCTGGACCAGCGGATCGGGCGAACCCGATGCCGTCAGACGCGTCGGCGCCGGCGCCGCCGGCTGCACACCCTGCGCGGCCGGCGCTGCGGGCGCGACATCGGCGCCTTGGGTCTGAATCTGTGCCTGGCCGTTGATACCGGCGGCCGGTCGCGCGGTCTGCGCGAGCGCGGCGGTAGCGGCAAAAGCAGTCAGGGCGGTACCGATCAGGAGCGTACGAATCTGGGTCATGGCTAAATCCTCTCTAAAGTTGTTGTGACGCGGGCGCCGTATCCGGCGCGGCACGCCCGGTCTAGTCATTGCTGGAAGAATGCAGCAGGCTTTGCTGCAAGGACGAACTTTACGAGTGAATTTCCAAACATACGACCCGTGTTACGGAACGTTTCACTTTCCGACAACTTCATAACATACGCATAACATCTGCTTTCAATTGCCGGAGTACGGTCCCGTCCCACGGGGACTGTCATTCAGGGCAAGCTTCTGGCTTATCATGCGAACCCTTTGCTTCAAGGTGCAAACGCCATGCCCAACCTCGATTTCACACTGACCGGCGACTACGTCGAACTGCACAATCTCCTGAAGATAACGGGGCTCGCGGACAGCGGCGGGTCGGCAAAAATGATGGTCGCGGACGGCGCGGTGACCGTCGACGGCCGGGTCGAGACGCGTAAGACCTGCAAAATTCGCGCGGGTCAGGTCGTGCTGTTCGGCGATACGCGAATCGCAGTGCACGAGGCTTGACGCGCTGCCTCGCCGGTCCCGGGGCACACCCGCAGCCAAAAACGCTGAACCGGCGACTGGCGGCCGCGAACTCGAAATCGAAGACTGGTGACCAACGGCCCGTCATCCGGGGCGTTGAGTCCGAAAACCCGGAAGGCCGCGCGCACCAAAATCGTGCTTCCTCCATCGACATCCCCGCGCCCAAGCAATAAGCTGTCGGTTTCGACAGACAAACAATCGGCTGACAGCCGCCCTACGCTTCGGGTGAACCTGCGCATGTCGCCGCCTCACCGGCCGCGCGCAAGCCCCGCGAGCCACCCGGCTTGCGCCCGCCGCCACGCTGTTGCCCCTTCTGCTTCCAAGCGCTCCATGACTCAATCCGGCTTCACCCGGGTGGCCGCCCGACCGCCGACCCTGTCCCGCCACGCGGCCGACACCGCTCGGCTCGCGGCCCCGCTCGCCATTGCGCAACTTTCGCAAATGGCGATGGGCGTCACCGACACGATCCTGCTCGGCTCGCTCGGCCCCGACGCGCTCGCCGCCGGCGGCCTCGGCGCCAACCTGTTCTTCGTCGTGGTCACGCTATTGCAGGGCGTGCTCACCTCCGTCAGCGTGAGCGTCTCGCATGCGCGCGGCGCGCAGGACGAGGGCCGTGTGCCGCATATCTATTGGACCGGCCTGGTGCTGTCGGTACTGCTGTCGGTGCCCGCGTTCTTCCTGCTGTCGTTCGCTACACCGATCCTGCTGGCGTTCGGCGAACCCACGCTGCTTGCGCACAATGTCGGCGAATACGCGGCGGTGCTGCGCTGGGGCTCGCTCGGCAGCCTGATCGGCGTCGGCCTGATGCGCTCGTTCCTGCCGGCCATCGGCGCCGCCAAGCGGCTCCTGTGGGTGTCGCTCGTCAGCGTGTTCGTCAACGGTTTTCTCAACTACGGGCTGATTCACGGCGTCTACGGACTGCCCCGCCTCGGCTTTCTCGGTTCGGCGGCGGCCACCTCGATCACTGTGTGGCTGAGCGCGCTCGTGCTGATGGCCTTGTTGCATCTGCGGCCACGCTATAAACACTTCGTTGTCGCGACACGGCCGAACGTGCCGTTGATGGGCGAGTTGTTCGGCATCGGCTGGCCGGTCGCGATCACCTACGGCGTCGAGTCGACCCTGTTCCTCGCCACCGGCCTGATGGTCGGCCTGCTCGGCGAATCGCAACTGGCCGCGCATCAGATCGCATTGAATGTCGCTTCGGTAGCCTTCATGGTGCCGCTCGCGATCGGCCAGGCGGCCAATGTGCGGGTCGGTTACTGGTCCGGCGCCGGCCAGCCGCTCGCCGCGCGCCACGCAGGTTTCGTCGCGCTCGCGCTCGGCATCGGCTTCATGACGCTGTCGGGCATTGTGCTGATCGCCGCGCCGCACTGGATCGTAGGCCTCTATCTGCACCTCGACGACCCCGCTAACGCAGCCACGGTCGCCCTGGCGAGCTCGCTGCTCGGCGTGGCCGCGATCTTCCAGATCGTCGACGGCATGCAGACGGTCGGCTCAGGCTGCCTGCGCGGGCTGAAGGACACGCGCGTGCCGATGATCGCCGCGACCTTCGGGTACTGGGTCATCGGCTTTCCGACCGGTTACGTGCTGGCATTCCACTTCGGGCTGGGCGCACGCGGTTTGTGGTGGGGACTCGCGGCCGGTCTCGCGAGCGTTGCGCTGCTGATGACGCTGCGCTTTCACAAACTGAGCTTGCGACGCGTGCCAGTCACACCCGGCGCGGCACCTGATTCCGCTTAGAATGGATTTCTCGGCGGCGTAAGCAAGCCACACCCGCTGCCGCCATGAGAGGCCTGCAAACGGGAGAAACAGCGTGTCGTGGCGTCAAAATCAAAATCAAAATCAGGCTGCACCGCATAGCAAGCACGCGTTCAGCACGCACCGGACGCAGTCCCTCGCCCCGATGGAAGTCCCCTTGCGGGACTGGGGGACGGCGAGACATTTCTTCCTGCTGTGCTGCGCAACGGCATTTTTAACCGCTTGCGCCACCAAACCTCCCGCCACCGCATTCGACCGTCCGGTCACCCACGCACTGCCCGTCACTGAAACAACGCCGCTTCACACGGCCCTCGCGCCGCTCGAAGCCGCGCATCCGGACGAGTCCGGTTTCCGGCTCCTATCGAGCGGCACCGACGCCTTGCAGATGCGCATCGCGCTCGCGCGCGCGGCAACAAAAACCCTCGACATGCAGTACTACATTGCCAATGAGGACACCACCGGCAAATTGCTGCTCGGCGCCGCGCTCTATGCGGCCGACCATGGTGTGAAAGTGCGCATGCTGGTCGACGATCTGAACTTCAAGGACATCGACCGTACGATGGCAGGTCTGAACTCGCACGACAATATCGATATCCGCGTCTTCAATCCGTTCGGCAGCGCGCAGGAAGGCATGTTCGAACGCACCACCAACGTGTTCACGCAGATCGGCCATTTCACCCGCCGCATGCACAACAAGTCGATGATCGCCGACAACCAGTTGGCCATCGTCGGCGGCCGCAACCTCGGCGACGAATATTTCAGCGCCAGCGAAACGCTGCAGTTCCGCGACCTTGACGTGCTAGCCGCCGGCCCAATTGCCGCCGACGTCTCCGCCAGTTTCGACGACTACTGGAACAGCAGCATCGCCTATCCGCTGCGGGTGCTGAACAAACAGAAATTCGATGCGAAGGAGCTCGACCAGACGCGCGACGATTTACGCCAGCACTGGCGCACCAACGCCGATCCGTACAACGCGAAGCCGCTGAACGCTACCCCGCTCGCCTCGCAGATTGCCCAGGATCAACTCGGCTTGACATGGGCGCCGGCCGAATTCAAGGCGGACCTGCCGGAGAAAATCGAACATCCGTCGCCGGACTACGTCAGCCCGCCGATGCAGCGACTCGCCGAACTGATGCGCGACGCGCAGAAAGATTTTCTGGTCATTTCGCCCTACTTTGTGCTGCACGAGGCCGGTGTCAAAGCGGCCGGCGAACTGACGCATCGTGGCGTACGGATCGCCGTGCTGACCAACTCGCTCGCGGCAACCGACGCGGTGGCCGTGCAAGCCGGCTATAGCCCCTTCCGCGTGCCGCTGTTACAGCAAGGCGTGGAGTTGTACGAATTCAAACCGCAGCAGAGCGTGCCGAGCACCGGTTTCGCCGGATCTGGCTCGCGAACCAGCCTGCACGCAAAAACCTATGTCATCGACCGCAAGATTCTGGTGATCGGCTCGATGAATCTCGATCCGCGCTCGGCCAATCTGAATACCGAGCAGACGCTGGTCATCCATAGCCCGGTGCTCGCCGAACAGGTCGCGCGGATCTTCGAACGCGCCATCGCGCCCGAAGCGAGCTACCACGTCACACTCGCGGATCCGGCGCAACTCGCCTATCTGCGCTCGATCGGCGCGCCCCTGTCGCCGCTCGTCTGGACCGACGTCGAGGACGGCGCGCGCCGCACCTATATCTTCGATCCCCAAGCGGGCTTTTACCGGAATGCGCTAACGGGTCTATTCTCCCTATTGCCCGTCAACGCAGAACTTTGAAAAGCGGAGTTGAACCATGACTGAAGACGTACGAATGGAGCGCGATACGTTCGGTGAAATCGCCGTACCGAACACTCGTCTATGGGGCGCGCAAACCCAGCGCTCGCTGCAGAACTTCCGTATTTCGTCCGAGAAGCAATCGCCCGAACTGATCACCGCGCTGGCCGTCATCAAGCGCGCCGCTGCCGAAGTCAACCTGGGTCTGGGCGTGCTCGACGAGAGCAAGGCGAAGGCGATCATGCAAGCGGCCGATGAGATCATCGACGGCAAGCACCCCGAGGAATTTCCGCTCGCGGTCTGGCAAACCGGCTCTGGAACGCAAACCAACATGAACCTCAACGAGGTGATCGCGAATCGCGCGAGCGAGCTGCTCGGCGGCGAGCGCGGCGAAGCGCGCAAGGTGCATCCGAACGATGACGTGAATCGCGGCCAGTCGTCGAACGACGTGTTTCCGACGGCAATGCACGTGGCCGCCGCCTATGCGGCCGTCAAGCATCTGCTGCCCGCGCTGAAGACGCTGCGCGATACGCTCGACGGCAAGGCGAAAGCCTTTGCCGACATCGTCAAGATCGGCCGCACGCACCTGCAGGACGCCACGCCGCTGACGCTCGGCCAGGAGTTCTCAGGCTACGTCGCGCAACTCGATCACGGCATTCGTCATGTGGAATCGGCGCTGCCGCATCTGTACGAACTCGCGCAGGGCGGCACGGCGGTCGGCACGGGGTTGAACGCGCATCCGCAATTCGCGGACAAGGTGGCGGCCGCGATCGGCAAGCTGACCGGCTTGCCGTTCGTCTCCGCGCCGAACAAATTCGAAGTCATGGCCGGGGCCGACGCGCTGGTGTTCGCGCACGGCGCATTGAAGACAGTGGCGGCGAGCCTGAACAAGATCGCCAACGACATCCGCTGGCTCGCAAGCGGCCCGCGTTGCGGGCTCGGCGAACTGTCGATTCCGGAAAACGAACCGGGCAGCTCGATCATGCCGGGCAAGGTCAATCCGACCCAGTCCGAAGCCTTGACGATGCTGTGCGCGCAAGTGTTCGGCAACGACGTCGCGGTGAATATCGGCGGCGCGAGCGGCAACTTCGAGTTGAACGTGTTCCGACCGATGATCGCGCACAACGTGCTGCAATCGGTCCGTTTGCTCGCCGACGGCGCGCACAGTTTCAACGACAACTGTGCAGTGGGCATCGAGCCGAATCGCGAGCGCATCGATACGCTGCTCAACGAATCGCTGATGCTGGTGACGGCGCTCAATCCGCACATCGGCTACGACAAGGCCGCGCAGATTGCGAAGAAGGCGCACAAGGAAGGCACTACGCTGAAGGCGGCGGCGCTCGCGCTCGGCTATGTCACCGAGCAGCAGTTCGACGAATGGGTACGGCCGAAGGATATGGTCGGGCATTCGGCCGGGTGAGCCGCTACACGATCGGGCGGCACTTTTGCCCGGTTGGCCGATTTCCCGGCGCGCGTTGAACAGCAGGCCGCGAATGCAACGATCGCGCGGCCTGCGGGCTCGGCTTAAATCTTCCCCTGCGCGACCTCTTCCGGCTTCAATTCGACGATCGCGTCGAGCGCTTCTTTCACGTCCATCGCGTACTTGGCGAGGCGCTTCTGTTCATCCGTTTCCGGCACGAACGCCGGCACCGGCACCGGGTGGCCGTTCTCGTTGACGGCCACCATTACCACCAGGCAGTCCGTGGTTTGCAGCAGCTCGCCGCCCTTCGGATCGCCGGCCTGCACCGACACGTGGATGTGCATGCTGGTGCGGCCCGTCGCCACGACCCGCGCGCGCAGTTCGACCAGGTTGCCGACCAGGATCGGCCGGCGAAAGCGGATATTGCCGACGCTGACCGTCACGCAGTAGCGCCCCGACCACACCGCCGAGCACGCGTACGCGGTCTCGTCGATCCACTTCATCAACGCGCCGCCATGCACCTTGCCGCCGAAGTTGACCGAGCTGGGCTCGGCGAGAAAACGGAAGGTGGTTTCGGAACGGTCCAGCGGCGCTAAGGCAGGCGTGCTCATCTTGACTCCGGTCAATCGGATGCATTTAAAGGAGGCGATTATACGAGCCCGAAATTGACTTCGTCGCGGGCCGGATGGGGTTATCTTGCCGAATTTCGGCGTGGACGGCCATCATACTTTCGTCGAATTTGGGCCTGCCGCCCCCTTCAGTTCGCCTCGGCAGCAACCGCGGCCGACTCGCGCCGCGGCGCGGCTGCGGACTCGAAACGCTCCCGATACTCGAGCGGCATTACGCCGAAGCGCCGCACAAACGCGCGCCGCAAGTTCTGCTCGCTGCCGAAGCCGCAATCGAGCGCAATCCGCTTGAGCGGCCGGCGCGACTCCGCCAGCACCCGCGCGGCCGCCTCCAGACGCAAGGCCGACACGGTTTTAGCCGGCGTGCGGCCGACCTCGTCCACGTAGCGCCGCGCGAAAGTCCGCGGACTCATCTGCGCGCGCTCGGCCAGCCGCTCGACCGACAGGTCGTCGCGCAAATGGGCCGCCATCCAGCTATGCAGCGCCTCGAACGGTCCGCCCGCCGACGCCTGTGCTGCCAGTGCCGCGCTGAATTGCGACTGGCCGCCGGGC
Organism: Paraburkholderia phytofirmans OLGA172; assembly: GCF_001634365.1. Lineage (NCBI taxonomy): Bacteria > Pseudomonadati > Pseudomonadota > Betaproteobacteria > Burkholderiales > Burkholderiaceae > Paraburkholderia > Paraburkholderia phytofirmans. The sequence goes on from NZ_CP014578.1 coordinate 3,398,235, forward strand.
CGCTTCATGAACACCACCAGCCGCCGCGCCGCCTGCATCGCGACCGCATGGCCGAGATCTTCTTCGATCAGCGCCAACGCCAGATCGATGCCCGCCGTCACCCCCGCCGATGTCCAGACGACGCCCGCGCCTTCCCCGTGGCCCACGTCGCGGATGAAGATCGGATCGGCGTCGACCTGCACGTTGGGAAAACGGCGCGCGAGATGCGGCGCGTCGCGCCAATGGGTGGTCGCGCGGCGGCCGTCGAGCAGGCCCGCCGCCGCCAGATAGAAGGCGCCCGTGCAGACCGAGCACACGCGCCGCGCCTGCGGCGCACGGCGCCTGATCCACGCGACGAGTTCCGGCTGCAACCTGCAGTGTGGGTCGATCGGGACGCCCGGGACGATCAGCGTGTCGATCGGCTGGTCGTCGAGCGAATCAAGCCGTTGCGTGACGACCGGCAGACCCGGGAAGGTTTGCAACACGCCGCCGTCGATCGACGCGACGGTCGCGCGATAGGCGACCGGCCCGGTTGGCTCGCTGTTTGAGCCAGCCCCAGCCGCCATCGTCAACTCAGCGCGCCAGAACGCTTCGAGCGGTCCGCACGCATCGAGCAACACAAGCTCCGGCGCCACCGCGAAAACGATATGACGCGTAGCCATCAGGAACCCCCCTTCGCGAGTTGCCGCTTACTCGACCATGCATACCCCAGCGTGGCCAACGCCGCCATCCCGAGCAGCGGAAAGATCGCGGCGTTGATCGTCGCCCAGCCGAAGCGCGCCAGCAATTGCCCGGCGAACAGCGAGCCCAGCGCGGAAAACGCAAAGGTCGTGAATTCGCTGGTTGCCTGCGTCTTGGCCCGCTCGGACGGCCGATACGATTGTGCAAGCAGCGTCGAGCCGCCGACGAACATGAAATTCCACCCCACGCCGAGACATGCGAGCGCCGCGTAGAAGTGCGGCAGATCGGTCGAGCGCAACGCCAACACACCGCACAGCGCCGACAGCGCGATCCCCGCCCCGATCACCGGCAGCACGCCGAAGCGCCGGATCAGCCGCGCGGAAAACAGCGACGGTGCGAACATGCCGACCAGGTGCCATTGAATGATCGCCGCGCCGTCGCCGATCGTGTGGCCGCATGCGACCGCCGCAATCGGCGTCGCGGTCATCACGAACATCATCACGGCATAGCCGAGCGCATTGTTGGCGAGCGCCGCGGCAAAGATCGGCTGCTGGACGATTTCGCCGAGCGGCCGGGCCGGTTCGTGAGTCACCGCTACGCTCGCGGGCGGTGCTGCGTCGCGATACAGGAACGCCAGCATGGCAATCGATACGAGCCCGAAGCCGGTGACAAGCGCATAGGAGCCCGCGAACGCGACCGGCGCGAGCCACTCCTTGCTCCACGCGGCGAGAAGCGGCCCGCAGACGGCCGCCACCACGCCGCCGGTGAGCACCGTCGAAATCGCGCGGCTTTTGCCTTCGATTCCGACGGCGTCCGCGGCCGCCAGCCGGTAATACTGCGCGAACGCCTGAAACACACCGACCGTCGCCGTGCCGGCGCAGAACGCCCAGAAACTGTGATGAAAAATCGCCCAGACGGACACCACCCCGCCCAGCGCGCCGACACCCGCGCCGAGCACGAAGCCCGCGCGCCGGCCGATGCGCGCCATCAGGAACGACGCAAAGATCGTGGTCAGCGCGGCGGCGACGGTAATCAGCGAGAACGGCAGCGTCGCGAGCGCCTTGTCGTCGGCAAGCGTGTAGCCGACCAGACCGGTCAAGGTCAGATCGATCGAAACAGATGAGGTGTAGAGCGCCTGGCAGACCGCCAGCACGCGCGCGGCGCGCCGGCCGTCGGGATCGGAATGGCCGGCGCCGGTTTGACCGGCGGCCAGAGAAGAAACGGCGGCGGAGGCGGGGGGAGGAGCGGTGGGAGGAGCGATGGAAGAAGCGGTGGAAGAAGCGGTGGAAGAAGCAGCGGACGGCGGCATCGGTAGGCCTCGGGCGGCGAAAGTGGCGATACCCGGATCGTCACATGGCCGGAAGTGGCAGGAATGACAATGATGCATCAATTCCAGCCAGCCGCCCCCCACCCGCTTGAAAAAGCGGCCATCGTCGCCTCGGGCTTACTTGCGGACCGTAACGCCCTCGTCGATCGTGCCGTACATCGTGATGCTGCCCGTGCCCGCACCCGAGCTCGAACCGGAACCGCCCTGCGCGCATGCGCTGAACAGCAGAACCGCGACAGCGGCGGCAAGAAGACATTTCATGACTGCGTGTTCCTGCAAAGACAGGGTTCGATTCTAGCCTGGCGGCCCGGCACGGCTCCGAAGCATCTCCGAAGCATTTTCGAAGCACCGGAGCACCGGAGCACCGAAGCACCGAAGCACCGGAGCATCGAAATACCGAAATACCGAAATACCGAAATACCGAAATACCGGAGCACCGAAGCACCCAAACACCCAAACACCCAAACACGCCCTACCCTGCCCTAACCGCCGGATTTTCGTAACCGCTGTATTCGACAATTCACGCTAAGCTGAAACATCGAATACGACAGCCAGATACAGTGGACTGCATGGCGCCCTGCCCGCGCCACCAACCGGAGACGCACGATGCCCGCGAACCTCGCAGACGAGCACAACCATTTCCCAGGCTTGAGCCGTATCGGCGCGCTGCTCGCCGACCCCGGCCGCGCCGCGATGCTGTGGGCGCTGATGGACGGCAGCGCCCGCCCGGCCGGCGAACTGACGATGATCGCCGGACTCTCGCCGTCGGCGGCCAGCGCTCATCTGGCGCGTCTGACCGACGGCGGCTTGCTCGCGCTCGAAGTGCGCGGCCGGCACCGCTATTTCCGGATCGCCTCGCCGGACATCGCCGCGTCCATCGAAGCGCTCGCCAACGTCGCGCAGGTCAGCGCGCCGCAACGGGCCGTGCCGCGTCCGGTGCGCACCGTGCCGCTCGACATGCGCTACGCCCGCACCTGCTACGACCACATGGCGGGCGAACTGTCGGTGCGGGTGTTCGAGCGGCTGGTCGAGCGCGGCCTGCTGACACTGCACGGCTCGTCGCTCGAAGCCACTGCCGAAGGCGCCGCCCGCTTCGCCGATTGGGGCATCGACCTGTCCGCCCAGAAGGCCCGCCGGCGCCGCTTTGCCTGCACCTGTCCCGACTGGAGCGAACGGCGTCCGCACCTGGGTGGAGCGCTCGGCGCCGCGCTGCTCGATTCATGGTCGGCTCATGGCTGGGTCGAGCGCACTGAGCGCCCGCGGATCTTGCGCATCACGCCGGCAGGCCATCGTCATTTCGACGCGTTCCTGGCCGCTTGAGTCATCCTTAACCGATTGATGCGATTACAGAATTTTCGCAATCAGCTTACGAATCACCTAATCGAGACCCTTATCGAGACCTTTTGTTACACGCTCGCGAGAGGGCCTTACAAAAGTGGCGGCCTTGAAACAAACCGTACGGGTAAAGTGGTTCCATGGATGCTGCAAAATGCCGCGTCGGAGATAAATCATGAGAACAATGGCCACACCCCAACACTCGAAACGCCGGATGACCGGCTACACGCTGATCGCCGCTGCGGCATTCCTGTTCGCGGCGCAAGCCACCTTTGCGCAGGAGGCCGCCCAGGCGCCGCCGGACGCTGCCTATCAAGCCTCTCAGAATACCGACCCGCCGGGGCGCGTTGCGCGTCTGAACTACACCGCCGGCGCCGTGACCACCGAGCCAGCCGGCGCAACCGACTGGTCGTACGCGCAGATCAATCGCCCGCTCACCACCGGCGATCAGTTGTGGAACGATCAGAATGCGCGCTCCGAACTGCATATCGGCTCGACCGCGGTACGCCTCGGCCAGTCCACCAGCCTCGACATCCTCAATCTCGACGACAACACCGCTCAGCTGAAGGTCGCGCAGGGTACGTTGTCGGCGCGAGTGCGCGAACTGGCACCGGGCTCCTCCTATGAAATCGACACGCCGAATCTGGCGCTCGGCCTGAACGGCCCCGGCGACTACCGCGTCGACGTCGCGCCGGACGGCAGCAGCACCACCGTCACCGTGCGCAGCGGCAGCGCGACCGTGTACGGCGACAGCGGCCAGGTGCCGGTCGCGGCCGGCCAGCAGATCCGCTTTGCCGGCAGCAACTTGCAACAGGTCGCCGACAACGGCGCACCGGGCCTCGACGGCTTCGATCAATGGGCGACTAGCCGCGACGCTGCGGAAGACCGCTCGGTGTCGGCGCGCTACGTGTCGCGCGACATTCCCGGCTATCAGGATCTCGACGCCAACGGCACGTGGCGCAGCAGCCCGCAGTACGGTGAAGTGTGGGTGCCGCGTGAGACACCCGCCGGCTGGGCGCCTTATCACGACGGCCATTGGGTATGGCAAGCGCCTTGGGGCTGGACCTGGGTCGACGATGCGCCGTGGGGCTTCGCGCCCTACCACTATGGCCGCTGGGCCTACGTCGACGACTCGTGGGCATGGGTGCCGGGACCGGTCGTGGTCAGCGAACCGCCCGTCTACGCACCGGCGCTGGTCGCCTTCGTGGGCGGAGGTGGCGGCGGAGCCAACTGGGGGGTGAGCCTGGCGATTGGCGGCGCGGTCGCAGCCGGCGTCGCATGGTTCCCGCTAGGCCCAGGCGAACCGTGGCACCCGCGCTGGGGCGATCACGATCACTGGAGCCCGGGTTACTACAATCGCGTCAACAACACGACGGTCGTCAACAATTACAACCGCAACGTGACGAATGTGAATGTGACCAACATTCACAACACGTACATCAACTATCGCGCGCCCGGTGGAGTGACCGCGGTGCCGGCGACGGCCTTCGTGCATGGTCAATCGGTCGGCCGCTTCGCGCAGAAGGTCGATCCGCAACAGTGGCGCAACGCGCAGATCAATCCGGGCGGTCCGGGAATCGCGCCGGTGAAGGAAAGCTTCGGACCGGGCTTGCGTAACGCGAACTACCGTCCGCCGGCCGGCGTGATGGCGCGTCCGGTCGTCGCCACGCGCAGTCCGGCTGTGCCGGCCGCCTACCACGACACGCTCGCGCAAAACTTTGCGCACAGCGGCGGACGGGTACCGGGCGCGGGCGAGCCGATCGTGCGAACCTCGGTGCCGGCTCATATGGCGGGCGGACCGGGGGCCATGCCGGTGCAGAACGTGCGGGTCGTACAGTCGCATATGGCCGGGCGCACACCGGGCGCCGCGCCGGGTGCACCGGGTGCGCCTAACGGCATGCAGCAGGCCGGTCAGCGGCCGGGAGAAGCGCCGGGCAACGCTCAACCGCAGCGTGGCGGCGAACCGCAAGCCCGGCCGGGCATGCCACCGCAAATGGCCAATCTGCACCAGCAACCCGGTGAGGCAGGTCGTCCGTCCAATGGCGTGCCCCGTCCGCCGCAAGCGAATGGCGCCAACCCGAATGCTTACGCGCAGCAGCACGGCGCGCCGGTGCAAGCGGGGCCGCAACCGGGCGTGGAAGGACGGCACGAGCCTGCATGGACGCAGCCGCACACGCCGATGGCCCAACAGGCGCAGCAACATGGCGCCCCGCAGGAACAGGCACGCCAGCCGGAGGCCCGTCCTGAGCCGCAGCAGCAGGCTCAGCGTCAGCCGGAAGCGCAGCCGCAGCGCGCGCCTGAAGTACACGCCCAGCCGCAGGAGCCCCGGCCGCAACCGACGCAGCAAGCTCAGCAGCAACCGCGTGAAGAATATCGTCCGCAGCCGCAACAGGCACAGCAGCCGCGTCCTGAGCCGCTTCCGCAACAGGGGCAGCAGCCGCGTCCTGAGCCGATTCCGCAACAGGTGCAGCAGCCGCGTCCTGAGCCCCGTCCGCAGCAGGTGCAGCAGCCACGCCCCGAGCCCCGTCCGCAGCAGGTGCAGCAGCCACGCCCCGAGCCCCGTCCGCAGCAGGTGCAGCAGCCACGCCCCGAGCCCCGTCCGCAGCAGGCCCAGCAGCCGCGTCCCCAACCGCAACCGCAGCACGTCGAACAGCATTCGTCCGGCGGCAACCGTGACGAGCGCCACAAAGGCTAAGGATTAGGCGCGCAGCTTGGTGCGCTTGCTACTTGACGGCTGGAAGGCTGGAAGGCTGGAAGGCTGGAAGGCTGGAAGGCTGGAAGGCTGGAAGGCTGGAAGGCTGGAAGGCTGGAAGGCTGGAAGGCTGGAAGGCTGGAAGGCTGGAAGGCTGGAAGGCTGGAAGGCTGGAAGGCTGGAAGAATAAACCCCCGCGATTCGCATCGCGGGGGTTTATTCTTTGAGCAGGCTGCGAACGGACTCCCAGACCGTGCTCAGACCGCCATTGGCGCCGTGAGCGGCTCGTGATGCCGGTAGCCGACCAGCGAGAAGTCCGATGGCTCGATTTTCTCAAGCCATTCCGGCTCATACACGCCCGTTTTCGCGTAGTCCGGCACACGGTCCGAGATCGCGAAGGCGGGGCTTTCGTACGGCTCGCGCGTGAGTTGTTGCTGCAGCATGTCGAGCTGGTTCTCGTAGATGTGCGCGTCGCCGATAAAGTAGGTGAACCAGCGCGGCGTATAACCCGTCAGGCGGCCGACCAGATGCAGCAAAGCCGCGCCTTCGGTCAGATTGAACGGCGTGCCGAGGCCGACATCGTTGCTGCGAATGTACAGACACAGCGAAATTTCACGACGCGCGACATTCGGCAGGAACTGATAAAGCAGGTGGCAAGCCGGCAGCGCGATCTGGTCCAGCACGGCGGGATTCCAGGCATGAAACAGGATTCGCCGGTCGGCGGGGTTCTGCATGATCGTGTCGAGACACTGCCGCAGCTGATCGATCGCTTTGTACAGCAACACTTTGCGGTTGCCGTCTTCCTCGAATTCCGTCACCACCTGAAAGCCACGAAGCGTGGCGTCGGCCAATTGCGCGCTGGCGCCTGCGTCCAGCACTTTGTAGGCCGGCCACTGGCGCCATTGCACGCCGTAAACGTCGCCGAGGTCGTCCGGACCTTGACGATACGGATTGGCAAGCCATTGCGGATTCTGGTTGGCGTTCGCGTCCCACACCTTACAGCCCAGATCGCGAAAATCCGCGGCGCTGCGCGAGGCGCGCAGAAACCCGACCAGTTCGCCCACCGCCGACTTGAACGCCAGCTTTTTCGTGGTGACGGCGGGAAAGCCCTGCTGGAGGTCGAAGCGCAACATGGCGCCCGGCATGCTGATGGTGCGGATGCCGGTGCGGTTCTCCTGCCACGTGCCGGTGTCGAGGATCGTGCGGACGAGGTCAAGGTATTGTTTCATGCGGGTCCCTTCGACGAAGCGCGCCCTTGGGTCAGGATATGCGCCACGGAGATTGAGCGGAAGAAAACCCGATTTTAACAAGCCCAGCCGGACGGCGCCCGGTCGGGACGCGCGGCGGAGAAAATATCGGCGGGAAAGCCCGTCAGAGGTGCGGCACCGAGACCGGCAACTCGCCGTGCGGCGTGGCAAGCGGTTCGCCTTCCATATGGCGCATGCCATGCGAGCACAGCAGCCGGTACAGCGTCACGCGCGAAATGCCGAGTTCCTGCGCGGCATCGCCGAGACGGCCGCGATGACGCAGAAGCGCGAGTTCGATTGCCTGACGTTCGGCCGCTTCGCGCGCCTGCGCGAGCGACACCGGCACGATCTCCACGTATTCGGCCAACTCGAGATCGCGCGCCGAGATCGCGCGCCCTTCCGACATCACGATGGCGCGCCGCACGCGATTGATCAACTCGCGCACGTTGCCCGGCCAGCCGTAGTTATGCAGCGCCGCGATGGCGTCGGGCGCGAAGCCGCGCAAACGGCGGCTAGCATCTTTCTTGAAACGTTCCAGCATGTGCCGCGCAAGCAGTTCGATATCCTTACCACGCGCACGCAACGGCGGCTCGTCGATTTGCAGCACACACAGGCGGTGATACAGGTCGGAGCGGAACCGTCCTTCGATCATCGCGGCTGTCATATCCACGTGCGTCGCCGAGATGATGCGCACGTCGACGTCGATCGAACCGTGGCCGCCCAGCCGCTCCACTTTACGTTCCTGCAGGAAGCGCAAGAGGCTCGCCTGGCTTTCGAGCGGCAGATCGCCGATTTCGTCGAGAAACAGCGTGCCGCCGTTGGCCGCTTCCACGCGGCCGATCTTGCGTTGATTGGCGCCGGTGAACGCGCCGCGCTCATAGCCAAATAGTTCGGATTGCAATAGATGCGGCGGAATCGCGCCGCAGTTGATCGGCACAAAAGGCGCATTGCGGCGCGCCGAGCGTTCGTGGATCGCGACCGCGGTCAACTCCTTGCCGGTGCCCGATTCGCCCGAAATAAACACCGGCGCGTCGGTCATCGCCACTTTACGGATCGAACGGAACAGCGCAAGCATTGCGTCGCACGAACCGACCATTTCGCCTTCAGCACCTTGCGACCCATCGTTCGACGCCGGCTCGCCGAGCGAGATCATCCCGTATGCGTGACCGACCGAATCGACGATCCTGTCGCCCGAGTAAGGCACCGTTACGTAGTCGAAACAATAGTCCCGCACGAGCCGGCGCAAGGCCGCGTCCTGCAATTGTCCGTGCGTGGTGGCCGCAACCCAGCCGACGTTCGGGATGGTCAGACAGGACTCGAAGGCGGCGATTTCGTGTGGCTGAAATTCGCTAGACAGATCGAGCAAGCCGCCCGCCGCCATTCCGGCGCGAACAGCACGGCGCACGTCGCGCGCCGACCCCACGACTTCGACATGCCAGCCGCGCTGATGAAAGCGTGTATTCAGTTCCGCGCTTGGATCGCGTGAAACGTAAATCAGTTGCCGCGTTGCGGGTTCCATTATTCAGATCCTCTCGTCAACGAACGTTAAGGATGACGCACGCACCTAAACCGAAGTTCAGACACGCTGACTCGTTCGGGATTCGCGAAATAGCAAAAACCGAACGGCCATTCCATTCCGTGCGGACAGCTGATCCCCAAGAAAGCGGCGTGTGTGTTTGAGACGGCCCGTTAGCGGGCTTTTTTAAATCTGAAGCTGTTTTCGAGAGCTTACTATACGCGCGCCACTTGGAAAACAATTATGCGAATTTAATCGAATGCTCCTTGCCCAGAAAGGCCAGGCGGGCGATCACTATTTATTCAGCTTACGAATAAAAGCATTGTGGAAGCGCTTTACTGGCGCTCACCGCAAGCTGGTTCATAACATCAGATTTAACGAATTACAGGTATTTTCTGCCTGCCGTTTCAGCGCTGAAACGTTTTTACCCGATTTTTCAGTGGTTACTCCGAGGTATGCAGGTCACATCCAGGCGCATCACTGGATTGCGACTCATGGCACACGTTTCGCTAAAAGCCGTGCATCAAGGAGACACATCATGCGACTCGTTTTCCGCATCGACCTGAGCTGCATTGCACCTTGCGCCGCACTGTGCGCCGCCTCGGTGGCCTTGCTCGTGCTGCCGGTTGGCGCCAATGCGCAGGAATTCGCACTGCCTCAATCCGCCACGATGACCGAAACCGCCGATGCCGGTTCCGCCACCCTCTCGAACACGACGGTCGCAGCGGTGGCCTCGCCGAACACGCCGGCCACGCCGGCCACCGATACGACGAACGCCGCGGCGGTGAACAACCCAGCGACCAGCACGGACACCAGCGCCGCGTCCCGCAGCGAGCTGACCGACAACGCGCTGAGCATTCCCGCCGACCCCGCCTCCGTGAACGATTTCGTACTGGACGATCAGGCGTTGTCCCGCCAGCGCGGCGGCTTCAGCGGCATGTTGATGGTCGCTGCAACGCCGCAACTGATGCGCGGCTTTAACAACGGTGGCAACGGCGTGACGCTGTGGGACGAAATCGCCCCGCCGTCGCAATTGCCGGTTCCCGTCGACGTCGCCCGCTCCGCACAGGGCAACGTTACGAGCTACCAGAGAAATTAGCGGAAAGACGCCCGCTCGACGCCATAAGCCGCACCGGCCGATCGTCTGTCTGCAAGGAACCGACATGAACGCCTCAACCCAGATGCCGCATACCCGCAGCCCCCGCGCAGCCCTGCTGTCCGTGCTGTTCGGCGTGCTCGCTGCCGGCTCCGCGGCAAGTGCCGCCGCGCAGCAGTTGACCGTGCCGGGCAACCTCGTCATCGAGCGCGACATCACGCCGCGCGATGCGTTCGTCCCGGTGCCGCAGAGCCAGGACCCGATTGCCGTGCAGATCCAAACCTTCCCGAAGGCGACCTTCGATGGCGCGCTCGGCACGATGGCGAGCGATCTCGACCTGAACAGCACGCACGGCACCACCGGCATCGCCGGCAACGGCTTTATGCCGGCGCCGGGCGGCACAAACGGCATCCAGCACATGCTTGCGGGCAACGGCAATACCGTTCCGGTCGGCGCCGGCGCCAGCTTCGGTGGCGCCGGCGGAATCGGCAGTTCGATCGCCCAGTCGGTCAATGGCGCCCTCGCCCCCTTGGGTGCCGCTCTAGGAGCCATGAAATGACTACCTCACGCGCACCGGCCGGGCGCCTTCCGTCACGCAAGCCATCGCGCTGGTCCCTGCTCGCCTGGGCATTGCTCGGCTGTGCAAGCCTTACGGCGCACGCTCAAACGCCACCCGCGCTGGTCGACGCGCTGTCGGTGATCGGCAACGGGGTAGCCGCCGGCGCGACGGGTGTCGTTGCCATCAACGAGGCAGCGGGTCTCGACAACGCGCAAGCGAACCAGGGCGTGATCACCAACGGACAAGTCCCTCTCAATCTGATCGGAAGCTCGCAGAGCGCGGACACGAACGCCAAGGCGATGGCCGCAAAAAGCACGATCAGCAGTGATGCATTTTCAAACACCTCTGGCCTTATCGAACTGAATCAGTCGGCGGGTGTAGGGAATCTTCAGCGGAACAGCGCCGTAATTGGTTCTGGACCGATTGGAGCGGAGCTCGTAGCGGATGGGGTGCTATCTGCTACGACCGCCAAAGGCGGGGGTCTGGGAAGGTCTGGCGACAACCACGACGTACGCGAGGTGTCCATCGGTGCGGACGCGCTCAAAAACGTCAGTGGGATCGTCCAGATCAACCAGGCAGCCGGCTCAGGTAACGTCAGTTCAAACAGTTTTGTGCTCCGTCCCCCGGCGGGCACCTTTTTCTAACGAGCCACACTCTTTATCGGAGCGTCATCATGAAGCGCACTCTCATTGCAGCGGCTGTCCTGTCGACGATGGCAGCAGGTTCGGCTTACGCCGGATGCACGGCCGGCTGCGGCCCGGCTGAGCTCTTTACGGCAACGAACATCTATACCGACATCGGCGAATTCGGCTTCATTACGCTGCGCGGCAAGGTGGACGTGTCGAGCAATTCCGGCGCCACGGTCAACAACACGCAAACCGTGAACATCAGCGGCGTCGACATGAAAACGCCGCCGCAGAGTTACACCAGCGGCAAGGTGACCACGACCACCGATGCGACCAAAGTCTGGTTCAACGGCAGCGGCAGCGGCTCGAACTACTCGGTTCACTCGTCGTACAGCGCGGGCTCGTTTGCCGAAGGCTCGCAAGAGCAGTCGGCCGCAGCTTATGCACAAGGCCAGAGCTTCGGCGAAAGCAGCGGCTTCAAGCAAGGCTTTGAAGGGTCGTATACCGGCGGCAACCACGTCAACACCCACAACAGCGCAAACGGCACGCTGGCAGCCGGCTTCATCGCCGGCATCGGCGGCGGTCGTGGCGTGATCGTCGGCGGGGTAGCGGCAGGCTTCGCCGCTGCGCTGAACACGCACTCCTCGAATAACTACGGCGGCTACTTCGCCGAGCAGTCTTCGGGCCACCAGGCCGCATGGGGACAAGAACATTCGTCCGGCTACTTCGCACAAGCTGCGGAACAAAGCGCTTCCGGCCACTACACGAGCAGCCAGGTCTCCGCGAACGCCAACGCATGGGGCTGGAGCGCGCATGACAACATCAGCGCAGGCTCGGTGAATGTCTCCGGCACCATTACCCAGCACATCAACACCGAAAAACCGACGACGATGTCCGCCGGCATCGGCGACACAGCGCTGGATACCGCGAACGGCAACATTGGCGTCAACATCGCCAGCGGCGTAGACAACGCCCAGTCCAATGATGCCGCCCTGTCGAACATGGACGTCGGCCCCGTGTTCGGTAGCGCGCAGATCTACTCGACTCAATCGTCGGGCGGCTCGGCGAAAGTGGGAGACTTCAACTTCGTTGCCTCCGTCGGCGCAGGCGCCCTGGCACATGCGACGGGCAATATCGGCGTGAACGTGGCCTCGGGTGTGGGCAACGTGCAAAACAACAGCCTGGCAGCATCGGCTACGACTGACAGCAGCAGTAGCAGCAGCGGTATGGGCTGGGGGCATGACAGGGGCGGCAGCACGCAAGGTGGCGAAGTCATTGCCAGCGACCAGAACGTCCAGACCGCAGACGCAGGCGTCAGTGGCCAGTTCACCGGCTCGTCCATGCTCGGCATGGGTGCGCTCGCCAATGCTAACGGCAACATCGGGGTGAATATCGCGTCGGGGGCAGGCAACCTGCAACACAACGGCCTTGCAGTCGCCAGCGTGTCGCATCAGTAATTAAAGCGGTATCGCAGGAAGACACCGGTCAGCCTTCGTGCTGACCGGCTGTCTGCCCGGGGGGAATAGACCATGTTCGGGGTGAGCAGGGGAACGCGTGGCTTTTTTCTGGCACTCTTCGCTGGACTCGTGCTATCGCAGACGGGTCACGCGCAGAGTGCCCTTTCGATGAACGCTGCAGCGGGCGTGCCGTTCGACGTGAACGTGCGTTCGATCCGCGAGCTACGCTACAACCACATCGTTTCGCAGCGTTACGACTACAGCTGCGGCTCGGCCGCTCTGGCCACGTTGCTGAAGTACGGCTACGGCATCGACATTCCCGAAACCGAAATGATCCAACGCATGATGGTGTTTTCGACACCAGAGGTGGTGGTGAAGAACGGCTTCTCGATGCTCGACATGAAGAAGTTCGTCGAAACGATCGGCCTGCGCGGCCGTGGTTTCCGCGTCACCTCCGAAGCGCTCTATCACCTGCAGATTCCTGTACTCGTGCTGATGAACAGCGACGGCTACGAGCACTTCGTGATCGTCAAGCACGCGGAGGACGGCCGCATATTCATTGCCGACCCAGCGCTCGGCAACCGCATCGTCATGGAAGACGACTTCGTCAAGAAATGGAACGGCCTCGTATTCGCGGTCGTTGGCAAGCCATTTATGGAGGATTCTCCGCTCTTGCAAGGCAACGAGTCGCTCGCGCTAAAGCTGCGCGAACGTGCGCTGGAAAACGGTACGGCAGCGACTCCCTTTGTTGAATACGGTTTGATCAAGGCAGAGTTGTTCTGACTCATCATGGACCGAAACTTCCTCATTATTGGCTGTGCGTTGTGTTTCACAACGTGCGGCCTTGCTTTAGTCGCGCATGCTGCCGAGCAGACGCCGACTGTGTTTGAAGACGTCAGCGCCCTCAAGCTGCAACCCGTCGACGATGCCGTCCTCGCCAAACAGACCGGCAAAGGTATTGCCGGGGACATCATTTCGGGCGTCGTCGTCACCCTGCTGTCGCAATGGCAGTTGCCGAACGGCGCCACCGCTGTCGCCTCGGGCGCGCTCGCCATCGGTACAAACACGCCCAACCAGCCGAGCGTCCAATTCAATTCATCGGCCTCCGTGACCGGGCCAAACGGATCATGGGGCAGCGGCGCCAACCGCAATGCCAGCGCGAGCGGTGGGCAGAACGTCAGCGTCAACGGCGTCTCGCAGATCGCCCAACTGGCCGGCAACGGCAACCTCGGCACCAATCAGGCGCTGATCGATTTCGATGCCTCGCCAGGCAGCCTGACGGGAGGGTCCTATAACAACGCAACGGCGGCTGCCGCAAGCAATGCGAACGGCTCCGTGAAAGCCTCCGTCAGTCTCGCCCACGGCGGCATTGCAATCGCGTTGCAAACGCCGGCCGGTATCGCCACCCAAACCATCGCGCCGGCCAGTACGCAACAGGCCGGCGCGATTGCCCAACTCTTGCAGATTGCAGGCAATAACCAGCAAGTCGCCAATCAGTTGCAACTGCATTTGCAGATGCAGCCGATGTCGGCCTCGATGCTGCGCCAGATTGGCGTCCTACAAGCCCTGCAAAACAGCGTAAGGAGATAACACGGGCCGCCACCCGATCAGGAAGGAGACCAAGCACTAAAAGCGACCGCGCGCTGCCAGGGACACATGCGACGCGCAGTCAGAATACCGGCGGAACAAAATGATCAGATTCGCAAGGACCGGTGTGCCGCGCATGGCGCTCGCGGCCATTCCGGCCGCAGCCATGCTGTTTGCGCTATCGCAAGGGGCCAGCGCGCAGGCGCTCTCCGATCAATCGGTTGAAGAACGGCTGAACACGCTCATGCGCGTCGTCAGCGAGCAGCAAAAGCAGATCGTCTCGCTCGAGCGGCAGGTCACGAACCTCGAAATGTCGCAGCGCGGCCGTGGCGCACCGGGTTACGGCGAGCCGGCTGGCAGCGCCGCGATCGCCGAACAGCCCGGCGCCGACGGCCTGCCTGTGCCGCTGCCGCCGCTGGCCCAGGTGAATCCGGGCACACCCGCGCCGGGCAGCGGCACGGGCACAGCGACTGGGGTGCCGGTCAATCCGCCGGTACCTGAAAACAGCAGCGGGGGCGGCCTGCCGGCAGCAACCGACGGCAGCGGCGCGGTCGGCCAGACGCAGAAGGCCGCGCAACCGGTGCGCACGCAATCGGAAGATGCGGTGGTGCAGAACCAGCAGCACACGCCGCTGTTCGAGCACAAGCTGACCCTCGACTGGGGTATCAACGATACCTACTACGACCGTCGCCAGTTGCAACTGTCCGGCTTCCTCGCGCTCGATGCGATTTTCCTCGGCAACATCAACCTCGGCGAAACCAAGTCGCACCAGGTGATGGCCGACCTCGACACGCGTTACGGTCTGACCGACCGCATAAGCGTCGACGTCGACGTGCCCTATATCTACCGGCACAGCAACTTCATCGTCGGCGGGGCCGGCGGGGCCGCGAATACGGTCTCGGACGCCTCGGCAAATTCGAGCAACATTGGCGACGTCAACTTCGGGATCTACTACCAGTTCCTGAAGGAAACCAACAATCTGCCGGACATGGTCGGCAGTCTGCGCATCAAGGCGCCGACCGGTTCGTCGCCGTTCGGCATCAAGCTGCAGCAGGTCGACGCCGACAACACCAACCTCGTCGCCCCCTCCAAGCTGCCCACCGGCACCGGCTTCTGGAACATCACGGCGGGCCTGTCGGTGTTGAAGACCTACGATCCGGTCGTGCTGTTCGGCAGCGTCTCGTACACCTACAACATTGCCCGCTCGTTTTCGGACATCTCGTCGGTCGTCGGCCAGACCGAACCGGCGACGGTCAAGATCGGCGACGTCGTGCAGTTCGGCGGCGGCGCAGCACTGGCGTTCTCGGACAAGGACTCAGCCAGCATCTCGTACACGATGGCGCTGGAACCCGAGTCCGAGACCAAAGCGCCAGGCGGAAGCTATTCGAAGGTGCCGGGCAGCGAGACCACCGCTGCCGCCCTGACCTTCGGCTTGAATCACGTAGTGAACAAGCACTTGACGATCAACGGTTCGGTGTCTGTCGGCCTCACGCCCGACACGCCGAACTTCGTGATCGGCGTGCGCTTTCCCTACACTTTTTGACGTGTCAACGATACGAGGTTGATCGTGCGCGAATCGCCCCATCTGAGCAGCGTTACACCGCCATCCGGCGCTCATCTGTCGATTGCCCGAACGCAGGACGTTCCTGTGACGCGAGCAACGGAAGGCCTCGCGGGGCGCCCGTCGGAAGTCTCGTTGGCGCATCCTCAGGAGGCCGCTGCAGAGCGCTTGCACGCGCCCTCCACCGCCGCGAAAGAGAGCGGCCTGCTGCACGAGCGGACCGAACGGGCACTGCTGTACGTCGCGCGCACGCCGGATGAGACGCTGAGCGCCCATCTGAAGAGCCGCGGCTGGCACGTGATGATCGCCCGCTCGGCGCATGAACTCGCGCGCCTGCTCAAACCTGACGTGATATGCGCCGGCATCGTCGACCTGGCCAGCTTTGCGTTGCGCGACCTTGGCGGCCTCGAAGCGAGCCTGCGTCAACAGCAGATCGGCTGGATTGCACTCGCCACTTCGGACCGCCTCGCCGACCCCGGCGTGCGGCGCCTGATCCGCCACTACTGCTTCGACTACGTCAAGACGCCGGTAGCCAACGCCACGATCGACTACCTCGCCAATCATGCATTCGGCATGGTGACCCTGTGCGATGCCGATGAGAACCCGCCTGCCGCGCCCGCCACCGACGACGAAATGGTCGGTACCTGCGAAGCGATGCAGCAACTCTTCCGCACCATCCGCAAAGTCGCCAATACCGACGCCAGCGTGTTCATCTCGGGTGAATCCGGCACCGGCAAGGAACTCACCGCACTGGCGATCCACGAACGCTCGCCGCGCCGCAAGGCGCCGTTCGTCGCCATCAACTGCGGCGCCATTCCGCACCATCTATTGCAGTCCGAACTATTCGGTTACGAACGCGGCGCGTTTACCGGCGCGAACCAGCGCAAGATCGGCCGGGTCGAGGCCGCGGACGGGGGCACCTTGCTGCTCGACGAAATCGGCGACCTGCCGATGGAAAGCCAGGCAAGCCTGCTGCGCTTTTTGCAGGAAGGCAAGATCGAGCGGCTCGGCGGCCGCGAATCGATCCCGGTGGATGTGCGAATCATCTCGGCGACCCACGTGGATCTCGAGTTCGCGATGCGCGACGGACGGTTCCGCGCCGACCTGTTCCACCGGTTGTGCGTGCTGCGTGTCGACGAGCCGCCGCTGCGCGCCCGCGGCAAGGACATTGAGATTCTTGCGCATCACATCATGCACAAGTTCAAGACCGACAGTGCGCGCAAGATCCGCGGCTTTGCGCCGTCGGCGATCGAGGCGATGTACAACTACAACTGGCCCGGCAATGTGCGCGAGCTGATCAACCGGGTGCGCCGCGCGATCGTGATGGCGGAGAACAAGCTGATTTCCGCCGACGACCTCGACCTCGCGCAGTTCACCGAGCAACAGACCATGAGCCTCGCGCAAGCGCGCGAAGCCGCCGAGAAGCGCGCAATCGAAGCGGCGCTGCTGCGGCATCGCCACCGGCTGAACGAGGCGGCGACCGATCTGAATATTTCGCGCGTCACGCTATACCGGCTGATGGGTCAGCACGGGTTGCGGGATCTGAGCGCGGCCGACGAGAAAGCGTCGCTTGAAGCGTTCGCCGCCGGAGAGCCTTCGCACAAGTGACGGGGGCGCCTAGCCGGGGGCGCCTGGCCGGGGCGCTTAGCCACGGTTGCCTGCCCAGGGTTGCCTGGCGGGGAGCGTCGGCTGACATAGCGGCGCCTTCCTGCGCCTCAGGTAGAATCATCCTGGTTACGTTCCCCTTTCCATTCGATGACGACGCTCACCCTGATCGTCGCTCGCGCCAATAACGGCGTGATCGGCCGCGACAACCAGTTGCCCTGGCGACTTCCCGAAGACCTCGCGTTCTTCAAGCGCACCACGATGGGCGCGCCCATCATCATGGGCCGCAAGACGCATGAATCGATCGGCCGGCCGTTGCCGGGGCGCCGCAACATTGTCGTGACACGGGATGCCACGCGGCGCTTTCAGGGCTGCGACGCGGCCACCACCCTCGAGGACGCGCTGAAGCTCGCCGCCCAGGACCAGGCGCCGGAGGCGTTTCTGATCGGCGGCGCGCAGCTGTATGCGGAAGGTTTGCGTCAGGCGGACAAGCTGATCATCACCGAGATTTCCGCCGACTTCGAAGGCGACGCCACCTTCCCCGAACTTGATGAAAGCGAATGGGAAGAAGTCGCGCACGAAACGCATCGCGCGGACGCGCCGAATGACTTCGATTACGCGTTTGTGACTTATAAGCGTAAGGGTGCTTGAGGTTTTGCGCCGCGCCTGACGCTTCACACTTTACGGTTTGCGCCCGGGCTTCAGACGGCCAGCTTCGCGCCTCGAGCATTTGCCGCGCGCCGCAACGCGGGCATAAAAAAACGCCACGCAATCGCCTGCGTGGCGTTTTTTGTTTGCAGCCTTCCTGCACGGCCGGACTAAGGCAAGCCGCCGCCGGTTAAGCAGAACCGCTTATTGCCCGGCGATCGTCATCCGCTCGATCAGCACCGAGCCCGTTTCCTTGGTGCCGCGCGTGATCGTATCCGCGCCGATCGCGACGATATGGCGGAACATTTCCTGCAATGTGCTCGCCACCGTGATTTCCTCGACCGGGTACTGGATCTTGCCATTCTCGACCCAGAACCCCGACGCGCCGCGCGAATAGTCGCCCGTCACGTAGTTCACGCCCTGCCCCATCAGTTCCGTCAGCAACAGGCCTGTGCCGAGCTTCTTCAGCATTTCCTCGAAGTCGTCTTCCGGACGTGTCTTCGAGCTGCGCAGCGACAGATTGTGCGAGCCGCCGGCGTTGCCGGTGGTCTGCATGCCGAGCTTGCGCGCCGAGTAGGTGGACAGGAAGTAGCCTTCCACCACACCGTCCTTCACCACCGAACGCTGTTTGGTGCGCACGCCTTCTTCGTCGAACGGTGCGCTGCCCATCGCGCGCGCGACGTGCGGATCTTCGACCACCTGGATGTGCGGCGCGAACACCGGCTTGCCGAGGCTGTCGACCAGGAACGAGGTCTTGCGGTACAGCGCGCCGCCGCTCGTCGCCTGCACGAACGCGCCGAGAATGCCGGCGGCGAGCGGCGCTTCGAACAGCACCGGCACCTTGCGCGTGTCGAGCCCGCGCGCGCCGATGCGCGACAGCGCACGTTGCGCCGCGTAACGGCCCACCGCTTCCGGATCGGCGAGGTCTGCGGCGCTGCGGGTCGACGTGTACCAGTCGTCGCGCTGCATGTTGCGGCCGCTGCCGGCGATCGGCGCGCACGCGATGTAGTGGCGCGAGTACGGATAGCCGGCGAGGAAGCCGCGCGAGGTGGCCAGCACGAACTGCGAGTGCTGCGCCGAGACGCTCGCGCCTTCCGAGTTCTTGATCTGCGGATCGGTTGCGAAAGCGGCGTCTTCCGAGCGGCGGGCGATTTCCACCGCTTCGTCCGCGGAAAGATTCCACGGGTGATACAGATCGAGATCGCGCGGGGCGGTTTCGAGCAATTCTGCTTCGGCGAGACCCGCGCAGTCGTCTTCAGCCGTGAAGCGGGCGATGTTGTACGCGGCCGCCACCGTGTCTTTCAAAGCTTGCGACGAAAAGTCCGAGGTGCTTGCGTTGCCGCGCTTGTTGCCGATGAACACCGTCACGCCGACCATCTTGTCGCGGTTGTGTTCGATCGTCTCGACTTCGCCGCGCCGCACGGAGACGGACAGGCCGTCGCCTTCGGAGATCTCGGTCGCCGCGTCGGTACCGCCGAGCGACTTCGCGTGACGAAGGATGTCCGAGGCGATTTCCTTCAGTTCATCCTGGGTATGCGGAAAAAAGCGCTGCTTGACGTCCATGTCTGCTGCCATTGTCGTTGCCGTCCTGTTCGGGGCCGAGCGGCCCTGTGTGTTCGCCCATGCCACGCACTTGCGTACGCGCTTTACGCGCGCCATTTGCGTGCTCACTTGCATGCTCTTTTGCGTTGGCACGCATCCCGCGATCATAGCAAGGTACGCGAAGCTGTACCTGGCATTCGCTGAGCCTGACTTTGCCTCGGCGCTGTCCCGGCGCTGTCCCGGCGCTCTCCCGGTGTTGTCCCGGTGTTGTCCCGGTGTTGTCCCGGTGTTGTCCCGCTGCGGTCCCGCTGCGGTCGCGGTGCGGTCGTGCCGTTGTCCCGACTTTCTACCGGCCCGCCGCGTTTGCCGCGATCCTCAAAAACCCACTCGCGAAGCCTTGTGCGCTAGCAGCACGGCGGGTTCCGCGCGCGCGGCACGTTACAATATCGGTATGACACGCAAAACCCGCATTCAACCTATCGAATCCGCCGAGCCGGAAGTCGACGAGAACGGCTACGACCGTCCCAGCAAGTCCCAGCTCAAGCGCGAAATGCACGAGCTGCAGGAACTGGGCTCGGCGCTGATCGCCCTGCCGAAAGACGCGCTCAAGCGCATGCCGATGCCCGAAAAGCTCGACGACGCCGTGCGCGAAGCGCGCCGCATCACCGACCACGAAGGCAAGCGCCGTCAGGTGCAGTACGTCGGGCGCGTCATGCGCTCGCTGCTGGACGAGGAAACCGCCGCGCTGCGCACCGCGCTCGACACCTACAACGGCGTCAACAAAGCGGAAACTGCCAAGCTGCACTGGATCGAGCGCACCCGCGAGAAACTGCTCGCCGACGACGCCGCGCTGACCGAATTCATCCGCCAGCACCCGAACGCCGATCCGCAGCAGGGCCGCACGCTGATCCGCAACGCCCGTAAGGAAGCGCAGCAAAGCAAGCCGCCGCGCTACTTCCGCGAGCTGTTCCAGTGGATCAAGAACGCCGACGGCCCGTCGGCCGGCACCGATTCCGAAACGGAAGACGCCCTGGAAGACGACGATGACGACCGCGACGCGTAAGCCAACGCGCGGACATCCGGATGAAATCGTGATCGGCCTCGTGTCGGTCAGCGACCGCGCGTCCACCGGTGTCTACGAGGACAAGGGCATTCCGGCGCTGCAGGAATGGCTCGGCGCCGCCCTGACCTCGCCGTTTCAAGTGGTCACGCGCCTGATTCAGGATGACGCGCCCACGATCTCCGCCACGCTGATCGAACTGGTCGACGAAGTGGACTGCGATCTGGTGCTGACCACCGGCGGCACCGGCCCGTCGCGCCGCGACGTCACGCCAGAAGCGACCCTGGCGGTCGCGACGAAGGAAATGCCGGGTTTCGGCGAGCAGATGCGGCAGATCAGCCTGAATTTCGTGCCGACGGCGATTCTGTCGCGCCAGGTGGCGGTCATCCGCGAAACTGCAACACACGCAGCGCTGATCATCAATCTGCCCGGCCAGCCGAAGTCGATCAAGGAAACGCTGGAAGGCTTGCGTGACGCCGAAGCGGGCGGCGCGGTGAAGGTGCCGGGCATTTTCGCCGCGGTGCCCTATTGCATCGACCTGATCGGCGGCCCGTATGTGGAAACGAACGCCGACGTGGTGAAGGCGTTCCGGCCGAAGAACGCGCAGCGCGCGCCCCGGCAGGGTTGAAACTGAAACGGCCGCTTACTGGTTATTCCGCGGCGGGCGTTTCCGGGACCTGCGAGGCCGCCGGAATCAGGAAGTGTTCGCGGTAGTACTTCAGTTCGTCGATCGATTCGTGGATATCGGCCAGCGCCGTGTGCATCGCGCGTTTCTGGAAACCCTTGTAGATCGCCGGCTGCCAGCGGCGGCACAGTTCCTTCAGCGTGCTGACGTCGAGATTGCGGTAATGGAAGAAACGTTCCAGATCCGGCATCCAGCGCGCCATGAAGCGGCGGTCCTGGCAGATCGAATTGCCGCACATCGGCGATTTGCCCGGCGGCACGTATTGCGCGAGAAAGTCGCGAATCTGTTCTGTGGCGTCGGCTTCACTCACCGTCGACGCCTTCACGCGATCGATCAGGCCCGAGCGGCCATGCGTGTTCTGGTTCCACTGATCCATTTTGGCGAGCGTCTCGTCGCTCTGATGAATCGCCAGCACCGGGCCTTCGACCAACCGGTCGAGCGTCGAATTCGTCACCACCACCGCGATTTCGATGATGCGGTCAGTGTCCGGTTCGAGCCCGGTCATTTCCATGTCCAGCCAGACGAGATTCATGTCGCTGCGCACGAGCGACGGCGGTTCGGTGGATGCGAGGATGTCAGTCATGAAGGCAACCCTGATGGCCGGGTAAACGGCTTCGCTGGAAGCACGCTTGCCGCGGCGATTGTTCGTAATAGATTGGTTTGAGCCGGCTTGGACCTGCCTGGGCCTGCCTGGGCCGGGTTTAAGCCGGGTTTAAGCCGGGTTTAAGCCGGGTTTAAGCTTATCGCCCCGCCGCCAGGCGGGAAGAAACATATAATTCTCGCATAGATACCACGGAATCCCCGGATGCCTACCCTGTACTTCACCGTTCTGTTCGTCGTCGCCGTCGTGGCGATGGTCGGCACCAAACTGTGGCTCGCGTCGCGGCAGATCCGCTTCGTCGCCGGCCATCGCGAGCAGGTGCCGAGCCAGTTTGCCGGCACCATCGCGCTCACCGCGCACCAGCGCGCCGCCGACTACACCGTCGAACGCACGCGGCTGACGATGATCGAGATCGTCGTCGGCGCGGCTGTGCTGATCGGGCTGACGCTGCTGGGCGGCGTGCAGGCGCTCGACCTGGCGATCTCCGATTGGCTCGGCCGCGGCTACGCCGGCCAGATCGCACTGGTCGCGGCGGTGATCGCGATCACCAGCGCGATCGATCTGCCGTTCGAGTACTACCGGCAATTCGTGGTCGAGCAACGTTTCGGCTTCAACCGGATGAGCAAGGGTATTTTCTTCCTCGACCGTCTCAAGGGCGTTCTGCTCGGCGCCGCGTTCGGCCTGCCGCTGCTGTTCGTCGTGCTGTGGCTAATGAGCCAGGCCGGCACCCTGTGGTGGCTGTGGACGTGGATCGTCTGGGTCGCGTTCCAGATGCTTGTGCTGGTGCTGTATCCGTCGTTTATCGCACCGCTCTTCAACAAGTTCGAGCCGCTCAAGGACGAAGCACTGAAAAGCCGCATCGAAGCGCTGATGCAGCGCTGCGGTTTCGCCGCCAAGGGCCTGTTCGTGATGGACGGCAGCCGCCGTTCGGCACACGGCAACGCCTATTTCACCGGCTTTGGCGCGGCCAAGCGGATCGTGTTCTTCGACACGTTGCTCGCGCGCCTGTCGGGCAACGAGATCGAAGCGGTGCTCGCGCACGAACTCGGCCACTTCAAGCGCCGTCACGTGATCAAGCGGATGATCGTCACGTTCGCGATCAGCCTCGTGATGCTCGCGCTGCTCGGCTGGCTCACGCAATGCGTGTGGTTCTATGAAGGACTGGGCGTGCGGCCGTCGCTGATCGGCGGCAATAGCGGCCTCGCGCTGGTGCTGTTCTTCCTCGCGCTGCCGGTGTTCCTGTTCTTCGTCACGCCGCTCGGCAGCCTCAGCTCGCGCAAGCACGAGTTCGAAGCCGACGCGTTCGCCGCCACGCAAACCGATGCGCAAGACCTCGTCAACGCGCTCGTCAAGCTGTATGAGGACAACGCGTCGACCCTGACGCCAGATCCGCTCTACACCGCGTTCTATTACTCGCATCCGCCGGCGTCGCAGCGGATCGACCGCCTGTTGCGGCACGCATGAGCGCGCGCTCCCCGAAAGCGCCGCGCGCGCCGTCCAGCACGCGCGTGGGCGGGCTCGTCATTGCCGCTCATGGGCGCCACTACCTGGTTGCACCGGAAGACGGCAGCCCGATGCTCCAGTGCTTCCCGCGCGGCAAGCGCAGCGAAGTCGCGGTCGGCGATCGTGTGATTTACGAGCCGACCTCGGCGGATCAGGGCGTGATCGTCGAGATCGGCGAACGGCGCAATCTGCTGTATCGCTCGGATCAGTACAAGTCGAAGCTGTTTGCCGCGAATCTCGATCAGTTGCTGATCGTGCTCGCGACCGAGCCGCATTTCAGCGAGGATCTGCTCGGCCGCGCGCTAGTCGCCGCCGAGGCGAACGAGCTGAAGCCGTTGATCGTGCTGAACAAGATCGACGTGACCGGCGCGCTCGAAGGCGCGCGCAAGCGGCTCGAACCGTATCGCGCGCTCGGCTATACCGTGGTCGAAGTGTCGATCAAGACGCAGCCTGACGCCGCGCGCCCCGCTTTGCTCGAACACCTGCAAGGTCACTCGACGCTGCTGCTCGGCCAGTCGGGCATGGGCAAATCAACGTTGGTGAATCTGCTGATTCCGGATGCCGAGGTAGCCACACGTGAGATCTCGACCGCGCTGAACAGCGGGCGGCATACCACGACCTTCACGCGGCTCTACCCTTTGCCGGGTGGCGACGGCGGTGCGTTGATCGATTCACCGGGGTTCCAGGAATTCGGTCTGCATCACCTGACCGAGGGCCGGCTCGAACGCGCGTTTCCCGAGTTCCGGCCAATGCTGCCGAACTGCCGCTTCTATAACTGCCATCACTTGCAGGAACCGGGCTGCGCGATTCTCGAAGCGGTCGCCGACGGCGGGATCCGGCGTGAACGGCATGCCCTGTATGCGCAACTGGTGCACGAAGCTAGCCAGATCGTGCGCTAACGCGCGTCGCTATCAACCCATGGACTCACGATGAAATTGATGCGCGCGCCTAATCTGATCATCGGACAGCATTGGGTCAACGTGCTGGAGACGGCGGGCATCGCTTGCGAGTTGCATAACCGTTATCTGAATGGCGCGCTCGGCGATATTCCGGCGGATCAGTGCGCGCCGGAGCTATGGCTCGTCGATGAACGCGACGAGGCGATGGCGCTGCGCCTGATCGATGCGGCTTCGCATGGGCCGGCGGCGGGCTCGCCTTCGTGGCAATGCCGTCAGTGCGGGGAGACGCTCGAGGCGCAGTTCACGGTGTGCTGGCAGTGTGGGACGGCGCGCGATCCGCTGGACGGTTGAAGCGGTTAGACGCGGCTCATGGAGGGTGAAGCGACCAGGCCTCCGGTACTAATCGGTCATGTAATCGTGGCGTGAGCAATGAAACAGCCGGGTTCTATGAACTGACCCCGCAAAGTTGGACATCGATCCAACCTTTGGGGTGCAGTTCACTACCCGGCTTTTTTCTGCGGTGCGTGAGTCACGCGCTGACTCAAACGAGCGGCCTCAGGCCAGCCACACCGCGATCGTCAACATCAGCAACAGAATCATCCACAGCACCACCGCGCGCCACACGAGACCCACCGCCGATTGCAGCGTACGCGGCGTGCAGTCGTCGCCGACCTGCATCGGGCCGCCGTCGCCGGTGGCCAACGCGTCGAGGCTCGACGGCTCGGCGAGCGGCCCGCTCAGACGCGCACCCAGCGCCCCACTGCCCGCGGCCAGCAACACGCCGTCATTCGCATCCGGCCACTGACGCGCGTGGTTGCGCCACGCATAAATCGCGTCTTCAAAATTACCGACGATCGCAAAGCCCAGCGACGTGAGCCGCGCCGGCACCCAGTCGATCACGAAAAAGGCGCGCTGCGCGAAACTCGAAAACGCCACCGTGCGATCGTCGACCGGCCGCGCCCATGCACGCGCCAGATACTCGGCAATCCGATACAGCACCGCGCCCGCCGGCCCAACCGGAATCAGAAACCAGAAGAACACGCCAAACACATGCCGATGCGATGCGACCACCGCGTGAATCAGCGTATGACGCACAATCTCGCTGACGGGCATGTCGACGGTGTCGAGCCCGGTCCATTCATTCAGGATTTCACGCGCACGCGGCACATCGTCGTTGTTCAACGCGAGGTGGATGTCGGTGAAGTAATGGCTGAACTGCCGGAAGCCGAGCGTGAAGTACAGCACCGCGACGTTCCACAGGAAGGCCAGCGCAAAGTGAATGTGATAAAGCACGTAGTAGACGAGCGCGACGGCCAGCGTCCAGGGCACCACCACCACCAGCCATGCGAGCAGGCCATGCTTGGGCTTGCCGGCATCGAATCCGTGCGCCGCCGACTCCGCATGGTATTGAAGCAACGCGGACACCGGATTGTTCGGCGACAGCGCGCGTACCTGTTCAATGATCAGAGCCAGCAATACGGAGAAAAAAGTCATGCGGTGCGCCGTGCTTTTCGAGTTTTTACGATTGTTTTATAACGATAGCACAGGGTCGGATGCGACTGAGCGCGGACGTTGACAAACACCCAACAACTGCACAGACCGACGCAGCTTATGCCGCTAGAAAGCGATAGAAGTTGCGCAGCATCGCCGCCGTTGCGCCCCAGATGAAATGATGGCCACCCACCTGATCCTCGCGATCTTCGGACGCCGACGCGGTTCGCGGATAGGGCATGGCGAAGAAGCGCCGCTCGCCGCCCTCATAACGAAACACACGTTCTTCGTGATTCGCAGGATCCATCAGAAAAGCGAGCGGCACTTCGAAGACTTCGGCCACTTCGAGTGCATCCACTTTCAACGTGAAAGGCGGGTGCACGAGACCGATCACGGGCGACACGCGAAACCCGGTGCCCGTCAAATAGTCGGGCAACGCACCGAGAATTTCAACCCTCGACGGCTCGAGTCCGACTTCTTCCTGCGCCTCGCGCAATGCCGTGGCGGTCGAATCTGCGTCGAAGGGTTCATGACGGCCGCCGGGAAAGCTTACCTGGCCGGCGTGGTCGTTCAGATGGTCGGCACGTTGGGTCAGCAGCACGGTGAGACCGTTGTCGCGCACGACCAGTGGCACCAGCACGGCGGCAACGCGCGGATCGGCGCGCACGTCACGCCAGGGCACTTCGATAATGGGTTCAGGCGTCCAGCTAAGACGCTGCGCGAAACGCCCACGCAGACCGTCGGGCGTCAGGCGCCCGGCAACGACCGGTGGCAGATCGGCACCTGTCGCTTCGACAGGCAGAGTTTCAGGCTCAAAGGCGGGGCGGATCAACGGGTCTCTCGGAATGAGCGGATAGGGGACATGCCGCTATTTTGACCTGGCAAACAAAAAAGCACCCGCGAGGGGTGCTTTTTCTTACAGCTTTTACGCTTCCGGAGCAGCGCGGTCTTTCTTCGCGACCAGCTTTTCCTTGATCCGAGCCGACTTGCCCGAACGGTCGCGCAGGTAGTACAGCTTCGCACGACGCACATCGCCACGACGCTTCACGACGATGCTTGCCAGCAGCGGCGAGTACGTCTGGAACGTACGCTCGACGCCTTCGCCCGACGAAATCTTGCGGACGATGAACGACGAATTCAGACCACGGTTACGCTTGGCGATCACGACGCCTTCGTAAGCCTGAACACGCTTACGCGTACCTTCAACCACGTTCACGCTGACGATCACCGTGTCGCCGGGGGCGAATTCGGGGATGGTCTTCTCGCCGAGGGCGCGCGCGATTTCTTCCTGCTCGAGTTTTGCAATCAGATTCATCACTGACTCCTAAGTCCATCTTGTCGACGTTCGTACCTGCCTCGCGCTGGTTTTACCTGGTGCGCCTGGCTACGGCCCCGATAGAGGATGGGTTCACATCTGGCGCCGTACACGCATGTGCGGCACCGCCTATGTCCGCTCGAAAGACCGAGGCTTTACGCCTTCGACACTTCCTTCGCGAGACTCGTAAGCCATGCCTCGTCGGCACGGCTCAACATCTTGTACTTTCTGGCCTTCACGATCAGATCGGGCCGCTTGTTCAGCGTATTGCGCAAGGCCTCACGCCGACGCCATGCCTCGATTTCCGCATGATGGCCGCCGAGCAGCACATCGGGCACACGCACGCCGTTGTATTCCTCCGGACGCGTGTAATGCGGACAATCCAGCAGCACGTCGACGAAACTGTCCTGCACCGCCGATTGTGAATCGTTCAGCACGCCGGGCAACTGGCGCACCACGGCATCCATCAACGCCATGGCCGGCAATTCCCCGCCGGACAGCACGAAGTCGCCGAGACTGACTTCTTCGTCGACAACACGGTCGAGCAAACGCTGATCGATCGCTTCATAGCGCCCGCACAACAGGATCAGACCGGGCTCGGCCGCGAACTGCATGACACGATCGTGATTCAGCGTGGCGCCTTGCGGCGACATCATCACGACGCGCGACGCGCCGATGCCCTGCTCCGCCTGCGCCGCTTTCGCCGCGCCGATCGCGTCTTCGAGGGGCTTGGCCAGCATGACCATGCCGGGGCCGCCGCCGTAAGGACGATCGTCGATTGTGCGGTAGTTGTCCGTGGTGAAATCGCGTGGATTCCACGTACGCAACCCGTAGCGCTCCTGCTTCGCCGCACGGCTGGTGATACCCCAGTCGGTCAGCGCACGAAACATGTCAGGAAAGAGCGTCACGACATCGAACTGCATCGCTCTCTCCAGTCAGCGAGTTATTTAGTAATCGGCTTCCCAGTCGACGATGATCTGCTTCGCCGCCTGATCCACCGTTTTGACAAAGACGCCGACGAACGGGATCAAGCGCTCGCCGGTGACCGGCTTACCGCTTTTGTCGGTATCCGGGTATTCGATACGCAACACCGAGTGCGCACCGTTGTCGATCATGTCTGCAACCTTGCCGAGGTTGACCCCGGCAACGTTCACCACATCCAGGCCGAGCAGGTCGACCCAGTAGAATTCATCGGCCCCGAGGGCCGGAAATTCGCTGCGGCTGATATAAACGCGCGTGCCGCGCAGTGCCAGTGCCACATCGCGGTCAGTTACGCCGCCCAGATGGGCAACGATACTGTCGCTATGCGTTTTTGCCTGTAACGACGGCGCCGATTTGCGCTCGTGGCCTTTCAGCAACCACCAGCGCTTCGCGCTTAGCAACGCGTCGCCGCCGTGTCCGGCATCCGCGTGCGCGGCTACCTTGACCCAGCCTTTGAGGCCGTAAGCGTCGACAATTGCACCGACCTCGACCGCATCGGCCGGCCAGCTCTCCGCCGTTTCCGCGCGCATGCCTGCTGCGTTGGAACCGGCGCTTGCAACTTCGGCTTTCGCCTTGCCTTCGGCCCGTTCGACCGGCTTGCGGACGAATGCTCCGAACGGCGCCTGATCAGACGTCTTCGCGCGCGGGGCTGCTACTTTTGCCTTCGCGCGGCCTGAACCGCCGGAATCACGCTCAGACATAAGGGAACCTCGAAGAGAACCTCGCTGCCAACTTCGACGTCTGCTTCAGCAAAACTCGCGCATCGGACTGCTCACGCAAGCTGCGCGAGCCGCCGGCCGAACCGACGACGATACGCATGCTAGCTGCCATTAAGCAGCCGGCTGCGCCTTTTGCGCTTCTTTCACGAGACGCTCGACGGTCGGCGACAGTTGTGCGCCAACGCCTTGCCAGTACGTCAGGCGGTCTTGAGCGATACGCAGCGACTCACCCTTCGTAGCGACCGGGTTGTAGAAGCCAACGCGTTCGATGAAGCGGCCGTCACGACGGTTACGCGAATCGGTTGCGACGATGTTGTAGAACGGGCGCTTCTTGGAGCCGCCACGAGCCAAGCGGATGATGACCATACTAGAATCCTTGAAAACCGGGGTTCGGAACGACTGAAACACGCGATTATAGCGGGAAACCGACGCCATAACAAACACTTACCGGGATAAACTGAGTGGCCGGGTTGCGCCGGCCATCCAGGCGAGGAGCCCGGACCACGCCAAAACGCCCGAATTACCTGACGGAGCGCCCGTGAAACTCCTGCTGCCGCCTGCGTTTTTTTTCGCTTCATTCGCCGCCTTTCGGCGAATCGCCGGCTTTGCGCTGCTTGCCGGCTTTTCGAGCGCCGTCCGCGTTCAAGCCCTGCGAGCCGGCGCAACGGTGTTGCTCGCCGCCACTGCCCTGCCGGCGCTGGCCGCGCTGCCGGTCGAGCGCATCAAACTGCCACCGGGCTTCCATATCGAGGTCCTGTCGGACGCGGTACCCAGCGCGCGGGGCATGGCGCTCTCGCCGAAAGGCATTCTTTATATAGGCAGCCTTGACGGCCACGTCTACGCGCTCGAATTGCAGAATGGGCGCGTGACGGCTCGCCACGTGATTGGCTCCGGATTGGAAGCGCCGGCCGGTGTGGCGTGGCGGGATGGCGCGCTGTATGTGTCCGCAGTGTCTGAAATTCTACGCTTCGACGCGATCGACGCCCATCTGAATGACCCGCCCAAGCCAGCCGTCGTCACCGACACACTGCCGACAGAAACGCATCATGGCTGGAAATTCATTGCGTTCGGGCCGGACGGCAAGCTGTACGTGCCGCAAGGCGCGCCCTGCAACGTCTGCCTGAAAGACCGCGACCGCTTTGGGCTGATCGGCCGCATGGACCCGGACGGCAGCCATTATGAAGTCGTAGCGCGCGGCGTTCGCAATACGGTCGGCTTCGCGTGGCACCCGGTGACGCATGAGCTGTGGTTCACCGACAACGGCCGCGACATGATGGGCGACGACGTACCGGACGACAAACTCAACCGCGCACCGCGCGTCGGCATGGATTTCGGTTTCCCGTATTGCCATGGCGGCGACACGCCCGACCCCGAGTTCGGCAAAGACCACCCGTGCAGCGCCTTCACGCCGCCAGTTGTCAAACTCGGTGCACACGTCGCCTCGCTCGGCATGCGCTTTTACAGCGGCTCGATGTTTCCGGCCGCCTATCGAGACAATATTTTTATCGCCGAACACGGTTCGTGGAATCGCAGCAAGAAGGTCGGTTACCGCGTCGTACGGGTGATCACCAACCCTGACGGCAGCAACGCGCATCAGGAAGTCTTCGCCGTTGGCTGGCTCCAACCGGGCGAAGCGGTATGGGGCCGCCCAGCCGACGTGCAACCGATGCCCGACGGTTCGCTCCTGATCAGCGACGACTACGCCGGCGCGGTCTACCGCGTGACCTACTCCGCGCCTTAGCCTTAACCGCTGCGCAACTGCGCGCCGAGGCCGCCGACGCGGCCCGCACGCACCCAACCCACGACGGACACAAGCAGCCGCGGCGTCCATACGGTCGTACACCACGTGACCGCCACCACACAGCGTGGCGTAGAATGCGCGTCGGTCCGTGCCCACCGGCGCCCCGCTCCTTTCGACCGCCTGTCACTCTGCTCTCGCCTACATGTCCACGCTTGCTTCGACTTCCTCGCATTTCAGATCCAAGACGATTACCGCCGCGCTGGCATTCTTCTTCGGCAGTCTCGGCGCCCACCGCTTCTATCTGTACGGCATGCGCGACATTTACGGCTGGGCTCATCTGCTTGGCACGCTGATCGGGATTCCGGGCGCCATGCTGGTGGTGACCAGCGAGCGGGCCTCGATGCCCGGTTGGGTGCTCGCGTTTTTCGGTGCCGTTTCCCTGCTCTCCGCGTTTCTGGCTGCGATCGTCTACGGCCTGCGTCCGGATGAAAAATGGGATGCGCAGTTCAACGCGCAAACCCAGCGCAAAAGCCACTCTGGCTGGACCGTCATTTTCATCGTGATCTTTTCGCTGCTGATCGGCGCGTTCCTGCTGATGACGGGCCTTGCGATCTCGTTCCAGACTTACTTCGAAGGTCAGGTAGAGGCCGCCAAAGCGCTGTCGCAATGACCTCCCGCGCGCCGCGCTAAAAGAGGTTCAACTGCGAATCGTGGCGTGGTGGCGGTTCAGCACGCACCGGTTCGACCCGGCGAAAGTGCGACATGTCCAGAATGCCGCGATCGCGCCGGTTTAACCCGAGCCGGCGCACGGCCTTGTGGAAGCGTTGCTTCAACAGGTCCGCCCACAACCCTTCTCCCTTCATTCGAGTGGAGAAGCTCGAGTCGTAGTCTTTCCCGCCCCGCATATCGCGCACGCGACTCATCACCCGGTCAGCACGATCGGGAAAATGCGCCGCGAGCCAATCCTTGAAAAGCGGCGCGACTTCCCACGGCAAGCGCAGCACGATGTAACTCGCATTGCATGCACCGGCTTGCGCACAAGCCTCCACCACGCGCTCCATGTCCGGCTCGGTGACGAATGGAATCACCGGCGCGATGCTCACGCCAACGGGAATACCCGCTTCGCTCAACGTACGGATCGTGCGCAATCGACGCGACGGCGTGGCCGCACGCGGCTCCAGCGTGCGCGCGATATCCGCATCCAGCGTGGTGATCGTGATGGCCGCCATGAACTGCCCGCGCGCCGCCATAGGCGCGAGCAGATCGAGATCGCGCTCGATCAGCGACGATTTGGTGATCGCCGCGAAGGGATGGCTCCGCTCGCTGAGCACTTCTATCACCCGCCGAGTAAGCCGCAAATCGCGCTCGGCGGGTTGCCAGGCGTCCGTATTGACGCCCAGCGCGATCGGCTCGGGCACATAGGACTTCTTCGACAACTCGCGCTCGAGCAATTCCGGCGCATTGATCTTTGCATAGATGCGGCTTTCGAAGTCGAGCCCCGGCGACAACCCCAGATAACTATGGGTAGGCCGCGCAAAGCAGTAGATACAGCCATGCTCACAGCCCCGATACGGGTTCAGCGACACGCTGAACGGAATATCCGGCGATGCATTGCGCGTGAGAATGGTTTTGGCCCGCTCTTCGAAAACCTGCGTGCGTAAGACCTTGGGCTCGCCGCCTTCCTCCGGCGACGCAAGCCAGCCGTCGTCCACCACTTCGCGCTGGTCGACTTCATAACGGCCTTGCAGGTTCGTCACCGCGCCGCGCCCCTTGCGAGGCGCGGGCGGAGCGATCGGAAATTCGCTAGCGGAGTGGATGTCGGAATCGGTCACGGCTGGAGCACGCAAAAACAAAAACGGCGCAAAACACCTGTATAAATATACAGTGTTTACGCCGTTTGTCGAGCCCAGCCAGGCACCTTTCTCGCGAACTAATCACCAACTGCAATCGTCAGCGTTTCCTTGATTTCTTCCATCACCACGTAGCTCTTCGACTGCACCGCGCCGGGCAGTTGCAGCAGGATGTCACCCAGCAGTTTGCGGTAGTCGGCCATTTCACCGATGCGCGCCTTGATCAGGTAGTCGAAGTCGCCGGAGACGAGGTGGCACTCCAGCACCTCGGGGATCTTCTGCACCTCGCGGCGGAACTGGTCGAACATGTTGCCGCTTTTGTGATCGAGCGTAATCTCGACGAATACCAGCAGCGCCGCGCCCAGCTCAGCCGGGTTCACCCTTGCGTGATAGCCGGTGATCACGCCGTCGCGCTCCATCCGCTTGACCCGCTCGATGCAAGGCGTAACGGACAGCCCGACCTGTTCGGCAAGGTCTTTCATTGCCATCCGGCCGTCCTGTTGCAGGAGCCGCAGGATCTTGTGATCGAGTTTGTCGAGGGCCCGGACCGGTTGGCGTTGTGTACGCATAGTGTTTTTGCTGAAAATCTTGAAAATACGATAACAAAACCTACCTGACTGTTAATAGTATAGCGGTTAACACTGGGCGATCAGCGTTACACCTCGTTAATCGAATGAATTCCAACGAATCGACGAGCGCACCGCCCTCAGACCTTTCTCTGGAGCAGCTATGCGAGTCGTCGTTTTGGGCAGTGGCGTCGTCGGGGTGACGAGTGCTTATTATCTGGCGCGTGCCGGTCATGAAGTCACGGTGATCGATCGCGAGGCCGGCCCGGCGCTCGAAACCAGCTTTGCCAATGCCGGCCAGATTTCGCCGGGCTACGCGTCGCCGTGGGCGGCGCCGGGCGTGCCGCTGAAGGCCGTCAAATGGATGTTCCAGAAGCATGCGCCGCTGGCGATCCGCCTCGACGGCACGCAATTCCAGTTGCAATGGATGTGGCAGATGCTGCAGAACTGCACGTCGTCGCGTTATGCGGTGAACAAGGGCCGCATGGTCCGCCTCGCCGAATACAGCCGCGACTGTTTGCAAGCGCTGCGCGCCGAAACCAGCATCCAGTACGAAGGCCGCACCGGCGGCACGCTGCAGGTATTCCGCACGCAACAGCAGTTCGACGGCGCCGCGAAAGACATCGCCGTGCTGCGGGATGCCAACGTGCCGTATGAACTGCTGTCGCCGGCCGAGCTCGCAAAAGCCGAACCGGCGCTCGCCGCGGTCTCGCACAAGCTGACGGGCGGCCTGCGCCTGCCGGGCGACGAAACCGGCGACTGCCAGATGTTCACCACGCGCCTCGCCGCGCTGGCCGAGCAACTGGGCGTCAAGTTCCGCTACAACACGCCGATCGACTCATTCGCCATGGCGGGCGAGCGCATCGCCGGCGTGCAATGCGGTAATGAACTGGTGCGCGCGGATTCGTTTGTCGTGGCGCTCGGTTCGTACTCAACGAAATTCCTGTCCGGCCTCGTGAAGATTCCGGTCTACCCGCTCAAGGGGTATTCGATCACCGCGCCGATCGTCAACGAAGCGTCCGCGCCGATTTCGACCGTACTCGACGAGACCTACAAGATCGCGATCACGCGCTTCGACGACCGGATTCGCGTCGGCGGCATGGCGGAGATCGTCGGCTTCGACAAATCGTTGCGCCAGGCGCGCCGCGAAACGCTGGAACTATGCGTGAACGATCTGTTCCCGGGCGGCGGCGATACGTCGAAGGCCACCTTCTGGACTGGCCTGCGTCCGATGACACCGGACGGCACGCCGATCGTCGGCCGCACGCCGGTGCCGAACCTGTTCCTGAATACGGGTCACGGTACGCTGGGCTGGACGATGTCGTGCGGCTCGGGGCAACTGCTGGCCGACGTGATGTCGGGCAAGCAACCCGCGATCAAGGCGGACGATCTGTCGGTGCATCGCTATCTCGGCGAGACCGGCGGTGCGCATCGCCCGGCTTATGCTTGAGGTTTAGGGATTAACGATTAACGCTTCGCGAGCGGTTGCGCCGGTTCGTCATCGCAGACAAACCGGCCTGACAAAGACAAACGGCGCCTCACAGGGCGCCGTTTGTCTTTTCGCACGAGCTTTCGCTACATAGCTCGAGAGAAGAAGTGCAGCATCAGAACTGATCTTCCGACAACGCCAGCACACTCTCCCCGCTCTTCGCGGTAACGATCGACGCTTCGAGCGCCGACGCCTGCGGCAGCACATGCTCGGCATAGAACTGCGCGGTCGCGATCTTCGCACCGTAGAACGACGGATCTTCGGCGCGCTTTTCAGCCGCCACGAGCAGCGCACGCGCCATCTGCCAGCCGCCCAGCACGATGCCCGCGAGCTTCAGATATGGCACGCTGCCGGCGAACACCGCGTTCGGATCGTCCTTCGTGTTGGCAACAACGAAATCGACCGCCGCGGTGAGCGAGCGATGACCTTGCGCCAGATACTTCTTCATCGATTCGAACGCCGCACCCTGCTGCGTGCCGAGCGCCTCGATCGTTTCTGCTACGCCGGCCAGCAGCGACTTCGCCACCTTGCCGCCGTCGCGCACAGTCTT
This sequence comes from Paraburkholderia phytofirmans OLGA172, assembly GCF_001634365.1. Lineage (NCBI taxonomy): Bacteria > Pseudomonadati > Pseudomonadota > Betaproteobacteria > Burkholderiales > Burkholderiaceae > Paraburkholderia > Paraburkholderia phytofirmans. Next base: position 3,433,143 of record NZ_CP014578.1, read on the forward strand.
GCGGCCGATCAGGTCGTTGGCCTGGATCGCGGTCGTCCCTTCGTAAATCGGCAGAATGCGCGCGTCGCGGTAGTACTGCGCGGCGCCCGTTTCTTCGATGAAACCCATGCCGCCGTGCACCTGCACGCCGAGGCTCGTCACGTCGATCGACAGCTCCGTGCTCCAGCCCTTCACGATCGGCACGAGGTATTCGTAGATCGCCTGATGTCCGGCGCGTTTTGCTTCGTCAGGATGACGATGCGCGATATCGCAGTGAGCCGCGGCGACATACGCCAATGCGCGCGATGCTTCGGTGAGGCCACGCATCGTCGCGAGCATGCGGCGCACGTCCGGATGCTGGATGATTGCCACCGATTGCTTCGCCGAGCCGTCCACCGGGCGGCTTTGCACGCGATCCTTCGCGTACGCCACGGCCTTCTGATACGCCCGGTCCGAGACGCCCACGCCCTGCATGCCCACCGCGAAACGCGCCGCGTTCATCATGATGAACATGTACTCGAGGCCGCGATTTTCTTCGCCGATCAGATGACCGATCGCGCCGCCGTGGTCGCCGAACTGCAGCACCGCGGTGGGGCTCGCCTTGATGCCGAGCTTGTGCTCGATCGACACGCAGTGCACATCGTTACGCTCGCCGAGCGAACCGTCTTCATTGACGAGAAACTTCGGCACGATGAAGAGCGAAATGCCCTTCACGCCTTCCGGTGCGTTCGGGGTGCGCGCCAGCACGAGATGGGCGATGTTCTGCGCCATGTCATGCTCGCCCCACGTAATGAAGATCTTGGTGCCGAACAGCTTGAACGAACCATCGCCTTGCGGTTCGGCGCGCGTGCGCACCAGCGCGAGATCGGAACCGGCCTGCGGCTCGGTCAGGTTCATCGTGCCAGTCCACTCGCCGGAAATCAGCCTGGGCACGTAGGTCTGTTTTTGCGCTTCGGTGCCGGCGGTGAGCAGCGCTTCGATCGCGCCGTCGGTCAGCAGCGGACACAGCGCGAACGAGAGGTTCGACGCATTGAGCATTTCGATGCACGGTGTCGCGATCAGCTTCGGCAGGCCCTGGCCGTCGTAGTCGAGCGGATGCTGCACGCCTTGCCAGCCGCCTTCCACGAACTGGCGGAACGCCTCCTTGAAGCCGGGCGTCGCGGTAACCACGCCATCCTTCCAGCTGCTCGGATTGCGATCGCCTTCGACGTTCAGCGGCGCCAGCACTTCGCCGCACAGTTTCGCCGACTCTTCGAGCACGGCCTGAGCCGTGTCGAGGTTCGCGTCTTCGAAGCCAGGCAAGGTCGCGATGTCTTCGAGCGCGGCCAATTCTTTCATCACGAACAGCATGTCCTTGATGGGTGCCGTATAGCTCATGCCAGTTCTCCTCCGGTCTTTCGATATAAAAAGGGCGCCGGACTTGTTAGGTCCCACGCCCTTTCGTGTGCTGCCAGACGCCTGTTAACCGGCGCTGCGGCGCTTAGCCGAGTTCGCTAACAAGTTCCGGCACGAGCGTGAACAGATCGCCCACCAAACCGTAATCGGCGACGCTGAAAATCGGCGCTTCCGGGTCCTTGTTGATCGCGACGATCACCTTCGAGTCTTTCATCCCGGCCAGATGCTGGATCGCACCCGAGATGCCGACGGCCACGTACAGTTGCGGCGCGACGATCTTGCCGGTCTGGCCGACCTGATAGTCGTTCGGCACGAAGCCCGCATCGACGGCTGCGCGTGATGCGCCCAGCGCTGCGTTCAGCTTGTCCGCCAGCGGTTCCAGAACCTTGGTGTAGTTCTCGCCGTTGCCCAGACCACGGCCGCCCGAGACGATGATCTTCGCCGAAGTCAGTTCCGGACGGTCCAGCTTCGTCACTTCACGGCTCACGAACTGCGACAGGCCGGTGTCGGCTGCGGCTTCGATCTTCTCGACCGCTGCGCTGCCGCCTTCGGCCGCCACGGCATCAAAACCGGTCGTGCGGACCGTGATGACCTTGATCGGGTCAGCCGATTGCACGGTGGCGATGGCGTTGCCGGCGTAGATCGGGCGCTCGAACGTGTCTGCGCTGTCCACTGCGGTGATGTCGCTGATCTGTGCGACATCCAGCTTCGCGGCAATACGCGGTGCGATGTTTTTACCGTAAGCAGTCGCCGGCGCGAGGATGTGCGTGTAGTCCTTCGCGATGTTCATCACCGTCGCTTCGACGTTTTCTGCCAAGCCCGCTGCCAGTTGCGGCGCGTCGGCCAGCAGCACCTTGCTCACGCCAGCGATCTTCGCTGCCGCATCCGCTGCGGCTTGTGCGTTGTGGCCTGCCACCAGCACGTGGATATCACCGCCAATCTTCTGCGCGGCTGCGATCGTGTTCAGCGTCGCGGCCTTGATCGATGCGTTATCGTGTTCTGCAATTACCAGATTCGTCATTTCGTCCGTCTCCTTACAGCACCTTGGCTTCGGTCTTCAGCTTCTCGACCAGCGTCTTCACATCCGGCACCATCACACCGGCAGAGCGCTTCGGCGGCTCGACGACCTTCAGCGTCTTCAGGCGCGGCGTCACGTCAACGCCGAGATCTTCCGGCTTGATGACTTCCAGCGGCTTCTTCTTCGCCTTCATGATGTTCGGCAGCGTCACATAGCGCGGCTCGTTCAGGCGCAGGTCGGTCGTGACCACAGCGGGCAAGGTCAGCGACAGCGTTTCCGCGCCGCCGTCGACTTCGCGCGAAACCGTAGCTTTACCATCGGCAACGACAACCTTCGAGGCGAACGTCGCTTGCGGAAGATTCGCCAGCGCAGCGAGCATTTGGCCGGTCTGGTTCGAATCGTCGTCGATGGCCTGCTTGCCGAGAATCACCAGCCCAGGCTGTTCCTTGTCGACCAGCGCCTTGAGCAGCTTGGCGACGGCCAGCGGCTGCAGGTCTTCGTTCGACTCGATCAGGATCGCGCGGTCCGCGCCGATCGCCAGCGCCGTGCGCAGCGTTTCCTGCGCTTGCGTCACACCCGCCGACACGGCGATCACTTCGGTCGCCACGCCCGCTTCCCTCAGACGAACCGCTTCTTCAACCGCGATTTCGTCGAACGGATTCATCGACATCTTCACGTTCGCGATGTCGACGCCCGTGCCGTCCGATTTGACCCGGACTTTCACGTTGTAATCGACCACTCTCTTGACTGGCACCAGGATTTTCATGCACACGCTCCAAAGTTACGAATACGTCAGCCCAACGATCATTATAACGACTGCCCTTAGGGCAACCGCGTCGCGGGCGCTCTAGCAGAAGGATATCGCTCCTCAGCGGCGTGACGACAATATCGAACGATCGTTCTATTTTAATCTCGAAAAAACCCGGGCGACAACCCCGGGTTAAGACTTACGACTCTAATTTTACATTGCCGTCGTGTCTTGCTATGCCCACAGCCGGGGAAAACGGTCGAAAAGCCGGCCGTCACATCACCAGGCCGCGATCACCGCCCCACCGAATTTGCTCTCGACGAACTGCTTCACTTCCGGCGAATGATACGCCGCGACCAGTTTCGCCACCCACGGCTTGTTTTTGTCAGCTTCGCGGATTGCGATGATGTTCACGTAGGGGCCCTTCGGGTCTTCGATCGCGATGGCGTCCTGCCTGGGCTTCAGACCCGCTTCCATCGCAAAGTTCGTATTGATCGCGGCGGCGTCCACGTCGTTCAGCGAACGCGGAATTTGCGCGGCGTCGAGTTCGACTATCTTCAGCTTCTTCGGGTTGTCGACGATGTCGAGCGGCGTCGCCCTGAGACCTGCGTCCGCGCGCAGCTTCAGCAGACCCTGCTTTTGCAGCAACAGGAGTGCCCGGCCGCCATTGGTCGGATCGTTCGGCACCGCGATCTTCGCGCCCGGCTGCAATTCAGCCAGCGTCTTCACTTTCTTCGAGTAGAGGCCCATCGGGTACGTGACCGTATCGGCAACGCGGATCAGCTGGTAGCCGCGGTCCTTCACCTGGGCCTGCAAGTACGGGTCGTGCTGGTAGCTGTTCGCGTCCAGGTCGCCGCCGGCGAGCGCCGCGTTCGGCTGGACGTAGTCGGAAAACTCAACGATCTTGATGTTCAGGCCGTTCCTTGCCGCGACCGTCTTCACGACTTCCATGATCTGCGCGTGCGGGCCGCCGGTGACGCCGACCTTGATCGCGTCTTCGGCACGAGCCGCCGTGGCGGCAGCGAACAGCGACGCGGCGCCAAGCGTGGCGGCCAGCTTGAGAATGAAACGACGTTGCATGATGGACCTTTTCCGAATCTGGCAATTCTGTTGAGCGTGCCCCAAAACCTGTCGCTTCGCGCCCGCCTCCCCGAGGAGGCGATCCCCCAATCCCCCCAAGGGGCGGGGGACTTCCTTCGGAGCGGGGGCCTCCCTGCGGAGCGGAAAACTTGCGGCGCGCGGCGTTTTCTCGAAAGGCTCCGATAGCCTCTGTTTATTTATGGCTCAAACGACGCACGAGCCAATCCCCGAATGACTGCACCAGTTGCACGAAGACGATCAGGATCACCACGACCGTCACCATCACTTCCGGCAGGAAACGCTGATACCCGTAACGAATGCCCAGATCGCCGAGCCCGCCACCGCCGATCGCACCGGCCATCGCTGAATACCCGACCAGCGACACGAAGGTAATCGTCAACCCGGCGACCACGCCCGGCAGCGATTCCGGCAACAGCACCTTGAAGACGATCTGACTAGTGGTCGCGCCCATGGCCTGCGCCGCTTCGATCAGACCGCGATCGACTTCGCGCAAAGCTGTCTCAACCAGACGCGCGATAAACGGCGCTGCGGCGATCGTCAGCGGCACCACGGCCGCAGCCGTGCCGATCGACGAACCCACTACGAGGCGTGTGAACGGAATCACTGCGACCAGCAAAATGATGAACGGCGTCGAGCGCACCGCGTTGACGATTCCCCCTATCACGCGATTCACCGCGATATTCTGCAGCACGCCCTGACGGTCGGTCAGATACAGCAGCACGCCGAGCGGCAGGCCGACCGCTGCGCCGACCAGTCCGGAGATGCCCACCATCACGAGCGTTTCCCAGAACGACTGGACGAACATATCGAACATTTCACTCAACATACGACAGCTCCTCGACCACCACACCCTGTTCGCGCAGATACGTCAGCGCCTCTGCCACCTTTGCCGGTTCGCCGCCCGCCAACACCGCGAGCGAGCCGAACGCCTGCCCCTGGATCTCGTCGATCTGGCCGTGCAGGATGTTGAAGTCGAGTTCGTAGCGGCGAATCGTTTCCGACAGGATCGGCTGATCGACACCCGACCCGGTGAACGCGAGGCGCAGCAAATGTCCGCTGCCGGTCTTCAGGCGTTCGGCCACGCGCGCCTTCATCGCGGGCGGCAGTTCCTGCGCGATCACGTCGCCGATCAGCGCGCGCGTGACTTCGTGATGCGGTTGCAGGAACACGTCGATGACCTTGCCCTGTTCGACCACACGGCCCGCGTCCAGCACCGCGACGCGGTCGCAGACCTGCTTGATCACGTCCATCTGGTGCGTAATCAGTACGATCGTCAGGTTAAGTTCGCGATTGATACGCTTGAGCAGTTCGAGGATCGCGCGCGTGGTTTCGGGATCGAGCGCCGAAGTCGCTTCGTCGGAGAGCAGCACCTTCGGCTTGCTCGCCAACGCACGCGCGATGCCGACGCGCTGCTTCTGCCCGCCGCTGATCTGCGCCGGATAACGATCCTTCTGCGCCGACAGGCCGACCAGTTCGAGTAGCGGCAGCACGTTCGCCTCGATCTCGTCGCGCTTCATGCCGGCGAGTTCGAGCGGCAAGGCCACGTTCTCGTACACCGTGCGCGACGACAGCAGGTTGAAGTGCTGGAAAATCATGCCGATTTCGCGACGCGCCTCGCGCAATTGCGCGGCGGGCAGCGTCGTCAGATCGCGGCCGTTGACGACGATGTTGCCTTCGCTCGGGCGCGTCAGCAGGTTAAGGGTGCGCACGAGCGTACTCTTGCCCGCGCCGCTGCGGCCAATGATGCCGAACACCTCACCCGCCGGAATCGACAGATTGACGTTGTGCAACGCCTCGACCCAGCCCCGGGGCCCGGCGAACCGCTGAGAAATATTGCGTATTTCGATCATGGAAAAACGAAACGGCGGAGTTCGCCAACGAGCGTTGTGCGCTCCTGACAAGCGGCCGCCGTTGCTTTTATTAGGATTTGAGCGCGCAATTCTACCGCAGCACCGTCATTCTCTTTAATAATCAATTACGATCTTTTCATAACCACAGGGCATTAGAGGCCGGCCCGGCGCGAGATGCTCGCGCGTGCGCACCCGCTGCGACTATGATCGGGCAAATCAGAATCGGGACCAGTTCAGGACAAACGGTGGCTAAGGAAACAACTCGACCAGGCAATGTGCGTCCCGCAGCAGCCGCCCGGAAAGGCGGCGCGGCGCGGCGCTCGACGGTCATGACGAGCGACGGCATCGACCTGCCGTTGTACCGCTGGCCCGCCACGACACCATTGCGCGGCACCGTCGCGCTGGTGCACGGGCTAGCGGAGCACGCGGGGCGTTACGCGGCGCTGGCGGATCGGCTGAATCCGGCCGGCATTGAACTCGTCGCCATCGACTTGCGCGGACATGGGCATGCGCCGGGCAAACGCGTGTGGGTGAAGCGCTTCGACGAGTATCTGCTCGATGCTCAGGCCTTGCTCGATGAAGCGGCGACCAGTTGCGCACCACTGTTCCTGATGGGCCATAGCATGGGCGGCGCGGTCGCGGCGCTGTACGCGATCGAACGGCTCGCGGCAAGCGAGCGCCGGCTCAGCGGCCTGATCCTGTCGAGCCCCGCGCTCGCGCCGGGCCGTGATGTGCCGCGCTGGATGCTAAAGGTGAGCCAGGTGATCAGCCGCTTCTGGCCGACCTTCCCGGCGATGAAAATCGACGCGGCTTTGCTGTCGCGGCTTCAGCCCGTGGTGAACGCCAATCGTAACGATCCGCTGGTTCATCACGGCGCGATTCCGGCGCGTACGGGCGCGGAGTTGTTGCTGGCGATGGCGCGCATCGAACGCGGCCGTGCGGAACTACGCGTGCCGCTGCTGGTGTATCACGGCACCGCCGACAAGCTGACCGAACCCGAAGGCAGCCGCGATTTCGGCGCGCACGCGGGCTCGCCGGACAAAACGCTCACGATGCACGAAGACAGCTATCACGAGACGATGAACGATCTCGACCGGGATCGGGTGATTGGCGCGCTGATCGACTGGATCGAGAAGCGGCTGCCCCAAGCGTGAGCACTTGACGGCATGGCGGAGCCTCGGACCTCCGCCGACCTGAGTGCCGGACCCGGCCCCGCCAGGAACGGCCCAACCCGGCTAGCGCTTCCAGTCGGGTGGTCGCTTGTCGATAAACGCCTGCACGCCTTCGAGCGCCGAGTCATCCATCATGTTGCAGGCCATGGCCTGGCCGGCTAGCTGATACGCCGCTTCGATGCCCATTTCGAGCTGGCGATAGAAAAGGCCTTTGCCGGCGCTCACCGCTTCGACGGGTTTCGCGCAGATGCTTTTCGCGAGCCGCGCGACCTCTGAATCGAGCGCATCTGCCGGAACCACACGATTCACGAGGCCTTGCTGCTTCGCCTGCGCGGCGTCGATGAAATCGCCGGTGAGCAGCATTTCAAGCGCCGCCTTACGCGACAGATTGCGCGACAGCGGCACCGAAGGTGTAGCGCAGAAAAGCCCCAGATTGACACCCGAGACGGCAAAGCGCGCAGTATCGGCAGCGACTGCCAGATCGCACATTGCGACCAACTGGCAGCCGGCTGCAGTGGCGATGCCGTGCACGCGCGCAATCACCGGTTGCGGCAAGCGCTGGATCGTCAGCATCAGCTTCGTGCAGCGCGCGAACAAGGCCTGGTAATAAGCCAGCGACGGCGCCGCTCGCATTTCCTTCAGATCGTGCCCCGCGCAGAACGCGCGGCCGGCGCCGGCGATCACCACCACCCGCGCGTTGGACGCTGCCAGCGCCGTTAGCGTCGACTGCAACGCGTCGAGCAGGGCTTCGGAGAGCGCGTTAAAGGCGTCGGGCCGGTTCATCGTCAATCGGACGACGCCCGGCACGCCGTACGCGTCGTGTTCGATTTCGACCAGCGGAGCACTGCGCACCTCGGCATTCATAGCTCGCTCCTCGTTGAATTCATGCGGTTCGCGACGCTCGCGCAACGCCTGCGGCGTGGCCGCTTAGATCCCGGCCAGCGAGCGCACGTGCGCGACCACGCTGCGCCCGAGCGCCGACAGGTTGTACCCGCCTTCGAGACAGCTGACGATCCGCCCACGCGCATAGCGCTTCGCGATCTCGCGCATCTGGTCGGTGATCCAGGCGTAGTCGTCTTCGACGAGACCCATGTTGCCGAGATCGTCTTCGCGATGCGCATCGAAGCCGGCCGAGATGAAGATCATCTCCGGCTTGAAATCATGCAGGCGCGGCAGCCACATCATGTCGACCGCCTCGCGTACCGCCGTGCCTTTCGAGCGCGCCGGCATCGGCACGTTGCACATGTTGGGCGCCTGATTGTCGGCGCCGGTGAACGGATAGAACGGATGCTGGAAGATGCTGCACATCAGCACCCGCGAATCGCCCGAAAAGGCCGCTTCGGTGCCGTTGCCGTGATGAACGTCGAAATCGACGATCGCGACGCGCTGCATGCCGTGTACCTCGAGTGCATGACGCGCGGCGATCGCGACGTTGTTGAAGAAGCAGAAGCCCATCGCGCGCGCCGGCTCCGCATGGTGGCCAGGCGGGCGCACGCTGCAGAACGCGTTCTCATAGCGGCCTTCGATCACGGCGTCGGTCGCGGCCACCGCGGCGCCGGCTGCGCGCAACGCGGCCTGCAAAGTGTGCGGGTTCATCGACGTGTCGGGATCGATTTCGGCGAGCCCCTCCGTGGGTGACCGGCTGCGGATGTAATCGACGTGGGCTTGCGTATGCACGCGCAACAGCGCGGCTTCATCGGCGAGCGGCGGCGATTCGCGCTCGATCAGCGAGTCGATGCGGCTCGCGATCAATTGATCTTCGATTGCCTGCAGGCGCGCCGGGCATTCGGGATGCCATTGCCCCATATCGTGCAGCAAACAATCGGCGTGGGAATAAAAGCCAGTTGCCATGATTCTCGTCCGCGGCGCGGCGCTTTCAAAGCGCGCGCGGCGTGTCTCCGTCCAGGGGCGCGCACACTGGGCGCACCAACATTTGCCAAGTTACCACACCATGCGACTGCGACGCGCCGGGCACAGTTTTGCGGAAGGCGTCGGGTATACTGCCCCGATCCGTTTTCCCCTGTCTCTTTCGCACTGCGCCCCTAGCTCACTATGACCGTCAAGCTTGCTCTGTCTGCACGAAACCGGCTACGCATGAAGACCGTGGCCGCCGCACTGTCCGTCGCATCGTGCATGTTCATGGCAACCAGTCCGGCGATCGCGCAAAGCGCCGCGAAAAAACCGCTGCTGCTCGCGCAAAGCCAACCGCAACCGGCGGTGCCGCAAGGGCAAACCTTCGAAGAAGAGATCATTCCGCAGCGCTATGCGAACAATCCGAACGTGGACGCGTTCATCAGCGACATGTCGGCGCGCTATGACTTCGACGAAGCCGCATTGCATGCCCTCTTCGCGCGCGTGAGCTATTCGGCTACCGCAGTCAAGCTCGTCACGCCGTCACCTTCGCCGACGATCAAGAACTGGCGCGTGTATCAGTCGCGCTTTCTCGACCAGGTGCGCATCAACGCCGGCGTGAGTTTCTGGCGCGCCAACCAGGCCACGCTGCAACGCGCCTATGAAGAGTTCGGCGTGCCGCCGGAAGTGATCGTCGGCATCATTGGCGTGGAGACGATCTACGGACGCTTCATGGGCAACTTCCGTGTGCTCGACGCGCTGACCACGCTCAGCTTCGACTACCCGAATACCGCCAATCGCGCGGATCGCCAGGCGACCTTCCGCAAGAATCTTGAAGACTACCTGGTGTGGACACGCGATTCGCAAATCGACCCGACCACCGTGCTCGGCTCCTACACCGGCGCGATCGGGATTCCCCAGTTCCTGCCGAGCAGCATCGTGCAATACGCGGTGAGCTACGACGGTAACAAGCAGATCGATCTGCGCACGAGCGAGGCGGATGCGATCGGCAGCGTGGCGAATTATCTGCGCCAGAATGGCTGGGAAAACGGCCGGCCCGTGGTGTGGAAGATCGGCATGGACGCCGGCAGCCTGGGCGTGGCGCAAGCGGCCGCCGACGGTAAGCCGGAGCCGCATTGGCCGCTGGACCAATTGCTCCGGGCCGGGCTGCTGCTGGACGAGCCGGGCGTCGATATCGCGTCGGAGGCCGCCACGTCGGTGACGGTGGTGGATCTGCCGTCGCCGGGCCGTGGTACGGAGTACATGCTGGGCTTGAAGAACTTCTATGTGCTGACGCGCTATAACCGCAGTTTCTTCTACGCACTGGCGGTTTATCAATTGGGCCAGCGGGTCAAAGCGCAGATGGTGGCGAGCGACGCGGCGAACGCCAGCAGCAATGCGGCGGCGCCAGGCGCGGCTTCGCAATAAGCTGAGCGGCGGGCGTCAGACACTCCGTTGCCAGACACTCACCGCGTCACGAACGGGTAGCATGCGACACAAAAAAGCGCCGGGTCGACCGGCGCTTTTTTATTGGCCACCCAAGATTGAGGGCCGCTCAACTCGCCGAAGCGCAATCAAGCCGGGAATACACCCGTCGACAGATACCGGTCGCCCCGATCGCAGACGATAAATACGATCGTCGCGTTCTCGACCTGACGCGCGACGCGCAGCGCCACCTCACAGGCCCCGCCCGACGAGATGCCGGCGAAGATCCCTTCGACCGAGGCCATGCGCCGCGCCATTGCTTCGGCCGCGGCCTGGCTCACGTTCTCGACGCGGTCCACGCGGCTACGATCGAAAATCTTCGGCAAATAGGCTTCCGGCCATTTGCGGATGCCCGGAATGCGCGAACCCTCTTCCGGCTGCGCGCCGATGATCTCGATCGCCTGATTCTGTTCCTTCAGATAGGTGGACACGCCCATGATCGTGCCGGTTGTACCCATCGACGAGACGAAGTGCGTGATGCGCCCTTCGGTGTCGCGCCAGATTTCCGGACCGGTGCCTTCGACGTGGGCGGCCGGATTGTCCGGATTCGCGAACTGGTCGAGGATGATGCCCTTGCCTTCGCGCTGCATCTGTTCGGCCAGATCGCGCGCGTATTCCATGCCGCCCGTCACCGGCGTCAGCACGATCTGCGCGCCATAGGCCGCCATGCTCTGACGGCGCTCCACCGACAGGTCCTCTGGCATGATCAGCACCATCTTGTAGCCGCGGATCGCCGCCGCCATCGCCAACGCGATACCCGTGTTGCCGCTGGTCGATTCGATCAGCGTGTCGCCCGGCTTGATACGCCCGCGTGCTTCCGCTTTCTTGATCATCGCCAGCGCCGGGCGGTCCTTCACCGAACCCGCGGGATTGTTGCCCTCGAGCTTCGCAAGGATCACGTTATTGCGGCTGCGGATCTCGTCGTCAGGGAGCCGGACGAGTTGCACGAGCGGCGTATTGCCGATCGTATCTTCAATCGTTTTGTAAGCCATGTCGGTTCTGGTGCTGTCGGTGCGCGGAGTCTTTAATCTATCGATTCTAAACCACCGTGCGCGCGGTTGCCGTGCGGCCCTTCTGTCCGCATGGATGCAGCGATGCCAGGTGGCTAAGTGCATAGCGCTCATCGGGCCCGCAAATACAGCGCAAATAACCACGCAAAAAGCCCGCGGCTGAGAACCGCGGGAGCCAGTCATCTGCATGACAGCTGAAGGAGTGTTCTTACCCACTCCGACCATGAAGGGGAACGACGGTAACGGACCAGGCGCGCGAGACGTGACCCGCCTCGCGCGCACGGCCCGCGTCAGGCTATTTCTTCACCGCCACAGTGGCGTTGCTCTTTGGGGTAGTGGCCGCGTTGCTCGAGTTGGCCGGATTGGCGCCATTGCCCGCAGCGGCCGCGCCTTTGGTCTGTGCAGACGCCGCAGCCTGCGGGTTAGCAGCCGCGCCAGCCGGACCGACAGCGAGACCCTCCGCCTGCAGGCGCTCGACGGTATGCCCGCCCATGCCTTTGACGCGCTTGCCGAGATCGGCCGGGTCCTTGAATGGACCATGCGCTGCACGCTCTTCGAGAATGGCTTTCGCTTTGGCAGGGCCGATGCCCTTGATGCCGCGCAGCGCGTCCTCATTAGCCGTGTTGACGTCGACCGCCGCATAGGCGTGGCCGAAAGCGGCCAGCATGGCCGCGGTAACCAGCATTTTTCGAAACATATGGAATCTCCCTCGTACAACCGGTTGGCGACCATCACCAACCGGGAGATTCCAGTTTAAAGAGGTATCCGAAAGATTTACACCTGGCCGAATAGCCAACGTACGTAGCGATCGACACCTTCCTGCACGCTCAGGAACGGCGCGTCGTAGCTGGCAGCACGTAGCTTCGTGAGGTCGGCTTGAGTGAAGCACTGGTACTTGCCGCGCAATGCATCGGGGAACGGAATGTATTCGATCAACCCGCGCTGCACCTGATCCGCGAGCGACAACGGCGGCTCGTTGTTCAACGCACGCAGCGTGTTGACCACCGTGCTCGCGATGTCGTTGAACGGCTGGGCGCGGCCACTGCCCAGGTTGAAGATGCCCGACTTGTCCGGATTGTCGAAGAAGAACAGGTTCACGTTGACCACGTCTTCGACGGAGACGAAGTCGCGCGTCTGCTCGCCGGCGGCATAGCCGTTGTATTCGCCGAACAGCTTGACCTTACCTTCCGCGCGAAACTGGTTGAAGTTGTGAAACGCCACCGACGCCATGCGCGCCTTGTGCGTCTCGCGCGGCCCGTACACGTTGAAATAGCGGAAGCCGGCAATCTGGCTCTTCGCGGTGGGCAGGACACGGCGAATCACCTGGTCGAACAGGAATTTCGAATAGCCGTACACGTTCAGCGGCTGCTCGACTTCGCGCTCTTCAACAAAGCGGCTCGAACCGCCATACGTTGCCGCCGAGGACGCATACAGAAACTGGATGTTCTGCGCGAGACAGACGTCGAGCACTTCACGGCTATAGCGGAAGTTGTTGTCCATCATGTAGCGGCCATCGGTTTCCATCGTGTCCGAGCAGGCCCCTTCGTGGAAAATCGCCCGCACTTTGCCGAAGTCGCCCCGCTTGAAGCGTTCGACGAATTCGGTCTTGTCGAGATAATCGTCGATCTCGCAGTCGACGAGATTCTTGAACTTGTCCGCGCGCGTGAGGTTATCAACCGCGATGATGCGTTGTTCACCGCGCTCGTTGAGCGCCTTCACGAGATTGCTGCCGACAAAGCCGGCTGCGCCGGTGACGATGAGGGTCATGATGATCCTGCGGTAATGAGCTTTGCATGGGACCGGAGTAAGTGCTAAAGCGCTAACTCCAGTCGACAGCTTTGCATGGGACCGGAGTAAGCGCTAAAGCGCTAACTCCGGTCGACAGCTTTGCATGGGACTGGAGTAAGCGCTAAAGCGCTAACTCCAGTCGACAAATTCAGGTGGCGCCTCGCGGGTTCCGGTTTTGCGCTGCTGAACCGGACGCGCGCAAAGCAGGGAACCCGGCGGGCTGCATCAATGAAAAAGTTCGTCGTAGTTGACGGTGGCAGTGCCGAGCTTGCCGACCACGATGCCGGCCGCGCGATTCGCGAGTCCTACCGCCTCGACCAGCGTCAGGCCCGCGCCGAGCATGGCGGCAAGCGTGGCGATCACAGTGTCGCCCGCGCCCGAGACATCATACACTTCACGTGCGACAGCCGACGCGTGCAGCAAGCCGTCGTCGGAGAAGAGCGTCATGCCCTCTTCCGAACGCGTCAGCAGCAACGCCTTGAACTCGAGATCGGCGCGCAGTTTGGTCACACGCGCGATCAGATCTTCTTCGGATTTCCACTGTCCGACCACCTCGCGCAACTCGGCGCGATTCGGCGTGATCAGCGTGGCGCCGCGATAGCGCTCCCAGTCGTCGCCCTTCGGATCGACCAGCACCGGCTTGCCCGCCGCACGCGCTTTCGCGATCATCTGCGTGACGTGCGTGAGACCGCCCTTCGCGTAATCGGACATCAGGATCACGTCGTGCGAGGACAGCAGGTCGTCGAAACGCGCGAGACCCGCGAGCAACACTTCGTGAGCCGGCGAGTTTTCGAAGTCGACGCGCAGCAACTGCTGCTGGCGCGACAGCACGCGCAGCTTGATTGTGGTGAGCAAATCCGGATCGCGCTCCAGATGCAGCGCCACCCCGCTTTCGCCGAGCAGTTGCACGATGCGCTCGCCGGGCTCGTCGTGGCCGACCACGCACAGCAAACCCGCCTGCGCGCCGAGTGCAACCGCATTGCGCGCCACGTTCGCCGCGCCGCCGAGACGGTCTTCCTGACGCTGCACATGCACGACCGGCACCGGCGCTTCCGGCGAAATACGGTTCACGTCGCCGAACCAGTAGCGATCGAGCATGACGTCGCCGACCACCAGCACGCGCGCCGCGCCGAGGCGTTCGCGCGGCACCACGGTAAGTGCCGCCGTGGGTACGGACTGAGCAGCCTCAGGCATTGCTGGAGACATCGGCCGGAAATTCAGAGGGTTGGGCATAAGGCCGTCCGATCGAGTGATAGTCGATGCCGAACTCGGTCATGGCGTCCGGCTCGTACAGATTGCGGCCGTCGAAAATCAGCGGTGACTTCAGCACCGATTTCAGATGCACGAAATCCGGGCTCTTGAATTCTTTCCATTCGGTGACGACCACCAGCGCGTCGGCGCCGGTGAGCGTTTCGTCCTGAGTGCTCGTGAACGTGAGCCGCGCTTGCTGTTCCGGCGCATCGTGCAGATCGATGGCGAACACGCGGCGCGCTTCGGCCACCGCGACCGGATCGTAGGCGCGCACGTGGGCGCCACGCGCCAGCAATTCGGCGATCACGCGACGGCTCGGCGCCTCGCGCATGTCGTCGGTATTCGGCTTGAACGCGAGGCCCCACACGGCGAACGTGCGGCCGCTCAGGTCTTCACCGAGCTTGCCCGTGATCTTCTGCACCAGCACGTCTTTCTGCTTGTAGTTCACTTCCTCGACCGCTTCGAGGATGCGCAGATTGTGGCCGCTTTCGCTAGCGGCGCGGATCAGCGCCTGCACGTCCTTCGGGAAGCACGAGCCGCCGTAACCGCAACCGGCATACAGGAAGTGATAACCGATACGTGGGTCCGAGCCGATGCCGCGACGCACCGCTTCGATATCCGCGCCGACCCGGTCCGCCAGATTCGACATCTCGTTCATGAACGAGATGCGCGTGGCAAGCATCGCATTGGCTGCGTATTTCGTGAATTCAGCCGAGCGCACATCCATGTACAGCGTGCGTTCGTGGTTGCGGTTGAACGGCGCGTACAGACGCTTCATCAGTTCGCGCGCGCGCATGCCGGCTTCGTCTTCGTCGCTGCCGAGCACGATGCGATCGGGGCGCATGAAGTCGTCGACGGCCGCGCCTTCCTTCAGAAACTCAGGGTTCGACACCACCGAGAAGCGGTGCTGCTCGCTATCGGCGAGCCCGCGTTTGGCCAGTTCCTCTTCGACCACCGCGCGCACGCGTTGGGCGGTGCCGACCGGCACCGTCGATTTGTCGACGATCACCTTGAAGCCGTTCATCGTGCGGCCGATGTTGCGCGCCGCTTCGAGCACATATTGCAGATCGGCCGAGCCGTCTTCGTCGGGCGGCGTGCCGACGGCGATGAACTGCACCTCGCCGTGCGCCACGCTGGCTTCGATATCCGTCGAAAACGTGATGCGGCGCGCCTTGCGCGTGCGGGCGATCATCTCGAGCAAACCCGGCTCGTGGATCGGCACGCCCCCGTTGTTGAGGATTTCGATCTTGCGCGGATCGACGTCGAGACAGAAGACGTCATGGCCGATTTCGGCGAGGCACGCGCCGGTGACGAGTCCAACATAGCCCGTGCCGATAATGGTGATTTTCATACGCTTTCCGGTAGAGGGTTCCGGTGAGGGTTTCTCGTAGTGAACAAGGCCGCCATGATCCCGCCCGGCCTAATCCGCCCGACGGGCCACCGTCGTTGCGGCGCAGCTATACGATTGCATTCGCGATCAATTCGACGCCGTGATCGGTTCGACGCGACGCGGCGCATAGGTTTCCCAACCGCTGCAACCCGGACACTGCCAGTAGAACAGCCGCGCCCTGAAACCACAATTCTGGCACGTATACCGTGGCAGATTTTTGGTGCGCTGACGGATTAGCGTACGCATCAGTTCAAGCTCGCTACGCCGCGGCTCTTCCGCGACAGCCTCCTGGGCTTCCAGAAGACGCGTCATGCCCGCCAGATTCGGCGACTTCTGCATCTGCGAGCGCGCCAGCGCATGCGCGGCGTCGGGCCCGCGTACCGCCGCAATGTGCTGATAGGTCACGTCGAGCAGATCGTTCGACGGATAGCGGTCTACCCACGTGATGAGCAGATCGGCGCCATCCTGCGGACGGCCGAGCGCCTCATAGGCCTTCATCAGCTTTTCCGCGACGAGCGGCAGATAGGCGGGATTCTGTTCCTCGACGCGCCGCCATTGGGCGATCGCTGCCTCTTGCGAACCGGCCGTCGCGTCGACGTCGCCGAACAGGATCGTGGCGCGGACATTGGTCGGGTTCGCCTTCAACGCAAAACCTAGCTGACGGCGCGCCTCATCTGCGTTTTTCTGCTGCAGCGCTTCCTGGGCGAGCTCGCAATAGAACTGCGCGATGTCCTTGTCGAGCGACTCGGCGCCCATTGTTTCCAGGTGGCGCGCGATGTCGATCGACTTAACCCAGTCTTTCTCGATCTGGTAGATGGTCAGCAGCGCCCGCTGCGCACCCAGCGCGTAATTGCCGGTTTCGAGCAAGCGGAAAGTCTCCTCCGCGCGATCGAGCAAACCGGCTTTCAGGAAGTCCTGGCCTAGTTCGTAGAGCGCGTGATCGCGCTCGGTAACGGGCAGATCGGTGCGGCTCAGCAGGTTCTGATGCACGCGGATCGCGCGGTCCGTCTCACCGCGGCGGCGGAACAGATTCCCCAGCGCAAAGTGCAGCTCGATCGTTTCCGGGTCCAGCTTGACGACTTCGATAAACGCGTCGATCGCCTGGTCAGGCTGCTCATTGAGCAGAAAATTCAGGCCGCGGAAGTACGACCGCGGCAGGTTGGCGCTTTCGGACAGCAGCGTCTTGAGGTCGTAGCGCGCGGCCATCCAGCCGAACGCAAAAGCGACGGGTATGACAAGCAGCCACCAGAAGTCTAGATCCATGCGATTAATGCAAATATGCGAGACGGCGGGAACGGAAAGCCGCGCTTCAGAAACACGGCAGAAGACAATTTAGATCAGCGGCGGCATGGGCGGTTGTTCAACCACTACCGGGGTTTCGCGCGCCACACGCAACTCGCGCTTGAGCCGGCCATTCTCCATGCGCAGCCGCACCATGGCTGGCATTGACGACACCAGCCCGGCTAGCAGCCCCACCACGAAGAACGCGAGGCCGATCAGGATCAAAGGCGCCGGCCACGCGTAGCCAGCGAGGAAATTCAGCGTAGCGGGTTGTGTATTGGAGAGCGCGAGCACCAGCAGGAGCACGAACACCAACACACGGATCAGCCAGACGATAAATTTCATGAATAGGTCTCTTGACGGCAGTTGCGGGGTGACGCCGGCCTGATGACGCGTCGCGCCACGGTGTTGCCCGCGCCGAAGTGACCCGTATTGTAATGGATGCCCTCGCGGCTGGGCAGGAACTGGCTGATAGCGGAACTTACAACGACAATGAACGAAAAGTACGGACGAAAAACCGACGAAAAAAAAGCGCCCGAAGGCGCTTTTTCTGGTCTTTTGCCGTCTGGCTTTGGCCGCTGACGCTAACCATGCCATGCTGCGAACCGCACAGCGAAGCATTTACAGGTCTTCGTCATCCGGCTCATCGGCCTTCAGCGGCTCGCCCGAACGTCGATCTACCCGCTCGCGCAATTCCTTGCCCGGCTTGAAATGCGGTACGTACTTCTCAGGTACCAGCACCTTCTCGCCCGACTTCGGATTACGCCCGACGCGGGAGGGACGACGATTAAGGCCGAAGCTGCCGAAGCCGCGAATTTCAATGCGATGACCATTGGCAAGCGCCTCGGACATCGCATCAAGCATCGTCTTCACCGCGAAATCCGCATCTTTAAGTACAAGCTGCGGAAATCGCGTAGCCAGCTGGGCGACCAATTCCGATTTGGTCATACTGCAGCAGACCTCTCAAGAAAACTCAAGGCTTACTGGTTCTGGCCGTCGAGCTTGGCCTTCAGCAGCGCACCGAGGTTCGTCGTGCCGGTAGCAGCCGAACTCGAATCCGACGAAGCCAGGCCGCGGATCGCTTCCTGTTGCTCAGCCGAATCCTTGGCCTTGACCGACAGGTTGATGCCACGCGACTTGCGATCGATGTTGATGATCATCGCGTTGACCTTGTCGCCTTCCTTCAGCACGTTGCGAGCATCTTCCACGCGGTCTTGTGCGATTTCCGAAGCACGCAGGTAGCCTTCGACTTCCGCCGACAGCGTAACCACAGCACCCTTCGCATCTACCGTCTTGACCACGCCGTCGACGATCGAACCCTTGTCGTTCATTGCAACGAAGTTGCTGAACGGGTCGCCTTCGAGCTGCTTGATGCCCAGCGAAATGCGTTCCTTCTCGACGTCGATGCCGAGAACGATCGCTTCCACTTCGTCGCCCTTCTTGTACTTGCGAACCGCTTCTTCGCCCGTTTCGCTCCACGACAGGTCCGACAGATGAACCAGACCGTCGATGCCGCCCGGCAGACCGATGAAGACGCCGAAGTCGGTGATCGACTTGATTGCGCCTTGCAGCTTGTCGCCCTTCTTGAAGTTGCGGCTGAAGTCGTCCCACGGGTTCGGCTTGCATTGCTTCATGCCGAGGCTGATACGGCGGCGGTCTTCGTCGATTTCGAGAACCATGACTTCGACTTCGTCGCCCAGCTGAACAACCTTCGACGGTGCAACGTTCTTGTTCGTCCAGTCCATTTCCGACACGTGAACCAGGCCTTCGATGCCCGATTCCACTTCGACGAATGCGCCGTAGTCGGTGATGTTGGTGACCTTACCGAACAGGCGCGTGCCCGACGGGTAACGGCGGGAAATGCCTTCCCACGGATCGTCGCCCAGTTGCTTGATGCCCAGCGAAACGCGGTTCTTCTCTTGATCGAACTTGAGGATCTTCGCGGTGACTTCCTGGCCAACCGACAGAACTTCGCTCGGGTGACGCACACGACGCCATGCGATGTCGGTGATGTGCAGCAGGCCGTCGATACCGCCGAGGTCCACGAACGCGCCGTAATCGGTGATGTTCTTCACCACGCCTTCCACGATCGCGCCTTCCTTCAGCGTTTCGAGCAGCTTTGCGCGCTCTTCGCCCTGGGTCGCTTCGATCACGGCACGGCGCGACAGCACGACGTTGTTACGCTTGCGGTCGAGCTTGATGACGCGGAATTCCAGCGTCTTGCCTTCGTACGGGGTCGTGTCCTTGACCGGACGCGTGTCAACCAGCGAACCCGGCAGGAACGCGCGGATGCCGTTGACCATGACGGTCATGCCGCCCTTGACCTTGCCCGTGATCGTGCCGGTCACGAGTTCGTTGTTGTCGAGAGCCTTTTCCAGCGACAGCCACGAAGCGAGGCGCTTCGCCTTGTCGCGCGACAGGATCGTGTCGCCATAGCCGTTTTCCAGCGCGTCGATCGCGACGGAAACGAAGTCGCCCGCCTGCACTTCTACCTCGCCCGCGTCGTTCAGGAACTCTTCGAGCGGGATGTAGGCTTCGGACTTGAGACCAGCGTTGACGACCACGAAGTTGTGGTCAACACGCACGACTTCGGCGGAAATCACCTCGCCAGCGCGCATGTCTTGCTTGGTCAGCGACTCTTCGAACAGAGCCGCAAAAGATTCGGTATTCGGGTTGGAAGTTTGCAGGTCGGACATAAAAATCAAAATTTGCATGGTTCTCGCGGTGCCCGGCTGGCCGGATGGTCAGCAACAACGGCCAAGAAAGCGAATGCCACGCGGGGTTAAGGGGTTAATACACGCTCCACGACACACGCGGAGCACCTACTGACAACACTACTTCTACTGCGCCCGCCACTTAAATTTCAAGCATGCGGAACCCATGCTTCATACCACTGCACCACCTGCTCGACCGCCTGGTCGATGGACAATGCGGAGGTATCAAGCAGCTTTGCATCCGCTGCGGGCTTGAGCGGCGCGGCCGCGCGCTGACTGTCACGCTCGTCGCGCTCACGCAAATCCCGGAGCAAGTCATCTATATTAGCAGAAAATCCTTTTTGGATCAATTGCTTATGCCGGCGCGCCGCACGAGCCTCGACGCTGGCGGTCATGAACACCTTCAACACGGCGTCCTGGAAGATCACCGTGCCCATATCGCGGCCGTCGGCAACCAGCCCCGGTTCCTTACGGAAAGCCCGCTGACGGGCCACCAGCGCGGTTCGCACGGGCGCGTGCACGGCAATCGCCGAGGCGCGGCTGCCGACTTCCTCGGCGCGAATGTCGGCGGATACGTCGGCGCCGTCCAGCTGCGCCAGCCCCTCGCGAAAGGTGATGTGCAGATCGTCGATCAGTTTGACTAGCGCGTCGACGTCATCCGCCGCGATGCTGTAGCGCATGCTGGCGAGCGCGGCGAGCCGGTACAGCGCGCCGCTATCCAGCAAATGGAAGCCGAGATTCGCGGCAACCAGCGCGGCCACGGTGCCTTTGCCCGAGGCGCTGGGGCCGTCGATCGCAATGACGGGCGTTTGGTGAAAGGGACGGATCGGTTTCATCGAAAAAGTCGCGCGTCAGTCGATTCAGAAGCGAATCAGGGTTGAGCGAGCGCGGTGAAGCGCTCGAAATAATCGGGGAACGTCTTGCCGACGCACTTCGGGTCGTTGATCCGGATCGGCACGCCGCCCAGGCTCACGAGCGAGAAGCACATCGCCATACGGTGATCGTCGTAGGTGTCGATCGAGGCGTTCGGAATCAGTTTTTCAGGCGGCGCGACGACGAGGAAATCCTCGCCTTCCTGCACCTTTGCACCGACCTTGCGCAGTTCGGTGGCCATGGCGGCGATCCGGTCGGTTTCCTTCACACGCCAGCTGGCGATGTTGCGCAGTGTGGTCGTGCCGTCCGCGAACAGCGCGGCGACGGCAATCGTCATCGCAGCATCGGGAATCAGGTTGAAGTCCATGTCGATCGGATCGAGCTTGCCGCTGTCGTTGCCGACGCCGCGCACTTCGATCCAGTCGTCGCCCATCTGCAGGTTCGCACCCATCTTGATGAGCGCATCGGCAAAGCCGACGTCGCCCTGAATGCTGGCGCGGCCCACACCCTCCACCCGCAACGGGCCGCCGCCGAGTGCGCCCGCAGCGAGGAAATACGACGCCGACGACGCATCGCCCTCCACCATGATGGTGCCCGGCGATTGATAGCGCTGCCCCGCCGGCACGACGAACTGATGCCAGCCGTTGCGCTCGACCTTGATGCCGAAGCGCTCCATCAGCTTGATCGTGATCTCGATGTACGGCTTCGAGATCAGCTCGCCGTCCACCTGCACGGTGGTCACGCCGCTTTCCGTGCGCAACAGCGGCAACGTCATCAGCAGCGAAGTCAGGAATTGGCTCGACACGTCGCCACGCACGCGGATTGGTGCGTCGGCCGCGATTTGCGCCGGGCGAATCCGCAGCGGCGGATAGCCTTCATTCTCTTCGTAGTCGATCTTCGCGCCGATCTGCCGCAAGCCGTCGACCAGGTCCCCGATCGGCCGCTCGTGCATGCGCGGCACGCCGTGAATGCGATAGTCGCCGCCATTCACCGCGAGCGCCGCGGTTAGCGGGCGCACCGCCGTGCCGGCATTGCCGAGGAACAGATCGGCCGTGCGCGCCGTGAAGGCACCACGCGTGCCGGTCACGACACAGCTGTCGCCCTCGCGCGTCAAGCGCACACCAAGCTTTTCGAGCGCGTCGAGCATTACGCGGGTGTCGTCGGAGTCGAGCAGATTCGTGATCGTCGTTTCGCCTTCGGCGAGCGCCGCGAGCAGCAGTACGCGGTTCGAAATGCTTTTCGAACCGGGCAAACGAACCGTGCCGGACGCACGAGAAAATGGTCCGAGATCGAGGAATTCCATGATTGAGTCCAGTTCCGGTTATGTCGAGGCGTCGCCGAGTGCGGATCCGGCAGCGCGCTGTTCCTGCCATTCGCTGCGCGCGACGCGCGAGCGCGCGAACACGGCTTCGAGCGCGGCGCCGTCGCCAGTGTCGATCGCCGCTCGCAGGCGTGCGAGCACCGCCGTATACGCATCGAGTTCGTCGAGCAACGCGGCGCGATTCGCCACACACACGTCACGCCACATTTCCGGGCTCGACGCAGCGATGCGCGTGAAGTCGCGGAAGCCGCCGGCGGCGAATGAGAATTTCAGCGCAGCGTCGGGCGAGTTGAGAATCTGCTCGACCAGCGCGAACGACAAAACGTGCGGCAAATGGCTGACCGATGCGAGTACGCGGTCATGCTGCTCGGGCGTCATCTCCCGCACACAAGCGCCGGTAGCGCGCCACATCGCGGCAACACGCTCGACCGCTTCCGGCGCGTTCTCCGGCAGCGGGCACAACACGACGTTGCGATTCACGTACAGATCGGGCAAGGCCGCATCCGGGCCGCTCGCCTCACGGCCGGCAATCGGATGCCCCGGCACGAACTGGCCGATGCGCGCGCCGAGCGCCGCACGCGCGGATGCGACCACATCGGACTTGGTGCTGCCGGCATCGGTGACGATCGTGCCTGCGTCGAGAAACGGCGCAATGCGCTCCAGCAGCGGCTGTGTCTGCGCAACCGGCGCGGCAAGCACCACGATATCCGCGCCGGATAGCGCAGCACGCAGCGCGGCGGCGTCGTTCAGTGCCGCGGATCCGTCGATCACGCCCAATTCCAGCGCGCGCGCCGTCGACGCGAACGAACGCCCGACACCGATCACTGCGCGCGCGCCTGCCGCCTCACCTCGCTCGCGCAATGCACGCGCGAGCGATCCGCCGATCAGGCCGACACCGAAAATCACCAGCTTGTTAAAAGAGAACGCGGCCACGTCGGTCACAGAAAAAGCGCGCCTTCCGTAAAGTGAGGCGCGCGGGTCAAGGTCAATCGCTTATGCGGTAGCGAGCGTCTTTTCGAGCGCCACGAGGAACGCTTCGTTTTCTGCCGGCAGGCCGATCGTGATGCGCAGCCATTGCGGCAAACCGTAGTTGCCGACCGGGCGAACGATCACGCCCTGCTTCAGCAACTCCACATTGACGCGGTTGCCCGCTGCATCGTCGTTGCCGACACGCACCAGCACGAAGTTACCGTCCGACGGCACATATTCGAGGCCGAGTTTGTCGAACGCTTCGGTCAAAAGACGATAGCCTTGCGCATTCAGGGCCGCGCTCTTTTCCAGAAACGCCTTGTCGCTCAGCGCCGCGACCGCCGCGGCTTGCGCCAGCGTGTTCACGTTGAACGGCTGACGCAGACGGTTCAGCAGGTCGGTCAACCCGGGCTGCGCGATGGCGAAGCCGACACGCAAGCCCGCGAGGCCGAACGCCTTCGAGAACGTGCGCGACACCAGCAGATTCGGGTAACGGCGCACCCACGCGATCGAATCGTAGCGCTTTTCTTCCGGCAGATATTCCGTGTACGCCTCGTCGAGCACGACGACCACGTGAGGCGGCACCTTGTCGAGAAACGCTTCGAGCTTCGCGCCTTCGATGAACGTGCCGGTCGGGTTGTTCGGGTTTGCAACGAAGATCAGGCGGGTGTCGTCCGTGATCGCAGCGAGCATCGCGTCAAGATCGTGGCCGTACTTGACGGCCGGCACGACGATCGCCCGCGCACCCACACCTTGCGTGGCGAGCGCGTAGACCGCGAACGAGTATTGGGCGTAGACGATCGATTGGCCCTTCTCGACGAACGCATGCGCGGCGATTTCGAGAATGTCGTTGCTGCCGTTGCCGAGCGTGACCCAGTCGGCCAGCACGCCGTAGCGCTCGCTCAGCGCCGCCTTCAGCTCGAATGCATTCGCGTCCGGATAGCGGCCGAGTTCGCTGGCCGCTTGCGCCATGGCGCGTTGCGCCGATTCCGGCATGCCGAGCGGATTTTCGTTCGACGCGAGCTTCACGATGGTCGCTTCGTCGAGGCCAAACTCGCGGGCCACTTCCGAAATCGGCTTGCCGGCGATGTAAGGCGCAATCGCGCGCACATAGGAAGGACCGAAGGACGTTGTCATGAAAATCTCCGAACGACTAATTAGTAGTAGATAAATATGCGGCAGGCGCGCCAGAGCGGCGTGAGCGCGCCTCGACAGCCATTAGCGGGCGCGCGGATACGAGCCGAGTATCTTCAGGAACGCGGCCTTCTGGCCGAGTTCGGCTAACGCGGCAGCGACCGCCGGCTCATCGCGATGGCCTTCGACGTCGATATAGAAGTAATACTCCCACGTGCCGACGCGCGCCGGACGCGACTCGAAACGGGTCATGGATACGCTATGACGCGCCAAAGGCTCCAGCAACTTGAACACCGCGCCCGGCTCGTTCGCGACCGAAACGATCAACGAGGTCTGGTCGTGTCCGCTGACGCCGGTGCGTTCCTTGCCGATCATCACGAAACGCGTGCGGTTGTGCGGATCGTCCTGGATCAGGGCGTAAGCGACCTGCAGACCGTAATGCGTCGCGGCGCGATCGCCGGCGATGGCGGCGACGGTCGGATCTTCCGCCGCCATGCGCGCGGCTTCGGCATTGCTCGACACCGCCTGGCGCTCGAGATGCGGCGCGTTGGTCGCGAGCCAGCGCTGGCACTGCGCGAGCGCCTGCGCGTGCGCACACACCCGCTTCACGCCGGCGAGGGCACCATTCAGCGTCAGGAGGTTGTGGTGAATCGGCAAGGCCAGTTCGCCGCCGATCGTGAGCTGGGTTTGCAGCAGCAGATCGAGCGTGCGCGACACCGCGCCTTCAGTCGAATTCTCGACCGGCACAACGCCGAATTCGGCGGCGCCGGCTTCGACCGAGCGAAATACTTCGTCGATCGAAGGGCACGGCAGACCCTCGATCGACTGACCGAAGTACTCGTGCATCGCCTGTTCGCTATACGTGCCGACCGGGCCGAGATACGCGGCCTTGATGGTCTTTTCGAGCGCGCGGCTCGCGGCCATGATCTCGCGCCAGATCGCGCTGATATGCTCGCTGGCCAGCGGGCCGTCGCTCATATCCTGCAAGCGCGCGATCACCTGCTGCTCGCGCTCGGGGCGGAACACCGGCGCATTGAAATGCTTCTTCACCTCGCCCACTTCGAGCGCCACTGCGGCGCGCTGATTGAGGAGCGCGATCAGCTGCGCGTCGAGCGCGTCGATGCGTTCGCGAAGGGGTTTGAGTCGGGTATTGAGTTCGTCGTCCATGCGTGAAAACGGCCCTGCCGGTAGCTGCTGCACAAATGCGTGCTGGAAAGGATGCGCGTGCCTGAATATCGAAGACGATCAGGCACTGCGCTGTTCGAATTCCTTCATGTATTCGACAAGCGCTTTGACGCCTTCGAGCGGGACGGCGTTATAAATCGACGCCCGCATGCCGCCGACGGACTTGTGGCCCTTTAGCTGCACCATTCCCCGCGCTTTCGCGCCGGCCAGGAAATCTTCGTTGCGCGACTCGTCGGCGAGGAAAAACGGTACGTTCATCCGCGAGCGCGAGCCACGCTCGACCTTGTTCAGATAGAAGCTGCTCGAATCGATCGCGTCGTACAACAGCTTCGCTTTTTCGAGATTACGCGCTTCCATCATGGCAAGGCCACCCTGCTTCTTCAACCACTTGAACACCAGCCCTGCGATGTAAATCGCGTACGTGGGCGGCGTGTTGTACATCGAATTGTTCTCGGCGACGGTTTTCCATTCGAACGCCGACGGGCAGATCGCTTGCGCGCGGCCCAGCATGTCTTCGCGCACGATCACGACCGTCACACCCGCCATGCCGATGTTCTTCTGCGCGCCACCGAACAGCACGCCGTATTTGGCGATGTCCATCGGACGCGACAGGATGTGCGACGAGGCGTCCGCCACCAGCGGAATATCGCCGAGGTCCGGAATCTCGAACGTCTCGACGCCGTGAATAGTCTCGTTCGTGCACAGATGCACGTACGCGGGATCGTCCGACAGTTGCCATTCCGAGCGTGCCGGCGCGCGCGTGAAGCCTTCGGCCGTCTGACCGCTCGCCGCTAGATGCACCGTGCCGTACTTTTGCGCCTCCTTGAACGACTTCTGCGACCACGAACCCGTCACGACGAAATCCGCACGCGCCTTGGCACCCATCAGATTCATCGGCACGATCGCGTTTTCGCCCAAGCCACCGCCCTGCAGAAACAGGATGCGATGGCTAGCGGGCACGTCGAGCAAGTCACGCAGATCGACGAGTGCTTTCTCATGGATCGACATGAATTCTTTGCCGCGATGGCTCATTTCCATCACGCTCATGCCACTGCCCTGCCAATTGAGCATCTCGTCGGCTGCCTGACGCAGCACTTCTTCGGGCATGGCAGCCGGGCCAGCAGAGAAATTAAAAACGCGCATCGTGAGATCCTGGAAGCTGGCGCGAAAAACGAACAGATCGCGCAAAAATCGGCGAAGTTGGCAGCCGTAAAGGCTGCCGCTGCAACGGCAGCCGCTGCAAAGGCAGCCTCTGCAAAGTTAGCGCCGCGAACTCGGCAATGCGAGTTTGACGACGCGCGTTTGACAGCACGTATTTAGCAACACTTTCACGCCCAAAAAGAAAATGGCCGTCTGCGCGTGTGCGCAAACGGCCATTATCGCATTGTCACTGCCAACCCGCCAAACCCGGCCTGCCGCCCAGCACGCCGTATAGCTTGCCAAGCGGCGGCTAGCGCGATGTCAGCGCAGCCTTTTGACTTTTGGCTAACTAGCTGGCTTACTTAGCCGGCTTGACCGAAGCGACTTCCTTGTCAGCCTGGTCGCGCGTTGCCTTGATCGATTGCGGCATGTACTTTTGCATCAAGCCATTCACGACGTCGCGGCCAACCTGGTCTTGCACCTGGATGAACTTGCGGCCGGTCGGGCTCTTGTAGAACGCGGTCAGATCCTTAATTTCCGACGTGCTGTAGTACTTCGCGTAAGCGTCGTACTGAGCTTGCATTGCGTCTTGACGGAAGGAGTCAGTTGCGAACACCTGGCCTGCGCCATCAACCAGCTTCGGCACTGCATTCTTTTGCAGCGTCGGGACGGAAGCCTGCTTCTGCTTGTCCGTCATCGTCTTGTTTTCGCTCAGGGCGTCCGACAGGATAGCCGGAACCAGCTGCTTGGCTTGCATCTGGGCGCTGTTGCCGATTGCGCCGACGAGCTTTTGCGCGTCGATTGCGTCCAGCAGATCCTTGATTGCAGCCTGCTTGGCCGGATCAACCGGTGCCGCGGCAGCAGCCGGAGCCGCCGGTGCCGAGCTCTGCAGAGCTTGAGCCATAGCGAAGGTCGGCACGAGAGCAGCCAGCAACATCAGTTGTTTGAATCGTTTTTGCATCATTACTCCCTAAGAGAAATTAACTTGAACTGCAAGCTGCGCGGGACGCGTATCGGCCCGACACGCCATTGTTCCCTGCGCAGCTTTCAACCAATAGCTGGGACTGAAAGCCGCCGACGCGGATCAGGCCGCACCACCATCCTCACCGCCGTTGTCGCCTTCGGCAGGACCTTCGGTGTCGCCTTCCACATCCACATCCACATCCGCTTCCGCTTCCGCAACCTGTTGCAGACCTGAAAGCTTGGTCCCTTCGTCAAGGCTGATGAGTGTAACACCTTGGGTTGCGCGCCCCATTTCGCGGATTTCCGATACGCGTGTACGAATCAGCACGCCCGTATCCGTGATCAGCATGATCTGCGCTTCCTGATCCACCAGCGTGGCGGCGACGACCTTGCCGTTACGCTCCGACGTCTGGATCGCAATCATCCCCTTCGTACCGCGCCCGTGCCGCGTGTACTCGGTGATCGGCGTGCGTTTGCCATAGCCGTTTTCGGTTGCGGTGAGCACCGACTGTTGCTCGTCGCCGGCCACCAGCAACGCGATCACGCTTTGGCCGTCTTCGAGTTGCATGCCGCGCACACCACGTGCCTCACGGCCCATCGGACGAACGTCGTTCTCGTCGAAACGCACTGCCTTGCCGGAATCCGAGAACAGCATCACGTCATGCTGGCCGTCCGTAATGGCAGCGCCAATCAGGTAGTCCCCGTCATCCAGACCGACCGCAATAATACCCTTGCGCAACGGCCGGCTGAAGGCTTCCAGCGGCGTCTTCTTTACCGTTCCTAACGCGGTGGCCATGAACACGAATTTGTCTGCCGTGAATTCCTTGACCGGCAGCACGACCGTGATCTTTTCGCCGTCCTGCAACGGGAACATATTGACGATCGGACGGCCGCGCGAGTTCCGCGACCCCTGCGGCACTTCATAAACCTTGACCCAGTAGACGCGGCCGCGATTCGAGAAGCACAGGATGTGATCGTGCGTGTTGGCGATGAAGAGCGTGTCGATCCAGTCGTCTTCCTTCATGGAAGTCGCCTGTTTGCCGCGACCGCCGCGCTTCTGGGCGCGATATTCGGACAACGGCTGCGATTTCACATAACCGGCGTGCGACATGGTCACGACCATCTCTTGCGGCGTGATCAGGTCTTCGGTGTTCA
This sequence comes from Paraburkholderia phytofirmans OLGA172, assembly GCF_001634365.1. Taxonomy (NCBI): domain Bacteria; kingdom Pseudomonadati; phylum Pseudomonadota; class Betaproteobacteria; order Burkholderiales; family Burkholderiaceae; genus Paraburkholderia; species Paraburkholderia phytofirmans. The sequence goes on from NZ_CP014578.1 coordinate 3,461,916, forward strand.
GTTCGGTTGCGTTCAGCTCGATCTTCGAGCGGCGCGCGTCGCCGAATTCGGCTTTGATCGACGTGAGTTCGTCGACGATGATCGCCGTAATGCGTTCCGGGCGAGCCAGAATGTCCAGCAGGTCGGCGATTTGCGCCATCACTTCGCGGTACTCGCCGATGATCTTGTCCTGCTCCAGACCCGTCAGGCGTTGCAGACGCATCTGCAAGATTTCCTGAGCCTGGGTGTCGGACAAGCGGTAGAGGCCGTCGGACTGCATGCCGAAGGACGGGTTCAACCCCTCCGGACGATAGGCCTCACGGCCGCCAGCCGACGCGTTTTCCGTCTCGGCGCGCGCCAACATTTCGCGCACCAGCGACGAATCCCACGGACGCGCCATCAATTCCTGCTTGGCGATCGGCGGCGTAGGCGCGGCCTTGATGATCGCGATGAACTCGTCGATGTTCGCGAGGGCGACTGCCAGACCTTCGAGCACGTGACCGCGTTCGCGCGCCTTGCGCAGTTCGTATACAGTGCGCCGCGTCAGCACTTCCCGGCGATGCGACAGGAAGCACGACAGCATTTCCTTCAGGTTCAGCAGCTTCGGCTGGCCGTCGACCAGCGCGACCATGTTCATGCCGAAGGTGTCCTGAAGCTGGGTCGCCTTATATAGATTATTGAGAACGACTTCCGGCACTTCGCCGCGCTTCAGTTCGATCACGACGCGCATGCCGCTCTTGTCGGATTCGTCACGGATGTCCGAGATGCCTTCGAGCTTCTTCTCGTTGACCAGCTCGGCGATGCGCTCCAGAAGTGAGCGCTTGTTCACCTGGTACGGCAACTCGTCGACGATGATCGACATGCGCTGACCGCGGTCGATTTCTTCGAAGTGCGTTAGCGCGCGCATCACCACCCGGCCGCGGCCGGTGCGGTAACCATCGCGCACGCCAGCCACGCCGTAGATGATGCCGGCGGTCGGGAAGTCCGGCGCCGGAATGATCTCGATCAGTTCGTCGATCGTGGCTTCCGGATTTTTCAGCAGATGCTGACATGCATCAACAACCTCGTTGAGGTTGTGCGGCGGGATATTGGTCGCCATGCCGACCGCAATACCGGACGAGCCATTGATCAGCAGATTGGGAATACGCGCCGGCAAGATGGCCGGTTCGTTTTCGCTGCCGTCGTAGTTCGGCGTGAAGTCGACCGTTTCCTTGTCGATGTCGGCCAACAGTTCGTGGCCGATCTTTGCCATGCGGATTTCGGTGTACCGCATCGCCGCGGCGTTGTCGCCGTCGACCGAACCGAAGTTGCCCTGACCGTCCACCAGCATGTAGCGCAACGAGAAATCCTGCGCCATGCGGACAATCGTGTCGTAGACAGCCGTGTCGCCGTGGGGGTGATATTTACCGATGACGTCGCCGACAATACGCGCCGACTTCTTGTAAGCCCGGTTCCAGTCGTTGTTCAGTTCGTGCATCGCGTACAGCACACGCCGGTGCACCGGCTTCAGGCCATCGCGAACATCGGGAAGCGCACGCCCCACGATCACGCTCATCGCGTAATCGAGATACGAACGGCGCATTTCCTCCTCTAGGGAGATTGGCAGAGTCTCTTTGGCGAATTGATCCATTATCCGTATCTTTTACGTGCCAAGGCGACGGCGTTAATTTAACCGCGCCTTTGCGTAAGCATTGCAGGCGCAACGCATCACGCGATTCTAACATGTCGCGCATCCGCCCCCGGCGGGGGTACGTATACCTATTAGCAGGCGAGCGGGAACGGCGCCCTGGACCCCCGCTATCGACCCAGGGCAGGCTCGATTCGTGCATGGGGCAATTCGCCGCTCAGCCATGACTGGCGGTGCCTGCAGCGGATTGCTTTTGTTGCGCATGCACCACATTTGGAGGGCGATTTGATCGGGGGCAGATTTTTTTATCGTTGGAAGGGAACGATATGGCAAAATGCCAACGCACAAAGAGTCAGACACTGCTCGAAGTCTACACAGCGCGTTTTTTGTTCTACACCGATGTTATACTTCGAGCAATGTATGACTTGTCTTCGTCAACAGGCTCGCAGTAAACCTGCGGTAATCTCAATTTCGAGAGGAGAAATATGAATAAACTTTCAAAGCTCGCGTTCATTGCAGCTACCGCAGTTATGGCTGCATCCGCCATGGCACAATCGGTGCCGGCGTCGCGACAAGCCACGAACGACAACTGGGTGAATGGTACCGGCGAATACGTGTGGATGAACGGCACGAACGAGCTTTGCTGGCGCGATGCATTCTGGACGCCGGCAACGGCCAACGCAAAGTGCGATGGCGCCCTGGTTGCCCAGGCTCCGACCCCGCCGGCTCCGGTCGCACCTGCACCGGCTATTACGAGCCAAAAGATTACGTATCAAGCTGACGCTCTGTTTGACTTCGACAAGGCTATCCTGAAGCCGGCTGGCAAGGAAAAGCTGGACGACCTGGCATCGAAGGTCGGCGCGCTGAACCTGGAAGTCATCGTCGCAACGGGTTACACGGACCGTATCGGTTCGGACAAGTACAACGACCGTCTGTCGCTGCGCCGCGCTCAAGCTGTGAAGTCGTACCTTGTCAGCAAGGGCATCGAATCCAACCGTATCTATACGGAAGGCAAGGGCAAGCGCAACCCGGTCACGACCGGCTGCAACCAGAAGAACCACAAGCAACTCGTCGCTTGCCTCGCACCGGATCGTCGCGTGGAAGTCGAAGTTGTCGGCACTTCGAAGCAGTAAGCTCCAGATTACCGCAGTATCAAAGCCCCGCTTCGGCGGGGCTTTTTTTATGCCACGGCTGCGGGCGCCACTCGCTTTCTCCTCCGAGTCCGCGCCCGAACTGCCGGAACAGGACGCGCCAGCCACCGCGCGGCATTTTGCCGCCCTGTCGCTCGGCCTATATACTCAGGGTTTATCCTCGAGCGCCCGCTCAACGCTCTCATCGAGGCAGCTTCCGCTATGACCAACGCCGATCCCCACGAACTGCAGAAATTTAGCGACCTCGCGCATCGTTGGTGGGACCCGAATGCCGAATTCAAACCGCTGCATGAACTCAATCCGATTCGCCTAGGCTGGATCGACGCGCACGCGCATCTCGCCGGTAAAACCGTGTTGGACATCGGTTGCGGCGGAGGCATTCTGTCGGAGTCGATGGCGGGATTGGGGGCACACGTGAAGGGAATCGACCTGTCGAGCCAGGCGCTCGGCGTGGCGGATCTTCACAGCCTTGAAAGCGGCGTAACCGTTAGTTACGAAGAAATCGCCGCTGAGGCACTGGCTGCCCGTGAACCGGGCACTTACGACGCCGTCACCTGCATGGAAATGCTTGAGCACGTGCCCGAACCAGCCGCCATTGTCGAGGCCTGCAAGACGCTGGTAAAACCGGGCGGCTGGGTGTTCTTCTCCACGCTGAACCGCAATGTGAAGTCGTATCTGTTCGCGGTGATCGGCGCCGAATATATCGCGCGGATGCTGCCCAAGGGCACGCACGACTATGCGCGCTTCATCCGTCCGTCGGAATTGGCGAGCTTTGTGCGCGCCGCCAGCCTGCGCACAGTCGATATCAAAGGCATCGTTTATAACCCGCTCAGCAAGCATTTCACGCTGTCCGCCGACTCGAGCGTGAACTACATGCTCGCCTGCCGCCGCGACGTCTGATCCGCCCCGACCTGCCGGACTCAATCTAATCAATGAGCGATCCCACGCCCCTGCCCCAACGCGAAGACAACGACGACGCGCTCGGTCTTTGCCATGCTGTCCTGTTCGACCTCGACGGCACGCTGGCCGACACCGCGCCCGATCTCGCGGCCGCCGTCAACAAAATGCGCCATGATCGCAGGCTCGAGATGGTGCCGCTCGAAGACCTGCGACCGCTCGCGTCGGCGGGCGCGCGCGGGCTGATCGGCGGGGCCTTCGGCATCGGCCCCGAGCATCGCGAGTTCACGTCGATGCGTGAGGAGTTTCTCGCCAACTACGAAGCAGACTTGTGCATCGAGACCACGCTGTTTCCCGGCATCCCCGAATTGCTCGACGATCTCGACGCACGGGGCGTGCGCTGGGGTATCGTGACGAACAAGGCGGCACGGCTCACCGAGCCGCTGATCGCGCTACTCGGCCTCGAAGAGCGCGCGGGCTGCGTGGTGAGCGGCGACACGACGCCGCATTCGAAGCCGCACCCCGCGCCCCTGTTGCACGCCGCGCGCGAACTGGATGTGGTGCCGGAACACATCGTCTATGTCGGCGACGACCTGCGCGATGTGCAGGCGGGTTTCGCGGCCGGCATGAAAACCATCGCGGCCGCCTACGGCTACTGCGGCAACGACATTCCGCCGACGCAATGGCACGCGCAACATGTCGTGCAATCGCCTGCTGAATTGCAGAAGCTGCTTCGCGACATCGGCTAAGCGCATAAGCGAACACGGCAGACATGGCGCACGCAACACAATGCTGCACCACTGCATTGCCGCTTCGCCGCGACACTACGACACTACGACGCTACGACACTGCGGCAGTACGGCAGTACGGCAGTACGGCAGTGCGGCAGTGCGGCAGTGCGCCGCGCCGGTAAGACAACGAGGCAATCAGCCAGGACGTGGCCGTCAAACTATTGTAAAATCTACGCTGGCCCAGACGTTTGGGGCAACGAACCGCGGGGGCGACCTGGTTTCGACAGGGGTTGCGAAGCGGCTAGGGCATACCGAGGACCCGTCACCTCGTTAATCAATGGGAAAAACGTAACTGCAAACGACGAAACGTTCGCACTGGCAGCCTAAGGGCCGCCGTCCTCTGCCTAGTTCACTGACGGGCTAGAGTCGCAAGACCGGTAGCAATACCGACAGAGGTCATATACGTCAGTTAAGCCTTGGCGGCGTCACGACGCCCGGGTCGAAAATCTAGTGAATCGCCGTCACGCAGCGTGTTCGTCCGCGTCGTGGTGGTTAAATCAAATGACAGAACTAAGTATGTAGAACTAGTCGTAGAGTGCTTCTGGACGCGGGTTCGATTCCCGCCGCCTCCACCAATTACCGTCCAAACGTTCACAACGTTTCACAACAAAACCCCGCTCAGCGGGGTATTTTGTTGTAAACCACCGCAAACAACCTCCAGTGACAGCAACATGTCGTCGGGGGTTTTTCCGGGGGTTCTTTGCAAACCCCAAAACCAAGAACCCCCACGGCAGGAACCCCAGCACGAGAGCGCACATGGCCCTGACCGATATTGTGCGATCCGCAACGCCAAGCCAGTTGAGAAGCAGCAGAAGCGATTCGATGGCGGCGGCCTGTTCGTACTCATCACGCCGGCCGGCGGCAAGCGCTGGGTGCTCACTCAAGTACCGATTTGAGAGCAAGGAAAAGAGTCTGGCGCTCGGCACTTATCCCGAGGTTTCACTTGTGTCGGGAGTCGCTATTCGTGCTGCCCGGAAACGATCCAGGGAAGAAGATAGGGTTGCCGGTTTCCTGTATCGAATCGGCGCTGCCCGGCAGTGCTCCTATCCGACCGTCAATTGCCCGGCAGGCCGGCGGCTTTGCTGCGCACCGGTGCCGTCGTGATTACCTCCAGCTTAAGCAACGATAGAACCGGCCCGAGATGCTAGTGTTACGTCCGCCGAAGGCGCACCCAAAAAAATAGCCTGCCAGCGGGTGTGCGGCAGGCTAAAACTCCGAGGGGTACAAGGACCGAATCGCCCCCCTAGAAGCCGATTCATCCCCCCTCGAAGGGCCAGCAAAAATAGTAGGCCTAAGGGAAGCATTGCTCGTGAATATGGCCGAACACGCCAACACTTTGACTAAACGGTAGGAGCGGCGATGTGCTGTTCGCCGCGCACAAGGGCCGTGTTGACCGCCCCTAAAGGTTGCGAATCAGATTCCCAGTCCAGTCTCCGATCTACTCCCGCCGCCCAACCCTAGCCGCGGTAAGAAGTGTGCAACTGATTAAAGTAACCACGGGCAGTTCGGGCGAGGCCGCGGCATGAACACTGCATTCATCCTGTTGGCCCAATACGGCGCCAAGGCGATCGTTCCCATCGATGTCGTGTGCCGGGACTATTTCGCACCACTCACGGTGCCGACGCTGGTTAGAAAGATATCCGCTGGTGAGATTGCGCTTCCGCTCGTTCGCATGGAGACGTCGCAGAAGGGTGCCAAGGGCGTGCACGTTGCCGATCTGGCTGCTTACATCGATGCTCGGCGAGCAGCTGCAGTGGGGATTCTTGCAGCGACCAGACAGGCCTTCGTGAGAGATGCTGACCGATCGTCGGCGGGTCGTCAGCGGCCTTTTACGACTACGCGTGTGACACAGAGGTCTGCGAGCGCAGATCTCTAACCCTGAGGCGACGGGGAGGATCAAACGTTCAGAACGAAGGAAGTCCCGTCAGTAACGGGGAAGACGTCGAGCACTCGCGATTCAAGCGCCACGATGGGGATTCTCGATGCGACCCGATGACCCTTCATGATTGAGATTGCCCAATCGGGTGTCGCGCGTCACCACCTCGGCTCGACGGAATTCGTCAATGTTTTGGCGGGTTCAATCACGCCAGACGTGGAACCCTCTTATCCTGAGAGTTCACGCTCTTAAGTCAGGTGTTGGTGGTAATGCGTTACGTGCCGCCTTTGCGACCAGGGTGGCCGCCTTTCTCGACGTGCTATACCGGGCAACACAATGCCCTGTGCACACGACGATAGAACTCCGTCAGATGACTCAGCCAATTGACTTCAGCCTACTAGCACCGGCAGAGATGCTAACCTATCTCGTTGTGTCTCAATTGACCGCACGTCATGGGACCGGTGAATGGCTCAAGGTCGAGGATTTGGTCGAATGTGCACAGATCTGGCTGCGATTCAACGATGGCGAGGTCAATTCGCTAAAGCGCATGGCGCTGTGTCGCCGGGCGCAAGATCTGGCAACACATGCGGAACAGTTCTCGGAAACAACGTTTGACACGAAAGCCGTAGCAGGCATGTTCTTCGACGGCCTGCGCCTGGACTTCCGGTCTCCAGCGGTCGTCGAGATCTATACCATCTGTCTCGCCCATCTCCTCGCCGGCTAGTACGTGTTGTCGGTCCGGTGGACCGCTCCCACGGCTTCCAGCGCCGGACTGCCTCTGCCTGCTTTTGCCGTCGTTCCAAACTCCAACCGTTCGCGACATCGGTTTGTTTTACGAAGGCCACCTGGCGCGGGTTCTTCAATTCACCAATGGCGCGTATGGTCGAGACGCACTGACTTTGGGCCTTTAAGGCGTGCCGAAGGTAGAAGTCCATCTGTTCCTTGCCGGCGCATTTCGGTGTCTCATCCAGCCAGATCAATGTTGCGGGCGCCACTATCACCGCCGCCGACTCTTTCCGATCTATGATCGCCACCGATCACCTCGGAGGGTATCAACCTCAGGGTGATATCAGGGGCTTATGATTTAAGTGCCTCTAAATCCGATTTTAAAAAATATTTTGTTGTTATTGCACAACAGCCATGCGATTACCAGGCTCTGCGTCACGAAGCCGCGCAAAGCCAAGGGAATAAGCGAATCCGTTCAATCGTTTATTCGCCACGCGCGCCCGCACGCCGCGTTCCGCGCAAGACCAACATTAAAATCAGGAGCCGACACCATGCGCAAGACTCTCTTCTGCCTCTCCACGCTGACTCTCCTCGCACTGCAACAGACCGCGCTTGCCGAAGCCCCGAAGATCGTCGACGGCCGCTTCGTCACCGCGGACGGCATGACGCTCTATACCTTCGACAAAGACACCACACCCGGCGTGAGCGCCTGCACCGGCGGCTGCACGAGCAACTGGCCCGCGGCCATGGCGAGCCCGTCGGACAAGCCGTCAGGCGACTGGACGCTGATCCCTTCCGCGGACGGCAAGCAGCAATGGGCATACAAAGGCCATCCCCTGTACCGCTACGCGGCAGACAAGCAGGCGGGAGAAATGAAGGGGGACGGTTTTAAGGACATGTGGCACACAGCGAAGCCATAGCCGATAGCCGATAGTCGCTGAACGACGGACTAGAGCCGCGAGCCTTGATAAAACGCCTTAAACGACAACGCCGGCAGCATGCCGGCGTCTCGATGAAACACAAAAGCAGAACTCGAAAGCGCTGACTCGCTCGCTTATTCGTCTTTAGGACACTGCAAATTACACCCGTTCGGATCGCCGTTGTCGCCGCGTTTGCGCATGGCTGACTTTTTACCGGACTGGTATTTGTCCGAGGGCGCCGACGCCGCAAACGGCATCTGCGGATGTTCAGCAAGACGGAACTGATCTTGCAGGATACCGCCCGGCACACCCGGCGAATTCTGTGCGAAGGCAATCGAAACGGAGGCGAGGAGCACCCCGGCCGTCGCTGCTGCAGCACATGCGTGAAGAAGAGCTTTCATATCGATTCAGCGCGGCATAGCGCGCGGTTAAGGCGTAAGCGGAAGGTTAGAGATTATCCCAAACAAACGCCCCGCGCAGCGGCGCCAGCACCATTTTGTTTACAGTCGCTTACAGCTCAGTTGGGCCAAGCCCAACATCGAGATCGAGCAGGTTGCCGCAGTCGTGCGGATCGTAACCTTCGAGCTGTTCGACGCTATGCCGAAACGCGGCGCCGCGCAGCAAGCCGATCACCGTTGCAAGCGGCGTGCGCTCCAGCCGGGCGCGATCGCAGGCGAAGTAATAGTCTTCGTCGACGATCGGAATGAAATCGAGCCCGAAGTGATGCGCCGCCGGCTCGACGCCAAAACCCACATCCGCCATGCCGCTTGCCACGAATGCCGCAATCGCCGAATGCGAGAGTTCTGCCGACGCGTAACCGTTGACCCGGTCCGGATCGACCCCGACTTTTCGTAGCGCGAGGTCGAGCAGCATGCGTGTGCCGGAACCGGGCTGACGATTGACGAAGCGAATGTCGTCGCGCGCGAGGTCGCTCAGGCCGCCGATTCCCTTTGGATTGCCCTTGCCGAGAAAGAGGCCCTGCTTGCGCCTGGTCAGATGCACGAGCACGTGACGCTGCGGATCGAGCCAGCGTCGATAGGTATCGGCACATGCCGCGCGAAATTCGCCTAGCGGCAAGTGAAACCCAGCCAGATCACATTCGCCACGGGCGAGCGCGCTAACCGAGTCCGCGCTGTCGCGGTATTTGATATCGACCGGCACATCATTCGCGACCAGCGCCGTCACCAGCGCCGCGACGGCATAACCGTGAGACGCGTAGATCCGCACGTCGTCGGCGGCTGGCGCGAGCCAGCGGTTCAGATCGCTGGCGACTTCGCTCGCGAGTGCCTGCATGTTGCCATCGAGCCGCTCGGCGCATAGACGCTGCGCGCGCAACACGGCCTGCCCGAGCTCGGACAGCACTGATCCGCGCCCACGCTCCTTCGCGATCAGCGGACCACCCAAGCGCTCCTCAATGCTGCGCAACACCCCCCACGCGTGACGGTAGGACAAACCCTTAAGCGTCGCTGCCTGCGCGATGCTGCCGGATTCGTCCACCAGCGCGAGCAGCGGCACCACATCCGACAGGCTTGCCTCGCGGCCATCCGGGCCCTTCACAACCAGTTGTGCCTGGCACTCGATCCTGATCATATATGCTTGACTATTTCCTATTGCACGACGCGTATCAGCCGCCTATTGTTCCGCTATCCCATATCGAATATACGAAGCATAGGTGCACGCATTATGAATGACAAGTGCATATATGACTTTGGAGGAGCCCCCACTTGGACGATTCCATCGCCATCGCGCCGGAGCATCTCGTGCAGCGTCACGCGCAGCCGGGCATGTCGCTGCTAGCGGTACTGCACGCGATTCAGGACGAACTCGGCTACGTGCCGCCCGACACGGTTGCGCCGCTCGCGCGCGCCATGAACCTGTCGCGTGCGGAAGTCCACGGTGTCATCACCTACTACCACCACTTCCGCACGCAGCCCGCGACGCCCGTCACGGTGCAACTGTGCCGCGCCGAAGCGTGCCGCAGCATGGGCACCGAGGCGCTCGCGCAGCATATCGAGGCGCACACCGGCTGCCGTTTTGATGCGGAGCATCGGCATGGTGCGGCGGTCGAACTGGAATCGGTCTACTGCCTCGGCCAATGCGCGCTGTCACCGGCGCTAATGCTCAACGGCACGCTGCACGCGAAAGTCACGCCGCAAAAGTTCGATGCGCTCTTCGCCGCCGCCAACAAATGTGTGGGGGTAACGGCATGACGCGCATTTACGTTCCCTGCGATTCGTCGGCGCTCGCGCTCGGCGCCGATGCTCTCGCGCAAGCGATCGAATCCGAAGCCGCACGCCGCGGCGTTGAAATCGAACTGGTTCGCAACGGTTCGCGCGGTTTGCTGTGGCTCGAACCGCTCGTAGAAGTTGCGACCGCTGAAGGCCGCGTCGGCTATGCGAACGTCGAAGAGAGCGACGTTCCAGCGCTATTCGACGCCGGCTTTATCGAAGGCGGCGAGCACGCCCGCCGTGTCGGTGTGGTCGATGACATACCGTATCTGAAGAAGCAGCAGCGCCTGACCTTTGCACGGATCGGCCTTACCGATCCGCTTTCCGTCGACGATTACGTTGCCCACGGCGGCCTCGAGGGTCTCAAGCAAGCCCTGAAAACCGACGGCGACGCCGCCTGTGAAGCGCTGATCGAATCCGGCCTGCGCGGCCGCGGCGGCGCAGCCTTCCCCGCCGGCATCAAATGGCGCACGGTGCGCGGCGCCAAAGCGGCGCAGAAATACATCGTCTGCAATGCGGACGAAGGCGACTCCGGCACCTTCTCCGATCGCCTCGTGATGGAGAGCGACCCGTACATGCTGATCGAAGGGATGATCATCGCGGGCGTCGTGACGGGCGCGACGGTCGGCTATATCTACGTGCGCAGCGAATATCCGCACTCGATCGCGATGCTCGAAACCGCGCTCGCCAAAGCGCGCGCCGCCGGCTGGCTCGGCGACAGCGTGCTCGGCTCGGCGGCGCATCGCTTCGAACTTTTCGTGGCGAAAGGCGCGGGCGCTTATGTCTGCGGCGAGGAAACCGCGCTGCTCGAATCGCTCGAAGGCAAACGCGGCATCGTGCGCGCGAAGCCGCCCGTGCCGGCGCTCGTCGGCCTTTACGGCCAGCCGACCGTGATCAACAACGTCATCACGCTCGCGACGGTGCCGATCATCTTCGCGCGCGGTGCCGCGTTCTATAAAGACTTCGGCATGGGCCGCTCGCGCGGCACGCTGCCGTTCCAGCTTGCCGGCAATGTGAAGCAAGGCGGTTTGGTCGAGCTGGCGTTCGGCATCACGCTGCGTGAACTGCTGTACGACTACGGCGGCGGCACCGCAAGCGGGCGCCCGGCGCGCGCAGTGCAGGTCGGCGGCCCGCTCGGCACGTATCTGCCGGAAAGCCAGTGGGACATCCCCATCGACTACGAAACGTACGCGGCAGTCGGCGCGGTCGTCGGCCACGGCGGCATCGTCGTACACGACGACACGTCGAATCTCGCCGAACTCGCGCAGTACGCGATGCACTTCTGCGCGCTCGAATCGTGCGGCAAATGCACGCCGTGCCGGATCGGCTCGACGCGCGGCGTCGAAGTGATCGGACGGATCCGCAACGGCGATACGTCCACGCGGCAAGTGCAGTTGTTGCGCGATCTGTGCGACACGATGGTGTCCGGTTCGCTCTGCGCGATGGGCGGCATGACACCGTTCCCGGTGTTGTCCGCGCTCGACCATTTCCCCGAAGACTTCGGTCTCGACAACGTGCACGACCACGCGCCCAAAGCGGCTGCGGCCTGATTCAGGAGCCTCACATGTCCGACGTGCTCAACTCCCCTGCTGGCGCCCCGCGGGAAGCCCCCCGCCCCGAAGGAAGTCCCCTTGGGGGATTGGGGGGCGGCTGCGGCTCCGGTAGCTGCGCGTGCAAATCGCAAGCGCAACAACGCGCAACGCGCTCACCCTTTGACGACACCGACTACGGCACGCCGCTACGCCATGCCGACGTCGACGTCACGTTGGAAATCGACGGCCAGGCGGTGACGGTTCCGGCCGGCACGTCAGTGATGCGCGCCGCCGTCGAAGCCGGCGTCAATGTGCCGAAGCTCTGCGCGACCGATTCGCTCGAACCGTTCGGCTCATGCCGTTTGTGCCTCGTCGAGATCGAAGGCAAGCGCGGCTACCCCGCTTCCTGCACGACGCCCGTCGAAGCCGGCATGAAGGTCCGCACGCAAACCGATCGTCTGCAGTCGCTGCGCCGTAACGTGATGGAGCTGTACATTTCCGATCACCCGCTCGACTGCCTGACCTGCCCCGCCAACGGCGACTGCGAATTGCAGGACATGGCAGGCGTTACCGGCTTGCGCGAAGTGCGCTACGGATTCGACGGTGCAAACCACCTGAAGGATAAGAAAGACGAATCGAATCCGTACTTCACGTATGACCCGTCGAAGTGCATCGTCTGCAATCGCTGCGTGCGCGCGTGCGAAGAAACGCAAGGCACGTTTGCGCTGACCATCGCCGGACGCGGGTTCGAATCGCGCGTGGCGGCGAGTGAAGACCAGCCGTTCATGGAATCGGAATGCGTGTCGTGCGGCGCGTGCGTCGCCGCGTGCCCGACCGCGACCTTGCAGGAAAAGACCGTCATCATGCTCGGCCAGGCCGGGCATTCGGTCGTCACCACATGCGCGTACTGCGGCGTGGGCTGCTCGTTCAAGGCCGAGATGAAGGGCAACGAGGTCGTGCGGATGGTGCCGCACAAGAACGGCCACGCCAACGAAGGCCACGCGTGCGTAAAGGGCCGCTTCGCATGGGGCTATGCGACGCACAAGGACCGCATTACCAAGCCGATGATCCGCGCGAAGATCACCGATCCGTGGCGCGAAGTCAGCTGGGAAGAAGCGCTCGGTTACGCGGCGTCGGAATTCCGCCGTATTCAGGAGAAGCACGGCCGCGATTCGATCGGCGGCATTACGTCGTCGCGTTGCACGAACGAAGAAACGTATCTGGTGCAGAAGCTCGTACGCGCCGCGTTCGGCAACAATAACGTCGACACCTGCGCGCGCGTGTGCCACTCGCCGACCGGCTACGGCCTGAAGGCCACGCTCGGCGAATCCGCCGGCACGCAGACGTTCGCCTCGGTCGACAAGGCCGACGTCATCATGGTGATCGGCGCGAATCCGACCGACGGCCACCCGGTGTTCGGCTCGCGGATGAAGCGCCGCATCCGCGAGGGCGCGAAGCTGATCGTCGTCGATCCGCGCCGCATCGATATCGTCGATACGCCGCACGTGAAGGCGTTGCATCATTTGCAATTGCGTCCGGGCACCAACGTCGCGGTGGTCAATGCCCTCGCGCATGTGATCGTGACCGAAGGGCTGCTGAACGAAGCGTTCATCGCCGAGCGCTGCGAAACGCGCGCGTTCGAGCAATGGCGTGCGTTCGTCGCCCTGCCCGAGAACGCGCCCGAAGCGACCGAGGAACTCACCGGCGTGCCCGCCGCATCCATCCGCGAAGCCGCCCGTATTTATGCCACCGGCGGCAACGCCGCGATCTATTACGGCCTCGGCGTCACCGAACACGCGCAAGGCTCGACGATGGTGATGGGCATCGCGAATCTGGCGATGGCGACCGGCAACATCGGCCGCGAAGGGGTCGGCGTGAACCCGTTGCGCGGTCAGAACAACGTGCAGGGTTCGTGCGACATGGGTTCGTTCCCGCACGAGCTGCCGGGCTATCGTCATATCGGCGATTCGATTACGCGCGCGCTGTTCGAAGAAGCATGGAACGTCACGCTGCAGCCGGAACCGGGCCTGCGCATCCCGAACATGTTCGACGCCGCCGTGCACGGCACCTTCAAGGGCCTGTATTGCCAGGGCGAAGATATCGTGCAGTCCGATCCGAACACGCATCACGTGTCGGCGGCACTGTCGTCGATGGAATGCATCGTCGTGCAGGACATTTTCCTCAATGAGACCGCGAAGTACGCACACGTGCTGCTGCCCGGTTCGTCGTTCCTCGAAAAGGACGGCACCTTCACCAACGCGGAGCGCCGCATCTCGCGCGTACGCAAGGTGATGCCGCCAGTGCCGGGTTACGCCGACTGGGAAGTCACGGTGATGCTCTCTCGCGCGCTCGGATATGAAATGGACTACTCGCACCCGTCTCAGATCATGGACGAGATCGCGCGTCTCACGCCGACTTTCCACGGCGTGTCGTACAGGAAGCTCGACGAGCTCGGCAGCATCCAGTGGCCATGCAACGAGAACGCGCCCGACGGTACGCCGACCATGCACATCGACACCTTCGTGCGCGGCAAAGGCAAGTTCGTGATTACGAAGTTCATCGCAACGCCGGAAAAGGTCACGCGCAAGTTCCCGCTGCTGCTCACTACCGGCCGCATCCTGTCGCAGTACAACGTCGGCGCGCAAACGCGCCGCACAGAGAATTCGCGCTGGCATGATGAAGACCGGCTGGAGTTGCATCCGCACGATGCGGAAGAACGCGGCATCAAGACCGACGATTGGGTTGGTATCGAATCGCGCGCGGGTCAAACCGTGTTGCGCGCGAAAGTGACCGAGCGGATGCAGCCGGGCGTCGTCTACACGACGTTCCATTTCCCCGAATCGGGCGCGAACGTGATCACCACCGATAGCTCGGACTGGGCCACCAACTGTCCCGAGTACAAGGTGACCGCGGTGCAGGTAATGCCGGTCGAACAGCCGTCGCAATGGCAGCAGGACTATTCGCGCTTCAACACGGAGCAGCTCGATCTGCTGAAGCAGCGCGAGCTGGCCAACGCAACGTCGGGCAAGTGAGGCAAGCCATGGACAATCAGAATCTGATCGACATGGCGAACCGGATCGGCGATTTTTTCGATTCGATGCCGGATCGCGAAGAAGCGCTCGCCGGCATCGCCGATCACATCCGCCGCTTCTGGGAGCCGCGCATGCGGCGCGCTTTGCTGGCGGCGCTCGATGAGCCGGATCCGAGCGGCATCGAGATGTCGGGCATCGTCAGGGAAGCGCTCGTCAAGCATCGCGACGGGCTGACGCCGCCTGCTCCGGTATCACCCCACCCACTGCGAACCACGCTTCACAGTGCCGCAGCAAGCCGTGCAGATCGGAGCCCGTGCGCCCGCGCGCGCTGATGTAGCCGTCCGGCCGCACCAGATAGAACGACGGCCGCGTGCGTCCATACGATTCGGAGAGCGCCGGGGCGCCCTCGCCGCTCGTATCGGTCACGCGCCAGATGCGTACTGCGCCCGGCAATAATTTTTCGATTTCGGCAGCCAGCCGTTCGAGTTCCGCATCCGGCGTTGGCGCGTGCTTCGCGGCGGGATCGAGCGGCGTGCCGTCGACGGGCAACGGCGGGACCAGCAGGAACAACGAGAAGAACGCCGGATCGTGCAGATCGAAAATGCAACCGACACCCGGCGCGCGGCCAAGCGGCCCATCCACCACATGCACCAGCGCATCCGGCGCACGCTCGCCGGCACGCGGACCGCCGTCGAGCACGCGCTCGAGCGTCAGCGGACTGCGCCGATACTGGATCGACAACTCGCTGATGGTCATCCGCGCCGCATCGCGCAGCGGACCGAGCGCGGCCAGCACCGGCATCACGCGTTCGCGCAGCAGTTTGAGCGGTCCGTGATCGGCCTCGGCCATATGCGTGATGAAACCGGTTTGCCGCAGCACGTCGCGCTCGATCGGATGCCGTTCGCGGTGGTACGTATCGAGCAGGCGGTCGGACGCCGCGCCTTTCAAAACGCGCGCGAGCTTCCAGCCGAGATTGAACGCTTCCTGAATACCCGTGTTCATCCCTTGCGCGCCGGCCGGGCTGTGTACGTGAGCCGCATCCCCCGCGAGGAAAATGCGCCCGACGCGCAGCCTCTCCACCATCCTGCTGTTCAGATGAAAATGCGACGACCATGCCAGCTCCGACACGTCGACGCGTTCCCGCACGCGCCGGGCAATCAGCGCCTTGCATTCGGCCAGCGACGGCGGCAAAACCTGGTTGAGCGGCGGCTCGCCGAGCACAGCGGGCGTCGCCGACGCCGGGACCGTGGCCGGTGCGACCGGATGATCCGCAATCAGACGATGGCGGCCATGGCCCATCGGAAACAGCGCGACGAGACCCTCGCCTGAAGCAAAGATATGGAATTCGTCCTCGGGCCAATCGGTTTCGGCATGCACATCGGCAAGCAGGAACGTCTGCTCGAAGGTATTACCCTCGAAGCTCAACCCGAGCCGGTGACGGATCATGCTGTGCGCACCGTCAGCGGCGATGATGTACGACGGGTGCATCGTCTCCGTATGACCGTCCGCGCGACGCAGCGTCGCCTGAATGCTGGCGGAACCCTGCGAGAACATCGTCAGCTCGACGCCGCGCTCGACCGTCACGCCGAGCGTCGCAAGATGCTCTGTCAGCAAACGTTCGGTCACGGATTGGTCGAGAAACAGCAGATACGGATAGCGGGTGTGCAGCGGATCGAAATCGAGGCGCGCGAGACGCATGCCATTGGAAAAAAGATTGGCGATGCGCGCACGGTGGCCGAGTTCGAGAAACGGCTCGATCAGCCGGTGCTGTTCAAACAGTTCGAGTGTGCGCGCCTGAATGCCGATGGCCCGCGAGTACGGGTTCGGTTGCAGCGCCTTGTCGACCAGACGCACGGGGATGTGGGCACGCGCCAGACTCATCGCCGCGGCGAGCCCGGTCGGACCCGCCCCGACGATCAGCACCGGCGACGCATCGTGTGCGGCAGCGTCCATGCGGAACTCCGGAGACAACAGGACGTTCTAGTGTACGCCGCCGATAATCCGCTCAACGGTGCGCTGCATCAATCGCGGGGATGACCCATCGCGCATTGATGTTCGGTGGTGCCGAGGTCGACTTGCAGCGTGGCGTGCTGCATCGAAAAACGTTCGCGCAGTGTGATGACGATGCCGTCGAGCGACTCGTCGCCGGGATGGCCTGCCGGCATCACCAGATGTGCACTGAGCGCATTGCCGGTGGTCGACAACGCCCATACGTGCAGGTCGTGCACGTCGGTGACGCCAGGCTGCTCGGCGAGATAGTCGCGGATCGGCTGCAGGTCGACGCCGGGGGGCACGGCGTCGAGCGCCATGCGCACCGAATCGCGCAGCAGACCCCACGTACCAACCACCACCACCGCGACCACGAGCAGGCTCATCACCGGGTCGAGCCACGTCCAGCGGGTATAGAGAATCACAAGGCCGCTGATCGCGACCGCGGCGGAGATGCCGGCATCCGCGGCCATATGCAGGAAAGCGCCGCGAATGTTCAGGTCTTTTTTCTGGCCGCGCATGAAGAGCCACGCCGAGAAGCCGTTCACGATCACGCCGACCGTCGCGACGACGAAGACCACCCGCCCTGCGACCGGGGCGGGGTTCATCAGGCGCCCGATCGCCTCGGCGACGATCACGCCGCACGCGAACAGCAAGAGTCCCGCGTTGGCAAGCGACGCCAGGATCGACGAACTGCCGTAGCCGAATGTATAGCGTGCCGACGGACGGCGCATGGCGAGCCAGGCTGCGCCCCAGGCGAGCAACAGGCCGAGCACGTCGGAGAGATTGTGACCGGCATCGGCGAGCAGCGCGGTGGAATGCGCGATCACGCCGTAGACGGCTTGAATCACCACGATCGCTACGTTCAGTGCGACGGCCAGTGCGAAGGCGCGGCCGTGGCCGGCGACAGGTGCGTGGACGTGGTGATGGCCGGCGTGGCTGTGGGCGTGGCCGGCGTGATCGTAAGCACCGTGCTCTTTTCCCTCGGCCTGCGCATCGTCGCCGTCGACCCCGTCGAATTCTCCATCGAACCACACCGGCGCGTGGTCGTCCTCGCGTTCTTCGGCGGCCCGCTTCGGGGTGGTGGTTTTCTTCATGACGGGTCCAGAGGAAATTCGCCGGCCGGCTCGGCCACATGCTCGAGCATGCCGGCCAGCATCGTGCTGATATGACGGTCGGCGGCAAGATAGAACACCTGCTTGCCCTGCCGTTCAGCGCGTACGATCCGCGCCGCGCGCAACAGCCGCAGATGGTGGCTCACCAGCGACGGCGACAAGCCCAACCCCTCTGCAATCGCGCCGACCGCGCGCCGCTCGTCGACGCACGCGAGCACGATGCGCAAGCGCGTCGGGTCGCCGAGCAGGCGAAACAGGTCGGCCAGCGGCACGATCGTCTCCACCGGGCGGTCTTCAACACTGACAGGCGATATAGCGGAAGCCATGGCAAGCGTCATCATCGACACACATATGAACATGTATTCATATGTTATAGATATCAAGACAACAGGTCAAATTGGAGGGCGGTCCGGCGAGTGTGGGAAAATGCGGCCTCTGCCTCACCCGAGTGTCATCCCTCCGTCATGCAACAAGTATTTGACCGCGCTTTCGCGGCGCATCGTGACGGCCGTCTCGACGACGCCGAACGCGGCTACCGCGCGACGCTCGACAGCAACCCGGTGCACGTCGATGCGTTGCACCTGCTGGGCGTCCTGCGCCATCAGCAGGGCCAGCACGCCGAAGCCGCCGAACTCGTGCGGCGCGCGGTGAACCTGCGTCCGGAAGACGCCGCGCTGCAACTAAATCTCGGCAACGCGCTGAAGGCACTGGGCCAGATCGAGGACGCCATCGAACAGTTCCGCAATGCGCTCACGCTGGCGCCGTCTTTCCCGATGGCGCACTACAACCTGGGCAATGCGTACGCGTCGGTGGGCCGCCACGAAGACGCCGCCGACGCCTTCGAGAAGTCGCTGCGCCTGCAACCGAACGACGCCTCGTCGCATAACAATCTCGGCAACGCATTGCATGCGCTCGGCCGGCATACGGAAGCAATCGCATCGTTCCAGCGCGCGCTCGAACTGCGCCCGGGGCATGCCGGCGCGCTCAACAATAAGGGCATGTCGCTGAACGCGCTCGACCGCGCTGACGAAGCGATCCCGTGCTTTCAGGCGGCGCTGGCAGCCGAACCGCGTTTCGTCGCGGCGCACTTCAATCTCGCCAATACGCTCGACGCCACCGGCCGCCACGAAGAAGCGGTCGCCTCTTTCCAGGCGGCGCTCGCCTTGCAGCCGAACCTGCCGCCCACCATCTTCGGGCTCGGCAACGCGCTCGCGGCGCTGGGACGCCCTGCGCAGGCGCTGCCGTATCTCGAGCGCGCAGTCGGTCTCGATCCGCAATTCGCGCTCGCATGGCTGAGTCTTGGCACCGCGCATCAAGCGCTCGGCGCGCACGCCGCAGCAGTGCGCGCCTTCGATCAGACGCTGCGCTTTCGCCCCGATCTCGCGTCCGCGCATATGAACCGCGCGCTTGCCTGGCTCGCGTTGCGCGACTTCGCGCGCGGGCTGCCGGAATACGAATGGCGGCTGCAAACCACCGCGCAGCCGGTCATCCAGACCTTGCCGCGCTGGCACGGCGAGCCGATCGAACAACGCACGCTCCTCGTCCATGCCGAGCAGGGTTTCGGCGATACGTTGCAATTCGTCCGCTTCGTGCCGCTGGCCGCGCAGCGTGCTGCGCGCGTTGTACTCGAAGTACAGCCCCAGCTGCTGTCGCTGCTTGCACCGGCCGCGCAAGCCTGGCGCGTCACGCTGATCGCCCAGGGCACACCGCGTCCCGCGGCGGATCTGCACTGTCCCCTGCTGAGCCTGCCGCTCGCGCTCGGCACAACCTACGACACGATTCCCGCCCGCACGCCCTATCTCAGCGCACCGCCGGCTTATGCCCGCAAATGGCGCGGTTCGCTCGGTGGTCACGCGAAGCGCAAGATCGGCATTGCGTGGTCAGGACGCATCCAGCAGAACGAAACCCGTTCGATGCCGCTCGCCGCGCTCGCGCCGCTGTTCGCGCTCGAAGGGATCGACTGGATCGTGCTGCAACCTGGCCTGAGCGCCGAAGAACGCGCGGCGCTCGACACGCATCCGCGCGCGGCGTCGATTCATCGCCTGGACAAACGGATCGGCGATTTTGCGGATACGGCGGCGATCATCGAACGGCTCGACGCGGTCGTGTCGATCGATACGTCGATTGCTCACCTCGCCGGCGCGCTGAAAAAACCGCTGTGGCTGATGCTGCCGTTTGCCGCGGATTGGCGCTGGTTCGTCGGCGAGACGCGCAGTCCGTGGTATCCGGGTGCAACGCTGCTGCGCCAGCCGCAACCCGGCGCGTGGGGCGAGGTGGTCAAGGCGGTGGCAGAAGAATTGCGCCGCGGTTAGCGACACCCGGGCTCATCGCAACCCGTTGCGGATGCGACACTCAAGAAAAAACCCCGCGCTCATGCTCGTGAGAACGCGGGGTTTTTGTTTGTCCGGATGAACGATAAACGGTGAACGGAGGTGAGCCTTGAGCTTACCGTTAAGCCGTCCGATACTGATCGCGCGACTCCGGCGTGCGATACAGCGCCAGCGTCGCGATCAGTCCGCAGATCGCCGCCACGCCCAGGAACAGGCCCGGCGCTGCCTTGTTGCCCGTGGTGTGAATCAGCAAAGTGGAGATGGCCGGGGTAAAGCCGCCGATCGTCGTAGCAAGGCTGTAGGCCAGCGAAAAACCGGCGGTCCGCACTTCGACCGGCATCACTTCGGTCAGCGCCACCACCATTGCTCCGTTGTAGCTGCCGTACAGGAACGACAACCACAGCTCGACCGCCAGAAGGCGAGCGAACGACGGCTCGGCAACCAGCCATTGCAGCGCCGGGTACGCGGTGACGATCGTCAGGACCGTGAAGGCCAGCAGCACCGGCCGGCGGCCGATACGGTCCGACAACGCGCCCGCGAGCGGCAGCCAGACCAGGTTCGACAAACCGATACAGACGGTAACGACGAGCGTATCGATCGACGACAGCTTCAGCACTTCTTTACCGAAAGTCGGCGTGTAGGCCGTGATCATGTAGAACGACACGGTGGTCATGATGACCATGCCCATACCGCCCAGCACGATGCCCCAGTTCGCGGCCATCGTCTTCATGATCTCGCCCATGCTCGGATGATGTTTGCGCGCCTTGAATTCCTCGGTTTCCTGCAACGAACGGCGGATCAGGAACAGGAACGGCACGATCAGGCAGCCGATCAGGAACGGCACGCGCCAGCCCCAGGCCGTCATCTGGTCAGCCGGCAACCACTTGTTCAGGAACACGCCAATCAGCGCGGCGAACACCACGGCGACCTGCTGGCTGCCCGACTGCCATGCGCAATAGAAGCCCTTGTTGCCCTTGGTGGCGATCTCGGACAGATAGACCGACACACCACCCAGTTCGACCCCGGCGGAGAACCCCTGCAGCAACCGGCCGAGCAGCACGAGCACCGGGGCAAGCACGCCGATGGTCGCATAACCTGGAATCGCGGCGACCGTCAGGGTGCCGAGCGCCATCAGGCCGAGGGTGAGGATCAGGCCTTTGCGACGGCCGTGATGGTCGATGTAGGCGCCCAGCACGATTGCGCCAAGCGGGCGCATCAGGAAGCCCGCGCCGAACACCGACAGCGACAGCATCAGCGAGGCGAATTCGTTGCCGCTGGGGAAATAGGTCTTGGCAATCGCGGAAGCGTAGTAGCCGTAGACCATAAAGTCGTACATCTCAAGAAAGTTGCCGCTGACCACGCGGAAAACTGTCTTGACCTTGGATTCTTTGGATGAGGAAGCGGCGTGTGACGCAGTAGACATGACATTCTCTGATTAGCCCGTCGCCACACAGACTGGCGGCGCTCGGGCAGTTGAAACGATCCACTGCGTTTGGCAAGCGGATGCCACGGGCAACTTATTAGAACGCGCCGGGGGCGCTGCATTCTCATGCCGAATACTTTCGCGCGGTATCAGGGTAAACGTTGTGAAATACCCGGAGCCCGCAACACGTAATGTTACCGTTCATGGCAATGTCGTGCATTTCATACGGTTTCATTACGGACAACGCCGGCTCGCCCTTGCGCTAAACTTTTTGCAGACAGGCCATTCCCGTTGACCACCATCCCGATGCAAACCTCCAGCGTACTTTCGCTGCGCCCTGCGACTCTCGCGGATGCAGCGCTGATCGCCTCGATTCATAGCGCCAGCTGGCAGGCTACCTATCGCGGCCTCCTGCCGGACGCATTCCTCGACGGCGAAGTGACGCCGGAACGCGCCGCCTATTGGGAAGCGCGCCTGCGCGCACCGGGCGGCGAGCGCCGTATCGTCCTGATCGCCGAACTCGCGGGCGAGCCGATCGGTTTCGTCTGCGTCGAACGGCAACCGGAGTCCGCGTGGGGTGTCCTGCTCGACAACCTGCATGCGTTGCCCGCGCACCAGGGCATCGGCGCAGGCAAGCTGTTGATGCGTGCAGCCGAAGACTGGGCTCGCGCGCAAGGCGAGACGCAGCTGTACCTGTACGTGCTCGAAGGCAACACAGCGGCGATCGGCTTTTATGAGCGACAAGGCTGGCAGTTCGCCGGCGCCGAACCGGATCATATGGGCGGCGTGGATATTACTGCATTGCGCTATGTGTACTGGCTCGATCGATGAAACAGGCGCGCCTCGCTTGATCGTCTCCCAAAACCGGTCCGACTCGGGACGAACCGGCGCATTTTTTTCGGAACAATCCGATCGTTAGTTCAGCCACTTCCAGGCATCATCTTCCACACCCCGATGGCTTCACTGTGACCGCTCGTGCGGCGGCGTACTCGACCTGAGTACGGCGTTTCCATATGGCGTTGTGTACAGCGTTTTCATACGCATCGCTCCGAAGCCAAAGCCCCCTGAGCCGCCTGCCCGCGGACCTTTTACGAGGCGCTGCGAAGAAACCGATGTCGACCACAATCCCCCTCACCCTGATCGAAGGCTCCATGGCGCTGCCGAGCCTGTCTCCGCTGTGCCGCGTGCTGCCCCCGCCATTCGGCCGCGATTGGGCGCTGCTGCCGCCAGCGCACAGTTTGCGCGCGGAACTCAAGGCGCTCTATGCGGCCGTGTTACGTACCTTTTGTCTGAATGCGGAAGCCATCCGCGCGCTCTGCCAGTGGGAATCGCGGCGCTTGCCGCCAGTTGCATCCTCGAGTTTGACCTCGCCTGCTGCCTCGACAACCGTGTTCGATGCACCGGTCGACGAATCATTGCTAACGTCCGCCGAAGCCACACCTGTCTCGCCGGTTAGCGCTCCGGCGGTTCCGGTCTCGCCGCGCGGCGGGTCGATGCATTGGGGTGCGCTGGCGGGCGGCGCCTGTGCACTCGGCGGCGCCGCGATGCTTGCCTGGATTGCGTTCGGTCATCTGGCGCAGCGTCACACGATTGGCGACGTCAAACCAGCGGTAAAGGCCCCAGTCCGCGAGGAAGCCCAGTCGGCGAATCGTCGCCCGGCGAATCGTCGCCCGGCGAATCGTCACTCGCCTGATGCCGCCGTCACGCCCTACTCAGCGGCTAATAGTCGTCCAGCGGCACATGCGCCGGGCACCGTGTCGTCGCCGCTGCACGTGCCGGACGCATCGGGATCTGTACCCGCATCGCCTGAAAACTTGCAGACCGCATTTACCGCGGCTCCGTTACGCGATTTCACCGCAAGCGCCACAACGGAAATCACCGCGCCAGTCACGGCGACGGCGGCGCGCGCGATAGCCGGCAAAAACGTATCGCGCCGCCAGGAGAAGCAACGCAAAGGCGCCGCGAACCAGCACGAAAGAAGCGGCCGCGGTTCGCAGGCCACCATCGCGACACAGTTGTCATCGCGCTTGTCATCGCAGTTACCACCGCAGTTACCACCGCAGTTGTCACCGCAGTTGCCACTCATCTCGCAGATGAACTCCGAAGTGCCACAGATTGCGGTGTCGGAAAATGCACAACGAACGTCACCGAAACCCTCGTCGGCGGGTCCTTACTCGCCACTCGCGCCATCGCAACTCGGCACCGACGAATACGCGTCGACGACCCTGTCAGCCGGCACACACCTGCGCAGTATCGCGCCGGCATCGCGCCCCGCTTCGTCGATCAATCCGTCTGAAACCGGTGGGACGGAATGGATCAATCATATGTCGCAACGTCGCGTGACCGAGGTTCCCGATCAGTTCGCAAAGTAAGCGTGCCGTTATTGCAAAATCGCGGCACAAAAAAAGCCCGGCTTTTTGAACTGACCCCGCAAAGTTGGACACCGATCCAACCTTTGGGGTGCAGTTCATTTTGCCGGGCCTTTTTTTGCGCTCACGCGCTTACTTCTGTGTTGGCAATCCGAACTCAGCCTGCCGCTGCAACTGCATCACTTCGCCCTGCACCTGACGCAACTGCGCCTGCGCCTTTTCCTTTGCCGCGCGCAGCGCAGCCGCCTCGCCTTGCGTTTGCCGTTGATAGTCGTTGACCTTGGCCTGCTGCGTGCGCGCGACGTCAAGATCGGCCTGCAACCGCTTGGCGCGATTTTCCGACAACGCGATGATGTCTTCGATATACGCCTTCTGCGCCTGCAACTGCGTGCGGCGAATCTCGACGTCAGCGAGTTGCACCGTCTGCTGGACGAAACCGGCGTAGACCGCTTCAGCACGGCCTACGTCTTCCGACTTGATCACGCGCCAGAAATGCTTGTCCTGAAAGAGCGCGACGTAATACGTCATTTCCTGCGGATAGAAAAACAGACTCGCGCCGTAACTGCCGTTATACGTGGTGCGCAATTCGCTCAGCTTCGCGTCGTGAATCATCTGCATCAGTTCGGCAACATTGCCTTGCGCATCGCTGGCGGTAGCCGGCGCGCTTGATGCCGCGCTGCGCAGCGCAGCGGCGACCGGTTGCGGCGTTAGCGTGTTCATGGCCGGCCGTGTGCCGACCAGAGGCGCGGCCTCGTCGGTTTGCGCGGCCAGCACGAAACCACCCTGCTGCAACAGCGCACACGAGGTCGCGAGCAGCATGGCGCGCCGTACAATTAAGGGGTACTTCATACGTGCATGCTCCATGCAAATCCAAAACAGCCTTGGATTATCGCGCGGATTAGCCGTTAAGCGAAGCATTCAGGTGTCGCACTGACCGACTTTAAATCGAGATAAATCGGTAACGAATGATTCGGCCGGATGGACACACCAGTCGCGAAATAAAAGATTTCAGATAAGACAAAAACGCAACAATCTGACTCATGCGGACATTTCCCAATCTGCATGGCGTTAGCGCGAATCCAACATCAAACAGAGCGACAATATGGAGATAAGTAGCTAGATAGCTAGATAGCTAGATCGCTTGCCGCCAAGCACGGCGGCTGCGTCCCGCAAGAATCGGTCTTGACAGACCGGACTTGAAGTTGCGGCTCAAAGACGTGGCCCCAAGACCACGTCTCCGATACCACGTTTCTAGACACGCGTCCTTAAAACCGCGTTTCGCGCGCCACCCGCAGGAAGGTATCGAGCAACGGCGTGCAATCGAGCAGCTCCGGGCCGCCCGCGCGATGAAACTCCGGATGCCACTGCACGCCCATCACGAACGGCGCACGCCGATAGCGCACCGCCTCGATGATGCCGTCCGACGCCGACACCGCCTCGATATTCAGATCGCGGCCGAGCGTCTTGACCGCCTGATGGTGAATCGAGTTGACGATCGCATCGCGCCGGCCCGGAAACATATTGGCCAGCGTCGAGCCGTCCGGAAAATGAATGCCGTGCCGATGCTGATCGTAGTTCTCGTTGACGTGCGCGCCGGCGGTCGGCACGTCGGTGGCGATGTCCTGGTACAGGGTGCCGCCGAACGCCACGTTAATCAGTTGGCAACCGCGGCAGACGCCGAGTACCGGCTTGCCCGACTCGACGAACTCATGCAGCAGTTCAAGCTCGTACATGTCGCGTACGCGGTCACCCGGCCACTCGTGGCTGGTCGCCTGTTCCGCGTATGACTGCGGCGAGACGTCCGCGCCGCCTTGCAGCAGCAGACCGTCGAGATGCTTCGCGTAGTCGCGCAAACGGATATTGCTCGGGTGCAGCATGCCCTGATGACCGACTGTCGGAATCATGAACACCAGCACGTCGCGCGACATCACCCAGTGCGCAATCGATTCCTCGAGGTATTGCAGCGTCTTGCCCCGCAGCCCCTTCGCGCCCGGCTCCGGGTGGAAGATGCGTGCCGACACGCCGATGCGCAGCGTGCGCTGCGTGATCCGTTGGCCGGCGCGATCGAACAGCTGACGCGCGCGCGCGGCGATGATGCGGCCGAACACGGTCCACGCCGAATCGCTTTGCTTCAGATAGCGCGGCGGCGACGGCGGCAACGCGTTCGGCGGTGGCGGGTTTGTTGCAGTGAAGTCTGGCGCGGCGCCGAAACCTGGCGGCGGCGAGCCGGGGGGGCGAGCCGCAGCGGCTGCTTGATCCGCTTTTTCCGCCTTTTCGGTGAGCGCAGCCTCGTCAGCCGGCACGCTCAATTCGCCGGCGAGCGGCTCGCGGCCTTCAGGCGTAGTCGGACGCGAGGTTTGAACCTTGGCGGCATATCCGGTCCTGGCTGCCTCGCGCTCATGAACCGCGGCTTCCTGCCGTGCGGTCGACGCAGCCGCCGAACTGCGCGCTTCGGCCGCGTCGCGTTGCTGCGCCGTTTGCGGAACGGCGGGGGTGACAGTGGAGGCGCTGTCGGGGTCGTCGGTCGACGACCTCACCGCGGCCTCCTCGGCGGCCGGCGTCACCACGTCCTTGATCGGAGACTGGATGGAATCTTCATGGGAGAGCGGCAGCGAGGCCGCCGGCTCAGGCGGCAAGATAGCCGGTTTCGACACGCCAGACGTTGCGCCAGACGTTGCGCCGGACGGCGTTGGCGGCGTTGGCGGCGTTGAGTGCGATGGCGTGCCCGAAGGCGACGATTGGCTGCCGGGCTCGCCGGCGTTTTCAGGTTTGTTTTCGCTCATGACAGTCAGACAGGCGCCTTCCACGCGAACGAATGAATATGCCCTGATTATCCGCTAGCGCGGCAAGCCCGGCAAACGCGCACACAATTACTCACATTGTTGCGGATCTAGCCGCAGGGATGCCTAACTTAGGGATCCGGCTGTTCTTCGAACGTTTCGCGCAGGGCGATCTGCATCGCCGCGTGGATTTTCACACACCAGCGCCAGACCAGCCCCAGCAACAGCGCGGCGCAAACCAGTACCGCGATCAGGAGGCCCGTCGGCGGCAAAATGCTGCTGGAGAGCGCCGCAACCAGCAAAAACACGCCGACCATCGAGACCACCGGCACCAGGTCGGAGATCGCGTAACGAATCGCACTGGTGAAGCGCCCCGCTGTCGCCGGCTGCACGCTCACCTCGGCGAGCAACAGCGCGAGCGACTTGGTCTTGCGATAGACCGCCACGAGGAACGGCATCGACAGCACCAGCGCAATGCTCCACAGCACCACACGCTGCATCGGCTCCGAAGCCAGCCAGTGCGCGAGCAAGGTACTGGTGTAAGGCGCGCTATACGACACGGCCAGGAAGATCGCCGCGACCAGCGCGAGATTGACGGCAACCTGCAAAATGATCCGCCGCGTCATGCCGAACAGCGTCGGCTCGCCGGTTCCGGTGCTCAAACTGCGCAGCCACTGACCGTACATGCCGAACACGTTGGCGAACGTGCGCGGCATCGCCTGCCCGAGGCGTTGCGTCAATGGATCGGCGGCGCGAATCAGGTACGGCGTGAAAAGCGTGGTCAGGGCGGAGACAGCCACCGCGATCGGATACAGAAACGCACTCGTCACCTTCAAGGTCAAGCCGAGCGACGCGATGATGAATGAAAACTCGCCGATCTGGGAGACGGTCATACCGACCCGCATCGCCGTGCGCCCGTCCTTGCCGGCGAGAAAAGTGCCGAGTCCGCACGAAACGATCTTGCCGACGATCACCGCCACCGTAATCACCGCAATCGGCCATGCGTAGTCGACCAGCACGGCCGGGTTCAGCATCAAGCCGATCGTCACGAAGAAGATCGCGGAGAAGGCGTCGCGCAGCGGCGCGATCAGATGCTCGATCCGATGCAGATGGCGCGACTCGGCCATGATCGCGCCGATCAGGAACGCGCCAAGCGCAATGCTGTAATTGAGCTTCACCACCAGCAGACAGAAGCCGAAACAAAACCCGAGCACTGACACCAGCAGCATTTCGTCGCTTTTGGCGCGTGCGACGTAGTTCAACGCGCGCGGCACGACCAGAATGCCCACCACTAACGATACCGTCATGAAGAGCAGCAGCTTGCCAAGCGTCACCACGGCGACACCCGCGCTCAACTGCCCTGTCTGCGCAATGCCGGAGAGCAGCACCAGCATCGCGATGGCGAGAATGTCCTCGACGATCAGAATCCCGAACACCAGTTGCGCAAAGCTCTCGCGCTTGAGACCCAACTCGGAGAGCGCCTTGACGATGATGGTCGTCGACGAGATCGCCAGAATCGCGCCGAGAAACAGCGAGTCCATCGAACTCCAGCCAAACGCGCTGCCGATCTCGTAGCCGATCCACAGCATCAGCACGATTTCTGAAAGCGCCGCGACGATCGCCGTCGCGCCGACCTTGAACAGCTTGCGCAGGCTGAATTCGAGCCCGAGCGAAAACATCAGGAACACCACGCCGAGTTCGCCGAGCGTCTGGATGGTCTGCTCGTCGTGAATCAGCTGGAACGGCGGCGTGTACGGCCCGATGATCACGCCCGCGGCGATATAGCCCAGCACCACCGGCTGTTTCAGGCGATGGAACAGCACGGTGACGACGCCGGCGAGCGCCATCACGACCGCCAGATCCTGAATAAAGCCGATGCCATGATGCATGAATGCATTCCTTACAAAAAGTAATGTCTCAAAAACGCAGTGTAACGCACCCATGTGGCGCGCCGAATCGTGCAAACGCCGAAAGGACATGGGATTGGCTGGAGCACGAAGCGCTCGACGGGACCGCCGGCCCGAAACTTTTTTGACACGGTGGACATCTGTGAAATATCACAATAATATTTGCCGCATATCTTCTTGGGAGTCGAGTGATGCAGCAGGTGTCCTTCAACGTCGTAGATCGTTCAGGCGGCAGTCGCGCCGATATCGTCGAAGTGAATCGTCTGACGATCGCCGGCTGGGCCGGGCGCGATCAGGCGGCGATCGAGCATCACATCGCCGAACTGGCCGAGCTCGGCGTGAAGCGGCCGTCAACCACGCCCTGCTTCTACCGCCTCGGCGCAGAGTTGCTGACGCAGGCCGGGCAGATCGACGTGGTCGGCGTGAAGTCCAGCGGCGAAGCGGAGTGCGTGCTGGTCCGCTCGAAGACAGGACTGCTCGTCACCGTCGGCTCCGACCATACCGACCGCGAAGTCGAGGCCTACGGCGTCACCGTCTCCAAACAGGTCTGCCCGAAACCGGTCGCACGCGACGCCTGGCGTTTCGACGATGTGGCCGGCCACTGGGACCAGCTTGAACTGCGCGCTTTCGCTGTGACAAACGCTGGCGAGCGGCGCGTCTATCAGCAAGGCAGCGTCGCGTCGCTGCTGCCGGCCGCCGATCTGCTGGAACGCGCGCCCGTCGCAGAGGGTGCCGCAATGTTCTGCGGCACGCTGGCCGTACAAGGCGGCATCGTCGGCATGGCCGACGGCGAGGCACTCGAACTCGAACTGCACGACCCCATCCTGAACCGCACGCTGCGCCACGCCTACCGCGTGCACGCGCTACCTATCGTTGAATGAGGCATTCATGAGTTCCCCTTCGCTATCCGCCAGCACCGACGCGTCTTCCGACGCGTGGCTCGAGGCCGCCGCCCTGCGCAAGATCACCTGGCGCATCATGCCGTTCCTGTTTCTCGTCTACGTGTTGTCGTATCTGGACCGCGTCAACATCGGTTACGCGAAGCTGCAGTTCACCGGCGACCTCGGCCTTTCGAACGCGGCGTACGGACTCGGCGCGGGGATCTTTTTCTTCGGCTATTTTGTGTTCGAAGTGCCGAGCAATCTGCTGCTGAAGAAGTTCGGCGCCCGCGCGACCATCGCCCGCATCACGATGCTGTGGGGCCTGCTGTCGTGTCTGATGATGTTCGTGCGCTCGGAAACGATGTTCTACGTGCTGCGCTTTTTCCTCGGCGTCGCCGAGGCCGGTCTGGTGCCGGGCGTGGTGCTGTATCTGACTTTCTGGTTTCCGTCCGACCGGCGCGCGCGGATGGTCGCCGTGTTCATGGCGGCGATTCCGGTCGCGGGCATTATCGGCGCGCCCTTGTCGGGCTTTCTGATGTCGGCGCTGCATGAAGCGCACGGCTTGCGCGGCTGGCAATGGATGTTCCTGATCGAAGGCATTCCGTCGATCCTCGCCGGCTTCTGGGCGCTCGCCGTATTGCGCAACACGCCCGCCGAAGCCGCGTGGCTCACCGACGACGAAAAGCGCGTGATTCTCAGCCGCCTCTCGCGCGAAAACACGGCGGCTGCCGCGGCCGGCGCGGAGCAGAGTTTGGCGGTTGCATTGCGCTCGGGCCGCTTCTGGCTGCTGACGCTGATTTACTTTTGCCTCGTCACCGGCAATGCGGGCTTTTCGTTCTGGCTGCCGCAGATCGTCAAGGATCTCGGCGTCACCAACCTCGTCACGAACGGCTTCGTCACCGCGATTCCCTACCTTGCGGCGGGCATCGGCATGATCCTGATCGGCCGCTCGTCGGATATCACGGGCGAGAGGCGCTGGCACTACGCCGTGTGCTGCTTCATCGGCGCGGCGGGGCTGCTCGGCAGCGCCTCGGTGACCAATTCGATTCCACTCGCCGTCACCGGTTTGTCGATCGCGTATATCGGCATTCTGGCGGGCTTCGGCATTTTCTGGTCGATGTCCACCACGTTCCTGCAAGGCACCGCAGCCGTTGCAGGCATCGCCGTGATCAACTCGATTGCGAATCTGGCCGGCTACGTAAGCCCCTATGTGCTCGGCATCGTCAAGGACGCGACGCATAGCGTGACCTTCGGGCTGGTGCTGATCGCGGGGGCGCTGATCGTCGGCGGGTTGGTCACGTTGATGATGCCGCGCGTCAAGGTCCAGCACGCCGCGGCGGTCACGCCGAGGAGCGCCTGACGCACGGTATTGCTGTGATTGCTGTGATTGCTGTGATTTCCATGACGTGAGGCCCACGACGTCACGCTCTGACAGCACCGGCGAGTAAGCTCCCGCCTGGCGCCGTCCGCGCAAAACCTTGCTCTACAATGCGGGCGACACCGCCCGCTCCCTCTTTACATGACGCTTTTGCAGACTGCCCGCCGTTCCAGTGCCCCCCGCGAGACCGCCACGGCGAGTCTCGCCGAACAGGCCTATGCCTTCGTCAAGCGCGAAATCATCACGATGCGCCTGCGGCCAAGCGAGGTGCTCAACGAAGCGGAATTGATGGCGCTGACCGGCATCGGCCGAACGCCGGTTCATCAGGCGCTACACCGGCTGGTGCATGAAGGCATGCTCACCATCATGCCGAGAAAGGGCATCATGGTCCGCCCGGTTTCGCTCGACGACGTGCTAGCGATCATCGACGTGCGGCTCGTCAACGAAAGCTATTGCGTCGAACTGGCCGCGCGCCACGCGCAGCAACACGATTTCGATGCAATGCAGGCCTTGCTCGACCGCTCGAAGATTTGCGTCGCCGCGCACGATATTGAAGGCATGATGGATATCGACCGCGAGTTCCATCTGGCGATCTCTGCGGCGTCGCGCAACCCTGTGTTGGCCGACATCCTGCGTGGGCTGCATGAACGCTCGCTGCGTTTCTGGTTCATTTCGCTGTCCGAGCCGCATCATCTCGAAGACGTCCACGAAGAACATCTGGAACTGTTTCGCCTGCTGCGCGAACGCGATGCCGAAGGCGCCCGGCAATCGGTGCAAAAGCATATCGAAGCGTTCCGCGCGACCTTATTCAACCGGATTTGACTGACCCCGATCGCGGACCCGACTGCGAAGTCAGTGGGGACCCGCCACAAAGCGATCTCAAGCTAACCGCGCATCTAACCGGATTCTCCCGACACCATGGCCACTGAATTCACGCCCTTCCCGCCGCTAGCCCAGCTTGCCGCCGACCTCGCCGCCGGCGTCACCACCAGCCGCGCGCTCGTTGAAACCGCACTCGAACGGATCGCCGATCCGGCCGGCCAGGGCGCGGTCGCCTTCATGCACGTCGACGCCGACAACGCTCGCGCCGCCGCCGATGCGCACGACCGCCTGCGCGCCGCCGGCACCGTCCTCTCGCCGCTCGCCGGAATTCCGGTGTCGGTCAAAGACCTGTTCGATATCGAAGGCCAGCCGACTCGCGCCGGTTCCGTGGCGCTGGCCGACGCGCCGGCCGCCAAGGCAGACGCAGTCGCCGTCGCGCGCCTGAAGCGAGCGGGCGCGGTGATCGTCGGGCGCACCAATATGAGCGAGTTTGCGTTTTCCGGACTCGGCTTGAACCCGCACTACGGACATCCGCTGTCACCGTATCAGCGCGGCGTGAAGGGCGACGAGCGGATTTCGGGCGGTTCGTCGTCGGGTGCGGCGGCGTCGGTCGCGGACGGCATGGCGGCCATCGCGCTCGGCACCGACACCGGTGGCTCGATCCGCATCCCGGCGGCGCTGTGCGGCCTGACGGGCTTCAAGCCAACCGCCGACCGCATCCCGAAACAAGGGGGCGTGCCGCTCTCTCCAACGCTCGACTCGTTCGGGCCGATCGGCGTCTCGGTCGCGTGCTGCGCGCTGGTGGACCGGATGCTGGCCGGGCTCGAGCCGCGCATCCCGGCGGCCCGGCCGCTAGAAGGGGTGCGTCTTGGCGTATTGACCAATTTCGTGACCGACGGCGTCGAACCGGCGGTCGCCGCCGCGATCGACACGGCGCTCAAGCATCTGGAAGCGGCCGGCGCGATCGTCACGGAAGTGCGTTTCGCGCCGCTCGACCGGCTGCCCGAGATCAACCGCTTCGGTTTTTCGCCGATCGAAGCGTATGCATGGCACCGTCCGCTGCTGGAGAAGCACCGCGAGCAGTACGATCCGCGCGTGCTCGTGCGCATCCTGAAGGGCCAGCCGGCCAGCGCCGTCGACTATCTGGACCTGCTCGCCGAACGCCAGGCCATGCTCGACGAAGCCGCGCGCACGCTGTGGCAGCGTTTCGACGCGGTCGTCGCGCCCACCGTGCCGGTGGTGCCGCCGCGCGTGGCCGATCTGATCCACGACGACGACGCCTTTGGCCGCACCAACGCGCTGATCCTGCGCAATCCGAGCGCGTTCAACTTCCTCGACGCCTGCGCGCTGTCACTCCCATGCCATCTGCGTGGCGACGCGCCAGTCGGCCTGATGCTGGCAGGCGCGCCGCACGCCGACGACGCCTTGCTGGCCATCGGCCGCGGCGCCGAACGGGTGCTCGCCCCAATTCGCTGATCGGAACCCGAGCGGACACTGCGCGGACACCGAGCAGGATTGCGACTTGAAAGCGCGATAAGCGCCAGGGCGGGGGTTCGCGCTAGAATCGCGGGCACCCGCCCTTTCCGTTTCCAGACAGCCACACGATCCATGAATAACGACAATGCAATGCTGCGCCGCGAGCGCTCCCTGCTGGTTCTGCTTGGCCTGATCTGCGTCGGCCTCGTCGCCGGCGCGCTGTATCTGCAATACGGGTTGCATGAAGACCCCTGCCCGCTGTGCATCATCCAGCGCTATTTCTTCCTGCTGATCGCGATTTTTGCGTTCCTCGGCGCGCGCTTCAACAGTTGGCGCGGCGTGCGGCTGCTGGAAGTGCTGGCGGCCCTGTCGGCCCTCGGCGGCATCGCGACCGCCGCGCGGCACGTGTATGTTCAGGCGAATCCGGGCTTCAGCTGCGGTTTCGACGCGCTGCAGCCGGTAGTCGACAGCTTCCCACCCGCGCACTGGCTGCCGGGCGTCTTCAAGGTCGCCGGGCTCTGCGAAACGCCCTATCCGCCGATTCTGGGCCTGTCACTGCCCACCTGGTCGCTGGTTGCTTTCGTCGTGGCCTTCGTGCCGCTGGCGCTGAGCCTGATTAAGAATCGCCGCCGGATCGCCTGAGCCGGCTGTTCCGATTGAAGTAACTGGCTTCGCGCCGGCCTTTGCATCGCCTGTTGAGAGGCGGCTCGAAGGCCGGCGTTTTCACATAGGCTCGCGCCCATAAATTCGGCCATGCCAAAGCCGGAGATGGCCCGCCAGCAAGCGCTGCGCACTCCCCCGCCCCGCTTGGTTTTCCCCAATCCGCCCCTGGCCACGCAACTTCCCGCCTCAGCGCGAATCGTACTTATCACATGACCGCTTCCGAATAAGCTTCATGCGAGTTGGGAAATATTTTCGGGACGGGGTAGTGCTATCTTCGAACCTGGATGGCGATCTACGTGCGCGAGGCCGGCTTTGGCGCGACCCCACGCGTAACGCGCGCCCGGTCCGCACTGTCTTTCGGATTCGCCATGACAACGCAAACCATCCGCTTTTATCACCAGGGGTCCGTCCGTGAGGTCGCGGGCGTCCCGGCGTCGCGCACCGTGCTTCAGCATCTGCGCGAGGATTTGCATTGCACGGGCACCAAGGAAGGCTGCGCGGAAGGCGACTGCGGCGCCTGCACGGTTGTGATCGGCGAACTGGATGCGCGCGGCGGGCTCGCGCTGAAAGCGGTCAATGCCTGTATTCAGTTCCTGCCGACGCTGGACGGCAAAGCCCTCTTCACCGTCGAAGACCTGCGCGCCGCCGACGGCGCCCTGCATCCCGTGCAACAGGCCATGGTCGATTGCCACGGCTCGCAATGCGGCTTTTGCACCCCCGGCTTTGTGATGTCGATGTGGGCGCTGTACGAAAACCAGCCGGCCACCGCCGGCCTGCCCACTCGCGATGAGATCAACGCTGCGCTGTCCGGCAATCTGTGCCGCTGCACCGGCTACCGGCCGATTGTCGACGCATCGCAGAAGATGTTCGATTACCCGCAATACCCGCGCGTGACGCTGGACCGCAAGGCGATCGCGGACCAGCTGCGCGAGATCCAACGCCGTGACACGTTCGAGTACAGCGCGCCCGACACGCGCGGCGCCGCGTTCGGCTCGCCCACCTTCTACGCACCGGTCAAGCTCGACGCGTTCGCCAAACTACGCGCGGAGCATTCCCATGCGCGCCTCCTCGCCGGCAGCACCGACGTCGGCCTGTGGGTCACCAAGCAGTTCCGCGATCTCGGCGACATTCTGTATATCGGCAACGTCGCCGAATTGAAGACGATCGAACACGACGCGCAAACGCTGACAATCGGCGCCGCCGTCACACTCGAAGACGCCTACGCCGCGCTCGCTGTCGATTACCCCGAGCTGGCCGAGATGTGGACGCGCTTCGCGTCGCTGCCGATCCGCAATGCCGGCACGCTCGGCGGCAATGTCGCGAATGGCTCGCCAATCGGCGATTCGATGCCCGCGCTGCTCGCGCTCGGCGCCGAAGTCGTGCTGCGTCACGGCGCCAAAACCCGCACGCTGACGCTCGACGCGTTCTACCTCGGCTATCAGAAAACCGCGCTCGCGGCCGGCGAATTCGTCGCGGCGCTGCGTGTGCCGCGTCCGGCGCGCGACCTGCGCTTCCGCACCTACAAGGTATCGAAGCGCTACGATCAGGACATCTCCGCGGTATGCGCCGCGTTCGCGCTGCACATCGGCGAAAGCGGCGTGATCACGGAGGCACGTATTGCATTCGGCGGCATGGCTGCGACGCCTAAACGCGCCGCGCAAACCGAAGCCGCGCTGAACGGCGCAACATGGAACGAAAGCACTGCGCGGCAAGCGATGAACGCACTCGTCGCCGATTACCAGCCGCTCACCGACATGCGCGCCTCGAGCGCCTATCGACTGAAGGTGGCGCGCAACCTGTTGTGGCGCTTCCACCTCGAAACGCGCGATGACGCGCCACTCGCCCTCTTCGACGTGAATGCGTTCGCGTACGAAGCCGGCGTGCCGGACGCGGTTGTTGCGAAGGAGTCGTCGTGATGAACCGGACCGATGCTTTCGTCGAACACGCTGCGAGGCACGCCATCGCTCAGGAAAGCGAGACGGCGATCGGCGTGTCGCTGCCGCACGAATCCGCCACGCTGCATGTGAGCGGTGAAGCCACCTACACCGACGACGTCCCCGAATTGCAAGGCACGCTGCACGCAGCGCTTGGACTCTCGCGGCACGCGCACGCGCGGATCGTGTCGCTCGATCTGGATCCCGTCAGAAAAGCGCCTGGCGTGATCGCGGTGCTGACCGCCGAAGACATCCCCGGCGAGAACAATTGCGGCCCGGTACTGCACGACGATCCGATTCTCGCCGTCGACGAAGTGCTGTATCTCGGCCAACCGGTGTTCGCGGTGATCGCCGAGACTCATGAGCTCGCGCGGCGCGCCGCAGCGCTGGCCAAAAGCGATGACGTCGTGCGATATGAACCGCTCGAAGTCGTCCTCACGCCCGCCGAGGCGAAAGCCAAAAAGCAGTTCGTCCTGCCGCCGATGCATCTGAAGCGCGGCGAACCCGAGGCGAAAATCGCCGCCGCGCCGCATAAGATCCGCGGCACGTTCGAAGTCGGCGGCCAGGAACAGTTTTATCTCGAAGGCCAGATCGCCTACGCCGTGCCGAAGGAAATGGACGGCATGCTCGTCTACAGTTCGACGCAGCATCCGAGCGAAATGCAGCAGGTCGTCGCGCATATGCTCGGCTGGCCGGCACATAACGTCGTGTGCGAATGCCGGCGGATGGGTGGCGGCTTCGGCGGCAAGGAATCGCAATCGGCGCTGTTCGCGTGCGTGGCATCGCTGGCGGCGAAACTGCTGCGCCGCCCGGTCAAACTGCGCGCCGATCGTGACGACGATTTCATGATCACCGGCAAGCGCCACGACGCGGTCTACGAGTACGAAGCGGGCTTCGACGATAGCGGCCGCATACTCGGCGCGCGCGTGGAAATAGCCTTGAGAGCCGGCTATTCCGCCGACCTGTCGGGTGCGGTCGCAACCCGTGCCGTCTGCCACGTCGACAACGCGTACTACCTGTCCGACGTCGACATCGTCGCGCTGTGCTGCAAGACGAATACGCAATCGAACACCGCGTTCCGCGGCTTCGGCGGCCCGCAAGGGGCACTGGTGATGGAAGTGATGCTCGACAGCATCGCGCGTCAATTGCACTGCGACCCGCTCGACGTGCGGCTCGCCAACTACTACGGCATCGGCGAACGCGACACGACGCCATACGGGCAACGC
This sequence comes from Paraburkholderia phytofirmans OLGA172, assembly GCF_001634365.1. Lineage (NCBI taxonomy): Bacteria > Pseudomonadati > Pseudomonadota > Betaproteobacteria > Burkholderiales > Burkholderiaceae > Paraburkholderia > Paraburkholderia phytofirmans. The sequence goes on from NZ_CP014578.1 coordinate 3,498,968, forward strand.
GTCGAAGACAACATCATCGCGCCGCTGACCGATAAGTTGCTGGAGACCAGCGACTACCTCGCGCGCCGCGAAGCGATCGCCGCGTTCAATGCAAAAAGTCCGGTGCTCAAACGCGGCCTCGCGTTCTCGCCGGTGAAGTTCGGCATCTCGTTCAATGTGCCGTTTCTGAATCAGGCCGGCGCACTGGTCCACGTGTACAAAGACGGTTCGGTGCTCGTCAATCACGGCGGTACCGAAATGGGCCAGGGGCTCAACACGAAGGTCGCGCAGGTCGTCGCGAATCAACTCGGTTTGCCGCTTTCGCGCGTGCGCGTGACGGCAACCGATACGTCGAAGATCGCCAATACCTCGGCGACCGCCGCCTCCACCGGCAGCGACCTGAACGGCAAAGCCGCCGAAGCCGCGGCGCGCACCATTCGCGACCGGCTCGCCAAACTCGCGGCGAAGCAACTCGGCGGCGCCGCCGAAACGGTGGAATTCGCCAACGGTGAAGTGTCGGTGAACGGCGGCGCGATGCCGTTCGAGCAACTGGTCGGCGCAGCGTATCTGGCGCGCGTGCAGTTGTGGTCGGACGGTTTCTATACGACGCCGAAAGTGCATTGGGACGCCCAAACGCTGACCGGTCACCCGTTTTATTACTTTGCGTACGGCGCGGCGGTGTCGGAAGTGGTGATCGACACGCTAACCGGCGAATGGAAACTGGTGCGTGCGGACGTGTTGCACGACGCCGGACAATCGATCAATCCGGCAATCGATATCGGCCAGGTGGAAGGCGGCTTCATTCAAGGCATGGGCTGGCTCACTACGGAAGAATTGTGGTGGAACCGGGATGGCCGCCTGATGACGCACGCGCCGTCGACGTACAAGATTCCTGCCGTCAGCGATACGCCCACGGCGTTCAATGTGCGGCTTTATCAGAATCAGAACGTCGAGCCGACCGTGTTCCATTCGAAGGCAGTCGGCGAGCCGCCGCTGCTGTTGCCGTTCTCGGTATTCCTCGCGATTCGTGACGCGGTTGCGGCCGCGGTGCCGGGTGCGGAAAACGCGCCGCAGCTTCGCGCGCCGGCGACACCCGAAGCGATTCTCGATGCGCTGGACGCGTTGCAATCGCCCGTGACGACGACGGAACCCGCGACAGGACAACCGGCGGAACAAGCAACGGAAGCGGCAGCCACGGCTACGATCGTAATCACGCCGGATTAGCAACTTGACGAAACGTTGAACGACGTTAAGCAACTCAAAGCCAAGGCCCGACGCGACACGAACGCGTCCCGCCACGCTCAACCGGCCGCACGGACACCCCACGCGGCCACGTATGGAGAACCGCCGGATGCAAGCCTGGCTACCTGACCTGCAACACCTGCTCGCGCACGGCGACGCCGCCGTGCTGGTGACGGTCGCACGCGTCGAAGGTTCGGCGCCCCGCGAAGCCGGCACCAAGATGATCGTCACGCGCGAATCGGCGAAGCACACGATCGGCGGCGGACACCTCGAATGGAAGGCCATCGAGACCGCGCGCCAGGTGCTGCGCGACGGCATGCGCTCGCCGCACATGCGCCGCCTCGAACGCTTCGCGCTCGGACCCAGTCTCGGCCAATGCTGCGGCGGCGCGGTGATTCTCGCCTTTGAGCGCCTCGACATCGGCGACCTCGGCTGGATCACGTCGCTCGCGAAACGCGTGGCCGCGGGCCAATCGACGGTGCGTAGCGTATCATTCGGCCCCGCACCGGATGCGGTGATGCTGTCCGACCCCGAGCCGGGTGTCGATGCCGCCGACTGTCTGCTGTGGGACGGCGCCGGTTTCGACGACAGCGGCGCGCTGCTCACCGAAACCATCGCGCCAGGCGACTTCCAGGTCGTGCTGTTCGGCGCCGGTCACGTGGGCGCGGCGCTGGTTCGCGTGCTGGCCACGCTGCCTTGCACCGTGCGCTGGGTCGACGAGCGCGACGCGCAGTTTCCGCCCGTGGAAACGCTGCATGCGCCGAACGTGAAGATCGATCCGAACGACGCGCCCGACGAAGCCATCGACCAGGCCGCGCCGCACACGTACTTCATCGTGATGACGCACAACCATGCGCGCGATCTCGAGTTGGCCGAGCGCATTCTGCGGCGCGGCGATTTCGCGTTCTTCGGCATGATCGGCTCGCACACCAAGCGCAAGCAGTTCGAACATCGGCTGGCCGCGCGCGGCATCGATCCGTCGCGGATTGCGCGGATGAAGTGCCCGCTCGGCGTCGACGGCATCGTCGACAAGTCGCCGGAGATCATCGCGATCTCGGCGGCCGCACAGGTGTTGCAGGCCGTAGAGGCGAATGCGGGCGCGCATGCGGCGCAGACGGTCTGATTTGCCGCACAATCGACCCGCCGCCCCAACGCGATTGCATCCAGCCCTGCATCCCGCATCCGGCGTGAACCGACTCCAACGAACTCCTGACCGACCATGAATACAACAACCGCTGCCCCTACGCCACTCATCGAGAAAACCGCTCGCGCACCGAAGGCCGAGCTGCACATCCATATCGAAGGCTCGCTCGAACCCGAGCTGATCTTCGCGCTTGCCGAACGCAACGGCGTGAAGCTTGCGTACGACTCGATCGAAGCCTTGCGCGCCGCGTACGCGTTCACCGATCTGCAATCGTTCCTCGACATCTATTACGCCGGCGCGAGCGTGCTGCTGCACGAGCAGGACTTCTACGACATGACGACGGCGTATGTCGAACGCTGTCTCGCCGACAACGTGATTCATAGCGAAATCTTCTTCGATCCGCAGACGCATACGGAGCGTGGCGTGCCGATCGCCACTGTCGTGGCCGGCATTGAACGCGCGCTCGCCGATGCGGAAAAGCGCGGCATGTCGAGCAAGTTGATTCTGTGTTTCCTGCGCCATCTATCCGAAGAAGACGCGCTCGCCACCTTCGAAGAAGCACTACCGTTGTTCGAGCAATACAAGCATCGCCTGATCGGCGTAGGTCTCGATTCGTCCGAACGTGGTCATCCGCCGTCGAAGTTCGAACGCGTATTCGCCAAGGCACGCGCGCTCGGTCTGAAGCTGGTCGCGCATGCGGGCGAAGAAGGCCCGCCGTCGTACATCTACGAAGCGCTCGATCTGCTGAAAGTGGACCGCGTCGACCACGGCGTGCGCAGCATCGAAGATCCAGCACTCGTCACGCGCCTCGCCGATACGCGCGTCGCGCTGACCGTGTGTCCGCTGTCGAACCTCAAGCTCTGCGTGTTCGACGACATGACCAGGCACACGCTGAAGGACCTGCTCGATCGCGGCGTCGCCGTCACGGTGAATTCCGACGATCCGGCTTATTTCGGCGGCTACGTGAACGCCAACTATTTCGCCACCATCGACGCGTTGAAGCTCAACGATGCCGAGGTCTACACGATCATCCGCAACAGCTTCGAAGCGTCGTTCGTCACGCCCGAGCAACGCGGCGAACTGATCGCGAAGCTCGACGCGCACTGGCACCCAGGCGGCCCGCACTGACGGGCCAATGAATAGCAGCCGGCGGCGGCACGGGTTCGTTTCAGCGCCCGAATCAAACCGTCGTCCGCGCGGCTTAGCTCCTCACAAATACGGAGACGGTTTTTCATGACTCAATCGGCACAATCAGCCAAACCCACCCAATCAGCATTCCGCGCGCAACTGTTGACCTTCAACGGCGATCCCGCGCAATCGCCCAGCGCGGCGGTCTTCAACGAGGACGGCTTGCTGATTGTCGAAAACGGGCATGTCGTCGCCGCAGGCGCGTATGCAGCTCTCGCGCCGCAACTCGCGCCGGGCACCGTGGTGCAGGAGATGCGCGACAAGCTGATCGTGCCGGGTTTCATCGATACGCACATCCACTATCCGCAGACCGACATGATCGCGTCGCCGGCGCCGGGGCTCCTGCCCTGGCTCGACACGTACACGTTCCCGACCGAGCGCCGCTTCACCGACCCGGCCTATGCACGCGATACGGCGAGTTTCTTCGTCGAAGAACTGCTGGCTTGCGGCACGACCACCGCGCTCGTGTATTGCACTGTCCACAAGGAATCGGCCGACGCCCTCTTCACCGAAAGCGAAGCGCGCAATCTGCGCATGGTGGCCGGCAAGGTGCTGATGGACCGCAACTGCCCCGAGTTCCTGCGCGACACCGCGCAATCGGGCTATGACGACAGCGCCGAATTGATCGGCCGCTGGCACAACCGTGGCCGCCAGATGTACGCGCTCACGCCGCGTTTCGCGCCGACCTCGACCGAAGCGCAACTCGAAGCCTGCGGCGTGCTGGCGGGCAAGCATCGGGACATCTTCATCCAGAGCCACGTCGCCGAGAATACCGACGAGGTGAAGTGGGTCGCCGATCTGTTCCCGGGCCACCGCAGCTACCTGGACATCTACGATCACTACGGCCTGCTGCGCCGCCGCGCCGTGTACGGCCATTGCATCTACCTCGATGAGGAAGACCGCAAGCGCATGGCGCAAACCGGCACGGTCGCCTCGCATTGTCCGACCTCGAATCTGTTCCTCGGCAGCGGCCTGTTCGACTTCGACAAGGCCGACGCAGCCGGCATGCCGATCGCACTGGCGACGGACGTCGGCGGCGGCACCTCCTTCTCGATGCTGCAAACCATGAACGAAGCGCACAAGGTCGCGCGACTGAGCGGGCATCATCTGACGGCCACGCGGATGTTCTATCTGGCCACTGCGGGTGCGGCGGAAGCACTCGATCTGGCCGACAAGGTCGGCACGTTGAAGCCGAAGTCGGAAGCCGACTTCGTCGTGCTCGATCCGCAAGCCACACCGCTGCTCGCGCGCCGTACCGCACGCACCGAATCGCTCGAAGAACTGCTGTTCGCGTTCGCGCTGCTCGGCGACGACCGCGCGATCTACGAAACGTATGCCGCGGGCAAACGCGTGCATCGTCGCGACGACGTGCGTCAGCATGCACCGCGCGTGGCAAAGATCGCGGCTTGATTGGATTTGCGGGCTGACGCCTGAACCGATTCGGGCGGTTGTATAAAAAACGGCGCTTCTTGAGGGAAGCGCCGTTTTTGTTTGTTCGTGCCGTGTAGCCCAATCAATGGGGCGTGCACACATCGTGCAACGCATTCAGCCGGCGCACCGGATCGGCGACATACGGATTCGATTCATCCCACGCGTAACCGGCCAGCACTGCGCTGATCATGCGACGGATCGAGGGCGTCTGCTTCGGATAGAAAATGATGTCCTGCAATTCGCCCGTATACCAGCGCTCGACGAAGGCGCGGAACGTGTCGATCCCCTTGCGCAGCGGCACGTCGTAAGCGGCCGACCAATCGACCTGCTCGCCATCCAGTTGCCGGTTCAACGTCTGCACCGCGAGATGCGCGGACCGCAGTGCGATCGTCACGCCGGACGAGAACACCGGATCGAGAAATTCGCCCGCGTTGCCGAGCAACGCATAACCCGGCCCATGCAAGCGCTCGACGTTCGCCGCGTAACCGCCGATGTGACGCACCGGCATCAGGAACGGCGCATGACCGATCAACGGTCCAAGTGTCGGCTCCTGCTGGATCAGCGCGCGTAGCTTCGCGTCACGGTCGGCTTCCGGCACATCGAGGAAACTGGCCTCGGCCACGCAACCCACCGAGGAGCGACCGCCCGCCAGCGGAATCATCCAGAACCACACGTCGCGGCGCTCCGGGTGCGTCGCCACGCAGATCTTGTTGCGGTCGGTCGCGCCAGCCGGAATGCCGTCCCGCACGTGCGTGAAGATCGCAGCGCGCGTCGGCATGCGCGTGGGCGCTTCGAGATTCAGCAAGCGCGGCAGCACGCGGCCAAAGCCGCTCGCGTCGAACACGAAATGCGCTTCGACTTCATACGCGTTGTCCGCTTCGTCGATCACGTCGAGCACCGGCTTGCTGCCCCTCTCGCCCGGCGGCATCGCGCGAACCGTATGGCCGAAGCGCACGTCGGCCCCCTGCTCCGCCGCGCAGCGAATCAGAATATCGTCGAACACCGCGCGCTCGACCTGGTACGTGGTGCCCCACCCCGGCGAATGCTTGTCGCGAAAGTCGAACGCCGAAGACTGGCCGCGATAAATGAAATGCGCGCCGTTCTTGTACTGGAAACCGGCTTCGACGACCGCCTGCAGCATGCCCGCCTCTTCGAGGTAGGCCATGCTTTGCGGCAGCAGACTTTCGCCGATCGAGAAGCGCGGGAAATGCTGGCGCTCCAGCACCAGCACCGAGCGGCCCGCCCGGCGCAATAGCGCCGCCGCGACGGCGCCTGCCGGACCTGCGCCGATGACCGCTACGTCGACAGTCATGCGCTTTGACGAATTCATAGTTGCCTCAATCGTTTGCTTGCTCGGAACTGCATTACGCTGCACCCTTACTTTTCACGAACCGTCGCTGACGCTTGCCGCCCATGCAGCCCACGCCACAGGTCAAACATCAGGCTTGCGCAACTGCCGCCGAACCCGAATGAAATCGACATTGCCGTGCCGATGCGCGCGTCACGCGTCGTGCGCACGAGCGGCATGCCGTCGACGCCCGGCGCCGGCGTCTCGATGGCCGCCGTCCCCGCGATGAAACCGTCGCGCATCATCAGCAAGGTGTAGATCGCTTCGTGCGCGCCGCATGCGCCGAGCGGATGCCCGGTCATCCCCTTGGTCGACGAGAACGCGGGGACTTCGCCGCCGAATACGTCGCTCAATGCACGCAACTCCTCGACATCGCCAAGCGGCGTCGAAGGTGCATGCGTGTTGATGTAATCCGGACGCTTGCCCGCTTCGCCCAGCGCGCCGCGCATCGCTCGCGCAATGCCGGCCGCATGCGGCGTGACCATGCCGGCGGCGTCCGTGCAATCGCCGAAGCCAGTCAACTCGGCGTAAATACGGGCGCCGCGCGCCAACGCGTGATCGAGCGATTCGAGCACCAGCACGCCGCCGCCCGAAGCGATCACGAAGCCGTCGCGCGCCGTATCGTAGGGACGTGAGGCGTGCTCGGGCGCATCGTTAAAGCCGCGCGACAACGCCCCCATCGAGTCGAACAACAGCGTCGTGTTGTCGTGCAGCGCTTCGCTGCCGCCGGCCAGCACAATCTCCTGGCGGCCAGTCTGGATCAGCTGCATCGCCTGGCCGATCGCGAGCGCCGACGTCGTGCACGCCGACGACGGCGAATAGCTCACGCCCTCGAGTCCGAACACCTGCGCCACATTGGCTGACGCGGTGCTGCTCATCGCCTGCGGAACCGTGTACGGCGGCACTTTGTCGACGCCGCGGGCATTCGCAATCGACACCGCCGCGTCGTAACTCGACAGCGTGCCGACGCCCGAGCCGATCACTACACCGGCGCGCGGCGAACGCAGCACGGCGGGGTCGAGCCCGGCATCGTCGATCGCTTTCTTCGCGGCGTGACACGCAAAGCGCGCGGTGTCGCCCATGAAGCGCTCGAGCTTGCGCCCGAACGGCGGTTCCTGCGCGACCGATGCAACGCCCGCCACCTGCGATCCGAAACCGCGCTCGCGCCAGGCGTCGAGCCGCTCGATGCGCGAGCGGCCCGCGCGCAACGCGGCGGACACTTCGTCGAGCGTATTGCCGAGGCACGACACGATCCCCATGCCGGTGACGACCACGCGTTGCAGCGCCGTGCTCATCGAACGCGCCTGAAAATCAGCGACGTGTTGATGCCGCCGAATGCAAAGTTGTTGCTCATCACATGTTCAGCGTCGATCTTACGGCCCGTACCGACGATGTAATCGAGCGTCGCGCAGGCCGGATCGACGTTCTCCAGATTCAAGGTGGGCGCATACCAGTTGCGCTTCATCATCTCGATGCTCCACCACGCTTCCAGCGCGCCGCACGCGCCGAGCGTATGGCCGACATAGCTCTTGAGCGAACTGATCGGCATGCGTGCGCCGAAGGTCTGCGCGGTCGCATGGCTTTCGGCGATGTCGCCACGGTCCGTCGACGTGCCGTGCGCGTTCACATAGGCGATCGCTTCGGGCGGCAGTTGAGCATCTTTCAACGCGAGCTGCATGGCGAGCGCCATGGTTTCGGCGGTCGGCTGCGTCATGTGCGCGCCATCCGAATTGCAGCCGAAGCCGACGATCTCCGCGTGAATCCGCGCGCCGCGCGCCACCGCGTGTTCGTATTCTTCGAGCACCAGCGTCGCCGCGCCTTCGCCGACCACGAGGCCGTCGCGCGCGGCATCGAATGGACGCGGCGTGAGATGCGGCTCCTCGTTGCGCGTGCTGGTCGCGTACAGCGTATCGAACACGGCGACCGCCGGGCCCGACAGCTCTTCCGCACCGCCCGCCAGCATCAGCGTCTGCTTGCCGGTCTGGATGGCTTCATACGCGTAGCCGATCGCCTGACTGCCCGACGCGCATGCGCACGAAGTCGGAATGATCCGCCCTTTCAGATCCCAGAACAGGCTGACGTTGACCGCCGTGGTGTGCGGCATCATCTGCACGTAGCTGTTCGACGTGACGTCGCTCATCGAACCGGTTTCGAGCATCGTGCCGAACGCGCGAATCGGCTGCACCGAGCCGGACGACGAGCCGTAGGCGACGCCCATGCGGCCGTCCTTGATGCTGACGTCTTCGGACAGGCCCGCGTCGGCGAGCGCCAGTTCGCTCGCGCGCACCGAATACATCGACACCGGCCCCATCGAGCGGATTTTCTTGCGCGGATAATGCGCCGGCGCCGTGAAGCCTGGCAACGGACACGCGAGCCGCGTATGCAGCGACTCGAAGTAATCCCACTCGGGCATGCGGCGCACCGCGTTCACGCCGCTCTTCAGGCGGGCTTCGATGACATCCCAGCTATCGCCGAACGCCGTGACGCCCCCCATGCCGGTAATGACGACGCGCTTCATCACACCATCCCACCATTGACGCCGATCACCTGACGCGTGACGTATGAGGCCGCATCCGACATCAGGAAGCCGACCACGGACGCCACTTCGGCAGGCCGGCCGACGCGGTTCATCGGTACCGTCTTCAACGCGTGCTCGAGCGGCATCTGGTCGAGCATGCCGGTTTCGATCAAACCCGGCGCCACGCAATTGACTGTGATGTTGCGCGTCGCCAGTTCGACGGCGAGCGCCTTGGTCGCGCCGATCAGACCGGCCTTCGCCGCGCTGTAGTTCACCTGGCCGCGATTGCCCATCACGCCGGAGACCGACGCGATCGTGACAATGCGCCCGCCCTTCTTCGCCCGCACCATCGGCATGGTCAACGGGTGGACAACGTTGTAGAACGAGTCGAGACCGGTTTCGATCACGATGTCCCAGTCTTCCTCGGTGAGCGCGGGGAACGCGGCGTCGCGGGTCACGCCCGCGCTGCACACGATGCCGTAGTACGGGCCATGCGCCGCGACATCCGCTTCGAGCACTTCGCGGCACACGGCGCGCGCGCGCACGTCGAATTGCAGCACGCGCGCCGTGCCGCCTTGCGCGGCGATGCCCGTTGCGACTGCTTCGGCTTCGGTGCGGCCCGTGCGGCAATTCACGGACACCGCGAAGCCGTCGGCGGCCAACTGATACGCAATCGCACGGCCGATGCCGCGGCTTGCGCCGGTAACGAGAACACGCCGGCTCATGAACTGAAACTCCCTTCGATGAATGACTGAAAATCGGGCGGCTGAAAGACCTTGATGACCGCCGTGGCGCAACACACGTCGCCATGGTGGATCGTGCATTCGTAGGCGGCGTGGCCTTCTTCGCTACGCAGCAATGCGGTTGCATGGATCAGCAACCTGGCGCCGCCAGCGAACGACGGTTGCAAAGCTTTATAGCTGCGCGAGCCAAGCAGCACACCGGGACGCGCTCTGCCGCCACCGCGCATGGCGAGCAACGCGATGTGCGCCGCGATGGTCTGCGCCATCAACTCGACGCCGACCCAGGCAGGCATCGCGCCGTCGGCGTCGGCATACCACGCGTCGGCGTGTACGGTTGCGCGCGCGCTGAGTGCGTCTTCGCTGAAGGTGTTCACGGCATCGATCAGCAGCATCGTGCCGCGATGCGGGATGATCGCTTCGATAGGTTGCAGGACGAGATCCTGAGTGGAGGGCGTCTGGGTCATCGCGCGTGTCACCGTCCAAGGATCAGGCTGACATTGCTGCCGCCGAACGCAAACGAATTGCTCATCACATAGTGCGGCCCAGCGCCGCGCGGCAGAAAGCGTTCGGTTTCGACCAGATCCAGCGCCGGCAAAGCGGGATCGGCAGCGCCGTCCCACAGATGACGCGGCAGCGGCACCTTGTCGCGTGCCAGCGTCAGCCACGCGAAGGCGAGTTCGGTTGCGCCCGCTGCGCCGAGCTGGTGACCCGTTAGCGGTTTGGTGCCGCTCGTCGCCACACCGTCGGGAAAGACACGCGCCATCAGCTTCGCTTCCATCTCGTCGTTCTTGCGCGTGGCGGTGGCATGCAGATTCACATAGCCGATCGCCGACGAGGCAACGCCCGCATCGGCCAGCGCTGCGTGCAATGCGAGTTCACCGCCCACACCTAGCGGGTCGGGCGAGGAAATGTGATGCGCGTCGCTCGATTCGCCGACGCCCGCGAGCCGCACTTCCGCTTCGTCGCGGCTCATCAGGAACACGGCGGCGCCTTCGCCGACGTTGATCCCGCAACGATTGCGGCTCATCGGATTGGCGCGTACGCCGCTGGTCGATTCGAGCGAGGCGAAACCCTGCACCGTCAGCTCGCATAGCGAATCGACGCCCCCCACCACGACCGCATCGCAAAGCCGTAATTGCAGCAGCCGGCGCGCCGACGCAAAAGCCTTCGCGCTCGAGGTGCAAGCGGTCGAGATCGTAAACGCCGGGCCCTGCACGCCGAGCGCGGCAGCGGCAAACGGCGCGGCGGTGCCAATCTCCATCTGCCGGTAATTAAAGTTGATTGGCAGGTTGCCCGCTTGCGCCTGATAGACGAATGCGGCTTCGGCCGCTTCGACACCCGACGTGCTGGTGCCAAGCACCACGCCAAGCCGATGCGCGCCGTAACGCTCGCGTGCCGCCTCGATCGCGGGTGCGATTTGCGCCAGCGCGGCCAGCAACAAGCGGTTATTACGGCAGTCGTAACGCGTGAGTGCGGCCGGCGGCGCCAGATCGAGAGGCGCGAGCACGCTGCCGACAAACGCTTCGCCAATGCCTGTATGGGCATTCGCCATACCGGGTGCGCGCGCGGCGGCAAGCGCCGGGACGATTGCATCGAGGTCGCCGCCGAGCGCATTGATCATGCCGAGCGCGTGCAAATAAACTGATGGCGCCTTCATGCGGCCCTCCTTGATTCCGATGGCATGCCGATCGGCGCGAGCAGCACCGATACCGCAATGCCGAGCGCGAGCGTGGCGCCGAAGCTCTTCAGCGCGGGCATCGCACTCATGCCGAGCATGCCGAACGACAGCAGCGTGGTGGCCGCGGAGAGCAGCACGCCGGTCCACACCGCGCCTAGATCAGCGTCTGCGCGCAAGCAGCCTTCGCGCAGAAACACCGCATAGTTTGCGCCAACGCCAAGCACGAGCATCAGCGCAAGCCAGTTGAAAAGATTGAGTGGCACGTGGGCGTAGCCGAACACCGCGAGCGTGACGCCGACCGCGAGCAACACTGGCAGCGTGACGGCGATGCCGCCGTGCACGTGGTCCGCCAAGGAATCTTTCTGCCGGGCGTCTCCCGATCCCCCAATCCCCCGCGGGGACTTCCTTCGGGGCAGGGGACTTCCTTCGGGGCCGGAGACTTTCTGCGAGGCATCCCCCAATTCCCCAAGGGGACTTCCTTCGAGGCGCAGGACTTCCTTCGGGGCGTAGCGCAGCATCAGCAGGACGAGCACGAGTGCAAGCGCACCGCCGAGCCACCAGCCGCTATCCACGCGGTACGCACCGAATAACTTCGATACGCTCGCCGCTTTATCGACGAAGACGACGCCCGGCAGCGCTTGCGCAGTAGCGATCAGCGCGGGTTCGTTCTGCGGCGTCACGCCTTGTGGAATCACGACCGCTGCGTACGCTTTGGCGGTCGAATCGACAGCACCCAGCCACAGATGTTTGTAGGGCTGCGACCACGGCGTGGCGAGCCACGTGTCGACCGTGAGCGGCGGCTGCGGTTTCGCATACGCGGCGAGCCAGGCATCGGCAACTTCGTCTTTAAAACCTGCTTGCAGCAGCGTGGCGCGCAATGCTGCGGGGTCGTTGAAAACATGCTGCGCGAGCAATGCGCGGTCTTCGTCTTGCTGTTTCGCGGACGGCACGAACTGCGCCACTGACTGATAGTCGCCAACCTTGTTCGCCGTGCCGTTCAAGCCGTCGAGCTTCGCGCCCAGCGCTTCGGCGCGTTCCAGCACGATCTCCGGCGTCTCCCCGCGCACCACAAAAAACTGCGCACTGTTATCGACGCCGACCGCCGCGCGCACCTTGTCTTCCTGTGCGACCAGCGAAGGATCACGCTGGATCAGCAGATGGATATCGTCGTCGCTGGTCAGACGCAGCCAGCCGGGAATCGCCACGATCAGCAACAGCGCCGCGACGAACCACGCGCGCTTGCCGCCAATCGTGCGATGCCAGACCGTCAGGACACGCGCCGCCCCGGCGAACACCCGCTGCGGACTGCGCCTCGGCGGGCGCGTGAGCAGCGCGGGCAACAACCACAGTACGGACGCAAACGCCGTGACGATGCCCGCCATCGCAAAGCATGCGATCTGTTTGAGCGCGGGAAACGGCACCCACGTGAGGATCGCGTAGCCGAGCAGGCTGGTGGCAAGCGCAACCGTCAAGGCCGGACGTACCGCATGCGCACCGCGGCGCGAATCCCAATCGCGCCCCGCGCCAAGATAGACCACAAAATACTGGATCGAATAATCGACCGCTTCGCCGATCAGGCTCGCGCCGAACACCAGCGTCAACAGATGCAATTGGCCGAACATCAGCATCGTCACCGCGAGCGCGCAAACGATGCCGAGCGCCGTCGAAACGAAGCCGAGTAGCAACAACCTCGGCGAGCGGAACACCCACATCATCAACAGCGCAATCCCGCACAGGGACGCAACGCCGATCAGGTGCACTTCGTGTTCCGAGGCGCTGCGTGCCGATTCCGCGTAAAACACCGCGCCGGTTCTCGCCACCGACACGTCGGGAAACGCCTGCTTCAAGGCGCTTTCGCCTTGTGCGAGCGCGGCGAGCACGGTGTGCTGCGTCTTCGATTCGTAGGCCGAGCCCGGCAGCGTGGCGACGATCAGTACGCTGGTTGTGGCGCCGCGATGCGACACCAGCATGTTGTCTTCGAGTTCGAGATTCGACGTGGCGAGCGGCAAACCGCCGAGCCAGTGTTCGAGCCAGCCGAACGGATCGTCGGCGAGCGGCGTGGTCAAACCGCCGCGTAATGGGCTGTAGATGCGCTGCGCGAGCGCGTCCCCCAGTCCCCCAAGGGGACTTCCTTCGGGGCGGGGGACTTCCTGCGGGGTGTCGTGCAATGTCGCGCTTGAAGCGCTGTTCTGCGCGAGAGCCATGCGGTCAGCAGGCGCCAGCAAACCGAAGCGATAGGGCATGTACAACGCTGCGATCTGCGACAGATCGAACGGCGGCAATTCCGCCGTCACCGAGCCAAACGCCCCGCTCTTCTGCAATGCCGCGCCGAGCTGTTTCGCGGCCGCTTTCGCGTGCGCGTCATCGTTGCTGGTGACCAGAAAAACGGTGCGGTCGCCCAGCGCGCCCGCCAGCGTATCGACCGCCTTTTCAGCAACCGGATCCGCTTCGGTGGCAGGCAGCAACGCCAGCAGATTGGTCTGCAACGGCGAAGGTCCCGCGAAACGCCAGCCGCAATACAGCGCCGCGGCGAGCGCGAGCAGCAGCCACGCGGCGCGCATGCCCCATGGCTGTTTCGCGGACGGCTGTTGCAGCACCCGCATCACGGCGCTCCGAGCAAGCTGCGCTCAGCGGGCGTCGGTTCGGTCACCGCCACGCTTTTTGCAAAGTCGAGCGTCGTGACGTCGCCGTTCGCGAGCGTGATGCGCAGGCTTCGCAGATAGTCGCCGCCATTCATCTGCAAGCCTTTGATCGACTGCGCGATCTGCGGCTGGTTCGGCGTAAGTTGCATGCGCCACTGCGCGGCGCTGCCTTCGGCCTGCACGTCGAATTGCGAATACAGCGCCGACAGATCGCCGCCGAGCATCGCACGCATCATCTTCGAGACCTGTGCGACGCCGCGCGTACCTTGGGCACTGTGCGCCGCGATGCGCTGGCCGTTGGCGTCGACTTCGGCGACGCCCGCGTCGGTGATCACGTAGGTGGCTTTGTACGGCGTGTCGATCTGCCAGATCACGCCACGATCGCGGAAGAACAGCAGCGAACCGGTGCTGACGAGCGGCTGCTTCATCGCGGCGAGCGTCTGCGTCTGCGTGAATTGCGCGCGCACTCCCTTGGCTTGTGCGAGATGGGAGGCGATTTGCGAGACCAGGGCCGGGTTGCCCGCGGCCTGCGCTTCTTCTGCCGCGGACGCCAGCGTCGGCCATGCTGCCAAGCCCAATGCGCTCAGGGTGCCTAGCGCGAGCCACGCGCCCGCGGCCACAGCGCGCAGGCTCATCGTCCCCATACGCGCTCCAGCTTTTCGAATACGACCGGCGGCGACACGAACTGCAATTCCTGCGTCGCGGCATCCACCGCGACCTGGATCGTGTAGCCCTTCGTCAGCCGCGTACCGGACGCGCAATCGACAATTTCATAGCCTATTTTCAGGCGGTTCTCGTGTTCGAGCAGTTGCGTGCGCACTTCGATCGCCTGGCCATAGGTGGCCGGGCGCACATACTTCAGATGCGCCTCGACGATCGGCCACAGGTAGCCCGAGGCCTGCATCTCGCGGTAGTCGTAGTCGAAGGTGCGTAAGAGCGCCGCGCGGCCGATCTCGAAGTACTTCAGATAGTGGCCGTGCCAACACACGTTCATCGCGTCGACGTCGTGAAACGGCACTTCGACCATCGCGCTGGCTGTCAGCACTTTAGGGGAGGCGGTCATGCGTGCGAGCCTCCGCGATAGTCCTTCAGCAAATCGCACGCGGCGATGCGCGCGGTCAGTGCGCGCAGGTCGCTTTCCAGCGCGCGGTCTTCGTCGACGAAGGGCGACTGCGCCGTCACGCTGTCGATGAAGGCTTGCAGCGGCGCGGGAACCGGCGTGGCGCTGTCGATCTTCAAACGCAACCGGGCGGCTTGCACCGTCGCGAGCGTATGCGCGGCGGCGACCTGCTCCGTCAATTCCAGCACACGCAAACAGTCGCGCGCGGCGATCGTGCCCATGCTGACCTTGTCCTGATTGTGCGCCTCGGTCGAACGTGAGAAGACGCTTGCGGGCATCGTGTTTTTCAACGCTTCGGCCGTCCATGCGGACGACGAAATCTGCACCGCCTTGAACCCATGATTGATCGCGGCACGCGCGGGGGCCGCACCGGACAGATTGCGCGGCAAGCCGTTGTTGAAATTCACGTCGACCAGGAGTGCAAGCTGCCGGTCCATCAGATCGGCGAGATTGGCGACCGCGACCTTCAGCGAGTCCATCGCGAACGCGATATGGCCGCCGTAGAAGTTGCCGCCGTGCAGTACGCGCTCGTTGTCGGGATCGATCAACGGGTTGTCGTTCGCGCTGTTCAGTTCGTTCTCGACATCGCGGCGCACCCACGACAAGGCATCGCGCGCGACGCCGATCACATGTGGCGCACAGCGAATCGAATAGCGGTCTTGCAGACGATGCCCCGGCGTATCGTCGCGCCCGGTCAGATCGTCGCGAATCCATGCCGCGGCTTCGGCCTGCCCTGCGTGCGGCTTCACTTCGAACAGGGTTGCGTCAAAATGCGCGGCGCGGCCGTCGAGTGCGATGGTGGAGAGCGCCGTGAGACGTGCGGTGAGGCGCGTCAGATGATCGGCACGCGCAAACGCGAGACAGGCGAGGCCCGTCATCACCGCGGTGCCGTTCATCAACGCGAGGCCTTCTTTCGGCGCGAGCGTCAATGGCGTGTGACCGAGTTCGGTCCATACCTCGCGCACATTGCGCAGGGTGCCTTCGAACATCACATCGCGTTCGCCGGCAAGCGCGGCGGCCACATACGAAAGCGGCGTCAGATCGCCGCTTGCACCGACCGAACCTTCCGACGGAATGCGCGGCAACACGCGATGATTGATCAGATCGGCGAGACGCTCGAGCAACACGGGGCGCACGCCGGAAAAACCGTAGGCCAGCGAGTTCAGCCGCGCGGCGATCACCGCGAGCGTTTGCGCGTCGTCGAGATACTGGCCCATCCCGCAGCCGTGGTAGCGCGTCAGTTGCAACGGCAAGGCTTCGACGAGCTCCATCGGCACGTCGACCACGCACGCATCGCCATAACCGGTGTTGACGCCGTACACGGTCGCGCCCGCCGCCAGATGCCGGCGCAGAAAATCCGCGCCGCGCTGGATGCGCGCGCGCCACGCCGGATCGGCGCTCAACGCAACCGGCGCGCGATGGTGGGCGATCCCAACGACCTCTTCGATCGTCAGCTTGCGCCCGCCGATCGTCACCGCCGCGGCGTTCGCGCGGGTGTTCTCACTTGCGCTGACGTTCAGCGTCTCGATCAGATCATGTTCGGCCATGTGTGCCTCGCTTGGGGCTGGCCCAGAAATCGAAGAAATTGAACCATTGATAAGGTGCCTTGCGGCAATAGTGTTCGAGGCGCGCCGCGTAACGCTGCGCCCACGCGGCAAGATGCTGCGCGCGTTCGCGGCGCGGCAACTCGATGCGTTCGGCGAACGGTTCGAAATACAGACGGTAGCCGTCGTGCTCTTTCAGGCAGAAGAACAGATAGACGGGGCAGCCCAACGCATGCGCGAGCACGTAGGGGCCTTGCGCAAACGGGGCGGCCGAGCCGAGAAATTGCGCTTCGGTCGTGCGGCCCGCTTCGCGCGCCGGCACGCGGTCGCCGACGATCACCAGCAGTTCGCCCGCGTCGACGCGCTCCTGCATCAACATGGCGGTCTCGGGACCGAAGTCGCTGACTTCGAGCAGATGCCGCGCGAACTGGCTATTCGCCGACGCCAGCACGCTATTGAAGCGCCGCGCGTGTTCGGTGTAGACCACGGCGGTGACTTTCGCGTAGGCGCCTTGCGTGGCGAGCGCACGGGTCATTTCCAGATTGCCCAGATGCGCGCCGATCACGAGCGCACCCTTGCCGCTCGCCACCAAGGCTTCGAATGCGGCTGGATCTTCGAATTTGACCTCAGTGTTGTTGACCCGGCCGGACCATGCCGCGAGCTTGTCGAAGCCCGATTGCGCAAACGCCAGCATGTGTCGATACGCGGACAGCCAACCCGGACGCGGCGTATCGCCATGCGGCGCGGCTTGCCCGAGACGCGTGAAGTAGTTGCTCGACGCCTCGCGGGCGGCGCGGCCCGTCAGCAGAAAATACGCGACGATCGGATGCAGCCAGAGCGCGGTAAACCGCCGGCCGAACAGCTTGCAACTGAGCGCGAGCAACGACATGCCCAAATGGCTGCCGCGTTCGGCGATCCGCCACCAGTCCTGCGGGCTCTGTTCGCCCGGCTCGTCCTGCTTGCCGGGTTCGGCTTGTTCGCCCTGTTCGGCTTGCTTGCCCGGTTCGGCTTGCTTGCCCGGTTCGTCCTGCTTGCCCGGTTCGTTTGCAATGGCCGGGCGGCGTGGCATCACTTTGTGCGCGAGCAGCATCGGCAGACGCCACAACATGCCGAACACGAGCCGCGTGTGGCTGCGGCTGATGCGCACGTTGTCCCACAGCACGTCGAAATGCGAGACGCCATCGGTTGCGTACGTGACGCGCGTCGGAATCGAGTGGAACGCCGCGCGCCGCCAGTAGAGGCGCACCAGAATTTCAATGTCGAAGTCCATGCGCGTCGGCAGTTGCACGCTGTCGATCAGCTCGCAGGCCAGCGCTAGCGGATAGAGGCGAAAGCCGCACATCGAATCGCGAATCGTCAGCGAGAGCGTTTCGATCCACACCCATACGTGCGTCAGATAACGGCCGTACAGGCGCGATTTCGGCACGCTCTCGTCGTAGACCGGGCGGCCCAGGATCACCGCGCCCGGTTCGGCTCGCGCCGCTTCGATGAAACGCGGCACATCGGCCGCGTCGTGCTGGCCGTCGGCGTCGATCTGCAAAGCGTGCGTGTAACCCGCAGCGCGCGCGGCGCGCAGCCCCGTCATCACGGCTGCGCCCTTGCCGCCATTGACCGGCAAGCGTAGCAGCGTGAGCTGCCCCGCATACTGTTGCGCGAGCGCGGTGAGGACCTGCTGGGTGGCCTCATCGCTGCCGTCGTCGACAACACAGATCGGCAAGCCGTGCACCGCGAGGCGGGCAACGGTCGCGCCGATCGCGTCCTTGTGGTTGTAAATCGGAATCACAATGCACGGAGCGAATTTCATCAGGCAGGCTCCCGATACACGATCACGCCGGATGCGCATTCGCGCCCGCTCAGCCGGTACGTGAACCGCACGCGTCCACGCGCTGCGTCGTGTGCGAGCGTAAGATTCAGCACCGCGCCCGGTGACACCGGCGCCATGAACTTGAGCCGGTCGATCGATGCCAGCGTGCGCACAGCGGGCACGTGCTCGGCGGCCAGATGCATGGCCCAGTGCACCTGGACGACGCCCGGCAGAATCGGCAGACCGGGGAAGTGGCCGGCGAAATGCACGAGCGTCGGCGGCACGCGCAGTTCGTAGTGCAAGGTGTCGGCACTGCGGGCTTCGGCAAGCACTTCCACACCGTCCGCGCGCGGCTCGAAAGCCGCCGCGACCGCGGCCACCGGCAGTTTGCCGCGCGCGTCGAACGGCAACGTGAGGCGAAAACGCCAATGACGCGGCAGCACCACCACATCGAAATAGGCAGCGAGATGCCGGCGCAGGGTTTGCGCAAGCAGCACGCGGCCTTCGGCGCGCAATGCCTCGCTGCCGGCCTCGGTCAGCGCCACCACGGCGCCGACACGCTCGCGCGAGGCGCCTTCCAGCGGCACGATCGCCGCTTGCGCAACATACGGATGCAGCGCGAGACGCGCTTCGAGTTCCGGCAGCGACACGCGCTTGCCGTCCAGCTTGAGCACGCGATCGAGCCGGCCTTGCAGACGGAAGCGGCCATCGGCGTCGAACGCGATTTTGTCGTCCGTGCGATGCCAGCCGGCGTGATCGAGATGCGACGAGCGAACGTTTAGCGCACCGTCTTCGTCGCGGCGCACTTCGACGCCGGTCATCGGTTGCCAGGCATCGGTCTGGTCCTGACGACGCCAGGCGATGCCGCCAGTTTCCGTGCTGCCGTAAACTTCGAACGGCGCCGCGCCGTGGGCCGCCGCGTATTCCTGCGCGGCTTCCAGGGCGAGCGGGCCGCCTGAAGAAAAGAATGCACGCGGCGCCGGCGTCAACGCGGCGAAGCCAGGCAAGGCGGGCCAACGCGACAATTGCGCGGGCGTCGAGACGACCACCGTCGCGCCGCATTGCTCGATCTGCGTTTGCAAATGCACAGGCTCGATACTGATCGCGCGGTTGAACGCGCGGCCCGCGGCAAGCGGCCACAACACGCGAAACAGCAAACCGTAGATGTGATGATGCGGCACGCTCGCGAGCATCGTCGCATCGCCGACCAGAGCGCCCCACTGCTGTTCGAGCGTGTGCACTTCGGCATTGAATTGCGCGAGCGTCTTGCGGATCGGCTTGGGGGTGCCGCTGCTGCCGGAGGTGTAGAGCGTCAACCGGGCTTGCGGATCGATCGTATGCGCGGCGCCTGGCGCGTGTGTGGCGGCGGCATCGGCGTTTCGCGCACCCTGCGTCAGGTCGGCGTCGGTCAGCACGGCGTCGTACGCGTCTGCGAGATCGGCGAGATAGCCCGGCGTCGCGTTGGCCGGAATCACCGGCTCCTTGCCGCACGCGAACAACGCAAACAATGCGCAGGCGAAATCGAACGGATCGTCGATGCACAACGCGAAACGTTGCGCGTCTTGCGTTTGCATCAGTGCGACCAGCGCCGAGACGCGCGCGCGAAACGCAGCGCGGTCGAGCACCGTCGCGCCGTCGCGGCATACCGGTGCATTCGCGACCGCGGCCCCATGGCCTGCCGACAACAGATCATGCAACGCAATCATGCGGCCTCCGAACGCGCGGCTCGCGGCAGCACTACCAGATAACGCCAGATGACCTCGGCCACCAGCAGCACGCCGATCAGCCCATAAGCGATCGCGCCGTTATAGAGCGACCAGCTTGCGCGGCTCCAGTACAGCGCCGTATAAGCGGAGAACGCGCCGTTCAGCGCGAAGAAACCGCACCACACCTGGGTCACGCGCCGCGTATGGCGCACCGCGCCCGGCGGCAGATTCGGATTGCCCAGCCGCGCGAATTTTTCGATCATCGACGGCCCGCGCACGAGCGTCGCGCCGAACGCAATCAACAGCCCCAGATTCACGAGCGACGGATAGAGGCGCAACAGCAGTTCGCTGTTGGTGAACACGATCGCCGCCGAGGCGCAGCTCAGCAAGCCGACCACGGTCCGGTCGATCGCGGAGAGCCGGCGCAGCGAGGTCGCGACCGGACCGCTACCGGCCCAGCGTTGCAGCCACAAAATCGCAAACAGCATGCAGCCGACATAGCGCGGCGTGTCCCAACGCCAGGCACACAGAATCAACGCGGGATACGCGAGTTTCAGCAGGACCTGCACCACCGTTTTGCCCCAGTGGCGCTGAGTGCCGAGCGATGCCTCAGCGGGCTGGCTCGCCACCGCTTGCATTCGCGAGCGCACAGCTGGCATCAGCCTTGTGCCGCCAGCAGGGATTCGACCGCACCGATCACATCGCCGACCGTGCGCACCGACTTGAATTCGGCCGGCTTGATGCGGCTGCCGGTCATTTCCTGCAGTTTGATCGCAAGGTCGACGGCGTCGATGCTGTCGAGATCGAGGTCTTCGAAGAGGTGCGCGCCGGGTGTCACGCGCTCCGGCTCGATCGCGAAGTTCTCTTTGAAGATGGCGCGGATGCGTTCAAGAATCTCTGCCTCGGACACGATTAGTCCCCTTTTTCTGTGGTTTCGGTCGCAGCACGCGCCGTTTCACGTTGACTCGCGACCAGCGCGGCCAACGTGCTGATCGAGCGGAAGTGTTCGCGGGTGCGTTCGTCGTTCGCTGCGATGGTCAGTTGGTATTGTTTGCGCAGCACGATGCCGATCTCGAGCGCGTCGATCGAGTCGAGACCGATGCCGTCGGTATCGAACAACGGTGCGTCGTCGTCGATATCGGCCGGGCTCAGGTCTTCCAGGTCGAGGGCCTCGATCAGAAGCTGTTTAATTTCCAGTTTTAAAGAATCCATAATCGAACAGGTGCCGAGTAATGTGTGCTTCGACGGCGCTGGTCACGCTGCGCGCCGCGAGGGACGGTGAAGTGTCGTGGTCCGCGAGTTGCTCGACGCCAAGCGGCTCGAGCACGTTCACGCGCATCCGGAAAGCGCGCGCCGGCACGTCGTACCAGCGCATCTGCCTGGTGAAAGCCGGCGGGTCGCAATCCATCAGCACCGGCACGATCGGCGCACCGGCCTTCAATGCCATGTGCGCGAAACCGCGTGAAAACGCGTGCAGGCGGTTCGGGGCGGGGCTGCGCGTGCCTTCGGGAAAAATAATCATCGTGTAGCCCGCCGCGAGCCGCCGCGCACCGGCTTCGACGAGTTCGGCGGGATCGGCATTGCTCACATATTCCGCCGAGCGCACGATTCCCCAGAAACAAGGATTGCCCCAGTGCGCGTTCTTCACCACGCAACAGGCACGCGGCGTGAGCGACAACAGTACCATCACGTCCAGGTACGTGGGGTGATTGGCGACCACGATCGCCGGGCCGCCGGTGCGCAATGCCTGTGCGCCCGACACCTCGAGCTCCATCACGCCGATGCGCCGCAATATCGCGACCAGCACCCGGAAGAACCAGTGGATCACGGTCGTCACCACGCGCTGGCGCGACGCCCGATGCGGCCATAGCCACGCGAGTGGGAACACCAGTACCGAAAACAGCACACCGCAGATGCCGAACACCACGAAGGCCATGCCCGTCGCGCAGAACCGCCAAAGGTAATCAAGCCGCGCGCTCATGCCACCTCCAATGCCAGGCGGCGCCGGCGCCTTGCCAGACAGCAGGCCTGCCCGTTTCCAGACAGTGCAGCAGCGCCTGGCTCTGGGTCGCGAAAGGTTCGTCCGCGCTTGACTCGCTGGCCGCGTTTGCCACGTTTGCCGCGTTTGCCTCACTTGCTTCACCTGCGTGGCTTGCCTGTTGCGCGGCCTCCGCTGCCTCCCGCTCACCCGCGCCGAACAAGGTGCAGACCAACTGCCCCGCTGCCGCTTCGCCGTTCAGCAGGATCGCGATCGCGCCGCCCTGCACTTCGTCTTCAATCGTGCCGTACGCCGGATCGGCCGGCTCGTCTGCATACACCAGCAGCACTGGCGAACCCGGCTCAGTTGCGTATTGCGCGTACGCTTCCAGCAGCGCGTAACCAAGCGTCTCAGCGCCGGCCGAGATCGCGCTGGCAGCAGAACGATCGCCGCGCGCGATGCCGAACACGCCAGTCATTGCGTTCAACACCGACAGGCTGAAGGCGGTCGGCGAGACCGGTTCGCCCGTGCTGATGGTGCGCAGGATGTCCGTAGTGCGCCGCAACTCACCGTGGCGTGAAGCGAACACGACTCGAACCTCGTCTTGCGCCACGCAATCGTGCGCGACCTTCAGGGCGACTTTGGACAGCGTGCTCAGGCGACGCCGCACGATCGGCTCGATAAAGCCAATATCGGGTGCGGCAGATGCGGCAGCAGGCCAGCTAGACCAGCGAGCGACCGGAATGGTCCAGTGCAGATCGGGCATATCGGTGTTCGCGCGTAGAAGCGAGGAGAGGCTGAGGGCGCCTGACGGAATACGCAGCCGTCACAGCGTATGCTCGCCGCGCGGAACGACAATCTCCAGCCGGGGTCAATCCAATGTTCTTATTAGGGTTCAGCGATTTACAGGCACTGGCCCCGTTTATTCAGGCGCCCTTGCCAATTAGTCTGATGGATTGACCCAGACTCCCTGTGGCCGCCGGAATAATACTGAATATTCTGGATTAAATCAGCCACAAAAGACGTATCTATCTGTATCCGTATCGCTGGTGCGGCGGCTGACTGGAAAGCGTCAAAATGCAGACCTGGCGGCCCTTGCACAGCCTGTGACCGGCCCGCAAAGCCACTGCCAGCGAGCTTCGCGGGCCGGCTGGACGCTAACGGCATCCACCAACACACACAAATACTTTCAATTAACTTCCCAGACGAGTGTTTCGTTTCGGAACACTTTACTGCTTCTGACCCTATCAGCCGATCATGCGCCACGCCTGAATCTCACGCGCGACTTACACCACCGGCTTCCGACCCAAACCGGGCACGCCGTCGCCCGTGCCGCTTACTGCACGACCTTCGCGCCCGATGCTGTGGCCGGCGCAGCCGAAGGCGCGGCACCCGTCGTAGCGACTTCGTTCGAGATCCCGCCGTTCTTGTCGAGCGGAATCTTCACGGTATGGACCACGCCGTTGCCGAGCGGGAAGTCAGCCAGCGCGCTGCGCGCCAGATAAGGCATGGCCCTCACCAGCGACGATTCTTCGTCCGAGTTGCGCGCCGTCACGTTATAGACCTCTTTGCCACTGGCGCGCTCGGTGATCCGCACGCCGAGCAGGTGCGTGAAGATCGGGTAGCTCTGGTTCACATACGCTGTCGGATATGGACCCCACGGGCCCCACGGATCGAACGGCCGGCCCCAGTACGGCGACGGCCAGGGGTTGTAATACACCGGCTGCGCGACCGTCACCATATCCGAGCGCACGCCGTACGACAGCCCGACCAGATAGCGCGCCGCTGAAGCGTCGACCTGACGGAATGCGTGCGTGGCAAGTTCGTTGGCGACGACACGCTCGTAGGTGCTGAGTTCGAGATTGTTTTGCTGATCCGCCGCCCGCGTAAAGGCATACGTACGGGTGGCATCATTGCCGCTCCAGTCGGAGAACGCCGTGACCTGAGTGGTCACGTAGCTCGTGCAACCGGACAGCAGCACCGTCAGCGCGCCCAACAGGAGCGCGGCACGGCGTACCCAACGATCGAATTTCATGGTCTACCTCGTGATGCCTGTTGTCGCCATTCTTGAGCGGGTTGGTTCGTGCGCACGCTTCGCCGCGCAAAGCGGCCCCGATAATACGCTGACCAGGCGATTCGGTAAAAAGTTCGGCCCGCACGAACCGCCGAGCCTTTGTACAATGGCTCGACAAGCCCGGCTCGCGCGCCATAAGCACGCGTGACGGCTCGAGTCCCATCACCACAGAACGCCATGGCCGATACCGCAACGCCCAATGTGATCCGCCGCGCCGACTACGCGCAGCCCGCCTTCCTGATCGACACCGTCGCTCTGGAGTTCGATCTGGTCCCCGATCGCACCGTCGTCAGGAACACGATGCGCGTGCGCCGCAACCCGGACGCGTCCCACGCCGCAAATCTTGAGCTGATGGGCGAACAACTCGAGTTCGTCGGCGCCACAGTCGACGGCGCCCCGTTCGCCAACGCGCATGCGCACGAACACGGCCTCACGCTCGACAACGTGCCGGATAACTTCGAACTCACGCTCACCAGCAACTGCAATCCAGCGGAGAACACCACGCTGTCCGGCCTGTATGTGTCGGGCGGCAACTTCTTCACGCAGTGCGAGGCCGAGGGCTTTCGCCGCATCACTTATTTCCTCGACCGCCCCGACGTGATGGCGACCTACACGGTCACACTGCGCGCCAGCAAGACCGACTATCCGGTGCTGCTGTCGAACGGCAATCTGCTCGAAGCAGGCGATCTGCCGGACGGCCGCCATTTCGCCCGCTGGGAAGATCCGTTCAGGAAGCCGAGCTATCTGTTCGCTCTGGTCGCGGGCAAGCTGGTCGCGCTCGAAGAGCGCGTGAAGAGCGGCTCGGGCAAGGAAAAGCTGCTGCAGGTATGGGTCGAACCGCACGATCTGGACAAGACCCGTCACGCAATGGATTCGCTGATCAATTCGATCCGCTGGGACGAGGGGCGTTTCGGGCTGGAACTCGATCTGGACCGCTTCATGATCGTCGCGGTGAGCGACTTCAACATGGGCGCGATGGAGAACAAGGGGCTCAACATCTTCAACACGAAGTACGTGCTGGCGAACCCCGAAACGGCAACGGACACCGACTTCGCGAACATCGAGGCGGTGGTCGGCCATGAGTACTTCCACAACTGGACCGGCAACCGCGTGACCTGCCGCGACTGGTTCCAGCTAAGCCTGAAAGAAGGCCTGACGGTGTTCCGCGATCAGGAATTCTCCGCCGACATGGCGGGGGGCGCGACAGACGAAGCCGCGCGCGCCACCAAACGCATTGAAGACGTGCGCGTGCTGCGCCAGATGCAGTTCGCCGAAGACGCCGGCCCGATGGCGCACCCGGTGCGCCCGGAAAGCTACGTGGAGATCAACAACTTTTACACGATGACGGTCTACGAAAAGGGCTCCGAAGTCGTGCGGATGTATCAGACGCTGTTCGGCCGCGACGGCTTCCGCAAGGGCATGGACCTGTACTTCAAGCGTCATGACGGCCAGGCGGTGACTTGCGACGATTTCCGTCACGCGCTCGCCGATGCGAACGGCCGCGATCTCGCGCAATTCGAGCGGTGGTATAGCCAGGCCGGCACGCCGCGCGTCTCGGTACGCACGAAGTACGACGCAGCGCAACAGCGCTACAGCGTGAGGCTCACGCAAGGCTACGGCGAGGCCGCACCGGCCGCGCGCGAAACGCAAAAGGGCCCGTTGCTGATTCCGTTCGCAATCGGTTTGATCGGCAACGACGGCCGCGACCTGCCGTTGCAACTGGAGGGTGAAACCAGGGCTTCGGACTCCACCACGCGCGTGCTGGAATTCGCGCAGACCGAACAGACCTTCACGTTCGTCAACGTCGCGCAGGAACCGCTGCCCTCGTTGCTGCGCAATTTCTCGGCGCCGGTGATCGTCGAATACGACTATTCAGCCGACCAGCTCGCGTTCCTTCTCGCGCATGACAGCGATCCGTTCAACCGCTGGGAAGCCGGCCAACGGCTCGCCACACGCGAGTTGCTAACGCTCGCCGGGCGCGCCGCCACCGGCGTGCCGCTGCAGCTCGACGACTCGGTCGTCGCCGCGTTCGCCCGCGTGCTGACCGACGAAACGCTCTCGCCCTCTTTCCGCGAACTGGCGTTGATGCTGCCGTCGGAAGCGTATCTGGCTGAACAGATGGCCGAATCGAATCCGGCTGCCGTGCACGCTGCGCGGCAATTCGTACGCAAGCGCCTCGCGAATGCGCTCGGGAAGGACTGGCTCGCCGTGTACGACAAGCACCGTACACCGGGCGCCTATGAAGCCACACCGGAGGCATCCGGTCATCGTGCGTTGAAGAATCTTGCCTTGTCGTATCTCGCGGAACTGGACGATCCGGCTGAAGCCGTGCGTCTCGCCTCCGCGCAATACGACACCGCCAACAACATGACCGACCGCGCGGCGGCGCTCTCGGCATTGCTCAATGCAGCAGCGGCGAATGGCGGCAGCGTTGAGGCGCAGCAGGCACTGGACGACTTCTACCGGCGCTTCGAAAAGGAACCGCTCGTGATCGACAAGTGGTTCGCCTTGCAGGCCACGCAACGCGGCAACGCGCAGCGTCCGGTGATCGAGACCGTGCGCAAGCTGATGGCTCACCCGGCGTTCAACCTGAAGAACCCGAACCGCGCACGCTCGCTGATTTTCAGCTTCTGTGCGGCGAACCCCGCCCAGTTCCACGCCGAAGATGGCTCGGGCTATGCGTACTGGGCCGACCAGGTGATCGCGCTCGACGCCATCAATCCGCAAGTGGCCGCGCGCCTCGCCCGCTCGCTGGAGCTGTGGCGCCGCTTTACGCCAGCGCTGCGTGAGGGCATGCGCACGGCACTGGAGAAAGTGGCATCGCAGGTGAAATCGCGCGACGTGCGCGAGATCGTCGAGAAAGCGTTGGCGTGACGGTCGTCTGAAAGCGCTTTTCGCACCTAAAACCGGCACGTGGTGCCGGTTTTTTTTCGTCCTGAATTTGGTGATGAAGCGGCGGCGTGCGGACCTCGACGTTAGCCGTCTGGACGACTGTTCGTATCGGCTCGACAGGGTGAAAGTAAACGCATCCATTTAACGGTTTACGTTTAACGCGATGCGTTATATCATCCCATGATCACGACATTCGGCGACAAAGCTACGGCGGCAATCTTTCAGGGCAAGTTCGTGCATTCATTGCCGCTCTACATGCAGGCGCTCGCACGCCGCAAGCTGTTGATGATCGATGCCGCTGAATCCAGCCGTAACCTGCATGCGCCGCCGGGCAACCGGCTCGAAGCCTTGCAAGGTCAGCGTAGCGGACAGTGGAGTATTCGAATCAACGCGCAGTGGCGCATCTGTTTTCATTTTGTCGACGGGGAGGCGCTGAATGTCGAAATTGTCGACTATCACTGATTATTGGGAGACCGCCATGGTCATCAAACGCTCCGATCTGGGCAGCATCGATTTCGCCGGCATCGACACCGGCGAAAGCATCCCGGAAATCCACCCCGGCGAGATTCTGCGCAGCGAGTTCCTCGAACCGCTTGGCATGTCCGTCAATGCGCTCGCACTTGCGCTGCGCGTACCGGCGCCGCGCATCAACGACATCGTGCGTGGCAAGCGCGCCATCTCGGCTGACACCGCGTTGCGGCTCGAGCGCTACTTCGGTGCGAGCGCGCAGTTCTGGCTGAATCTGCAGATCGCCTACGACCTGCGCGTCGCCACCGCGGCAGCCGGCGAGCAGATCGAACGCGAGATCGAGCCGATGCCCAAGGCGAACCGGCCGAAAATGCCGAAAGTCTCAGCCGAACACGCCCGTGCCACAGCGCTTGCCGCCCGCCTCACCGGCCATGTCACGGCCATCAAAGCTCGCCGCAAAGCCTGAATTTCACGTGCCTTTACAGCGCTCAGTGGCACAGACACACGTCCTTGCATCTCAAAAGCACGGAACCGACACAGCGAGCGGTTAAAATCGAGACATTCCCCAAGCCTTCCCGGAGTACAGCAATGGCTTTGCAACGT
Organism: Paraburkholderia phytofirmans OLGA172; assembly: GCF_001634365.1. Taxonomy (NCBI): domain Bacteria; kingdom Pseudomonadati; phylum Pseudomonadota; class Betaproteobacteria; order Burkholderiales; family Burkholderiaceae; genus Paraburkholderia; species Paraburkholderia phytofirmans. The sequence continues at coordinate 3,527,070 of NZ_CP014578.1, forward strand.
CGTACCACTCTCACGAAGTACCTGATCGAGCAGCAGCGCGAGACCAACAATCTCCCGGCCGACCTGCGCCTTTTGATCGAAGTCGTCGCGCGCGCATGCAAGGCGATCAGCTACCACGTCAGCAAGGGCGCGCTGGGCGATGCGCTCGGCACGGCGGGCAGCGAGAATGTTCAGGGCGAAGTGCAGAAAAAGCTCGACATTCTGTCGAACGAAATCCTGCTCGAAGCGAATGAATGGGGCGGCAACCTGGCGGGCATGGCATCCGAGGAAATGGAGCAGTTCTTCCCGATCCCGGCCAACTACCCAAAGGGCGAATACCTGCTGGTGTTCGATCCGCTCGACGGCTCGTCGAACATCGACGTCAACGTGTCGATCGGCACGATCTTCTCGGTGCTGCGCTGCCCGGACGGCCAGCAGCCCACCGAACAGTCGTTCCTGCAACCCGGCACGCAGCAGGTCGCGGCCGGCTATGCGGTGTACGGCCCGCAAACCGTGCTGGTGCTGACCACCGGCAACGGCGTGAACTGCTTCACGCTCGACCGCGAGCTGGGTTCGTGGGTGCTCACGCAAAGCGACATGCGCGTTCCGGTTGAAACGCGCGAATACGCGATCAACGCTTCGAACGAGCGCCACTGGTATGAGCCCGTCGAGAAATACATCGGCGAGTTGAAGGCAGGCAAGGAGGGGCCGCGCCAGAGCGACTTCAACATGCGCTGGATCGCGTCGATGGTGGCCGATGTACATCGTATCCTCAACCGCGGCGGCGTCTTCATGTATCCGGCCGACAAGCGCACGCCGGACAAGCCGGGCAAGCTGCGCCTGATGTACGAAGCGAACCCGATGGCGTTCATCGTCGAGCAGGCTGGCGGCGCCGCGACCAACGGCGAGAAGCGTATCCTGGACATCCAGCCGAAAAGCCTGCACGAGCGTGTGGCGGTGTTCCTCGGCTCGAAGAATGAAGTCGACCGCGTCACCCGCTACCATCTCGAAACAAAAAAGTGACCGCAGGGGCTTGCCAAGCTCCTGAAGAAGTCCCTATAATCTCGTTTCTCCTGATGCCGGAATAGCTCAGACGGTAGAGCAGCGCATTCGTAATGCGAAGGTCGGGGGTTCGATTCCTCTTTCCGGCACCACAAGATTCAAGCACTTAGCCCAGTCATTGCGACTGGGCTTTTTGCTTTCTATTGCCTGTTTTCCACTGCCTGCTTTCTTCTCCAGCTTCCGCCCCCCCCTGCGCCTGCTTTCCGAAATCCTTGGCGGTTCTGGTTAGCCTTCACCTCGGCCAACGCAACGGTCGCTTCAACATTGACCGCCCGCATTGACCACGGTGGCTCCAGTTCACCCGCCAAAATCCAATCGATCGCATCGCGCGGTCAAACCGAGATTGCGAGCGACCACCGCATCTTCAACGATCACGTTCTCAGCCGGCTTCGTGCCATACGCCAACACCGCTTCCTGCGGCGCTGACGGAAACCACAAGATCCGGCCGGCACACTCGATTCCGACCTGGCGTCCTTTCCAGTAAACAGCGTTTTCCATGGTGAACTCTCCGAAGGGCGAAGACAGCCATCTTCCGCGCCGGACCTGGTGCGTCCGTTAGCCACCGCACTCTGCGCCGCGGATAGTTGCTTCAATGATAGGCGACGGCACTATCGTGGCGAGTGGTACGCCGGCTGAAATTGCGCGCACGAGCCAGAACCGCACGGCAACCGATCTGAAGCAACGGCCCCCGGCCTCGCGCTATAGCCGAAGCAAAAACAGCGCGCGAGTTCTACCGCAGCCCGCGCTTCTCCCTCCGGAAATCGATCAGCTCGTGCAACTTGAACGGCATCTGCGCGCGGCTCGCCGTGCACAGATAAAAGCCCGGAAAAGTCGGACACCACGCGTCCAGCACGCGCGCCAACCGGCCGTCGGAACTGGAGGCCGTTGCGAATCTGGCGGGGATTCACGGACAGGTCAAAGTCGCCGAAAAATCCGCGGCCTAATCCGCACCCGGGAAAATTCCGGCGCGGAACGCCTAAAAAACATCCGCCGCACGCGCCGCGCTTCGCCCAGAACGCGGCGCCTTTTTATTTGCGAAAAATAACCTGAAAAGTATTCCCGCTCGTCAACGAAGTCGCGCAATCGTTCGTTTACAAGCGAATGGGGGGCTGAATGAACGCACTGAACCAATTGTTAATTAACGAACGTTCGGCTTAACGCAGAGAAACTCCTTCCAATGCGGCAGTGCACAAAAATCGCGGTGATTTGTTCATATCAACACATTTGAACAGGCAGTGCTGTGACGCAGCAGAGATAATGCGCGGCAGGCGTGCGGGGCAAGGCGGGAAGGGAACGACGGAGATATCGGACTGTTTTGATTGGCAATGGCAAATTCAGCTATGCGCACTGAACCGATAAATTCTATTCAAACATTCCGCTTCCATGTTGACCTGTACCGTTAAAGCAACACACAACATGTGATCCGCATCAGACACTGGTGCAAAATGGGGACCGAGGCAGATAATCGGTTTGTAAAGGAGAAAGATCATGGATGCCAAACCACCGAAGATTCCGACCCCGGATAAAGTTTTTAGCCCGGATCCGGAACCCGCTGGCGTCGAGTTTCTGGGTGCCGAACTGCCTGAGCACGTTCGCGCATTTTTCGACGAACAACGCAAGTCGTGCGACTCGAAGTAATTGGGCAGTGGTGCGATGCAGCATTAGCGTCCGCGCGGCCGGCGCGCGGCGAAGATTTGCACGCGCCCCTACGATTGTCTTTTGCCGCTCTCGCGGCGCGGGTTACGCCTGCCTGATTGCGGCGCCTGGCTCTTGCGGCCCGGCGCACAGATAGCTAGCGCACGCCCCTGATGGGCGTCTTTAAATGCCCCGGTCGTTTGTTTTTAGATCGATCGGCGTGTCCGCTTGATCCGCGCATCGTCTATTCTTCTGGTTTTTCTTCTGCGGCCGATCGGCCACCCCCGCCCTCCATGAATCGCTCGTATCGCTTTGGAGCGTCATGCGCGCTCGCGTTGCTCACCGCGCTTGCGCTCGCACCCGCTCCCGCCCTTGCGGACGGGGACGACACCGCGCTGACCAATCTGATCGCGCTGGTTTCGCAGCGCCTTGCGCTCGCGGAACCCGTTGCGCGCTGGAAGTGGGCGAACCACCAGGCAATTACGGATACACCTCGCGAGAACGCGTTGCTCGCCGATGTCGAAAAGCGCGCCGTCGCCGCGAACGTCGATCCGGCGTTTGCGCGCACCTTCTTCCGGGATCAGATAGACGCCAGCAAGGACGTGCAAAACGCGCTGTTTGCCAACTGGCGCAGCACGCGCCCGCCTGAAGGTCCCGCGCCCGACCTGGCCACCAGCACGAGGCCGCAGTTGGACCGGCTGACGCAGTCACTCGTGGCCGGGCTCGCGCGCGTGCAACCGCTACGCGCGGCGCAGGACTGTCCGTCGCGCGTGGCGCAATCGCTTGCTAACTGGAAATCGCTAACGCGCTACGACTCGACGCGCTCAAGCGCGTTGACACGCGCTCTCGGCCACGTGTGCGAAGCGGGTGGAGTCGGTGCGACGGGCTAATCGGTCCGTGCGGTCTACGCGGTCGAGCCGGGGCTTGGAATCGCCATTGGCCCGGCGCTGTCAGGCGTGGATTAAACCCGCCCTGAGCAACGAGGTGCTGCGCGAAACCCGGGTTAAGCCAGACTCGGGACCGCCGTGCCGCTCGAGATGCTCAACGGCATCACACGCAGGCCGCGCGAAAGATGGCTCTGCAGAAGACGATAGGTCGACAGCTCGAACGGGCCGGCTGCGCTCGACGCATGCAGCGCCGCCGCCTGCGCGAGCGAGGGCGCATGTCCGAGGTAACGCCACCGGTCGACAACATGAAATGCGCGGGCGTGCGACGTTTCTTCCCGCTCCTCGAATACGACCGGACCTTCGAACGGCCAGGGCGCATCCACCGGATCGCTCTTCGTGACACGCGGCACCCGGTTATGGCCAGGGCGCAGCGTCGCGATCAACTGCGCCTCCGCGAGCATGGCACCCAGCTCGCCGCCAGTCGCGCGCCACTCGACACGCCGTACTTGCTGCGCGAGCCGCATATCCTTCGACGAACGCCGCTCACCGGTCAAATGCGAACGCAGCCGCTGACGTACACGTACGCTTCGCCCGACATACAGCGGCAGATCACCTTCTCCATAGAACGCATACACACCGCATCCGGCCGGCGCAGTATCGAGCAGGTCTTCAGTGATGTCGCCGGCAAGCCGGTAGCGTCGGGTGGTGCGTTCGATCTGCGCCTGCAAAACGTCCAGCGGCACAAGACCGCTATGCAGGCGCTGCCAGAACTGCCAGATCAGATCGGCATCGGCTAGCGCGCGGTGACGATCGGACGGGACGAGACCATGACGCTCCACCAACGCGTCGAGTCCATGGCGCTTTTCCGCCGGAAACAAGGCGCGTGAGAGGCGCACGGTGCACAGCACATCCGGATCGAACGCAAGCCCGGCCCGGCGAAACTCCCCGCGCAGAAAGCCGCGATCGAAACTGGCGTTGTGCGCCACGAACAGTTTGCCGTTCAGGCGCTCGAACAATTCTGGCGCGATAGCATCGAACGTCGGCGCGCCCCGCACCATCGCGTTTGTAATGCCGGTGAGCTGTTGAATGAATGAAGGAATCGGTTGCTGAGGGTCGACCAGGCTGCTCCAACGCGACACGCCGGCCGGTCCTATTTCAACCACCCCGACTTCGGTGATGCGATGCTCGCTAGTCGAGCCACCGGTGGTTTCAAGGTCGACGAAGACAATCGGCACATCCAGGGCCGGCTCTGGTAGAAACTGTTCAGACATGGAAGGGGATACTTTGGACGCGTGGCTTTGCGGCAAGTATGCACTAGTTAGCCGCCTCGCACCCAGCCGGCATTGCTTTGCCGTTGGCGCCGTGCGGTGCAAACACTGCATTTCTGCACGATCTGCTTGCCGCCCATAAAGCTGGGAATCAGTATATTCTCATGACGCCGGCTTGAAATTTAAGAAGCGCCATTCTAATTTACACGTCCCTCCCATATTTAACCAAAACCAGATAATCAATAATTTCCGTCACACCGGGAATAATGAGCGAGCATAAAAAAGCCTTTTTCATCTAGCGAAGGCTTTTGGCCAATCAGGTCGCCCGGCTGCACATGCGGGGCAGCGCAGTGCGACTTACAGCGGCTGGATGTTCGCCGCTTGCTTGCCCTTCGGGCCAGTCTTGATCTCGAAGGAAACACGCTGGTTTTCCTTCAGCGACTTGAAACCCTCGGAGCGGATCTCCGAAAAGTACGCGAACAGGTCTTCTCCACCCGAATCCGATGTGATGAAGCCAAAGCCCTTGGCATCGTCGAACCATCTGACGATACCCATTTCCATATTCCAGTTTTCTCGATGATTTATCAAGACCGGGGTATTACCCTCAAGCAGCACTTCATGGCCAATTCATCTGCGATCGGGCTTTACCAAAGTCCCAGCACTATCAAGCTGGCGATTGAAAATCAGCTTTGCCGTTATACGGGGAACGAATAATCAACGTCAAGCGAATATTTCATATGCGTTTAGCACACAGCACGATAACTCAATGCCTGATGAATCGAAAATCACAACATCACATTCAGCGAAACCGGGCAATTCTTCACATCAACATTACTCGCTCAATGCCACATACATCCGATATCGAGAAGAACTTCAGCACGTGGGCGAGAATATGTAACAAGACATGTTTTTGGTAAGTGTTTGTCCGAGTTGTTGCGCCGCACTCATGGCAGCATGATGGAAATCAGTAGCGAGAAGTAATGCGCGTCAGGAGATCGCCATGCTGTTCAATGAATTCCGCCGCCTCGTCAACTGGCTTAGCCAATCGCATACAAAGACGGTTCCCGCTCGATCCGGTCCGACCGCCGTGGCACCTTCGGCCTTCGAATTTGATCCTGTGTGGCATGGGGACCACTGGCAAAACCTGCTGTCGTCCCCGATGGACGCGCGCCGCTATGTCATGGAAGACTGGAGCATCCCGGCGCCAAACGACTGGAGCGAAGTTGACAACGCTGCGCCAGCGCACTGACTGACGGCCGCGAATCCGCAACCGGAAGGCAAAAAAAAGCGCGACTGGGAAGTCGCGCCGACAAAGGTTTGGAGATCTTTTTCGTCAACGAAAAAGTCTGCTTCGGAAAGCAGAGATTTCAGTATAGCGGCTTAGACGATATCGATTGTGCACATAATCGACAACCATCCGTTGCTGATGTGACAACAATCTTTTTATACGATTTATCGCGTTGTTTTTTTGCATAGGTTACTGTAGCAAATGAGCAACGTGATTCGATTGACTCGCGTACCACTCGCCCTCAATAACCCTGTGAGCCTTTATCAGCAAGGCTTAAGCGGCATTTCCCCATCGTTTCTAATTCAGTAATACTTTATTGCGAAAATCGGAACGTCTGCCTGGCGCAGCGTCTATCTACACTCTGCCTAACCGGAAACCGGCGCGCTTGGCGTACAGCGCGCTTCTCACGCGGATTTCGCCTCTCGCAGCGCCCGCGTGAAGGTCTCCTTAAGCCTGGGTTGAAAACCCACTCTCGCTCTCGGAGTTACAAAATGAAAAAGACTCTCATGGTCGCGGCCCTCACGGGCGTTTTTGCAACGGCAGCACATGCCCAGAGCAGCGTCACGCTGTATGGCTTGATCGACGCCGGCATCACCTATACCAATAACCAGCACGGCCACAGCAACTGGCAAGAAACGAGCGGCTCGGTGAACGGCAGCCGTTGGGGCCTGCGCGGCGCTGAAGATCTGGGCGGCGGTCTCAAGGCCATCTTCACGTTGGAAAATGGCTTCAGCATCGCCAACGGCACGCTGGGCCAAAAGGGCCGTGAGTTCGGCCGTCAGGCATTCGTGGGTCTGGCAAGCGACCAGTTCGGCGCTGTGACCCTCGGCCGTCAATATGACAGCATGGTGGACTTCGTTGGCCCGTTGTCCCTGACGGGCACGCAATATGGCGGCACGCAGTTCGCCCACCCGTTCGATAACGACAACCTGAACAACTCGTTCCGCGTCAACAACTCGATCAAGTACACCAGCGCGAACTACGGCGGCTTCAAGGGCGGCGCGATGTACGGTTTCTCGAACGACGCTGGCAGCTTTGCGAACAACCGCGCATACAGCGTTGGTGGATCGTATAACTGGGGCGGCCTGAACGTCGGAGCAGCGTTTATGCAGCTGAACGGCAGCGGCACGGCGAACATCAACGGCGCAGTGTCGGACGACTTCACGTTCGGAGCAAAGCGTCAGCAAACCTGGGGGGTGGGCGCAAACTACTCGTTCGGCCCGGCAACGGCTGGCCTCCTGTACACGCAAACCAACCTGACCGGCCTGACCAGCATCAGCACAGCTGCGGCGGGTACTCCGGCTGCCGTCTCCCTGCCGAGCAACAGCGCTCACTTCCAGAACTTCGAAGTGAACGGCCGCTATGCCTTCACGCCGGCACTGAGCCTGGCGGGTTCGTACACCTACACGCGCGCAAGCCTCGATGGCGTGCGTCCGAACTACAACCAGTTCAACCTGCAAACGGACTACTCGCTGTCGAAGCGCACGGACGTGTACCTGCAGGGTGTGTATCAACGCGTAAACGAAGGTTCGGGCCTGGTTGCGAACATCAATGGCCTGGGCGCGGCGTCGTCGACGAACAGCCAGGTCGCTGTGACCGCAGGTCTGCGTCACCGCTTCTAAAGCAGCAGCTCGCAACATCCGCAGCATCCAAGGCGCCGTTCGCGGCGCCTTTTTTATTCCGCTCAGTAAATACACCTTGCAGAGGGGAACGAGACGGACCGACTGTCAGACGCCGAATGGGAGCGAATCGAACACCTATTTCCGAACACAAGCGCCAAAAAGATCACCGGCCGACCGGTCAACTTCGTCCGTCCGTCCGTCCGTCCGTCCGTCCGTCCGTCCGTCCGTCCGTCCGTCCGTCCGTCCGTCCGTCCGTCTCGTCTCGTCTCGTCTCGTCCGTCTCGTCCGTCTCGTCCGTCTCGTCCGTCTCGTCCGTCTCGCTGGCGCATTGGCCTAGCCGTCGGTATCGGGCGGCGGATACTTGACGTCCAGTATGTCGATCGGCTGCGGGCCAGCCGGCGTGTACAAAGTCACCGTATCGCCGATTTTCGCCTTGAGCAGCGCCCGCGCGATCGGCGAGATCCAGCTCACGTGGCCGACATCCAGATCGACCTCATCGACGCCGACAATCGTCAGGGTATGCGCCTCGCCGTCTTCCGTTGCATATTCGACGGTCGCGCCGAAGAAAACCTGATCGACGTTTTCCTGTTTGCTGCTGTCGACCACTTCGGCGATGTCGAGGCGCTTGGTCAGAAAGCGGATCCGCCGGTCGATTTCTCGCAGACGGCGTTTGCCATAGATGTAATCGCCGTTTTCCGAGCGATCGCCGTTCGAGGCCGCCCACGACACCAGCCTGACCACCTCCGGCCGCTCGATATCGATCAGATGCAGCAGTTCATCGCGCATTCGCCGGTAACCGGCGGGCGTAATGTAGTTTTTCGTACCCGGCGGGATTTCGGGCTGGGCGACGTCGAGGTCGTCGTCATTCTCTTCACTCGACTCTTTGACAAAGGCCTTGTTCATGATGGTCCGTTAACTGCAGCAAGCGACTTCCTATCAAGGGTACACGATCAGGGCAATGAGACAAATCGCAGTTACACGCTTCCTTTTTTCAAAACCTTTGCTATAATCTCGTTTCTGCGTGCGGCTGTAGCTCAGTTGGATAGAGTACTTGGCTACGAACCAAGGGGTCGTGGGTTCGAATCCTGCCAGCCGCACCAGTTATTCGAGGGCCTCCCTCCGGGGAGGCCCTATGTTTTACCCCGGTTTCATCGCAGTATCACTGCAAGCGTCACCTGTTTAGCGTGCGGCTGTAGCTCAGTTGGATAGAGTACTTGGCTACGAACCAAGGGGTCGTGGGTTCGAATCCTGCCAGCCGCACCACCTATGAAGGGCCTTCCGATCGGAAGGCCCTTTGTTTTTGCGCAGCCGTTTTGCTGTGCTTCAGCGTGTCCGCCCCCGCCAGGCTCGAATGCCGGTGCTGCGCCATCACACCTATCGCGGCTCCGACTGAATATCACCGATCTCCCCGTCTGGACTCGGCATACCCTCGAACGGAACGTCCGCCGATTCCTCGCCGATCGGCTCCGCAAGCTCGCCAGTGACAGCCTGCGGCTCGCGCAACACATCGCCCACGCTATCGCCGAAGCGACTTTGGACGAACGCCCGCAGCAGCGCGACCCGCAACGAGTCCCCCCGCCCTTCCACGGTTCGATGACCGCCGTCAAATTCCGCGATGCAATGTGCCGCGCCATGATCGGCCCGCTCACGCACCTCCAGCCGCTGCGCGCGCTCCAGCACCGCGGCTGCCGCTTCCCATGACGTGGAAGGCGTGAAACGCCCATCCCATGGACGGCCACGATCAATGCCGCGGATCGAGACGGTTTCACCGCCATCGGTAAAGTGGATTTCGCGCACGAAGTCGTGCAGGCTGCGGGCGACCCAATAGTCGAGCGCCATGCCGGTGAGGTCAGTGACGTTCATAAGCGCTCTCCCTGAAGTTCCGGTGAGACTCGCAGGCGGCGGGAGCGCTCAGTTTCGAACGAGGGCTGCCTGCCGCTCGAGGCGCGCCGACGTCGCCACACGCTTACGTCGAGCAGACTCAGCCAGACATCCGATCAGTAATCCGCCCGCTCGCGGTCGATCCGCATCCCGCCGTCGTGCCGGTGATGCCCTTCTTCGCTCGGCCGCTCGCGCGCAATGCGCATCACGTCCGGATTCGTACGCACGCGGCGCATGACGTTGGCGAGATGGACGCGATCGCTCACCTGGATCACGAAGCGCAGTACCGTGGATTCCTGCGACAGGTCTTCGTCCATCGCGATGTGGACGATGTTCGCATCCGCCGACGTGATGTCGGCAGCCACGCGGGCGAATACGCCCTTGGTGTTCTTGACCAACACCTTCACCGCGACGTCGAACAGACGCCCCGGCTGCGGCGCCCACGCAACATCGATCCAGCGGCCCGGATCGCGCCGGTGGATACGCTGTGCGACGCGGCAGTCCGTAGTGTGGATGGCCATGCCGAGGCCAATGCCGATGTAGCCCATGATGTCGTCGCCCGGGATCGGACGGCAGCAGGCGGACAACTGCACCGACATACCCTCGGTGCCGGTAATGACGACTGGCGGCGCGTGTGGCGCCGTGCCGTCGGAACGCGAGCCATCGTCGTCGGCGTCGCGGCCGCTCATCAACACTTCGATACGCTTGGCCATGACCGCGGCGACACGCCGGCCAAGACCGATATCCGCGAAGATCTCCTGACGGTTCTTGTTGCCCGTCCACTGCACGAGCTTTTCCCACGCTTCCGGCGTCACGTCCGAGAGTGCCAGCCCGTAGCCCTTCAGCGCCTGGTCGACGAGACGCTCGCCGAGCTGGACAGACTCGTTCAAACGCATCGTCTTCAAATAATGGCGGATCGCCGAACGCGCCTTGCCGGTGCGCACGAAACCGAGCCAGGCCGGATTCGGCTTCGAATACGGCGCCGTGATCACTTCGACAATGTCGCCGCTCTTCAGCTCGGTGCGCAACGGCAGCAGTTCGTTATTGATCTTGACTGCGACGCACTGGTTGCCCAGGTCGCTGTGGATCGAATACGCGAAGTCGAGCGCGGTGGCGCCGCGCGGCAGCGCCATGATCTTCGACTTCGGCGTGAACACGTAGACCGCATCCGGGAACAGATCGATCTTGACGTGCTCCAGGAATTCGCTCGAATCGCCCGCTTCGCTCTGAATGTCGAGCAGCGACTTGAGCCACTGGTGCGCGCGCTTCTGCACGTCGTTCAGATCCGCGCCGCCGTTCTTGTACAGCCAGTGCGCAGCAACGCCCGCTTCGGCGATCTCGTGCATCTTGCGCGTGCGCACCTGAAACTCGATCGGCGCGCCGAACGGGCCAACCAGCGTGGTGTGCAGCGACTGATAGCCGTTCACCTTCGGGATCGCGATGTAATCCTTGAACTTGCCCGGCACCGGCTTGTAGAGCGCATGCAGCGCGCCGATGCAGGTGTAGCACTCAAGCGCACTTTCGACCACCACACGGAAGCCATACACGTCGAGCACCTGCGAGAACGACAACTGCTTGTCGCGCATCTTCTTATAGATGCTGAAGATGGTTTTCTCGCGGCCAGTAACTTCGGCGTCGAGCTTCGCGTCGGCAATCGCGCGCTGCACCGACTCCAGAATCTTGCCGACCACTTCGCGCCGGTTGCCGCGCGCGGCCTTGACGGCTTTTTCGAGCGTGGCGTAACGATGCGGGTTGAAGTTCGCGAAGCTCAGGTCCTGCAGCTCGCGATAGGTATTGTTCAGGCCAAGCCGGTGCGCGATCGGCGCGTAGATATCCAGCGTCTCGCGCGCCACGCGGCGGCGCTTTTCATGCGGCACCGCACCCAGTGTGCGCATGTTGTGCAGCCGGTCGGCGAGCTTCACCAGAATCACGCGGACGTCGCGCGCCATCGCGAGCAGCATCTTGCGGAAGTTTTCCGCCTGCGCCTCTTCGCGATTGCGAAACTCCATCTTGTCCAGTTTCGACAACCCATCGACCAGTTCCGCGACCTTTGCGCCGAATCGCTCGGCGAGTTCGGCCTTGGTCACGCCCTGGTCTTCCATCACGTCATGCAGCAGTGCCGCCATGATCGACTGGGCGTCGAGATTCCAGCCGGCGCAGATTTCCGCGACGGCGACAGGATGGGTGATGTAGGGCTCGCCGCTCTGGCGATACTGGCCGAGATGGGCTTCGTCGCTGAAGTGGAATGCCGCCTTGACGTCCTTGATCTCTTCCGGCTGCAAATAGCCGGACAGAACGGCTGTCAGCTTGGCGATCGAAACGACGTCATGCCGGCGCGGTTGCTCCGGCGTGGCGGTCGGCCCGAACAGATGGCGAAACGACTGTTCGAGGACCGCGTCGATGTACTTCCGTGCAGACGAGGGCGAGTCGGCGTCGTGTTCCACTTCCGTAGCGGTGGGCGGGGTAGCACTCATTTTCGCCTCCGCAGCGGTTAGGGTTGGACGCCGGCCTGTACGTTGATGCAATTACGTGTGGCAACCAGGTGTGGCAAACGCGTGTGGCAAACAGGTTTGGCAAACGCGCAATCGAAAACGGAACAGTGCGCCTTAAACCGGCACCTTCTTCAGCATTTCGACGCCAACCTGGCCAGCTGCGATTTCGCGCAGTGCGACGACGGTGGGCTTGTCGCGGCTTTCGATCTTCGGCGTGTGGCCTTGAGCGAGCTGACGCGCACGATAGGTTGCGGCAAGCGCGAGTTCGAAACGGTTCGGGATCTGTTTAAGGCAGTCTTCGACGGTAATGCGGGCCATGTTGGGTTCCTTCTTGCAAGAAAACGCTGGGCCGCCCCAAGTTTTCTTGTCCCCCTCGGGGGGCCTGGCGCGAAGCGACAGGTCTGGGGGCGTTAATTGATGTTGCTTATTCTACCTTATGTGCTCGACACACCGCCGCGCTCACGCGTGTGGCAGGTGGATACCGAGCTGCACGAAAAGCTGCGTGTGGCGCGCGTATTGCGAGGCAAAGCGCGAACGCGTCGCGGCCACGAGGCACCGCAGTTCACCGAGCGCGCGATCGAAGCTGTCGTTGATCACGACATACTCTGCTTCGGCCGCGTGCGCCATCTCGCTGCCGGCTGCGAGCAGACGGCGCGTAATCACGTTCGGTTCGTCCTGGCCGCGCTTTTTCAAACGCTCTTCGAGCGCATCCAGGGACGGCGGCAAGATGAAGATTTCGACGGCGTTGTGAAACTGTTTCTTCACCTGTTGCGCGCCTTGCCAGTCGATTTCCAGCAGCACGTCGTGCCCGCTTTTCATCTGCTCTTCGATCCACACGCGCGAGGTCGCGTAGTAGTTGCCGTGCACTTCCGCGCTTTCCAGAAACTCGCCAGTCGCGTGACGCGCCAGGAAGTCGTCGACCGTCGTGAAGTGATAGTGCTCGCCGTCCTGCTCTTTCGGACGCGGAGGGCGCGTCGTGTATGAAATCGATAGACGAATCGCGTCGTCGCCGGCGAGCAGCGCGTTCACGAGCGTCGACTTGCCCGCGCCCGAAGGCGCGACCACCATGAACAGGTTGCCGGGATAAGCACCGGCGTAAGGGTTGCGCGGTGCGCTGGTTTCGCGTGTGTGGTCGGTCATGTTCTCGGGGCTCCTGCCTTACTCCAGATTCTGTACTTGCTCGCGCATCTGTTCGATGAGCAGCTTCAGGGTCATCGACGAATCCGCCAGTTCCTTCGCGGCCGCCTTCGAGCCGAGCGTGTTCGCTTCGCGATTCAGCTCCTGCATCATGAAGTCGAGGCGCTTGCCGACCTTGCCGCCCTTCTCGATCACATGACGCGTTTCGTTCAGGTGAGCCGTGAGGCGCGACAGTTCCTCGGCGATGTCGATGCGGATGCCGTACATCGTCACTTCCTGGCGAATCCGTTCGTTGATTTCTTCACGCGAGACCGTCGTCGTCGCCGTATCGGGCGCGGCAACGCCGAGCGCTTCCTGCAGACGCTCGACGATCTTCTGCTGATGTTTGGCGATCAGTTCCGGCACGAGCGGCGTGATCTTCGTGACGATCGCTTCCATCTCTGTAACGTTGGCGAGCAGCATCGTCGCCAGTTGCGCGCCTTCGCGGGCACGCACGTCGATCAGATCGATAATTGCCTGCTTGCCGCATGCGAGCACCGCATCGCGCAACACTTCCGGCGCCACGCCGGTTTCGGCCAGCACGCCCGGCCAGCGCAGGATTTCTCCGGTGCGCAGGCGCCCTGCTTCCGGGAACGTCGACAGCACGGTGCGCTCGAGCAGCGCCAGTTGCGTCAGCGCATCGCGATTGACCGAACCTGCATTGGCCGACTGTTCGCTGCGTTGCAGGTTGATACGAATATCGACCTTGCCGCGCGAGAGCTTGTTCATCAGCATTTCGCGCAGCGTCGGTTCGCAGGCGCGCACGTCTTCCGGCATGCGAAAGTTCAGATCGAGAAAGCGCGAGTTCACCGTGCGCAGTTCGACCGATACGCTCACGCCGCCTGTGCTCGAGGCCGGGACGAGTTCGCGCGTGGCGCTCGCATAGCCAGTCATGCTGTAGATCATCGTATTTCTCGCGATTGTGGCCATGTGTTTGACGATGGCCGGAGAGTCGAATCGCCCGGCGTGTACGAGACGCAGGGCGGAGAATCCGCATTATCCCATTTTTACCGGCGAGGCCCTTCACACGAGGGCCGCCGCGCACGCGGCGCTACCTCGCGCAGAGCCCCGGCACATGCGGGTAGCCGTCCGACGGACAGGCCGCCCCGCGCCCAACGCGATCGGCGGTAAAATTGCGCTTTCCCTCCTGCTTTTCTTCCAGACCGAACCCAACATGACCAACAACACCCAACGCCCCAGCGGCCGCCAGGCCAATCAGCTGCGCGACGTGCGCATCACGCGCCACTACACGAAGCATGCGGAGGGCTCAGTGCTGGTCGAATTCGGCGACACCAAGGTGATCTGCACGGCGAGCATCGCCGAAAGCGTGCCGTCGTTCCTGCGCGACCGTGGCCAGGGTTGGCTGACCGCCGAATACGGCATGCTGCCGCGCGCCACGCATACCCGCAGCGACCGTGAAGCCGCGCGCGGCAAGCAAACCGGCCGCACGCAGGAAATCCAGCGGCTGATCGGCCGCGCACTGCGCTCGGTATTCGATCTCGAGAAGCTCGGCGCGCGCACGCTGCATATCGATTGCGACGTGATCCAGGCCGACGGCGGCACGCGCACGGCCAGCATCACCGGCGCGTTCGTGGCGGCGCATGATGCCGTGGCGAAGCTGCTGGCTACGGGCCGCATCGAAAGCTCGCCGATCACCAATTACGTCGCGGCGATTTCGGTCGGCGTGTACGACGGTTTGCCGGTACTGGATCTCGACTACGACGAAGATTCGCAATGCGACACCGACATGAACGTGGTGATGACGGGCGCGGGCGGCTTCGTCGAAATTCAGGGCACGGCCGAAGGCGTGCCTTTCTCGCGCGACGAAATGAATTCGCTGCTCGATCTGGCGAGCGACGGCATCAACACGCTGATCGCGAAGCAGAAAGCAGCGTTGGAGCAAAAGAGTGAGTGAGGTTCATCAAGATAACGGCGCTGTTGCGTCTGACTCGCCGTTAAAGAAAGTCGTGCTGGCGTCGAACAACGCGGGCAAGCTGCGCGAGTTCGCGGCGCTGCTCGGCGCGGCCGGCATCGACCTGATTCCACAAGGCGCGCTGAACGTGCCGGAAGCGGAAGAACCGCATCCGACTTTCGTCGAAAACGCGCTGACCAAGGCACGTCACGCGGCAAAGCTCACCGGCCTGCCCGCGCTCGCCGACGATTCCGGCTTGTGCGTGCGTGCACTGCGCGGTGCGCCCGGTGTTTATTCGGCCCGCTACGCGCAGCTCGCCGGCGGCGAAAAGAGCGACGCGGCGAACAATGCGCAGCTCGTTTCAGCCTTGCAAGGTGAGACTGATCGTCGCGCGTATTACTACTGCGTGCTGGCGCTCGTGCGTCATGCGGACGATCCCGAACCGCTGATCGCCGAAGGCCGCTGGCATGGCGAAATGCTGGATGCGCCGCGCGGCAGGCATGGGTTCGGCTACGACCCGTACTTCTTCCTGCCGTCGCTGAATGCGAGCGCTGCGGAACTCGAGCCGGCGGTGAAGAACGCCAGCAGCCATCGCGCGATGGCATTGCGCCAACTGCTCGCACGTTTGACGGAGGAAGCGTGATTCCGATCAAACCGGCGCCTGCCGATATCGGCAACGGCGTCATCAAGGCATTCACGTCGCCGGGCAGCATTCGGCTGACCTCGCTGCCGCCATTGGCGCTGTATGTGCACTTTCCGTGGTGCGTGCGCAAGTGCCCGTACTGCGATTTCAACTCGCATGAGTGGAAAGGCGACACGTTCCCTGAGACCGAGTATCTCGATGCGCTGCGCGCCGATCTCGAGATGGCGCTGCCGCTCGTGTGGGGGCGCCAGGTGCATACGGTGTTCATCGGCGGCGGCACACCCAGCTTGCTGTCGGCGGCCGGGCTCGACCGCATGCTGTCCGACGTGCGCGCGCTGCTGCCGCTCGACGCCGATGCGGAAATCACGCTCGAAGCCAACCCCGGTACGTTCGAAGCCGCCAAGTTCGCGCAGTTTCGCGCGAGCGGCGTGAATCGTCTGTCGGTGGGCATCCAGAGTTTCAATGAAGCGCATCTGAAGGCGCTCGGCCGGATTCACGACTCGGCGCAAGCACGCCATGCGGTCGAAGTGGCCGCGAATACCTTCGACAACTTCAACCTCGATCTGATGTTCGCGCTGCCGCAGCAGACGCTCGCGGAATGTCAGGCTGACGTGGAGACGGCGTTGTCGTTCGCGCCGCCGCATTTGTCCCTGTATCACCTCACGCTCGAACCGAACACGCTGTTTGCGAAATTCCCGCCAGCCCTGCCCGACGACGATGCATCCGCCGACATGCAGGACTGGATTCACGAGCGCACGACGGCCGCCGGTTATGAACGCTACGAGGTGTCCGCGTATGCGCAGCCGCATCGGCAGAGCAAGCACAATCTGAACTACTGGCGCTTCGGCGACTATCTCGGCATCGGCGCGGGCGCGCATACCAAGCTGTCATTTCCGAATCGCGTCCTGCGTCAGGCGCGCTATAAGCACCCGGCTACCTTCATCGAGCAGGCAAAGGCCGGCACGGCCGTGCAGGAAGAGCATGAGGTCGGGCCACGCGATCTGCCATTCGAATTCATGCTGAACGTGCTGCGGCTGGTGGAAGGGTTTCCAGTGCATCGTTTCATCGAGCGCACGGGGATGTCGATGACCTCGATCGAACCCGCTTTGCAGGAGGCAGAACGGCGCAAGCTGATTACACGCGACCACGAAAAGATCGCGCCGACACCGCTTGGCCAGGCCTTCCTGAACGATCTGCAGGGGCTGTTTCTGAAAGATCCGCAGTAATTGCCGATCCGCCGAGCGCCGCAACGAGGATTTTTCAGGTTACAATTTAGGGCTTGGAGGTGTGGCCGAGCGGTTTAAGGCACCGGTCTTGAAAACCGGCGAAGGAGTGATCCTTCCGTGAGTTCGAATCTCACCGCCTCCGCCACCTGTCCCTAAGGCGTTGATTTTCCGTATAATCCTGCCCTTTCAACGGGTTAGGAAGGCTTGGTGTGCCGGTTATGTGTGCCAGACCAGTGCAGGAAAACGACGTGTCCGTCAGAATCATTCCCCACCCCAGCGGACGGAGCAAGAACTGGTACGTGCGTATCACGGTACCCGTCGCCATCCAATCCCTCATCGGTAAGAAAGAAGTCCGCCGTACCACGGGGACAGCAGACCGTACGCGCGCGCGGGCGGAAGCCGCACGCATCGAAGCGGAATTGCGCGCACAGTGGCAGCCTTTGCTCGATGACGCACGCTACGCGAACACCGACGCCCATGACACGATTCTGAGCCCTGCCCTCATCCAGCAAATCTGCGGCGCGTGGCTGGCGTCATGGGAATTTACCGACCGGTTTGAACGCACCGAGTGGGGCCTGGATGACGAGGAACTCGCCGCAGTAGAGGAGTTTTGCCGGTATTCCGATGCTGCGATGCGCAGTGTCCTCGCGCAAGGCAAGGCGGGAAAATCGTGGCCGGACGTGGTCGAAACCGTAACCGAATTCGCAGGTGACATGGGCTACCTGGTTCATCCCACGGACCCGCTTTTTCCTGACCTGGTACGAAGCTTTGCCAAAGCCGAAAAGACCGCGCAGGAAATCATTGCGCTGCGCAACAGGGGCGATGACCTGGCCTTTCCCGTGACCGAGCCACGGGGCAGTGTGCTCTCCGAGATGGTTGCCGCCTACGAGGAGCACCGCGCCGGCGCCGTTACCCCCAAGACGATTTCAAAAAACGTGTCGATTTGGCGGCGTTTTGTCGCGTTCAGCGGTGACGTCGCGCTCGACAGCATCACGCACGCTGATATCTACAACTTTCTGAGCGCGCGCCTCAAGGACCCGGATGACGGGTGGTCGCAGGGCTACGTCGACGGACACGCCAAACGGGCGCTCCGCGACATGTTCGCGCTGGCCCGCACGCAGGGCCGGATGAGCGCGCCAAATCCGGTCAATGGCGTGGAGACAACACCGACTCTTTCCAGGAAGGAGCAGGAAGCCCGCAAGCGCCCGCGTTACCCGTTCAGCGCCCAGCAGTTGACCGAGCTCTTTGCGTCTGAATGGTACGACCCGGGCGCCACGGTGTGGACGGGAAAAATGCGTGGCGACCTCGCCGCCCGTTACTGGGGGCCGCTTATCGCGACGTGCCACGGGTCCCGCGTACGGGAGGTCGTGCAACTGGTCAGCCACGACTTCAAAGTCGTTCATGGCGTGCTGTTGATGACGATTCAGACGTCGCTGCTGGATGACGGCGAAAGCGAACTGGAGGCGTTGCCAGAGCGCTCGCTCAAGAATGCTTCGACCTATCGCACGGTCCCCGTTCATCCGACGCTGTGCGCGCTGGGCTTCCGTGAATTCATCGATTCGTTTCAGGAGGCTCACGCGCCTACCACCCCCCTGTTTGCCTCCGCAGTCCCACTGGCGGGCGGACGCGCACCCGTCTGGGGCCGGCCATATGAACAGGCGCTCCTGCGGCACGTGCGCGACCGTCTGGGCTTCGGCAACGGATTTGGCAACCACAGCTTCCGGCATCAGGTTGAAGACCGCATCCGCGCCGCGCAGGTAAACAACGGCGTGTGGCCTGCCGGACTGGCCGAGTTCTACACCGGTCGCAAGTTGCCCCGCAAGGCAGACCAGCAAATCTTCCGGGAGCAAAGCAGCGCCATCGACTATGGCGAGGGCTTCAAACCGCAGCATCTTCTGGGCTACGTCGGACAGATTACCTTCGACGACGTGGTGCTGCCTGTTCCATACAGCCAGTGGCTTGCGCGCGCAGGCAAGTAACGTGCTGTCGCATCCGGTTATGCCCTGACCCGGAAACCCGTATTTCCCCTGTTATCTCGCTCAGATGTTCGCGGACCTTCCGAATCAATCCGTCAACTCATGCACCTTCCTGTTGAGCCACGCTGGCGCAAAATGTCATGCCTTCCGGGACAGGCTTCGGCTTGAATTTGGGCGTGCCCAGCAGCGTCCGCATCACCAGGAAATCTGATTCAACCGACGCGACCGAGTGCCGCAGTATCCGGACTGGCAGTGGATTCACCCTCGTCGCGATTGCGGGGATATTGATATCGGCACCCAGCCGGAGGCTCAAGATGCCAACTCTAGACAAACAGCGTCACACATAACGCGGCCAAAGCGACTCCATTCCATCGCGCCTGACGGATTACCGGACGCTGCATCGGGGCGTGCCACGGTTAGCTTCCTACCCGTTCGTCCACCCAAATGCACAGAGCGTCGCTGCGCCAACGACTCAGGGATGCTTCGAGCAGACGCAAGTCAGCCAGACACTTCGCCCATCCGGCAGTCCGCGCCTGAACACCTATATAAACGCGGCTCGCTAAAACTCTAAAAAAAGTTTCTTCGTTTCTAAAAGAGCCTCTTTCCTAAAAAGAAATAAGAAGAAGTTCCCGAGGAGACAACAGGCAAGCGTTTGATGTGCCCTGCGCATCAGCACGTGGACACGCTATCTGGGCCCATGACAGTCGCGCAACCAACGACAGCAGCACAGCCTTACTTGTTGGGTCTTCTAGCCGCTCCCACATCGATGCGAGGATTACTTTTCTCGTTGCCGCCCGCCACCAACCGCTCGCGATGCGATACGCGCGGCCGGCGTTCAGGCGCTGCCTAACACCGTGATACGTTCCGAGCCAAAAAATCTGAAAAGTTCTATCAGGCCGATATAAACCGCCGCTATCTATATGTCACAGATATGCACCGTATTTGGAGTCGAGCCGACTGTCGCCGGCCGCATCCAAGTCGGACCCATGTCGGGAGATTGACGAGGACGCAGGACATCCAACCAAGGTCGAACCACAGGCTTCACCGACCGCGCGCAGAAGGTCCGGCCGCCTCGTCGGCGAACGCAACATCACATTATTGATTGAAGGGAGCAATCGTATGAATAGAATCTCCTTCGGGAAATCCAGCGTTGATGAAGAGCATTTTCACGGCGCCGTCGCCGGCGGCGGTGCCCACGGCCCAGGCATCTCAGAAAAGGTCGAAGGCATCTCAGAGCGCGGTGATTTGTTGGTAAAGCGGCTCCCAATGAATGACAACCGTAGCGGAACGAAGCGAAGCGGCTCGGTAGGCTACCAACTCGCTGGCGATGGCGTGTATCGCGCATACGGTTACGCGGACTCGAACCGCAGCGAGGGTCCAGAAGTATTCTTTGAGCTGGCAGGTCATTCTCTTGGCGAGCTGAGTCGCCAACAATTGTCCGAACGACTTCGGGTAATGAGCCCTCATGCTTTTGCGAAGGCGGAACATGCACAGCGCAAAATCGCGCGCCGGAAAGAGCTGCTCCCGCAGGTCCAGGCGGAAATCGACGAACTTGCTGCAGACGGAGAACGGCTAAGCGTGACGACAATTCACGTCGACGACCAGCTGCAATTGAGCGGACTTAGCGTTAACAGACAAAAAGCCTGCGGACACTTCGCCGAAAGGACAGTCCGGTCAATAGACGACTTCGTCGCCGAACTATCCAAACCATCGGACCCGTGCAGGTACTGTGAAGCACACACTGCGCAAGCACGAACTGCGGAAGAGACCCTGCGGCGACTGCTAGCCGCAGCTTCGGCAAAGAGCCTACCGTCGCTGTCAGGCTCACCAAGACAAATCAAGTGGGCACTCGAAATCCGGGATGGGTTTCAGGAAAAAAATCCGACCAGCCCATTACTCCAACGCGCCACGACTGCAAAGTATTGGATTGAGAAACGGCTCGACCTGAAATAGTCGAACAACTCGAGCCTCCGGTTTTCTGTTGCAAGGTCGCTCGAGGCGTGTTGGCATCAGCATGCGGCCATGGCGCATTCACCTATGACTGTGGCACCGCCATTCGGTCCCGCCAGACTGCTGACAAAGCACCCTCCAAAGCCTGGCCACGCGTCAGGCTTTGTCGTTTAATGAACGTCGTGCTCAAGAAGCCGCCCCCCATGCAGCACGAACTCGAGATGGTCAGGCGCTGTCGGCAATTCTGCGAGAACGTCGAGGCATCCGACACCCCTGTCGGTCAGCTGAAACCACGCGAACCAGCGGTAGGCGACATTGACCTTCACCTCGCGCATGAGCTAGCGTTCGCTGCGCACCCCGATTTAGTTCCCACCCCGCCCCCGGGCCTCACCAGCAATCAACCACTCCACCGCCCCGGCCGGATAATCCTCCGGCCACCCCCATGCCAGCAACTCCACGGCTTCCCGCACACGCATCCGCACCCGCATCTCCGGCTCTCCGCCGTTCGCCCCCACGCTTTCCACCCTCATTGTTTCCAAAACCGATTGCGCGCAAGCAACTCGGTCCATCGCTCGGCGCAATCCGCCGTGTTTCCGCTGGGCCCATACGCCGGAACTGCCAAGGCCTCCAAACCCCTGCAGCTATAGCAAACTCAATTGAACCTGTTCCCGTCGAAGGCTGACTCAGATACGCTTCGGGTTATAGCCCACCTCCATCCCTCAACCCACTTGATTCATGGCAACAACGAAGCTCCCACCCGGTAATCAGTTCGATTTCTATGTTCCCTGCAAACCTGCTGCAAAGAAATTCTCAAAGCCGGCCGGAGTCAAGCCCTTGGCCTTCGTTGGGAGCAATTTCAAGGCGGCCGCTGCAGTGCCCTTTGGCAGCAAAGGCATGCTTCCCGGCACAGTTTCTATCACCGACACCGAGTTCGCGGCGGCCATTCTTGAATGTGGCTACGGCCGGCGAGCGGATTGGAAGACGCACCTTGCACTTAATCCGCGCGAACGTGCCGACTTGAGGTCCTATTTGAAAGCGCGTTTGGCTCTGGTGCTTGCATGTTTCCACATGGACGGAAAGTGCCGACTTCCTCGACCGTTTTACAAACGAGTCGAACAATCAGAAAAGGTAGCCTTGTCGTTCATATTGGGCAGCATGGGTGCATACCTCGCCGCACGCAAATGGCTCAAGGCGGGCGATGACCCAATGAAGTCGTTTTTGCATGTCGGCATCTACGCGAAGGTCAGCCTCAAGCCGGAGCGTCTGGTGTCGTTTGCATCTACCTCAAAGAAGTCTCCGGATTTCCTTGTCGAGGCGGATTCGGGCGACTGGCACGTCTTCGAGAGCAAAGGAGGTGTTGCGCCGGAAAGGTGGGCGAGGATATGCGAAGGTCTGAAACAGCTGGAAGGTCTTCCGGCTATCGGTTGGGCCGGCTCCCCGACAATGCCTGCCAAAACGGCGGTTTGCGTGCACACCAGCGTCGACACCGGCAAGCCGTTGGCGTTTATGGCCGTCGACCCTCCGTCTGACGTTCAGGCAGGAGACGAGGGCTTTGTCCTCATTAAAAGCGCTGCTCGTGTTCTTCAAATCATCGAAGCCATCGAGCAATTCAAAGCGCTGAGAGCTGATGCGGGCGTCCAAATGCCGGAACAGGAAGGCTGGACCGTCGCCCCGACTTCGGTTTCGATGGATGTGAAAATTGGAATTCCCAATCGGTATCTGCGAGCAGAAGGGTCACTTCTCCGTGCAGTAGCAGTGTTCTTGGCCGCGCGTGAGTTTTTGGAAAGGGAGCGCCCCGCCAGCAAGCGCGAGACATTCTCGGAGCGTTTGCGCCGGTCCGTTCGCTTGAAACTAAGAGCGAGTTCGAATGGCGAAGATGCGCTCGTTGTTCCGCCCGCTTGGCTGAACCGCAAGCTCAAGAGACTGCCACGCCATAGATTCGAAGGCCTTTTTCTTTCGGAGTGTGCTCGGGTCCTTCGATTCGAGAGGCTGTTGAAGTTCGTCGAAGTCGGTGATACCGAGCGCGTGAAGATTACGGTTGCGGAAGGCCCTGAAACGCTTTTTACTTCAGCGGGTCTTGTCCTCCTGGGAACGTCTGCGGGGCCTTCCACGATTGAGAATGTTCAGGACGCTACCTCGCGCGGCTAGTTGCCATATCTCGACGGCACATGGAGCAGACTGCTCTTCAGGTAGCCATCGTCTTTTTCATACGTGGCAGCTTGCTAACTGAGGTGACGGCCCGGCAGTGGCCCTCGCAGAATGGGCCGTGGTTACGCGAGCCTCACTTATAACCCCCGCACCTAGGCCTCGACCGATACTATTTACGTGCTATGAGCTACATCACAGCGGCCTCATTCCTGCCAGACTACCTGGTTATTCGTCTTACCAACAACCTCACTGCGTTCGCGAACCCCGACGATATTGAAGGGTTCACAACGCAGACGATTGGGTACTTCTTCCACGAGTGGGTCCACTACCTGCACAATGTCTCTACCCTTCACGGAATAACGGCGTTCGAAAACGCTGTAGCGATTTGGTCCGATTTCCGCCATTCGTGCAGTGTTGGAACGTACTCGACGGGGCTCGCCAACCTGTCATCAGACCTGACACAAGACATCGCGCAGAGGCTCGCTTTTTGGCGGGCATCGCGGCTGTCATCGAAGTCTAAATTTCCGAACTGGGCTTTGAGTGAACTCAAATTGATTTCCGTGGAAGGAGAGCTGCGGCGCCTTCTTGGCAGTGAATATGATGTGACCAAGCTGCGTTGCGACGTCGCTCCTTCCGAGCAAATCGACGAAGTCGCCAGCGTTCTAATTGGTAGCCATGAAATCATCGAGGGCGTCGCATGGATGCTTGAGGACAGACTGAACACGGCGCTTGGCAAGATTTCGCCGGCGCCGCGCGTGTCGCCGTATCAGCTCGTGCGCAACATCTTCCGACTGAAGTACCCATTCCTCACGGACGAAGAAATTATTGTCTGCATGCTCTGCTCGCTGCAAGACTCCGACCCTCCGGCGACGCTGCTCATGATTTTCGAGTTGATTGAGTCCCTTCACAGCAAAGGCGCTTCGCTCATCGACGAGTTGAGGGCTCGGGCTGTGAAGACCCTGTCGGGAAATGAGCCTTTCGCTACCGAGGTTCTGCGTCGTATCGAGGCGCGATTTCCGGTCGATGAGCCCATGGCGAAAGCGGTAAAGAGCGTGGTGAACACCATGAGTCGAAACCTCAAGCGGCGGCTCCAGGACCCGTTCTTCGAACTTGCCATCGTGGACGCGGTCAGCCGCAATCTTCAAGTGATGGATGACTCAATCAGGGAGTATGGTGCATGCTGCGTCATACAACAGCGGTCGGGAGACCCGGACGACGTTTGCCGCGACCTTATGTTCGACTTCGTCAGAAGTGACGAGCGAGATGAGCGCCTTGAGTTTGGGTGGAGAAAAATGCATGCAGCGTTCAACTTCATGCAAATCCACATCCGTGAACACAGCTTTCTCCCGACCAGCGCTCTACCCGGGTGTCCGTGTCCGTTCTATACCACGTGCAATCTCTCGCTACGAGTCGAAAAGCCATCGGTCTGTTCTCAGACACCATGGAAATGGTCGGAAACCGAAGATGTTCGGGAAACGATGTGCTGGTATGCGGCCGCGACGTTCGCTTCATCGAGGGGCGAGCAGTAGGCGTTGCCCCCCGCGCATTCTCGAGCACAAGAGGGGACGACCCCGCTCTGGAAATGGCGATGCCGACTGAAGAAGCGTATCCGCTGAGCGAAGAACGGCGGCTGTTCGATGTCGCGCTGACCCGCGCCCGCCGGGGCGCCGCGCTGTTCACGGTGAAGGGAGCGTCCTCTCCGCTCCTAGATAAACTTGTCCAGGACAAGGCCGTAAAGGTGAAAACGACCGGCGGCGACCTGATTGAAGAAGAGCGATGCTCCGCGTGCGAGTCTGCTACTACAACTTCCTTCAGGAATTCATGTCTGCTCCGCGCGTCGCTCCTCCAAGTACATCATGGGATATGGGTCAAGCAGCCTTCCTCGATGTGCTCGAGGCCTTGCAGCCGGATGTTGTCATTGCTTTCAGTAAGCGCCTCGGTCGGATTCTGATACCGCTGTGTGACGAGGTGCCCTTGGCAAGGGTGCACCATCCCTCGACTGGTTTTGCCTATGCGAGGTGGCCCCCGGTTATCGAGAAAGCCTTGAATGAAGCAGATGCTCGGCGCCGTTCATCGAGCACCGGCATATGCGGCTTGAGTCAAAGCCCCGTTTACCAGGCGTGGTACGAGGCATCGCGGAACGCAACTCCTGCCCATGGTCCCCATCTGTCACCAGAACTGCTTGCCGATGTCCATTCTCGATGGGCAGTGGAGATGGCGGCAGCAAAGGGGATTCGGTCCGCGCCCCGGGATAATGGCGCCCGCCTACCCGGTTAGAGGCTTCCGGCTTCTAGTGTGGAGCCGTCGCCAATGAACTAGAAGCGGACTTGACCTCGGCAGGAGTCTCCGCAGAGTACGCAATCGAAGCTGAAGAACTAGGGTCAAGTCGTGGGCGTTTCAACTGGTCGACGTTGCTCGCCTCGGCAGGAGCCAAAGCGACTGCCGGTTCGGAACCCGACTTCAAGGCTAGGAGGTTTGGGTAAAAGGTCAACGCGAGGGTGAGCACAATGGTCGCGAAAGCTGCGGCAATGAGTGCTTTTTGAGCACGATGAACCCAGTCCGCTTTTTTACTGCTGACTACGCCAACTGATGCGTTCGCTTGTTGCAGCTTCTCCAATAGGAAATCGAGCAATTCAATTTCTGCTTTGCTAAAGTTATCGGACGTAGTCTGCGCTATCAAGCTTTTGTACTTGGATTCTGTTTCGGCACCGCTGGCTGGCAGTTCCGAATCGCGCGCATACATGGCGCATAGCGCCATAAGAACGCTGCAGCCTAGGGCGAGCGTGATTACAACCAAGATGACCTGAGCGACGAGACTAGGCGTCTCACTGAGCTTGGAAACAAAGCCTAAGTCCGCTGCCAATAGCGCGCCAGCGATTGTCGTTGTCGCCTGAGCCTTTCGGTCGGCCGTGTCAAACACGTCGCATTGGACTTTGTATTCCTTCTCCGCTCGCTCAATCGCGGACCGTCGCGCGGTTTGGTGCAGGTCTGAGATGTCCGTGCTCAATTTTTTGCCTCATCAAGTTGGCAGTCTCTCATCGCCCCGGCCCCGCTTCAATCGACTCTTCATTGTCCAATGTCTGGCTAGCATCTTCTGTTGTCGCCAACAAGTTTCCCCTTTGCTCAGTCGGAGCGCGTGGTTTCGTCGCGACGAAGATTGGCGTCTTCATCGCGTACACCGGTGCGACATCAAGCGTTCGCTTTGTGATGTCCACAAGGGATTCGCTTGTGCCCAACGCTCTTGCCTTCAAAATCGAACCTTTCACGACCCGCAGCCAGAGGTCGTGTCGGGCCTCTGCTGGACCGGCCTCGTACGGATGTGTGACTCCTGAATGTACTGTTCGAAGAAACTCTGATAGTCGCAGTTGCACGAGCGCTTGCATCCCGTCAGGGTGAACATCCGGCCTTGCAAACAGTGGTGCCAACATGGCAACCATTACGCGACTAGCGGCCTGGAGGGTAGCTCCGTTGACCATCACATATTGCAGCCCTTCGGTGATGACGCCCACTGCACTTGATATTTCGATACCGGCATCACCAAAATATCGCTGCAGCGTTGCAACCGCTTCCCGTTGCAACTTCTCCGGCTGGAGCAGCGTCCAAGCGATTTCTGCCATGGCGACCGCAGTATGCGTTCGCCGCTTGGCAACGCTCGTGAGAACAAATTTCCAATACTCGTCGAGAGTGCAGAGCTGTCTCGGGACAGCCGTAACGCAATAAACTTGCGGCCAGACCCCCGGGATGTTGGCAATGGCTTTGGCGATTTCTCGCAGACGGCCATCTACGGTCAACAGCATTGCTTCTTTTTCAAGGCAAAGCTGAAGTGCATCAAATGACTCGGCCTCAAGTAGCTTGCCTATCTCGACGAAGTGCTCTGGCGGATTGTCAATGCCCCACGCTGGAACGATTTCGCAGTGTTCCTCAATGCAAGCTCGGACGCGGTGAAGATAAGCTCTGTGGGCATCGTGATAGCTGTCGTCGTATTCGACCATGCTAATCTGGCCGTTCACCTCGCGCATATGCCCCTTCGCGCGTTCCGAGGTGGCCGTTGTGATGAGCTGCTCAAGAGTGTCGACGGCGGAGGTCGAAATATAGACCGGCTTGAATAGGGCCAACGTCTTTTCGAGATTGTTCGCCGTGAGCTCATTTATTGCCGTCAGGTCAACAACTAGCGGCTTTGCCCACGTCTTCATCAGGTCGTCCGCGTCGATTCGCTCCTGAGGAGAGCCTGCGCAAACGTAGAGCTTTACGTCGACGTCTTGTGGCCAGTCACTAGCCACAGCGACAGCGGGTGCGCCAAGCAACTGCCCCAGTATGCCTAGGGTAACTGGCCCCTTCGCGTATGCCTCGAACGATTGCCGAACCCGGTCGCTACGGGCCTTTAGCATGTTCAGGAGGTTGGTCAGGTCCATCTGTCCATCTTCCCGCTTGGGTATCTCGACGGACATCAAAGGACCATTTGGGACCACCGACTGGCTGGTCATCATTTGGGCTTTGCTGGCAAGATAGCGAAGCGCGGAATCGATGTCCGTAATTTGGAAGTCGTGTCGAATCCCCAGAAAATCTGGAATTTGTACGACATCTCCGGCCCGCTTGCCGGCCATATCGCTAAACGGTTCGTTCGCAAGCGATTCGAATTGTGCGGCTTTCGGCAAGTTGGAAATGCCATCAGGGTCAAAGATGACAGTTCTCACCTCACCCTCGGGCGTTGTCAATGTGACGGCCGTACCCGGTCCTACTTCGACTGGAATCGGCGGCAGCGACTCGGGTGGCAGGACGAGCAGGTGCAGCAGATAGGCCGATGCGGCATCGGCATCAGCAAGAGCGGTTCTGAAAAGCAGATACAGGCGTCTGAACCCGCGCTCACGGGTGCCGAAGTCGATTTCAAGGCGAGCAAGTTGACCTCTGACTCGCAACGCACCGTTGAGCTCGAGCGGGATTTCTGCCCTGAGAAGCTCCTGTGCTTTCGCGACTTGTCTTTGCCGCAGCAGGACTATCGCCCGGAATACCCATGCCTCTGCCTTGTTGGAATAGGCCGATAGCTGAAGCTCTGCGAGGCGCGACATTTCATTCCAGTCGTTGGCATCTTGCGCGAGTTCCACGGCGAGCGACCGGATATCTGCATCCGTCATCGCCGTGTCCGGAAATTCGCGTAGCATCCTCAGAGCTTTCCGACGGGAGCCGGTTCGAATAAGTGCTTCGAACAGCAGCTTGTGTGGCTCGCTGATGAAACCTGAGGGCAACCTCGAATCTAGAAGTTGGACGACGGTCGCGTGTTGGTCAAGCCAAGAGCATGCTCGGGCGACGAGAAAGACGTCGCGAGTCGAACTTTCTTTCGTAATTTCCGCGGCAAGCGTCTGACCTGCTCGGACTGCCCATTCCAGGCCGAGACGGTGGGCAACGATTGTCGCAATAACGCGCGCCGGGATGGACGTCTCCGCGCTAAACAGCTCGAATGTCAGTTCGCTACGGAGGTCGTCGGCTTTATCGCTGTTCGCGAGAGCCAGCCAGCGAAAAGAGCGGAACTCGTCTGCGTAGGCACACTCGCCATTGGGGGCAGTAAGAGTGTCCCGGGCACGGTCGACCGATGAGAGGTCTCCGCGCTGAGCGCCAATCTCTGCAACTATGAGCTTTCCTTCGTCATCGAGTTTATCGAGATTCGCGATGCCGAATTCAAAGGCGGCGTTCTGGTCTTCTGCTCGCATGATGCTTTCCATGCAAGCACGATGCAGTTGCGGGTCATCAGGGATGCGCAGCAGGCTTGCGACCAGAAACTCCTTCGCCACATTGGCGTTTCCGGTCATCATGTGTGCAAATCCAAGGCACGCTGCGGTTTGTCCAGCTTGCAAAGGGTCTTGCCGATTCCACAACTTGATGTCAAGCGGCTGGAACAGCTGAATTGCGTCCAACAGGGCAGTACGCAGTTCAGTCGGCACTATCCCAACACTGGCTAACGCTCCGTCGGCCGAGACCCGGTTCACAAGCGCCAGAATGAGCAGCGCACGATGGTCAAAGCCAACGTCTTGCTTCTCGCAAGCCCTCTTGGCGTACTGCGCTGCTTCAGCGTGTCGGCCAGCAAGGAGTTCAATCCAGCCAAACACATAGAGTATGTCTTGCGTGTCGCGGAACTCGGGCGGTACGTCACGCCGCCATTTGAGGCGCTTGCCCATGCGGTCGGATGCCTGCAGCCAAGCCGCGAAGACACCGGCCGATGATGGAAACTGTTTGCGCGCGGCATCGGCCAGCTCAAGGGCTTGCCCGAACTGGCTTCTCAATAGAAATCCGCGTACGGCATTCCCGGCCGTTTTATCATCGTCAGGCGTCAGCTCGTACGCGGCATCGAAGTCAGATGCCGCCATTTCAAAGGCGGCCTGATGCCAATAACAGTGAGCACGCTGCGTGTACCACCGGCTCCGCTGATGCACATCAAGTGCGTCAAGGCTTTGACCGAGGGTTGTGATGGACGTCAAGGCATCGGAGAACCTACCTTCAGTCAGAAGCTTCTTGACGGCATCTAGCTGCGTGTCGACAAGCTTGTTGAGCGAGTCAACTCTTGCGTCTGGAATGGATGAGGCCGAGAAATCGGTCGGAGAAACTTGGGCTGAGAATTTGCCTGCAATCAGTTCGAGGAGTTCCTCTTGTCGAGCGTGCCGTTGGCCTTGCTCCCAGAGAAGTCCCCCGGGCATGTGTGGCGCCAGATTCGCCTGCAACTCCGGGTATCTACGGACCAGCCCCTCAAGTGTGTCCCAGAAAGCAATGCTAACGCGAAACTTTCCGGCTGCCTCGCGACTGTCGGATAACTCCGACACATACGAAACCAGCTTCGCATCGTTAGGAGCGGTGGTGGCAACGATGAGCTCGTAGATTTTGACAGGTCCCTCGTCTGCGGCCTTAACCTCGTCATCGATGATTTTCGCAGTCAGCTTCCCAAACGTCTTTTGCTTGCATTGGATTCCGTATCTCCGCCCCTTGTGCATGGCGAAAACGTCTACTCCGTGCTGTTGCTGACCCGAACGCCCGTATTTGGCGGCTGTTGGGTCGTCGAAGACGACGCTGTAAATCAAATGGCACGTGTCCTCAAAGTCTTGAGGCGTTTTCGGCTGGGGCACACCGGTGCTGTATGTTTGCATGTGTGATGCAATTGCTCGTTAGATGGCGTCTCGGTCAACCTCGGTCAGGGCCGGGGCGAACAGCTCAACGCGTTCGGACGACGTTCAAACAGAACCTTATCCCGTTATTTACCGATTGGCTTAGGAGGGTGTTCCCGTTTGCGTAGCCGGGCTGCACGCTATTGTGAAAATGACGGGACCGACCAATGCTCGAACGTTCCGGTTTTTTCGTCGTACAAGACTCGGACCTCTCCGACGGGGCCGTGCTGGTTCCGCGCGATTAATATCTCTGCAGTTCCCCTGTCGGGCGTATCTGGGTTGTAGTGGCTTTCTATGTGTAAAAACGCAACGACGTCGGACTCTTCGCCCAGTTCGTGCCATGCGCCGAGGTCCCTCATGACGGGGCGCTTGTTCGGGCGCTTTTCCGGCTCTCGATTGACGCCGGCGGTGACAACGACTGGACAATCGAACTCTCGAGCGAGACGTTTCAATGCTCTACCGATTGCCGGCACGTCGTGTGTTCCCGTGGCGCCAACATCAAGATAGTGAACGGAATCGAGGACCAGCAGACCGATAGCGCCTTGTTGCTCTCTGAAACGGCTGCACGTTTCTCTGATTGCCTCAAAAGTTAGGTGCGTGGTGTCGTCTAACAGCAAGTTGCTGTCGCCGAGCTTATGAACTGCGGCCACGAACGCCGACCAGTCGTCGTCGGGCATACGTGCGCTCCGAAGCCGAGAAAAATGCAATCTAGCGGAATTTGCGAGGAGTCGCTCCACGACATCGTTAGTTGACGTCTTCGTGCTGAAATACACGGTTGGTAGACCGGCGCCGGCGATTGCCGCCGCAATCCCGAGACAGAAATTTGTTTTGCCCATGCCGGGCCGCGACGCAACCGTGACGAGGTCACCGCGTTGGAGTCCGTCAATCGCGCGGTCAAAATCGGCCAGTCCGGTCAGGAAGCCTGAAACGGAAGCCCCGTTTTGCAGACGGGTATCTAGCCTCTCGACATACGCCGACAGAGCATCGCCGAGCGTTGTCGGTGCCGCTGCGTTTGTTCGCCTGCGTTTTCGCTCCGCAATTCTCTCGGCGGCTGCACGAATTCCCTTTGCCACGTCAAGCCACGCTGTGTCTGAGTCATCCCACTTTGTGACGGGTACGCCGCCGCTAGGTAGGCCTTGAATGCTCATGAACGGCGCACTTTCTAGGTCTGCTGGTCTGACGAAGATGGGAATTACCGTGGCGGCCTCGGCTTGGTGACGGTCGAGGGCAATCGCTAACTCCTTGTCCATGCAGTAGGGCGACGAGACGAAACTTGGACTGACGAGGAGCAAAATGATATCTGCGGACTGAACGTTGGCATCGATGCTGGCCGCCCAGTCTGTGCCCGCGACAATCTTGCGGTCTGTCCAGCTCGATATTTTTCCGGTTCGCTGCAGTATGGCCAGATGGTCTTCCAACTGCCCACGATGGGACTCGTCCTTGTGCGAGTAGCTGATAAAAACTCGGACCTCATCGTTCTCGTCAATCATCATTACCCCTAGCGCCGAATGTCCGCGGCTCCGCGGCCGCTGTGATATGGCATTATCTACGTTTAGTTTGGCTAGCATACAACTGCCGCCATGGCGGCAACCGCGGCATCAAGCGAAGTCTGACGCCCGTTCGCGAGTGCTGTCGCGCGGCAGGCTTAGCTGATGCCCAAGTCTACAACGCTCATCTTCTGTCGCCGGCCATGAAGCGAGCGTTTGCATCGAAATATTGAGGCCGTTCAACGGTCGTCGTAATGCATGGAATGCGGGGACATCAAGATGGCAACAGTATTTTTCTCTTATACGCACGCAGATGAGGCGCTTCGAAACGAGCTGGAGATTCACCTGTCGCTTCTAAAGCGGCAAGGTCTTATAGAAGCGTGGCATGACCGACGTATCGTCGCGGGCTCGCACATTGACAATGTTATCAGCGGCGAACTTGAGCGCGCGGACGTCATCCTTCTGCTGGTCAGCGCTAGTTTCATCGCCTCAGATTATTGCTATTCGACCGAAATGGAACGCGCGCTTGAACGTCACGCCAGCGGCGACGCCCAAGTTATTCCTGTGATTTTGCGCGCGTGCGACTGGCATGGTGCACCGTTTGGCAAGCTGCTCGCAACGCCCGCAGACGGCAAACCTGTGACGTCATGGCCGAATCAGGACGAAGCCTTCACAGACGTCGCGAAGTCTATCCGCAAAGCGGTCACGGCCGTTCCGCGCGCCGCGACCGGCGCGAATCCTTCAATGGTTACGCCGGGGGGCAGCGCGCAGGCAGCAGTACCGGCACACGAACCGCTTCCTCGCTCCAGCAATTTGCGGCTAAAGAAGGAGTTTTCGGACTTCGACAGAGATGCGTTTCTGACTAACGGATTTGATTTTATTGCTCGGTTCTTCCAGGGGACGCTTCAGGCTCTTGAAGAGCGAAATGAGGATTTCAAGACGCGGTTTGAACGAATCGATTCGCGTACGTTCACTGCTAGCATCTATAAATCGGGCAAGGCCGTCACGCAATGCACAGTTTCCATAGGTAGTTACGGCCGCGGCTCGAGCGAGATTCGGTATGCTGACTCGGTCAGCTCCAATGCCAACGGATTCAACGAAGCGCTGACGGTCAAAGAAGACACCCAAAAATTGTTCTTTAAACCGATGATGAACATGGTGAGCGGCTCCGCGCAAGACCAACTTTCGGAACAAGGGGCCGCTGAATATTACTGGTCCCGCCTCATCGAGCGACTGCAATCGTGAGACGCCTCGCGTTCGCTGTCCGTGGCGCGACCTAGACGGTAGAAAGCGCTGGCTTGCCAGCTCCGCCTGGCTACGGCGCTTCGTACCCTTTGGGGCGGCGGAAAGCATTGGTATTGCAGACCAGCCTCGGTTCTGCATCCGATTTTGTGAGCGCATGCAATTCGAGGAAGTAGTGGTTCGCAAATCTGTCGTCTGCCGTCCAGACTTCTGATTGCTGGGCGCCACCCTTGTGCACGCCGGCCCATGCGAACAAAGTCGTGCTTGATATCCTGTACGGCTTGGAAGGGATGCGGGGTCCGAGGTAGCGTTCGACCGAAATCTCGATTGTCTGGTCCACAGCAATCGCGCCGATACTCCGCATATCCTTTTCAGTCGCGGCTTGCCCTCGTGGCGCATATTTCAATTCCACAACGCAGATGACTTTCTTCGCGTTACAAATCACGATGTCAGGACGCACGATACGCGCCTCAGCAACCAAATCGACTCGAGGCTCGATAAAGATTTGGCGACCGTCATCCCGCATCTGCTGCCGCAACTCTGCAAACAGGTGGCCTTGTAGGCTGCGCTCGGAGTTTATGTGGCCAGCACAATATTCCGACCTGATAACATTCAGCCAAGCATCCGCGAGATAGTGCCCGACTTTCGACCGTTTGAGCATGGTGACGTTCTGAGTAGCCGAAACTGTATATCGGCATGGCCATGACGAAACATAACCGATGTTCGATGTTCAATCGTCCTTCGAATGAAATCGAGCAGCGATAGGATTGGTCTCAAGGTAAGGGTGGCTCGCACACGGCCCGAAATCCACCTTCACGTCAGGCCTTTTGATGTGAATAGCCGAGAATCTCTACAGACTTCTTCTTAAGCTGAAAACGAACGGTACGTATTCCTAGCCTCTTTAACGCGCCTTCCAAGCCATCGGGAAGGTCGTCCCCGGCGGGTATCACGATTGATTGAGCGCAAGGAGTGGTAATCTTATGCACCATCAATTGACCAATCGCAGTATAGATGTGACCGCGAGTGCACCCCGTCTTTACCTCAAATATCTCTCTAACATCGCTCCGGGGTCCAATCACAACAAGGTCAATATATCCTGTGTTGGTGACCTCCTCTCCATGCTCGAGAGTCAGTTCACGCCACGCCTTAAGCGCGTCAACAATGTCGCCGTGTCGCGAAATATAGTCTATCTCCGCGGCTCGCGAGCCACGCTTTCTACCTGAGAACTCACGCTTGTATTTGCGGAATTCCCTCTCTCTTTTTCTGAATGCTTCGGTATTCAAGAGGCCGTCTTGGACTGCATCCTTGAAAGCCCGAACGCTTCCAACAAATCGCTCGATTTCAGTTTGAAAACTTCTACTGTCTAAACTTGCCACAATGATGCCGGCACGGATATTCCCGCCTGAGTCGGCCACTTCCATCAGTTCGTGCGTGGACCATGCGAGATACGCACTTTTTCCAACACCTTTTCGGCCGCCCCGAAGTCCGCCATCGTGCATGAGCAGCACCCGGCCGCTCGCGGGGTCGCGCGCGAAGAATCCTGACACCGTTTGAGAGTTGTTGTCTGTCGGAACATTGACTTCGACAGTGATGTGCGCGCCGTTTGTCGAGTTCAAATATCCAAACCAGTTTAGCCACCGGTCGACCTTGCCATCCAGAAAAAGCTCGTGTCGGTACCACATTTGGCCGTTTGTGTGAACATCGCTTGCGCGGTTGTTTCCCATCCAACCAAGGTTGAGTTGCTTCTCGGTCTGGTAGATACCTTTAAAAGCAGCCTCCAATTTGCGCTGCGCTCGTTCCTTATCTTTTCTATCTTCAAGCAGCAAAAACATATCATTCTCGCAAGGACTATTCCAACGTTACATTTTGTCTCAATCGTAATATCGGCGGACGCTCGTATATCTTTAGACTTTCGCGTCGCTTTAGAGACTTGAGGGATATCCTCTCGCGTCGAGATAGGTGATGTAACAGGTGTGTCGGGTCTGCGCAGCATTTCATCGCTCGCGCAGACCATTGTTTTCTCTGCGGGGGTATGAAGATGGGTTGGGAATACACCGACTTTCAGCGAGAGGAGCTTTACGAGCAAGTGTGGAACGAACCGGTTACCAAGGTCGCGAAGCGGTATGCGATTTCCGACGTAGGGCTTCGGAAAATATGCCTGGACCTCGAAGTGCCGCTTCCACCAGTCGGCTACTGGGCTAAATTGGCTGCGGGCCGGGCGGTGAAAAGGCCGCCGCTTGGCACGACGAAGGGACCGAAGACTTATCGCCGTTCTAGGTACGTTGCGCCGTTAGACGACGAGTTCGATGCCAGATATCGTGAAAGGCTTGAAGAGGACTTACCGCATCGCCCCGCAATACCAAACCTTCCCTTGCGGACATCCCTGGAGGACTGTTTGCCGCTCACGAAACGAATCGCGAAGAAGCTTGATGGCAAGGGGCACGATGCTCAGGACTGGCGCCGGTGTGACGGCGCGGGTCTGATGTGGGTCGACGCATCAAACGCCAACTGCCTGCGCGCGGTGCTGCTCCTCAATCTTGTGCTTGAATCGGTGATGGCCGCAGGCTACGCTACTTCTTCCGATGCTAAAGGCGCCACTCGAGCATTCGTTTTCGTGCTAGACCTCAAATTGTCGTTCAAAATTCGCGAAAGAAACCGGCGTGAACCTATCCCGCTGACGCGCGAACAGCGACAGAAGAATGAACAGGTCGGATTCAACTTCTACACCGAGCAGTACGAATATCATCCAACGGGCGAGTTTGATATCGCGGTGACCGAGCCCGATAGCAGCTATGAGCTGGCAAAAATTGGCGACAGTCGGAGCGCGTCCGTTGAAACCAAAATCGTGGCATTCATCGGCCGACTTCGCGAGCTTTCGATACGCCGGCGCGTGAAAGCCGAATTTGACGCCAAGCGCCAAGTCATCGCAGAAGCCAAGGCAGCGGAGGGGCGGCGCCGGGCCGAAATACGGATGAAGGCACTCGACCGTCTCAAACAAGTTGAAGAGTGGGCAATCAAACTTGAGCGGGCTAACCGCCTCAGAATTCTTGCTGACAAGTTCGAAACCGAAAAGCTGTCGTCAAATGACGGAGTGATTGACGCGGAATGGATTCGTCGTGCAGCGGACTGGGTAGACCCGACGATACTTCGTCGCTGGGACGAGGTGGATGGGCCGCGCGACGAGACGGCCGAATAACTCTGCCACGTCGACAAGGATGAAGTTGGGTAGGTTGGTGCGTAGTTGTGTGATGTGAGTGAGCGCAAACTTGCAGCGGAATCCATTGTTGGCGGCGGTTGGTGTTTTTGTTGACACTATCGCGACGCCATTTGTGGGGAAGTACCAATGGGCGAGTCTGCGTCCGGTTTCCCAATCCAACGAACTGCCTGCCGAATGCCCCTCGCTTCACCAAATCAGACGTCGTCCCCTACGCGCAGACTTGTGTTCATGGGAGCAACTGCAGTTTGGGCGTTCGGAAGCGATTTTGGGTATCTGCGCGGCATCGGCTTAGTCACGGAAGAGCGAGGAAAGCGGTAATCTGAACAGGCTCCGTTCCGAGGTCACGTTCTTTCGGTCGTAATATACTTCCCGAAAATGGCGGCAATGACCGAATGAGTCAACCCGCATAATCAAAAGACGCGAGAGATTGAGACCATGGGCCGGAAGGCGAAAAAATCGGGTTCCGGCGCGGGCACGCTGGTTGTGGCCATCGTCATGGCCATCATATTTGCCCCGAAGGGCGGGTGGACCGTGTTCCTCGTCTTTGTGCTCGGCTGTGTGCTTGTCGCTATCTTCGGCAAGAAGAAGGAACAAGGACCTGCTACCAGCAGCAACCATCCGCCTTCTGCCGCACCACACGGCCCTACCTCAAGCTCCTCGATGCCGCCCACCAATATCGGCCGTCGCGCCCAGTCCGACGACGAATTCCTGACAGTCACCCTGTCAGCAGATTCACCCTCTTCGTCCTATCGAATTGCGCGGCCCGCGCTTGAAACCGCCGCCGGCGTTCGATGGGTCGGCCCTGGCGAAAAGGTGGAGATTAGCGGCGTAGCGATTACAGGGGGTATGTTCTATCTCGGTGTACCCAAGCGCGTCGACACTGCCAGCTTGGACGCGTGCGTCCTGAATCCGAAGGCAAATGTCGCCAAGACAGCCAGCGACCTCTCTGCCGGGTCGGAAGACTACTGGCTAAGCTATCAGTCCTTTTCGGCCGAGCAACGTGGCGCATACCTTCAGTGGCTGGCTTCCGACCGCTCTGACCCGAGATTGCATCGAAGCTTTGCCCTTTTTTACTTGTACGGTCTTGAGAGGCGTGTCCTTTTCGACGGAATTCAGGGAAAGGTGCAAAAAGGCGAATTTGAAGCCATCGCAAGTGAACTGAAGCGTCTGAAGGCGATTTATTCGAACGTTTTGCGGACCGTTCACATCGATGGCCTGCTTGAGTTCGTTTTCGTCCATCTAACCCACCCTCAACGCCAGTACGACCAGGTGCCGGGGACAATCAGCAGCGCGTTCGAGGTACCACTGAGCATACG
This sequence comes from Paraburkholderia phytofirmans OLGA172, assembly GCF_001634365.1. NCBI lineage: Bacteria > Pseudomonadati > Pseudomonadota > Betaproteobacteria > Burkholderiales > Burkholderiaceae > Paraburkholderia > Paraburkholderia phytofirmans. The sequence continues at coordinate 3,564,625 of NZ_CP014578.1, forward strand.
CGTGGCGTTTGGTCAGGCTGCGGTCGATAAGAAGCCGGTGCCTTCAGATTGGGCGCTTGCCTGGGCGCTTGGCGACGGTGGCGTATATAAGCGAACCCCCGTGACTCGCTGCGAGGACGAATTTCGCCAACTGTTCCAGTGGAAATATCGGGACCAATTCCGCGATGGCATGAAGCTGACAGCGAACAAGACAAAGCTGAAGGTGTCCGCGCAAACCGCTTTCCCTGCACTGCAGGGCATCGAGTACCCCGATTACATTACGTCGCTGCCTGATATTGCCGCCGTGACGGGACCGAGGAACAAGCTCCAGCAACTGGTCAACGAGTGCTCCGACTCGCTCGATGCATACAGCAGATTTCTGGGCCGGAATCCGGATGCGAAAGGCTCGCTGGAAAGTGCGCTCACGTTGCCGGTCGAGTTGTGGCCGGAGAGTGCTCGTCAGGAGCTTGTCTCACTTGCTTCAACTGTCGCCAGCGGGACAGTCGTGATGACTTTTGGAAGCTTGCTCGAAAAATTCAAGGCGTCTGGGAACATTACGCGCGACAAGCTGACCGTTCTCGCCCGCGTTCTGGGAGAGGCCGGCGTAGCTATTGAACCAGATGCGCGAATTTCGGGGCGGACGCCGAAGAACGCCGAATATGTCGGGTTGTATGCGACGCCGCCAAGCAACTCAACTAATTTCGTTGACGACAGTTACTTGACGTTCGCGCTAATGGTGGACATGGCGGCATCGATTGCGATGGCTGACGGCAGCGCGTCCGAGCAGGAAGTTGCGTTGATTCATCACCAGATTGAGTCGTGGCCGCAATTAACCCCGCGACAGCAGGACAGGCTCAAAGCTCGCGTAGCGGTGCAGATTACCCAGCCGCCCACCCCCGCGAGCCTGAAGAAGCGCCTTGAACCGCTTTCGAAGGAGGTGAAGGTGTCCATCGCGACGCTGCTCGTGCAGACAGCAAACGCAGATGGCTTTGTGTCACCGGCCGAAGTAAAAATGCTGGAAAAACTCTATCAAATGCTAGGTCTCGACCCTCAGCGGCTCTATGGCGACCTGCATGGCAACACTGTTGTCGGCTCTTCTAACGCGCCGCGGACTTTGACCGCGACTGACAAGGCGCCGAACAGCTTGGCGCAACCGGTTTTTGCGCTGGATACCTCGAGAATCGAGGCGCTTCAGAAGGAGACGGCGAAAGTCTCCGCCTTACTGGCTGATGTTTTTGCGGAAGAGGTCCCGGTTGCGGAACCGGTCCAGGAAACCGTGGAGTCGCAACCGGGCTCCGCAAGCCTGCTAGGACTGGACGAGGCGCACTCGACGTTCTTGCGCCTTTTGCTGTCACGTCCATCATGGACTCGCTCGGAGCTCTCTGACGCGGCATCGGACCTGGAACTGATGGTCGACGGCGCGATGGAACAGGTAAACGAAGCCGCGCTCGACCACTGGGACGAACCGCTGACTGACGGCGACGACCCAGTCGAAATCAATCAGGAATTTGCACAAAGGTTAGCCTAATGACAACAATTCGCCCGAAGGACCGCGATGCGGTTCTTCAGTCCCTTCGCGCTGGCGTTGTCCCCCGAATCGGGCAACATCTAATCCAGGTTGGCCGCGCAAAAGAGCTGGAAGCATTGATTCAGGATATCGGTCGTGTCGCGGACGGCGGCTCGAGTTTCCGGGTGGTGGTGGGCGAATATGGCGCTGGGAAGACCTTCTTTCTGAATCTCGTCAGAGCCATCGCACTCGAAAAGAAGTTGGTCACGGTCCATGCTGACCTGAACCCTGATAGAAGATTGCATGCCTCCGGTGGTCAGGCGCGTTCACTGTACGCCGAACTGGCGAAGAACATGTCGACTCGAACGAAGCCTGACGGCGGTGCGCTCGCGGGTATTGTAGAGAAGTTCATTGGGCAGGCCAAAACAGAGGCTAAGGCCTCGGGGCGAACGAGCGAGGAGGTGATTCGCCTGCAGCTCAATCAGTTGACCGAGATGGTCAATGGATACGACTTCGCGGACGTTATCGCAGCATACTGCCGCGGATTCGACGAAGGAAACGAGCAGCTCAAGGGCGACGCGATTCGCTGGTTGCGCGGCGAGTTCTCCACCAAGACCGATGCCCGGTCGGCACTCGGGGTTCGCACCATCATCGATGACGCATCGGTGTACGACCAACTCAAGCTCATGGCTCGGTTTGTCAAACTCGCCGGGTACGGCGGGATGATGGTGTGCCTCGACGAGCTGGTGAACCTATACAAACTCGCGAACGTCCAGGCGCGAAACTCGAACTACGAACAGATTCTGCGGATTCTCAACGATTCGCTCCAAGGGTCTGCAGAAGGATTGGGGTTCGTTCTTGGGGGTACCCCCGAGTTTCTGCTCGATACGAAGCGGGGGCTCTATAGCTACACCGCCCTTCAGTCGCGGCTTGCCGAAAACACGTTTGCCACGAATGGTTTTGTCGACTACACCGGTCCGGTGATACGGCTGGCCAGCCTTACGCCTGAGGACTTTTATGTCCTCCTGGATAAGATTCGCATCGTCCACGCGTTCGGCGACGCGACCAAGGCGATTTTGCCGCAGGAGGCGATTCCGGCCTTCATGGCGCATTGCGCCATGCGGCTCGGTGACACCTATTTCAGAACACCGCGCACGACGATAACGGCGTTCATTAACCTGTTAGCGGTTCTGGAACAAAATCCGTCGGCTGACTGGCGGCAGTTGATTGGGAAGCTCGAAGTCGAGAAGGATACGGGAGGCGTGGCGGACGTTGCGACCGAGGGTGACGATGAATTCGCCAGCTTCCGCCTCGGCTGACTCCCGAAGCTTCGACCTGCTCCACGAAAAGATTCGACGTTGGGTCTGGAGGGAGGGGTGGACCGAGCTACGCGACGCGCAGGAGCGCGCCGTACCCGCGCTCATCAATGCAGACCGTGACATCATCATCGCAGCAGCGACAGCGGCCGGGAAAACGGAAGCAGCGTTCCTTCCCATTCTGTCGAATCTGCTGCGCGACGAGCCGTGTACTGGGTCAGTCCTCTATATCAGCCCGTTGAAAGCCCTCATCAACGACCAATGGTCGCGATTGAATGACCTTTGCGAGGAACTTGAGATTCCGGTGATTGGTTGGCACGGAGACGTGTCAGCTAGCCGCAAGCAGCGATTCTTTAAGAATCCAAAGGGCGTTCTGCTGATAACGCCGGAGTCTCTCGAAGCGATGTTTGTCAATCGTGGTTCGTCCTTGCAGGCAACATTCGGTGCGCTGCGCTACATCGTTGTCGACGAATTACATGCGTTTATTGGCTCTGAGCGCGGGAAGCAACTCCAGTCGTTGATGCATCGCGTCGAACGCGTGTGTGGGCGGCGAGTGCCGCGCGTAGGGCTTTCGGCCACTCTCGGCGACATGCAACTTGCAGCGCAATTCCTTCGGCCTGGCCACGACGCCGCCGTCGAGGTCATCGAATCGAAGAGCGGCGGTCAGGAACTGAAGGTCCTGATAAAGGGCTTTGTCCTCCGACCGCCCAGAATCGAACTGGAACCCGATTTAGAAAATCCGGTGCTGGAGGATGCGGTCCCCGGAAGTACCGTCGACGTCGCGAACCAGCTGTACAAGTCGCTGCGTGGCTCAAACAATCTCATATTCCCCAACAGCCGGCGGCTCGTCGAAACCTATGCCGACCTTTTGCGCCGCGCTTGCGAAAGAGACGGATATCCGAACGAATTCTGGCCTCACCATGGAAGCCTGTCGAAGGAGCTCCGCGAGGACACGGAGCAAGCACTCAAGGACGGTACCAGGCCGGCGAGCGCCATCTGCACTACAACGCTGGAACTCGGTATCGACATCGGTGCAGTAAAGAGCATCGCGCAGATTGGCGCACCGCCATCGGTAGCGAGCCTCCGTCAGCGTCTCGGGCGCTCAGGCCGGCGCAAGGGCGAGCCAGCAATCTTGCGCGGGTACTGCGTCGAATCGGAGCTGAAGGCGGATTCCGATTTTTCCGACCGGATACGGGAAAGTCTGGTCCAGTCAGTCGCGATGGTAAGTCTGTTGATGCGAGGATGGTTCGAGCCGCCTAGGGCTGGCGGAATGCATGCGTCGACTCTAATCCAGCAAATTCTGTCCATCATCGCCGAGCGTGGTGGGTGTACGGCCGCAGAGCTTTGGGCCAGCCTGATAGCCAGTGGTACGTTCGAGGCAATAGATAAGTCCTCATTCACGGAGGTCTTACAGAATCTGGGCAAGCTGGACCTTCTTGTCCAATCGTCAAACGGGCTGCTCCTTCACGGCGGGGTCGGTGAAAAACTGGTCAACCACTACGAGTTCTATTCGGCTTTCGCCAGCGATGAAGAATTTCGGGTGATTGCTGGTGGACGCCAGCTTGGAAGCGTCCCAGTGGCGCACCCGCTGACCAAGGGTCAGGGCTTGATATTTGGCGGACGGCGTTGGCGTGTCGAAGAAGTCGACCAAGAAGGAAAGACCATTTACGTAACACCCGACAAAGGTGGCGCTCCGCCGCAATTTGATGGCAACGGCGCGATGGTTCATGACGAGGTGCGGCGCGAAATGCGGCGTCTTCTGGCGGGCGCGGAACCCGTATTGTTTCTGGACGCCGCGGGCCAAGGAATGCTGCGAGAGGCGCGTCGATATTATTCAGACGCGTCGCTGGACCAAGCCATTATCTTCCAGGAGGGCGCAGCTACCTTCATCGCCACCTGGAAAGGTGATTACCTCAACGACGCTCTGGTCCTGCTGCTGCGTGCCAACAAACTCGACGCGTTTAACAATGGGCCGGTTATCGGTGTGTCGAACGGAAGTGTTAACCGCGTGAGCGAAGTGTTACGTGAGATTGGACAGTTGGACCCGGCAACTGCCATGGAAACGGTCGCAGAGATAGAGAATCTAGACCGCGAAAAATGGGACTGGGCTCTTCCCATGTCCGTGAAGCGCGCAACGTACGCCTCGACTCATCTCGACATGGACCGCGCCTTGGTATTTGCCGCCAATACCGCATAGTTTAAGACAACTGGTTAAATAAACAAATCTGCCGTCAGAAGCAACGTCACGAGCAAAGAGCTGGGCCTGCAAACAAACAAGCGAGTGTGCGCAATGTCTACGATGACCGACGCCAAGGATTATATCCAGAAGGCGATTGAACTTCGAGTTGAGGGGCGTCTGGATGAAGCGGTTCTCGTGGCCCGAAAAGCCACCGAGCTAGCCACCGACGATGCCAATTCTTGGTGGCAACTTGCACTGGCGCAGAGTGCAAAAAACGCCCTCGCTCAGACCATCAGTGCTCTCGAAAAGGTTACGGAGCTCGCGCCGCATTTTGCCGAAGGCTGGTGTCAGCTTGGCCTCGCTCACAAGAAAGTCGCCCGTCTCGATAAGGCTATCTCTTACTACGAGCAAGCTCTTACCGTTAATGCGGAGCATATTCCTAGCCTCAGCCTGCTCAATACCGCACTTGCAGAGCGGGAAGGAAAGACTGATGCCAAGCGACGGCTCGAAGTGCTTCGCACGCTGCAGCGCCTCAGTCCCCTCGACGGCAATGAGCTTTTCGCTTTAGCCTACCTCCTCACCGAGCAACGTGAGTTTCTGGAAGCCGCCAGGGTCTATGAAGACTACACCCGTGAGTTTGGAGGTGGGGCTGCACACTATAATCTTGGGTTGGTGTACGAAAATCTCGGCCGAGACGCAGATGCCATTGACGCCTACCGTCGAGCGGCCATGATGGATGGCGCCGACACGAGCGCGGAGGACCATGTCCAGAAGTTGCTGCCACGTTTGCTAACTCTGCGCAAGCAAGTGCTTGGCAAGGCGTCCCCTAGCCCCAAGCAAGAGGACTGGTACAGGCACTACATCAATCCTTTCGTCTTGCTGAACGTCAATGATGCATCTGAGCTCCATGAACCCAAGGCCCTGCAAAAGGCCAAGCAAGCCGTTTTTCGCGAAATTGAGCTGGAAAACGGAAAAGTCGAATGGATGCCTGGGCTCAGCATCGACAAGTCTACGGCTATGACGCTCCTTGAACCGCTCAGCGATGCGGTTCAGTGGGACGTGCATCAGGCTATATTCGAGAACAAGCCCTTATGCGACTTCCTCATGCGGGGGCACCTGATGCATTTTCTCGTAGAGGAGGACCCGGCCGACAGTGCGAGGATGCCGCACGAGGCCGGGAGGCCGATGCTTGAAACCATTAGCCAGCGCTTTGCTCAGCAGTATGCCATGGTGCTAACCAAATCGATTGAGCAGGGCGACCTGCAAGGTGTCGAATGTCTGTTCGATGGTCGTCGATGGGTGTTGCCGGAAGACGAGGAGCGCTGCTTTGAAGGTGCGCGCCGCGCCGTTGAGCGCCTCTGTGAACCGCTGCGCAGGCTCACCAAAGACGCCGAGCAACGTAAAGTCACCCTTTCCGAAGTCGAGAGCGCCTTCAAAAAAGGAAGCCTCGACCGGATGGCGATGCATCTGCCCAGCGAGTTTTACGAGACTCACGCCACCATCTGCGGCTTGCTCCGCAGCCTTTCGGTCGACATCTACAACAATGGAGGTGGGGCCGAAGTGGCCAAGGCCATCCTCGACCTAAGCCGCGTTTCGGCCGCTAAATCACCGGCACTGGCACACCAGTTTGCGGAAGACGACAAAGCCCTCAACGAAAGGATTGCCAGCGAGAAGGAAAACGAGGCGCACCTGACTTTTGGTAATGCCAACCTGGACATCACGAAGACCGGCGTCATCTATGGCAACAAGGAGATAGCTGTAGCCGACATTTCCGCCGTCCGCTGGGGCATGGTCCTGACCAGCAACTCGCCTCGAACGGTGCGCTTTCGCATCGCATTCAAGGACGCAGCCGGCACCGATATCGATGTGACGTGGTCGACTAAAGACGTCGAAGCGCAGCAAAAGTTTTGGGGGCAACTGGTGGATGCGACATTGCACTACCTGATGGACGCCATCGTTGCCAACTTCAAGAAACGCCTGAAAAGCGCGACACCCACTCGGGTCGGCACCCTCGAAATCCAGGATGCTGGCGTCGTCTTCGAAACCACCGGTTGGTTCTCGAGCAAAAAAGTGCTCTGCGCCTGGACCAACCTGGCCTCCATAATCACAAACGGTGACCTCGTGCTGCGCGATATCACCAACAGCAAGGCCACCGCGACCTTGAATCTTGATTCGACCGATAACGCCTTCCTCCTTCACCTGCTCGCCGAAAAGAGAGTCAACTAGACTATGGCTCATCCGATAAATGCCGAAGTACCGAAGTTTGTCTTGAACACACTCAACCATCTCTATGAGATAGAACGCAAGCTCGCGCTGCACGGCGACCCGGCCAGCATCCAGCGCAACGTTGAGCGAATCAAGGAGACGTTCGCCGATGCCCAAGTTTTCTACGAAGACCCGATGGGGCAGCCGTTTAACGAGACCCGTGCGGACCTGGAAGCGTCTATTTCGGGCGAGAGCACGGAGAACCTCGTGGTGACCGAGGTCATCAAGCCCATCATTCGCATCGGCGACCGGAATTTTTCACGCGTCGCTCAAAAAGGCATCGTCGTCGTCAAGACCAAGACACAGGGGGACGCGCAATGAGCAACACAATCAACTTTGGCATCGACCTCGGGACGTCAAACTCTCTCATAGCCAAATTTGAGAAAGGGCACGTCGAGGTGTTCAAGAATCCGAGCGGATTCAAAGAAACCCTGCCCTCTGTCGTCGGGTTCCGCAACGACCGCATCCTCATTGGTGAACAAGCCAAGGCGTACCTGCAGCGCGATTCCAAAAGCGTCGTCAGCCGCTTCAAGCGCAAGATGGGTACGGCGGAGAGCTTTCAAATCAAGTCGCTCGACACTTCAAAAACCCCCGTGGAGCTCTCGGCCCACGTCCTCAAGGAGCTGAAGACCTTCGTGCAGACGGGGGAGGAACTGGGCTCGGCTGTCATCACCATCCCAGCCTCTTTCGATACGCTGCAAAGCAACGCGACCAAGGAAGCTGGCGTGCAGGCCGGCTTCAGGCATGTCGTGTTGTTGCAGGAGCCTATCGCAGCGAGCCTCGCTTACGCGAACAAGGAAAGGAATATCGACCTCAAGAACAGCCAATGGCTCGTCTACGACCTCGGGGGCGGCACGTTTGACGCGGCGCTTGTGCGCATCGTCGAAGGCGAGCTGACGGTGTTGGACCACGAGGGTGATAACTACCTGGGTGGGTCGGACTTCGATGCCCTTCTGGTCGAAAAGCTGGTGGTCCCTGAGCTCAATCGTCGGGGCAAGTTCAACAACCTGGTCGCGGAACTGAAAAGCCATAGCGGACGCTACAACCAACTCTGGTATGTCCTGCTCACCAAGGCGGAGGAAGCCAAAGTGGACCTCTCAGCGAAAACGTCCACGGAAATCGACCTCGGCACCATCCACGTCGAAGATGACGAGGGCAATACAGTCGATACTATCATCACCATCACGCGGAGCGACTTCGAAGCCGTTGTCAAGGACATGGTTGAGGGCACCATCGAGATGGTGAGGAGAATCCTCACGCGCAATTCACTGCAACCGAGCGATTTGAAGTTCATCCTAATGGTGGGCGGCTCAACTTACATCCCCTACGTACGCAAACGAGTCCAGGAGGTGCTGGGCATTAACGTGAACACGAGTATCGACCCGACCAACGCCATTGCTGTCGGAGCTGCCTACTTCGCGGGCACTAAGGAAGTAGCCCAGGCGGACGAAGAGCGGAACCGGTCATCGAACTCCCCAGTGAAGGTTCGAGTTGCCTACAACAAGACGTCGCAGGAGCCCGAAGAACCCTTTACCGCCAAGGTCGAAGGCGACATCGCAGGGATGCACTATCGCATCGTGTCCGACGATGGCTCGTTCGATAGCGGCTTGAAGACACTGGGCACGCGTGTGCTCGAAGACTTGCCCCTGCGCGAAGGTGCATACAACCTTTTCACTTTCAAGATATTTGATGCCAAAGGTGTGCCCCTTCCTCTCGACGTGGACACCATCCAGATTGCCCAGGGCCGCTACAGCGTGGCCGGGCAGATGCTCCCAGAAGACATTTGCTTGGTTATCGACGATTTATCGGCGAGGGACACCCGGCTTGTTCCGCTCTTCAACAAGAATGTGGTGCTGCCATCGCAGACCAAGCGGACACAGGAAATCGGCCGCACCATCGTGAAGGGGTCCTCCGAGGAACTGCGCATCATGGTGGTCGAAGGCCCGTCCAACCGCCATTCAGCGACAAACAAGCCGCTGGGCACGCTGCTTATCACAGGCAAGCAAATCACGCGCGACCTCCTGAAGGGCACCGAGGTGGACCTGAGGATTTCCATGTCCGAGTCGCGCGACCTTACCGTGAGCGCCTACCTCAATGGCACAGACCAGGAGTTCTCGCAGGTATTCAATCCCGAGAATCGGGACGTCTCGACAGCTGTGCTGGCCAGCGAGACATTGCAGCTGGAAAGCAAGCTTCAGTCAGAAATCGAGGATGCCAGCAATAACGGACAGCGCGAGGTGGCGGCAAGCCTGGAGAAGGTGCTCACGAGCGTTCAGCATCTCATGGGTGAGGTCGTCGAGCTCACGACCGACGATGTCACGGACAAGAAGTATCAGCTGGAAGACCAGAAGCGACATTTGGCGCGCGAGATGCACGAGCTGACCTCGGGCAAACGCATCGAACTCGCCCGCAAGGATTACCAGGAGGCCAAGACGGAATGTGCGAAGGTGGTCAATGAGTCGGGGAACGACCGCGAGCGCAGTCAATTCAAGGGCATCATCAGCCGCGAACAGACGTTCATCAATTCGAACATTCCAGAAAAAATTCTGGCGGAAGCGTCAAGCCTCAGGACCATACAGTACGGGATTCTTTTCCGTCTGCCTGACTTTCTGAGGGGTATGTTCGACCATCTGAACGAAAAACGTCCGTCGATGAACGACCAGATTCAGGCAACCCAGCTCGCTGAAAACGGCAAGCGCGCTATTGCTCAAGAAGACTGGGACAACCTGCGGCAAATCTGCGGCAGGCTATGGGACCTGGTGCCATCCGAACAGCAGAATGCCGAGGACATGCGTATGTTCACGGGATTGGTCTGATTCAATTGGCAGGACCCTTGCGCAGCCTAGGGTCCTGCTGTTCGTTGCGACTCCCCCGAGGCCAAATTTGCTTCCAAAAAGGCATCTGTTCCAATGCGGCTAACTGCCATTAACTGATGGTGCCGTCACCTTCTCCGGATGTACATCGACGGCCCCACAACCCGGAATTCCAGCGACGATTTTTCGGGCCCTCCCCAACGCCTCTTCGGGGACTAAAATGCGACTCGCAAGTTGCAAGATTGATTTTCCACCGATGCCCGTATGAGCCATCGTCAACTCGGCCACGTTCTTATCATCGTAGCTGTTTCTTGGCGGTTTCCCAAAATATGCCGGGTCTACAGCCAGCATTCGTGCTACCGCGTCCGGACTGAGTTCCCTGACGACTTCTTCGCCATCGCAATCCATCCTGCCAACTATTCTCCATTCGCGCTGGCGATAATATTTCAAGTCACCTGCATGGTTGGGTCGTACATCATCAGCCGGATAGAAGAGATTCACGAGAAAGTCGAGGGTGCCAGCAAGCGACGCCCAAGTACCCGCCCATTTAGCTTCCGGACTTGCCACGTCGCGTTCCGACGTTACCGTGAAGTTCCTTGACTTCAGCGTCTTGAAAACAAACATCTCGGGAGAAACATCCTCCCCTTGGTAGGGCATCGTCACTCGAGACATTTCCCCCGCTGCCATGACATTAACAATCGCTTGTGCCTTCAGGAGGGTTGTGGCTAGCTCGGTGCCGAGCATGCTGCCGTCGGAGGCATTTCGCTCCCCCTTTGGAACGTACGTTACTGGCAGCGCCCCCAGGGCACGAATAGTGTCGTAGCCGAATTCCAAAGTGAAAGACCCGAACGTTTCCGCATGCCCTGGTAGTTCAGACGGAGCAAGCTCCGTGAAGCACGCACGTCGCTGCACACGCTCGACAAAACCTCGGTCACCGTGCTGTACTTGCGTCTGCCACCTGATGACCTCTGGCGTCAAAAGTATTCCGAAGTCGCGAATACCTTCGAGAATGCAGAGCCCTTGGTCCACGGCTGTCCGCCCAGCCTTATCTTGCCTTCGGGGGAAACTGTGGTAGAAAAATCGAGATTCAGTGTTGGACGTTGTTGTCATGAATTTTGTACTGAAATATGTTGATGGACTTCAATCGCATCAAGGCACGCTTCGCTCCGTCGCATCCCGCAGAGGCAGGCCGAATCGCTCCTGGGCTCCCAGCACCCGCACGATATGCGTTGCGAGTATTTTCAGACCGCTACTCCTGATATCAATGCGGGATATCGACTACCGGGCGAAGAACTTTAGTGCGTGCGGCGCTCCAGCCTAAGTTGAAGGAGCGCTATCCCTGCTGCATAAAGGCATGCGCGGTGCCTCCAGAGTCGGGAGTGCCTGACAGTATCGATATACTTCGGGAATAACGACCCAGCCAAAATATCGATGAGCCTAACAGTCCCATTACGCGATGACATAACCGACCTGCCGGTCCTGAATCGACGCATCATGGCAATTGGCCCCCAAGTACGTGACTCTGAAGAAATCCGGTTTGTTAGCGACTTGGCTAAGTACCCGTTTGTTGTCCTGCTGGGAGAGCCAGGCAGCGGCAAGACTTCAACCCTACGAGCAGAGGCACGAAAAGAGGGCGCTGTGGTTGTCACCGCTCGAGAGTTGATTTACCGAAATGACGCGGGAAATGGTGCCTCCGAGGAGAGCGTCGAGACACTTTACGTGGATGCCATTGACGAGTACCGGAGTGAGGGCGACCGCTCGGACAAAGCTTGGGGCTTGACGGCTGCCATGGGCGCCGTTAACTCGCGAAGATGGCGTGTCGCGTGCCGCTCCGAAGATTGGCGTAGCGAAGCCGACATCAAGCCATTCCTTCGACTGACTAACAACGAAAGACCGGTTGTTGTTCAATTGCAAGCGCTTCAGGGTGAGGAGGTGCTAGTAGTCTTGCGATACCTTGGGGAAGAGGCGCCGGAGCAGTTCATTGAGACCGCCTATAGTTTCGGAGCCAACGGTTTGTTGCAAACGCCACTGAGCATCAAGCTCTTACACCGGGCTGTCGAGCAGAACGGGCAGGCGTGGCCCAAGGGCAGATTCGACCTGTTCAGCGCAGCGACGAAAGCGCTGGCAGTAGAAAATAACGACGACTATGAGGGAAGGCTGCGACTGTCCGCAGAGCGTCGGCTCGCTCTCGCAGGACGGATAAGCCTCGTAATGCTCTTGTCGGGCGCCGAGCACGTCTGGCGCTCCAACAAGGGAAAGGATGATGCTGGAATTGACCCTCGGCGTCTTGTGGATGCAGATGAACTGGGAGTCGAAATCAGCGAACTGTCTGATGTTCTCGACAGCTCATTGTTTAAAGGCGAAGGCAGACGATTTGAACCTATGCACCGAACGATAGCCGAGTTTCTTGCGGCGAGGACGTTGGCGCGAACAGTTTTAGGAATCGATTCTGAGGCCGCGTTCCCACTATCTCGAGCGATAGCGTTGATAAGTGGTTTCGACGGCTCTCCTCCAACTGAGCTGCGTGGATTGTATGCATGGTTTGCCGCACATCTCTCGGTCCTTGAAGACAATTCGGGTGCCGACCGATTGATTCAAGCAGATGCGGTATCAGTGCTCGCATACGGAGATGCATCGGTTTTCCCTGTCGAAGCAAGACGTGCCATTCTTTTTAACTTGACCAAGGAAGACCCATACTTTCGCGCATCAGGTGACTGGTTCGGCACGGATGTGGTGGCTTTCGGCGGACTCGCCTGTGAGGAACTGGCAGCCGATTTCTCGAACGTACTTGAACGCGCAGAAGACGAAGGACACCTTCTTGTTACCGTTTTCGAGGTGCTCTCCACGGGCAAACCTGTCGCCTCAGTTCGCCCCCTACTTCTTACTATTGTCCTAGATGTGGACCGCCCCGAATGGCAACGTGTCAGGGCCGTCAAGGCATGGCTTAACTGGCCTGACGACCGGAGCGAGCGGCACGAATTGCTCAGGGTTCTCGCCCAAGAAGCGCCGTCGATAGCGAGAGAGAAAATCCGAGTTGAACTCGCTGTAGCGCTCGCCTCAGGTCCGCTTGACCAGTCAATCGTCAAATCAATACTGTCGAGTTTCGAGGAGTGCCCTGAAGACAACACAGTTGGACACCTGACTGCGTTGCAGCTCCGCATGCGGGAAGAGCCGTCTGTCGAATTCTTTGATGAGCCCGTTTCCTCTTGGCGCAGCAAGGCCGAACTTCGTCCACGGTCGGGCGAGGTAGATGAATTGCTGGACCAAGTACTCGCGGCGACTATTAGACATGGTGCCAATCTCACCGGAGAAAGAATCTGGAGATGGCTATGTAGCGTCGACAAGAATATATGGGCAGCAATGAAGAGAGACAGCAGCGATGCGCTGGCGGGCTGGCTTAAAGGGGGGGAGGGACGGGGAAATGAGCTGTTCGATGCGATTTTGTCTTCGGACCAGCCGTCAAATGGACCTTGGCTAGTCGGAAACATATATACGCATCTTACGGGGAGGCATCCGTCCGCAGCCCAGATTCAGCGCTTGCTGGAGCGGGCTCGCCAAGAGGCAACCTCAACCCTTCGTCATCACTTGCTTTCCATTGTTGTCGAACTCGCCCGTTCCCATGCGATGACGGAGAGAAGTGATTGCTTTTGGGCTGTTCACGACGTACTCGTTGGGAGTTTCGAGTACCGTGACCATCTGACCCGCTTGATTCAAGACGACTGGAGCCTAGAACATCCTCAAAGCTCAGCGTATCGAATCGTCAGGGAACCAGATGACGCAAAGACGGCCGCCTCAAACGTCGAAAAACTGGCGCCGCTGTTGCCAGAAATTGCGGTCGGCAATTTCCCGGAAGTCCTGCGTTGGGGGGCTGACTTGTATTTCGCTCCCAACTTGCAGGACGAACTGCCCATCGGAGTCGACCGCGTCATCTACTATTCAGATGCTCAAACTGCTGCAGCCATTGTCGACGGTTGCCGATTAGTACCAACCGGCCGATTCGCCGGACTAACGGCCGCTGATATCGGCGTGGCTGACGCTCGGAATCAGCTTTACCCCGTCGAGTTCGCAGCAATTGCAGGCGTCGACATGATGCTTGATGCCATGGAATTCTCGACGCTTGAGTCCGTCCGGGTTGAAATTGCGATTTCGATATTGAGGTTGAGCTATCTGGCCCACAATCAAGAGCAACGGCAACGTCTTGAAAAATGGGCTTGCGCGAGGATTGCCCGAACGCCAACGGACAGTCTTCGCTGCCTCACCGAATATTGGCGGGCGGCGCTTGCTGCTGGTGCCGAACACCTCAGTCTGACATCACAGCTTATCGCGGAGACGGGCAGTGTTGCGGACGTAGTCGGTGGCGTCGTTGGAACTTTGCTGACAGAGGAGAAGACCCTGCCGTTGGCTGTGCTTAAGCAACTGGTGCATGCTGCTTCACGGCTTCTCTCAACTCACGATATTCTCGCAATGGCCGAGACCGCCGCCGACGACGAATCGATACCGTTGGAAAATCGCACCGTTTGGAAATACGTGGCCTTCTACCTCGACCCTCAAACGCATCATGAACAGTTCATGCGCGATAGCGAAGGGCAAGGACTTGTGGAGCTATTTGACTCATTTTCCGGCAACGACCTTGCTAGTCACTTAGCACCCATTGGAGCGTCGGGCCGCACCATACGAGAAGGTATAGCCGTTCAATTGTTCGGCAAGTGGGTATCCCCTTCCAGTGAATTTGAAATAAATTCCGCTCAGGGGCGCGCGCGGCAAATTGTCCATAAAGCCTTGCAATGGCTATCTGCAAGCGGCGACCAAGCGTCTGGTGATGTGTTAAGGCGCTTAGAACAGGAGCCGTCTCTTGCACACTGGCGGAGCCTTACACGACACGCTTTAGCAAACTTCAAACGAGCGAGACGTGACGCCTACTTCGCGCATCCTACGCCTGAAAGCATAAAGTCAGCACTTCTAGGCGGTCCGCCAACAAACGGTGCTGACCTCTTTTCAGTCGTCGTCGAAGAGCTTCGCAGGTTGTCTAAAGAACTTCAGTCGGACGACGTTTCCCCCTGGAAACGCTATTGGAATGTTGACTCAGACGGCAATCCGACAGGGCCGCTCATAGAAAACGAATGTCGGGACCGTCTTCTAGAACGTCTCCGAGACAGGCTGAAACCGTACAAAATTGCGCCACCGATGCCTGAGGCAAGGCGAGCCTACGAGACGCGCGCAGACATTATTTCGCTTACAGCCATTGGTCACACTGTTCCAGTCGAGGCTAAACGAAACAACCATCCTGACGTCTGGACTGCTGCCGCTACGCAACTGCAAGGCTACGCGAATGCGGCCGGAGCCGATGGTCATGGAATTTACCTCGTTTTCTGGTTCGGAAACGCGCCCAACAAAACGCCGTCGCGCCCGGACGGCTCAGAAGGACCTCAGACGGCTGAGCATATGGAGGCGATGTTAATAGCTGATTTGCCGACCGACATCGCCAAAAGGACGGAAGTTGTTGTGTTCGACGTATCCAACCCAGAAAAGAGAGCGGCGAAAGCTGCCCAAAAACGACAGCGCAAAGCGCTTTGACTCTGACGGGGTTGCCCGGCCCGACAAGCTGATTGATGCGTCTGGCATCCTCGGCTATTTCGATGCCAACGATTGAGCACAACTGACAGGACTCGCATGTGCTCGGGGCTTGGATGGACAACCACGGGTAATTTACGCGTCTTCGCTTGAGCGGCAAACTGACCGAAGAATGCAGGGCGGTCCGCCAAGTCGGACTGCATTCCTTCGCCTAGAACGAGTATTCCTCCGCTCTACCATTCCTGGGGTTGTTTCGGTGCTGGCCAATCCACCTTTGGACGGTGCGACGTGTTTCAGGGAGCGATAACTTGTCGACGGCATTCCTGAGCGTTGGTCTCCTGGGATTCAACTACTACACCGAGCAACTGCAGGTCCTAACGGAGGACAGTTTACGCGGTGCGCCGAGGCTGGTAATGCCGTGTTACCAATCTCGCACCGCCGTTTCACATGTGTCCGACATCGCTTCTTACACTCCGAGCCGTAGTCACTGACATTGCACTCAATGTACGAGGATTAGCGAAAATGAACAGGAAAATTCTCGGCGCAGCGTTCGGTCTGGCAGCATCGGCACACGCCGACGCCGCCATTGGATTGGGCATCCCCGGTGCCGTGTATGCGCCTGCAGAACCGGTGTACGCACCGCCACCTCCCGTCGTGTATGCTCCCGCACCTGTCGCCGTCGCGTACGGCGGTGGTGACGACTGGCGAGCCCGTGAATGGCGCGAACGTCGCGAGTGGCGTGAGCGTGAATGGCGCCGCCAGGAATGGCGTGAGCACGAGTGGCACGGGTATTGAAACGACACCGGACGGTGCCACATCCGAAACATTCAATCTCTGAGTATCTTCGAATGAACGCTAGCTTGATACGAATCGCCTTGATTGCAACTACGCTGGTCTTCGCAACAGCAGGCACGGCAAACGCCGCAGGTTGCCTCAAGGGCGCGGTGGTAGGCGGGGTTGCTGGGCATTACGCGGGGCACCACGCTGTAGTTGGCGCAGTCGGTGGCTGCATGGTCGGCAGGCACGTTGCGAAGCAACACGCTCAACAGCAAGCTGCCCAACATCAAGCAATACAGGCGCAATAAAACGTCGTCGGCCTGGTGTACCCGGTGGAACCAGCAAATCGTTGGTCCACCGGGCACCTGACAACTACGTTTAGGTCGTCAACTCGGCGCCAGACTCGACTGTGGCCACCGGAGCGGGTACAGCCACGCTCTTGCGCGGCGCTTTTTTCACCGGCACCTTCGTACTCACGGCCTTCTTGGCAACTGCTTTCTTTGCTGTCGGGGCTTTCTTCGCAATAGCCTTCGTGACCTCCGGTTTCGCATCGGCCGCCGTGTTGTCACCATCAATCAAAAAGCTCGTCCGGTCTTTCGCCGAGGCCAACCATGCCGGAGCTGGACCGCGTCCGCTCCAGGTAGCGCCAGACTTCGGGTCGCGATATTTGGCCGCCTGCGGACCCTTCGGCTGTCCTTTTCCAGCGACGACACCGACCGTCTTCGAGGCTTTCTTGCCGACAGCCTTCGCCTTGCTCACAACACCTGCACTCGCCACGACCGCAGCTTCTGCACCACCTGCAATCAAAAATTTGCTTCGGTCTTTGGCGCCAGCCAACCATGCCGGAGCGCGTCCACGACCACTCCACGTCGCGCCTGATTTGGGGTCCTGATACATCGCCGGCTGCGGACCGCGAACATAAGCTCCCGCCGACTTCGCCTCCTTGGCAGGCGGCGGCTTCACTGCGGCCGCACCCGCATCGACCAGGTATTTGTCGCGGTTCTTAGCAGCCGCAATCCACTGTGGCGCGCGCCCGTGCCCGGACCACGTTGCGCCGCTTTTCGGGTCCCGGTATTTGGCAACAGACGTAGCGGGCTTCGCGGCGGTCTTTGCCGCCGCGTGTTTCGCGCGCTGCTTGCCGCCAGCGTGCGCGTCAATGTCAGCGGTGGTTATGCCGTGTTTTGCCATCAACTCGCGAATCTTTTCGATGACGCCCGACGATTGCTTTACAACGAGCGCTTCTGCTTGCGCCTGCAGTTTTGCGATTTGTGCCTGTACCTTTTCAAGAGTAGTCATTTTTCCCCCTAGTTGATATTGGCCGCACTATGACACATAAGGCCAATTGGGTGCCATATCTGCGTCGTGGGTTTGCCAAACTTCGTGAGTCGGCAGTGGGTACACAAGCCCGTGCGGCCAACGAACACATTAAAGTTTAAGAGCGAGTAACCGTTAGAACTATGCAGCAGTGACTACCTAACGAACGCCGACTGCGGCTGATACGGTCGTGCGCTGCTCCATCGAAAACGGATATCTACCATTCATGAGCACACAACCAAGCAAAAAAACACTCACATCTGTCTCGCAGCAGAGTTCGAAAACCGAGGAGGTCACGTCGCGCCCTTCGCTTCCTGCGATACCGCTTGCAGCGGTTGTTATCAGCGGCTTTGCTCTCACTGGCGCAATCTTTCTATGGCTACTGCGCAACGCGGGGCACGCGTATCGACTTGGCTATTTGCTCGGCTTTGGTTTCCAGCCTGATGCTTTACCGTGGAGCGCCGACGACCTCATTTACCTAGGCTACTACGCGCAAGAGGACTATCTTGTACCCCTGCTTGGGTTGTTCGTCGTCTTCGCCGTGTTGCTTGCAGTGGTCTTCGTTGCAAGCAACCTTGTAAAGGGTCGCGCGGCGCGGAAGCAGGCGGCAAAACCTGCGAAGGTCAACGAGGCCGAATCGATAAACCTCGTCACGACCGAAGTGATGTTCTTCTGGGTGGCAGCAATTGTGATTTTTGTTTTGCTTATGTGCAGTGTTGCGCCGCTTGGTCTCCTGGGACCTGTCCGCAACCGAGGTGAAAACGATGCCGTAAAAGCAATGGCCGCGATTCGGCAATGGGACCTCGGTGAAATGACGGCACACCAGATGAAGTTCGTGGAAATCGTTCGTGACAAGGCGGGACTTGTGTCAGGAGTGCCCATTTCCTGCACCGAAAAGTTATGCGCAATTTATTCACCGGTTGGACCCATTCATGCACATACGGTCCCACTCACCGATATCATTTCGTGGTCGACCATAGAACTGGAGAACGTGCCTCTGAATGAGAGAGGCGTGCAAGCTCACTGAGGGATGAACGCCTCAGCAAACGGATTGGACATTCCCCCGCTCCGATTGACGCAGCGGGGTAGTCGGCCTGAGACGACGGCCGATGCCCGGTCTGCCGAACGGACGTCACATGGCCGTGCACGCTGCTGCGAGGTCTTCGAGCGCGGTACCGACTGCTTTGAACAATGTGATTTCATCGTTGGCTTTCCGCCCGGGATGCTCTTTCCGGCATAGCTGCTCCAGGCGGGCGCATACCGCCTCCTTCTGAAATACCCCTGCCTTGATAGGTTCAAGGAGGTCACCTGCCTTCGCGAGCGCCTCATCCGTGTCGATGAAAACCGACGTGCCGACGTAGCAGTCGTTATCGCTTTCGCGCATGGTCGGTGTAAAGCCTCCGATAAGGTCCAGGTGGGTTCCTGGGCGAAGCCACTTGCCGTGAACCAATGGGCGCGTAGAAAGCGTCGCACACGACACGACATCGGCTTGCGCGACGGAAGACTCGAGGTCCGTCGTGACAGTGGCGACCATGCCAACATGATTCAGATTTTCCACGAGCGTCGCGGCGCTATTGCTGTCTATATCCCACACCATCACTTTCTGTATTCGGCGCACCGCCGTGTACGCTTCGGGAATCAACGAGGCAACGCGGCCACTTCCGAGCAGCAGAAGCGTCGACGCGTCCACTCGGCTCAGGTAGCGCGCGGCGAGTGCCGACGCTGCTGCCGTGCGTCGCGACGTGATGGTGTCACCGTCCAGCATGGCAATCGGCGCGCCGGTTTCGGCGTCGAACAGAATGTACGTGGAATGCAGGCCGGGCAGACCTCGAGAGCGATTGTTCGGATAGATGGAGACGGTTTTCACCCCCAACTTTCTGCTTTTCTGCCACGCGGGCATCAAGAGGAGCGTTCCATCCGACTCGCCGGAAGCGGATTCGATTTTGTATGATTGCCGCAGCGGCACCTCACACCCCTCAACAAACATCTGCTCAAGCGCGGCAATCAGTTTCGGAGCCGGCAGGCGGGCGGCGGTTTCGCGTTGGTCAACAATCTGCATATATTTTCCTGTGGGATGAGTTTCAGACGCTTCAATTCCAGCGAGAAGGCGAGAACAAACGCATATCGATGCGCGGGGCGCTGACCAGCAAGCTAACTCGAGATGAGTTTTTCGGCACCCTCAGCTGAGAGAGTCAGCGACGCCGACACTCCTATTTGGGTTCATCGGGAGCGAGAGCTCAAACCTCTAGCACGCTCCCGATTAGCCTAGTTAAAACTTATGACGGATAGCGACTCGCGCGACCACCTGATTTTGAGTGGAGGAGACGTTATCGGCACCAGGCACAAAAGCAAAGTCGAGGACGGTACCCGTGCGGTCGCCACCTACGTGCTGGTAAGCGCCTTGTAGATAGACGTCAGTGCGTTTTGAGAGGTTGTAGTCGGCCATCAACCCAACCATCTCATAGCTTGGGTTAAGCTTCCCAGCGGCACTGTTGAAGTCGGTGCGAGTGTATGTGTACATTGCACCCACATAGAACGCCGGCGTGAACTGGTACTTGCCGTCAATCTCAAAGTTCTGGAATCGTAGGCTCGACAGCGTACCCGTGGGCAGAGTGATGTCTCCGACGTATCCGGAAGTGGTGGGGTTTGCGACGTACGTGTTTGTGTACGAGACGCCGACGTTGGCCGACCCAAACGTATAGCTGGCTCCCGCGCCGAAAATTCGCAGCTTGCTTCCTACGAAATTCTCGTCGCCTCCGTTATTGATAGCGCCGCCTGCTGTCGCTGATGGATTATTGGCCTGCAGGTACGCCGCTGCGAGAAGCAAGCCACCGTTGGTGTACTGTGCGCCGACGCTGTACTGGCGATTGTTGGCGAAGTTAGTGTCGTTACTGAAGCTATACGTGCCGCCAAACTGCAGCCCCGCAATTTCCGGACTCGTGTATTTCACGGTGTTATTGACGCGAAACGAGTTGTCCGTGTTGTCGTTGTCATACGGGTGGGAAAACAGATAGCCCGCCCAGTTACCGTTTGCCGTAGTCTGCGCCAGATAGTCTACGACGGAGTCGTACTGTCGACCCAAGGTAACCGAGCCCCACTGGCTTGACGAGATACCAACGTACGCCTGACGGCCAAACATAAGGCCTCCCTGCCCGAGTTTTCCATTGTTGACGTTAAAGCCATTCTCCAACTGGAACACGGCTTTCAGGCCGCCGCCAAGGTCCTCAGCCCCTTTAAGGCCAAATCGGCTACCTTGGGCGTAGCCACTCTGGAGTTCATACACCTTGCCGCCTGCGACGTTATTGGTGTAATCAAAGCCTTCATCAATCAGCCCGTAAAGCGTCACGCTGTTTTGGGCGAAAGCGGGCGCCGTAAAAGTGGAAACCATAAGTCCCGCGAGAATTCTCTTTTTCATAAGTTCTCCAAACAGTTTTATTTAAAATAACGACTTGCGATTTTTTATTTATCTGCGTTGGTAAGGCGGGTAAGACTGGTCCACCAAGAAATCTTGCAGTCACGCTACGAACATCAGCCAGCAGAAAGTGCGTCCGAGGGCCGGCCGCAAAACGTACTTGGAGATTACGGCCGGCCTAGCGGCTAAGTTTGTCTGATTTTGCTAGTAGCTCGTACTTGCTATCGGCAATTCCAGAGCTCGTCCTCCACTGCACGCATTCGACACGTCCATTCTGCGAGGAGAGTCTCACGCGTTAGGGCGGGGAGCCATCCGTCTCGTTGGCAACGGTCAGCAAATCGATGATTGCGTCCGCGTCGGATATCGAGGCGGTGGCACCCCGACGACTGCCGCCTGAATCTCGTCGGCCCCACCCAACGTGCGAGGTAATGCGGCCCATCACGCTGAAACGTGTGTGGTTCACTTGAGACTTCCAGACAGAAACTGCTTCAATCGGTCGCTACGCGGGGCGCTCAGTACTTCGTCTGGCGAGCCTTCTTCTTCAGTGCGCCCTTGGTGTAAGAACATCACACGGTTGGACACATTGCGCGCGAAACCCATCTCGTGCGTCACCACAATCATCGTTCGACCTTCTTCGGCAAGCTTCTGCATCACTTTCAGAACTTCGCCAACCAGCTCGGGGTCGAGCGCTGAGGTAGGTTCATCGAAAAGCATGACGTCGGGATTCATCGCGAGGGCGCGCGCTATTGCCACCCGCTGCTGTTGGCCACCCGATAAATGCGACGGATATTGCTTCTCAACGCGCGCGGGAAGACCAACTTTCTCGAGGAAAGTGCGCGCGCGCTCCTCCGCTTCGCGACGCGACAGTCCAAGGACTTGAATCGGTGCCTCGATAACGTTCTCGAGCACGTTCATGTGCGCCCACAGGTTGAAGTGCTGGAACACCATCGAGAGCTTGGTTCGCATGCGTTGCAGCTGCTTGTGGTCCGCGACATCGAGGTTCCCAACCTTGTCGGCCTTAGTCTTCACCTCTTCGCCGTCGACAATGATTCGGCCTGCGTTCGGCCTTTCGAGGAAGTTTATGCAGCGCAAGAAGGTGCTTTTACCCGAACCGCTCGCGCCGATGATGCTGATGACGTCGCCTTTGGTGGCGTTGAGGGATACGCCTTTCAGCACTTCATTGTCACCGAAGCGTTTGTGGATGTCGTGAACCGCCAGCTTGCGAGCTTCGCTTTGAGTCGTATGGGGCAACATGGTGTTCCTTTGACGATACTTATAAATCTCCAGATGGTGTGGGCTCCATCCGGTGCAATATCATGACGTTCACTCAACACGAGCGTACTTGAACCCGTACCACTCTGCGCCCCTGGGGCGCGCGACTGGCGGGAACGGTAATGGCAGATACGGCGCAGAATTAGTGTCTGCCATCGAAGCGTCCGCAGTGCCGTGAGAAGGCAACGCCTACACGCGCGGACGCTGTGACCACTTGAGGACGGAGTCTAATTCAAGCGGTCAGGTTCAAACCCTCTGAAGTGGTCAAACGGCGCCTGCTAACCAATTGATGCACCCTTGATTCGACCTTTTGTTTCCTTAGAGTCGTCTGACCTGCGCCGCAAATGAGGAGTCAGCCGTCTCTCGAAGTATTGCAGCACTCGCGTCACGATAAAATTTATGAACAGGTAAATGCCGCCAGCACAGACAAACACCGGTACAGCGTTGTAGGTCTCCGAAATAATCTTGTAAGCGATGCCTGTGACCTCCATCAGCGTGATAATGCTTGCTAACGAGGTCGACTTAACCATTAAGATAATCTCGTTACTGTAGGCAGGAAGAGCCTGTCGCAATGCGACGGGAAAAATTATCCGTCGAAAGGTTTTAAATCCCGACATGCCACATGCCCACGCAGCTTCGACTTGCCCGTACGGAACAGACAAGATACCGCCGCGAATGATTTCAGCTCCGTAAGCCGCGGTGTTGAGGGCCAGTGCGAGCACTGCACACCAGAAGGGCTCTCGCAAGTAGACCCACAAGAAGCTGTGGCGAACGGCCGAAAGTTGGCCTAGGCCGTAATAAATCAGGAATATCTGCACCAAAAGCGGTGTTCCACGAAACGTGAAGACATAGCCCCTTACTAGCGTCCTGACTGGCCACGGCCCATAGAGCCGTAAGCAAGCCAGGATGACCGCCAAGACCGCGCCTACTGATATCGAAATAGCGGCAAGCTGCAGTGTCTTTGGAACGCCGGAGAGTAAGCTGAGAACAGTGTCAGCGATAAATTGAAAGTCCATCATGCCCTCCGCACTCCGCGGAACGCGCGCGCCTCGACGCGTCTGAATCCCCAGCCTGTCACAGACGATATCGCGAGGAAGAGCAACGTCGCCGTCACGTAGAAATAGAAGGGTTGATGCGTTGAGCCGCTTCCGATGGCCGACTGACGCATCAACTCTACCAACCCAATGACGGAGATGAGTGCCGACTCCTTAAGCACCAGCTGCCACACATTCTCCATTCCGGGTAACGCGTACCGCACGAGTTGCGGTACGATAATTCGACGCAAGAGCAGCATCGTTTTCATGCCGTAAGCCCGGCCTGCTTCTAGCTGACCGGTTTGAATTGATAGAAACGCACCTCGGAGCACTTCCGACTGGTACGCCCCCGATACACACCCAATGGCGAGAGCACCCGTCGCGAAGGTAGGAGCTGAAACAAACCCGCTGCTTCCAAACATCGCTGCAACGTGACTCAAAAGAGCGCTTCCGCCAAAATACAAGAGGTAGATAACTAAGAGGTCGGGAACACCACGTAAAACTGTGGCGTAGGCGTCGGCCAAGAGGCGAGCTGTCGCACTCCGCGATAGACGCGCCCAGCATACGAGGGAGCCAAAAACCATTCCGATGAGAAATCCGCTGGCGGCGACGGCAACACTCATCAGCGCCGCTCTGAGCATTAGCCCACCCCAGCCTTCCGGACCGAAGCCCATCACGCTAAAAAAGTCAGTTTCAGACACGACCGTCTCTCCATCCAATCTCAGCAGTTGACGCAGCCATCTCTCTCTGAATCAATGCCTTGTTATGCATGCAACACGCCAGCGCCGAAAGACGCGGAGTGGGCGATGTGTTCATTCTCATGTCAATCATGCAACGTCTTACCCTAGTGCAAATTTCCAACCGCCGCGACGGCCTCGGGCGAAAATCGATTGGGACTAAACGCCGCTAACGAGAAGGCAGATTTTCCGTCGACAATCAAATCGGCGAGCACAGAACCGACAATCGGAGCGAGCTGAAATCCATGTCCAGAGAAGCCGAACGCGTGCCAGATACCCGATGCTCCTTCGCTTGGCCCAAGTATTGGAATAGTGTCCGGGGCAAGCGCCTCAAGACCTCCCCAAGTCCGCACGACAGGTGCGTTGCGAAGATAAGGAAAGAAATCGAGCACTGTGCTCGCGCTTTCCACCATGCGGTCCGCGACGGTCTCGGATGTCTCGTTAACCATATCGACGATAGCTGGAACCCCGCCACCAATCACAACAGTCCCTGACTCGGTTTGCTTGAACGAGAGCGTCCGGTCAATTCCGACTACAACGGTATCGATAAATTTCGGCAGGCGCGCCGTCACCATCAACGTGTATCCAACGGTTTCGCACGGAATCTCGTCACCCGCCATGCGTGCGAGTTGGGTAGCCCAAGCACCACCACAATTCACAACGACCTGGGCGCTTCGCGTGCCCGACGATGTCTCGACCACCCAGCGATTACCCGATTGCTGCAGCCCCGTCACGCGGACGCCCTCCTCGAATACGGCCCCGAACTGTTCAGCTCGCAAGCGAAAAGCCTGCGTCGAACGTGCCGGATTCGCATGACCGTCGCGACGCGACATGATTCCGCCAACTGCCTGGTCCGATACGTTTGGCAAAAGCTTTCTAATCTGCTCCCGGTCTAACAACTCTTCGAACTCGTAGCCACGGCTGCGCATTTCGCGAACGCGCTTTTCGCACCATGCCATTTCTCCAGAATCGCCAGCGACGCCTATCTGACCGACATCCCCAATGAAGTGACAGGTGGACGCAAGCTCCGGCCCGAGAAGAGACTCAAGGTGAAACCATTTCTCCATCGCCGCCATGGACAGCGGGATTTCAGCAAAGTCGCGAAGGAGCTGGCGTACACCGCCGGCGTTGACTCCCGACGCGTGACGACCGACCGTGTTTTTCTCGATGACCAGTACCGAAAGGCCCCTCTTTGCGAGATGCAGGGCAGTGCTACAGCCGTGGATACCACCGCCAACGACAATCGCGTCGTACGAAGCACCGGACTTATGATTCTGTATGCTGGATTTCATGGTTACAGCTCACGTCGAGAAGGTTCACCGGTATGTTGGGCTGCCGGGTCCTCAACAGCGTTGCGCAGGGTGGCCCATGCTCCGAGCGTTACCGGCTTGACCGGTATGCGCGGGCGGTACAGGCCTACTTGCTCCACCGACTTCCCGAGTTCCTCGGCAATAATCCGACCGACTGTCGTCCCACACATACGTCCTTGGCACGGGCCCATGCCGCAGCGAGTCAGCGATTTAATCTGATTCGGGTCCGTCAGCCCATCGCGAATGGTCTCCCGGAGAAATGAGGCAGAAATCTCCTCGCATCGGCAGACGATGGTGTTGCCCTTAGGAAGCGGCTTGACCAACGAGGGAGGAAAGGCACGGTCGAGAAAGGGGCGAATCCGCATCAGTCGTTTCAGAAGCTTGCGATGCTCTTCCGCGCGAGCGTCGCGCTCCTTGACGCTAATCCGGCCGAGGCGGCACGCTGCATCAAGCGCGGCCAGCCGTCCAAGGGGCTCCGCCGCTTTGGCGCCGAGTATGCGTTGCCCATCTCCGGCGATGGAGATGCGCTCCTGGCTTGTCGCACCCCATTCATCAACCACGGGGCGCCAAGTGAGCTGGGCTTCGTCCCAAACGTGGCGGCAGCCTGCCGACCGGCTCAATTGAACGTTCGGCACCACTCCGTCATGCAAAAGCAGGACCGACGCCGGGATGCTCAAGGATTTACCCTTGGCAGTAAACGATACAAGCTCTAGCTTGTCCGCCCCGTCGGCCACCACGTCAGAAACACCGTAATAGATAGCGACGCCAGCAGCACGCAAGCGACGCATCCAAGACAGCCCTTTACGAATCTCGTTGAGTTGCGTCAGCGCCCAAGGAAGCTGGTACAGGGCCTGAGCAGGCAACATCCTTGGAGCCGTTATGAGGACGGCCTTGAGAGGAACGCCAGCCTCGAGCAATTGCGCAGCCACCAGCAAAGGCAACGGGCCACATCCGGCAATAACCGTGGTTTCTGACGGCACAATCCCCGAAGACTTCAGCAGCGTTTGTGCGGCGCCGGCGCCCATGACGCCAGGCAACGTCCACCCCGACACAGGGACTGGGCGTTCCATCGCACCGGTTGCCAGGATGACATGACGGCTGCGAAGCAACGAGGCTTCACCTTGTTGCGTAATTCCCACTGCGCCATCTGGCGTGACCTGCCACACAGCTGAAGCAGGCGCATATGCCGCCCCACTGTGGCGGAATGCGTTAACCAAATCCAGTCCCGAACGAAAGTCCGGACCAAGCAGTGGAGCTACGCGGTCACCGTAACTCGAGCGACGTTCGACGGCTCGATAAATCTGGCCACCTGGAGCCTCCTGCTCGTCCAGAATGACGGTGTCAATATTGAGTTCTGCCGCGAGTGTCGCAGCAGCCAAACCGGCAGGTCCTCCACCGACAACTACCAGCTCGCATTCAGCGCGGTCGGCAATTTTCATAGCAGCTCCATTTCGCCCGGACCGTCCTGATGCGTCACGTTCATTCTCGGCTTTGCAGTAACTAAACATGCCTGGCAATTAGCCACGCCATCAATCTCGACCATGCAATCGAAACAGTTGCCAATCATGCAATGAGGTTGGCGAGGAGCGCCGGTGACAGGAGTAGTACGGAAACGTTCGACTCCATGGGCCAGAAGCGCAGCAGCGACCGTGTCTCCTTCAGCGGCGTTGACGAGCTCTCCATCGAACGTGAACTGAATTACTTTGGTTGGAGGCTCAAGCCTGGTGAACATTGCCATTTGAAATTCGAATTCCGCAAAACTTTCGGTAAGACAGCGACGACTACAAGAGCCGTCGCTTCCCGTGAACGCAAAGGAATCAGTTCTGCGGCGACAAGTCCAACCCGAACCACTTCTGCATCAACCGGCGATTCGTACCGTCGTCGTTCACCGATTTAATCGCTTGGTCAAACATCGCTTTCAAGTCAGTGTCATCTTTTCGCAAAGCGACATTAGTCGTGCCAACCCCAATTACGCCCCCGAGGAATCGAGGGCCTACTAGAGTTGCGTCTTTCATGTCTGGCTGACTAGCCGCCTTGTTAAGGACGGTGATATTGGCCATGACCAAATCAACGCGACCAGCCTGAAGGTCGAGATTATGCTGCTCGATGGTCTTATACTCCCGAACTTCCATGAAATCTTTCAGATATTTGTCGGCAAAATTGGCAGCGGTACTTGCGCTTTGAACACCCAAGATTTTCCCGGAAAGCATAGGACGGAGCTTAGCGATTTCCTTTTTAGCGGCGTCTTCGTCCTTACTGAGATTGAAAACTTTGTTCAAGTCAGGCATGCCAGCCAATCGACTTGACTTCAACGTCATAAATCCATTCGGCGCCTGAGTGTATGGGATTGAAAATGCGACGACTTTTTCGCGTGCCGGAGTAACACCCATCGATGCTACGATTGCGTCGTATTTCCCAGCGTTCAGCCCAGGAATAATCCCGTCCCAGTCCTGAGCGACGATATCGCATTTAACCTTCATGCGATTACATAGCTCATGCGTCAGGTCAATTTCGTAGCCTCCCAATTTTCCGTCGGGACCCATGAAATTCCACGGAGCGTATGCGCCCTCAGTAGCGACTGTTATCTTCTCGTAGGTTTTTGGGGCCGCCAAGGCAGGCTGCACAAGCGCGATGCTAGTTAGTCGGCCTTGCAGAAGTTCGTGAAGCCCCGCCTGGCCAAGCGATGCAGTTTGTTGGAGGGTAATAGAACTCCCAGAACGAATATCGATCTGATAAAGATTCTGGGAGTTTCGGAGTGGTCGCCAATGAGCACGCCTGATTTCTTTCGTAGCCGTCTGGACGCGATGATTGATCTACGTCACCCGCTTGCCGTGTTGGCAACGAAGATGTCATGGGCTTCAATCGAAACGACGCTTGCTCCCCTGTTCGAGCGACGTTCACGCGATGGACGGGTGAGCGAAGCGGTTGACCTGTTTGGCTCGAACTCGCTGGAATTTGCCGGTGGCGTCAGTGCGGCTGGACGTCCGCGCTTGCCTATGCGGCTGATGGTGGGTCTGCTGTACCTGAAGCACGCCTACAACGAGAGTGACGAAACGGTGTGCGAGCGCTGGGCACAGGACGTGTACTTTCAGTTCTTCTGCGGCGAGGAGTATTTCCAGCCGCGTCTGCCGTGCGACCCGACCAACCTGGTGCGTTTTCGGCAGGCGCTGGGCGAAGCCGGTGTCGAGGAGCTGCTCGCGGCGACGATCGCGGCTGCGGTGCAGATGAAGGCGGTGACGCCGGTCGAATTCGAGCGCGTGATTGTCGACACCACGGTGCAGGAGAAGGCGATTGCGTATCCGACCGACAGCCGTCTGCTTGAGGTGGCGCGGGCCAGACTCGTTCAGTTGGCGCAACGCGCAGGGTTGGGGCTGAAGCAAACGTACGAGCGCGAAGGCAAGCGACTGCGTCGCCGCGCGGGCGGCTATGCCCATGCGAAGCAGTTCAGGCGCCTGCGTCGTGTACTCAAGCGTCAGCGCACGGTACTGGGACGGTTGCTGCGCGATATCGAACGCAAGCTGTCTGGAGCTTCAGACGAACGGCAGGCACAACTGCGCGTCTGGCTTGAGCGGGCCTGGCGCATTTGCCACCAACGTCCAAAGGACAGGAACAAACTCTACGCACTGCATGCGCCTGAAGTTGAATGCATTGGGAAAGGAAAGGCACGCCAGCCCTACGAGTTCGGCGTCAAGGTGAGCCTCGCGATCACGGAGAAACAAGGGTTGATCGTCGGTGCGCGGGCGTTCCCCGGCAACCCCTATGACGGCCATACGCTGGCCGAGCAACTCGAACAGAGCTCCATTCTGTTGCAGGACCTGCCCGGTACACCACAGCCGAAGACCGTGTTGGTCGATCTCGGGTTTCGCGGCGTCGACGTGGAGGTATCATCAGTACACCTGATTCATCGCGGCAAACACAGGACACTGACCAGCACGCAGCGACGTTGGCTCAAGCGACGCCAGGCGATTGAACCGATCATCGGCCATGTGAAGCACGACCACGGTATGCGTCGCTGCTGGCTCAAAGGACAAACCGGCGATGCGCTGCATGCCGTGCTGTGCGCCACGGGCTACAACCTGCGCTGGCTGTTGCGCGCGATTGTTCGCCTGGGTCTGGGGCCCATCTTTTTTGTCCTCGCCTGGCTGCATTCGATCGCCGATGTCCTGTCGCATCCGCTGCTTGCGCACCGGGAACGCTTCCGGCGGGCTAACCGTCCCGCTCCGACAAAATACCCGATCGGCGTCGTGCGTCAAGCAAACTGAATTTTGCAGGGCCGACTAGTTAGCAGGACTGCAAGAATGGAAAATCGCATGGCAATCAAACTCCGAAAAGGTTGGGCAACTTAAGCCCTTGATATTGACGGTAGAAGACATATACCGTGCCTATTAAAGGCAGCGGTTAACTTGCTCAGCCAAAACTAAAAATAGCGTTTGAAAAACGGATACCCGAGCAGGGGCCGGCAGACTGCAGCAAGCCGTTTCAGTTTAAAGCCTCTTTTTAACAGGTAGAAAATCGGTACGACGCGAATTGCGAGAGAATCGTTTTTCGTGCTGTCCCCATGACTGAATGTTCTAAAACCAAATTTCTTGCGTCCAATACTTTGTTTTGTCCCGCCTATAGGATTCGACTATACTCAGGAAACGCTACATACTGCCGGAGCATTCTTTGAACTATCGCCAGCTTGAGGCGTTCCGGGCTTTGATGGAGACCGGGACGGTTACTGCAGCAAGCCAGTTGCTATCCATTTCGCAGCCGTCCTTAAGTACGCACATCGCCAACCTCGAACACGAGTTGCAACTATCTCTTTTTCATCGGAGGGGAGGGCGACTCGTGCCCACCGCGGAAAGCCAACTGCTGCTGGCGGAGGTCGACCACGTGGTAAAAGGCATGGCGCGTTTGCGCCGCCTTGCAACGGATGTCCGGAGTTTGCAATCGGGCCGCGTGTCGATAGCCGCCTATCCAGCCGTAGCGGCCATGTTGCCAGGGTTCGCTGTGGAATTTGCAGCGCGACATGACCGTGCACTCCTCGACCTTCAGGTTCACGATTCGCTCCGGAACGCGGAGCTGGCAGCTACGAGGCAGGTAGACGTGGCATTCACTGCAATGCCAATAGGCGACTCAGCCGTCGTTTGCGAACTGCTGAGTCGCGTTAGTTCAGTGTGTATCTTGCCGAAGGGACACAGGCTCGCCTCGGCCGATATCGTTACACCTCAGGACCTGCGTGATGAGCCTTTTATCGCGCTTGGTCGCGAAGATGGTTCTCGGCAAGCCGTTGAGCGAGTTCTTGGACAACACGGCATTGACCTGGACGTGCGTTTTGAAACAACTCGTTCCGAGACTGCATGCGGCCTTGTCGCGGCCGGTGGCGGTATTGCAATTATCGACCCGTTTTGTGCAAGCGCATGGGCAGACCGTATTGATGTTCGTCCTTTCGAAGCAAACGTTCCTAGCGACGTCTACATAGTACGAAGCCGCCAAGAAGAACCGTCACTGCTATTGCAAGCTTTTGTCGAAGACCTCCGAGTCAGGCTGACATCGACTTAAGGAAAACGACGATTCGTGCCGGCGCGGGAACAACGAAACCACTACGTCTGCGCGCCCAAGGGGCGAAGACGTAGCATGATTGCTTGTGCTGCCACTCTTTTGAGGTAGCACCAATAGCTTACTACTCCGATTGCCTGACCGCACTCAAAGGTCTTCCGGTAGCACGGGGGACGCCTGTTCGACTCTGTCCTTTGCAATCCTTGGGGCGGCATAAAACAACCGCCTCATTGGGCCCAAACATTACTTCCGTCGAGCCAGCGCTCTTGCCGATGAAAAACTTTCCACAACAACTGGCCTTTTCCGTCTATGTGACATATCTGCTCACCTCGACGGCTTACGCGACTACCGTGAGCGTGGACCGAGGGAACATCATGGTTGTCGACAACAACGGCTTTGCGCGACAGCTGACAACAACTGGCCTCGACGCTTCTCCTGCCCTTTCTTCTGACAAGCGGCGGGTCGTGTTCGTGCGTCGCACGCCCCAGAAGAAGGTGATAACAGGCGCCGGTGAAGCCACTGCCGACCAACTGTGGACGGTGAATCTCGACGGCACGTCGCCGCACATGCTCGTAGAAGGCCATGAGGGCAATGACCCAAAGAGAACGCTGGCCGCGCTGGATACGCCAATGTTTTCACCCGACGGACGTACGGTGTATTTCACCAGCGCCGCGTGGGCTACTTCAGGCGCAATTCACGCGATTGCGGCGGCGGGCGGAAAGGAGAGGTTCGTCACGGACGGAAATACCCTAATGGTCGTGCCATCAGGACAATACGCGGGCAGTCTTATCGTAAACAAGCACAAGTACTGGCTCGCTGGAGGCTCGTACAACTGGTTCTGGTTGGTCACCCCGAACGGCGAAGAAAAAGGCACAGTGGGTCCTGATGAGAACAGCATAGCGGCCTTCATGGATATGTACGCGAAGTAACCGCAAGGTGCCGCGAAACTGGGCTCGACCGTGAGCTTCCGGCTGGCGATAAGACGGGGACGCTCGTGGCCCCAACCCTGCCGAGCGATTGCGCGGCTACTGGGGCGCACCGCGTTGATTTGTACCCCCCTTGCTGTCGATTGGACCGGGCGGTGCGGACGACGGTGAAGTACCAAGCTTCGATCCTCGCGGTGCGATATATTTAGGCGGTCATCCATCGACCGAAATGCATATGTCCCGCCTTGGCATCGAACACGAAAATGGCCTCACCTATGAAGGCACCGACAATCCGAGCTATCTCACTGTCCCGGCACCAATAATCTCGCAGTGCGCGCTTGTCGAATCCCCTTCCGACCTTGAGAATTTGCCGCGCGGTATGCTCAGCGACCCTTTTCGATGGATTTTCCGAGAGGACTCGTTTGACCCAGTGTCTCGCGTTCGAAGAGGCCGTCTTTTTCAGTCTTTCACCAAGACCAATCGGGAATTGGTCTTCGTCGAAGCTCA
The DNA here is from genome assembly GCF_001634365.1 of Paraburkholderia phytofirmans OLGA172. Lineage (NCBI taxonomy): Bacteria > Pseudomonadati > Pseudomonadota > Betaproteobacteria > Burkholderiales > Burkholderiaceae > Paraburkholderia > Paraburkholderia phytofirmans. Next base: position 3,597,085 of record NZ_CP014578.1, read on the forward strand.
CCCTAATTCGTTATCTGACAGTAGACGGAGCCGGTCGGACGGTCGAGTACATAAAGAACTAAACGTGTTCATCCATTGCACTGAATTGCTGGGACGCCCGAACCGGGGGGAAGGTCTCCAGCTTGCGATAGGTCACGTCGGAGCACACTCGCTTTGGCGAATATTGCAGACTGAACAAACGGTCAGCCAGGACGTGCTGGTTACTGTTCGAGCTGAGTCTGCGTTTGGCATATTGCCCGCTCTCAACATGGCACAGATTCCGGAGGGAAATCGGAAATCCGTCGCGGATGCTTACGACCGCGTCATGAAGGTGGCGTATCGTGATTCTCCAACTTCTGTTGTCGACCAGTGCCGAAACCTGTGCGCGGTTCTCGCTGGCCGGTGGTTACGCCAATTGAGCGGTGACGAGAAAGCGGTCCACAAAGACCTAGGTCCATGCCTCACGGCAATCGGAAAGCATGTTGGTGAAAATGAGCGACGGCTGATTCGTGCGCTCTCGAGACCGTCAACCTACTTCACCCTCGTGGGAAGGATAATGAGCGTGAGCGTCTCGACCTGCGGGAGGTATCGAACGAGGACGCCGAGCTTGCCTTACATGCAACGGGGTTCGTTCTTAGAGAGCTCGGTTGGGGACATTGATGGAATCGGCTCACGTCGTGTTTCGCGCCTCGCCCATGCCCGCATTTCGCGGAAGAACCCTAAGGTTCGCGGCCATTCCGTTCAAAGTTGAGTTGACTTGTATCGTGATGCTAATCGTGGGGACGAGCGACACGGCCGCCAAGTTTTGGTTTGGCAGCGTCTCGGAGGATGACCTCGAGGAGTAGTCGAGGTCCGCGAAAGCGGTCACGCAGCCAGTCGATGCTCGTAGTACGGCCTGTCCCTGTCATCAAGTATTGCGTACAACGCCGCAAGGTCGGATGCGTTCGGGTTGAGCCACGCGTCTACGTTCTCTGGTTTTATGGGAATAATGCAGCGGTCATGCCCCGCTGCTGCAATCTCTGGGGGAGGCTCATCTGTTATGGCAGCAAAAGACAAGAGGTCCGGCTCTCCGGGCGCCGACCATCGGGACCACAGGCAGGCGACGAGCATGTCGTGAGCGGGGTTCGGCTTGAACTCAAGTACTACGTTCTCGTCCTTCTCGCCTTCGGAGAGCTCACGACCTTCCATCTTTGCGCGGCTGACGTTTTCATAAAACGCGTTGACGACCAAGATACCGTGCGAGTAGCCAAAAAGCGGCTTCCAAAAGCCGCCTAGGTTGTCACGGCGGGCATTGTAGGTTCCAGGGAATTTGACGTCTTGCCATGCCGGTTTGCCAGCAATGCGGCATTGATAACGCATTGGCTTCACGACGCGCTGGCCGTTTTCCATGACCATCACGGTCGCGTAGTGTCCAGGAAAAATCCGCGAGTCACGCGGCTTGGGCTCGGTTCGTTGGAGGTCATCGAGCTTGCCGCGGGTCCACGCGACTTTATCGGTGGCAATTCGCTGACTCTCAGTTGCTGCCTTGGTCACCTTAACCTGCAGTGACCGTTCCGCATCCGCTAAACGTTTTCTCTGTTTGAACAAGTCCTGTTCGAATTTGGTCGCTTGGTCGGTGTTGAACCGGTCGATGAAGGCCTTGATTTCGCGCTCAGTTTCAGCTTGCGGTTCGGCAAATGCGTCTTCCATAGCTTTAGGTATTTTTGCCTTGCCGGCACCTTCAGCGCGCTCGAAAAACAGGCGCGCGAACTCGTGAATGTCCATTATGGCGCCGAACGTACGCACGAGTTTTCGATAGTCAGCCTGAATCTGAGCCGAGTAGCACATCGCGATTTCTCCACTTGTAACGGAGGCACAACCTAGAAGCTAGCACATTCTCGACTACGAGAACCTCAACAGAAATCCCGACTTGTGCTCGTCAATCCGCCAAGCAGATGAGACATGTCGACAAGGCGTTGAGCGACCAAATGTCGGACCTCTCCTTGGCACTGCCAGGTCCCGTACACCGCAAGTAGAGACGCTCCCAGCGCCTCTTTCCGCTGTTTCTCAAAGAGGCTCGGCCAAATGATTACATTCACGTTGCCCGTCTCGTCTTCCAGCGTCACGAAAAGCACGCCCTTTGCTGTGCCCGGCCGCTGACGCACCGTCACAAGTCCGCATCCTCGGGCGAGGCGGCCGTCGCCGTATGTGCGCAGCGTTGATGCTGGCATCAGGCGATTTGCAAGCAACTGCGGCCGCAGCAATTCAAGCGGATGTCGACCGAGCGTGAGACCAACCGAGCGATAGTCGGACACGATGTCGTGCGCCTCCGTCGGCGCACCGAGCTCAGGTGTTTCGTCCTCAACGGCCGCTACCGCAAGCATGTCCTTGTCCGGCACAGCGGCGACTGACTGCCACAGTGCTTCTCGGCGATTTCCCGCAAGTGACGACAGAGCGTTGGCGTCTGCAAGAACGTGAAGGTCTTTGCGGTCAAGCTGTGCGCGACGAGCCAGGTCTTTCACGCTTACGAACGGTCGAACCGCCCGCGCATTCTCAATGCGTTCTGCGGCACCGTCCTTCATGCCGCGAAGTAGTGACATGCCGAGCTGTACCAACGGGCGCTCGGCGGTTGGGATAGTCACCAGCGCCGAGTCCCAACCGCTAACAGTCACATCGACAGGAAGGACCTTGACGCCGTGGCGCTGGGCGTCTTGGACGAGCTGTGATGGAGAGTAAAACCCCATGGGTTGCGAGTTGAGCATGGCAGCAAGGAAGGCCTCCGGCTCATGGCATTTGAGCCAGCTGCTTGCATATACCAGCAACGCGAAGCTTGCCGCATGACTCTCCGGGAAGCCGTACTCACCGAACCCTTTGATTTGCTCAAAGATGCCTTCAGCGAAGGCTTGGTCGTAGCCGCGTTCGAGCATCCCGTTTACGATGCGGTCATAATATTTCTCAAGTCCACCTTTACGTTTCCACGCGGCCATCGCGCGCCTCAACTGGTCGGCCTCGCCGGCGGTAAACCCTGCGGCCAGGATAGCCACTTGCATGACCTGTTCCTGAAAAATTGGTACGCCGAGCGTACGGCCGAGTGCCGTCTTTAGAGCATCGCTAGGATACGTAACCGGCTCGAAGCCCTGGCGGCGCTGCAAGTAAGGATGGACGGCGCCGCCCTGGATTGGACCAGGACGAACGATGGCGACTTCAATAACGAGGTCGTAGAAAGTCCGGGGCCGCATTCGCGGCAGCATGCTCATCTGCGCGCGCGACTCGATTTGAAAAACACCGACGGTATCGGCGGCAGAAATCATGTCGTATGTCGCTGGGTCTTCAACCGGAATGTCTTGCATCTCAAAGCGCTCGCCGCGCTGCTCCGAGACAATGTCCAGGGTGCGTCGGATGGCTGACAACATGCCCAAAGCAAGCACATCGATTTTGAGCAGGCCCAGCGCCTCGAGGTCGTCCTTATCCCATTCGATGACGGACCTATCTTGCATTGCAGCGTTTTCGACCGGCACGAGACGGGTCAGCTTGCCGCGGCATATAACAAATCCGCCAGAATGCTGGGACAGGTGACGCGGGAACCCGAGCAGTTGCGATGCCAGTCTCGCCCACGCCTGAATGAGCGGCTTCTCCGGGTCCAGCCCAGACTCGGCGAAGCGTTTGAGCAAGTCCTGACTGTTATCGAACCAATGATGCGATTTGGCGACCAGGTCGACAATCTGCGGGTCCACGCCGAGGGCTTTGCCAGTTTCACGTAACGCGCCTCGTGGCCTATACGTCGAAACTGCAGCAGCAATCGCGGCCCGGTCGCGGCCATATTTGCGGTAAATGTACTGAATCACTTCTTCGCGCCGCTGGTGCTCGAAATCAACGTCGATGTCAGGAGGTTCGCCACGTTCCTTACTGATGAATCGCTCAAACAGCATGTTGCCGCGAGCGGGGTCGACCTCCGTAACGCCGAGGCAGTAGCAAACAGCGGAGTTGGCGGCAGAGCCGCGGCCCTGACACAGAATGTGCTGGCTACGCGCGAAGCGAACGATGTCATACACGGTGAGAAAGTACGGCTCGTACTGCAGCTCGGCGATGAGCTCAAGCTCGTGCTCAATCTGCTCCTGTACTTTGTGGGGAATCCCTGATGGAAAGCGTCGCTGCGCGCCGATGTAGGTCTCCTGCCGGAGATAGGCCGCTGGTGTGAAGCCTGCTGGCACCAACTCATCCGGATATTCGTAGCGCAGCTCATCAAGCGAAAACGTGCAACGACCCGCAATATCGATGGTCGCCGCGAGCGCGTCATCCGGATAGAGATTCGCCAGTCGCAGTCTTGAACGCAGATGCTGCTCTGCGTTTGGCGCAAGGTCGTAACCGCACTCGTGGACTGGCTTGTCGACGCGGATAGCCGTCATGGTGTCCTGCAAGGGCTTGCGCGAACGTACATGCATGACGACCCGCCCAAGCGCGACAACCGGCACATCCGCATTGCGCGCAACAAATTCGACCGAGCCGCGATGAATGTCATCCATTGCGCGCTGATGCAGCACAAGACCTACCCACGCCCGTCCGGTAAACGTACCGTCGAGCCACTCGACCTGCGCAGCCAGAATGTCTTCTTTTGCGGGGAAATCCGGCACCAAAATGGCGAGGCAATCAGGCATGCCGAGCAGATGCCGGTTTTCCTTGTCGGGTCGCGATAGGTCCTGCGGAGTAAGGCGATATTCCCCCTTCGGTGCGCGCGTGCGGGCTAGCGTAATCAACTCAGACAGGTTGCCATATCCCTCGCGATTTCTGGCCAGAAGAATCAGCCCGAACGCGGGTGAGCCGTCCGCGTTCGCCAGGCGGAAGTAAGAGCCAACGATAAATGGCAGCTTTGCTTTCTTCGCCGCAACGTGCGCGCGCACGACGCCCGCCAGCGAGCACTCATCGGTGACCGCCAGAGCTGAATAGCCCAGCTGCGCCGCACGCTCAGACAGCTCTTCTGCGTGTGAGGCACCGTGCAAAAACGTAAAGTTCGAAAAGCAGAAAAGCTCGGCATATGCCGGCAGCATAGCGAACGAGGAATCCATGGCGTGTCATCCGAACAGGCCGTGGAGAAACCACCGCTGGTCTTCTTCTGCGTCACGACTGCTGACGCGCTCACGGTAAATCCAGAAGCAGCTCTGGTCTTCACCTTGTGCGACGAAATAGTCGCGTGTCACCAAGTCGCCATCAAACCACCCGGCTTCGATACGTTCACCCGGCGACACCATGCGCAGCGGCGACCCGTAGAACGGCCGATGTTTTCGCATCAGCAGGCGCACGGGTTTTTCCAGCAGCCAGGTTGGTCGCGGAAGGCCCTCAGGCAGTGCGGTGCCTTTAGACCGACTCGCAACGGGGACCCATCGATTTGCAATCTCAGGCCGGTAATCCGCAGTCGGTGCAGGCCGAAGTACGTTTTCTTCACCAAGTCGCGCGACCAGCAATTCGACTAGACGTGCGTGCTCCTCGGCCGAGCCGCCAGGCTCTGGAAACAGGGTGTCCGATGCAGGTACCGCCGGTTGCACGTTCGATGCATCGAGTCGCAGTGCGATGACCGGCGCAGTCAGTTCAATCCGGCCAAGGCGTTCCTTGATGAGCCGTACAAGATGGTCCTCGCGCCACGTCGGCTCTCCCAGTGCAATTTCAATGGGTGTCGGCTCAATTGCCTGTCTGCCTCGCTCGTGCTCCAGCAAAAGCGTCGCGCCTGTGAGCGCAAGTTGCTTTGCGCACAACCAGCCACATAGCTGCACAATGAGGCGATGTGCACCGAAGACTGCAGCTTCCGCGTGTTCGATGCGGTCTGGCATTTCAATGCGCGCAGAAAACGTTGGAGGCAGTTCCAGCCAGTCAAACAGCTCGGGCGCCGTGCCGAATGCGCGGTCCAGCGAATCAAGCAGGTGCTCTCCACAACGTCGCTGCAGTCCCGCACGTGGAAGCCTTCGAACATCCGCTATGGTCTCGCAACCAAGTCCTGTAAACCAGTCGGCGAACGGTCGCACTTCCGGTACTGACAGCAGCGGCAATGCGGACAGTTGCCGTTCGAGCGAGTCGACCTTGAGTACGCGCCGGTTCCGGTGCTTCGCGAGCAGCCACGCGCCCTGACCAGTTGGTGCGGCACTTATCCGTGCGGTCAGTCCAATGGTTTCGAGTATCGCTTTCGCCTGCCGACATACAGCAAGCAGTCCACCGAAAAGCCGAAGGCTTGCGCCGATGTCTGCGACGACAACTTCCTCTTCGAGTACTGCGACATCGGGCGAGAACTGCATGAGCGCCACTGCCACTTCGCGTTGCGCGGCATGTTCACGGCCGGGGTCACGCTCGTACATCTCTACCTCCGGCGTGAGCGTCAACACACCGCCACGCTTCATGCCAACCCGCACGCCCGCAGACCTGGCTACCCCGTCCGCGATGAGCACCTTGTCCCTGTCGAGGACCACGCAGCCATGTGCGGCCTTAGGCAGCCACTTCGGCCGGAAGACCTCTAGCTGCAACAGGGGTAGATGAACGGCGATAAATACGCGCATGGTGCGAAAACAGGACAGGAGTTGGTTGAAGTGGGATGGACAGGGCCGCTGCGCGTGCTGGACCTCGTCGCTTTGTAATGTCGACGGTCAAGCCGTCGCGTTCTGGCCGGAGCGCCAGTCGTAAAACTGCTGGAGAGGCATCCTGTGCTGACGCCAGTGGGCGGACCATGAAGAACAACGTTTCCGAAGACTGTGCTGCGAGATGCAGTCGTCGCAGCGACGAGGTCTGAACGTATTGCGCCCAGAACAGCAGTGCACCGCAGCTGCCGGCGCGCAGAATCTGCTCTGCTGCCCACAATGCATCAGCCGTCTTTGAGGCCCGAATCTGCATCAATTGTTCTGGCGACAGCCCGATGTACTCGAGGCCAAGCCCGTTGGGAATGTGCGGCGGCTGCACCATCGCAACTGGTCGCTTGCCCATTTCGCTAAGCGCAGGACGCAGCAGCCGCATTTCACCCACACCGGCCTGCTGGACCAGCAGGTCGACGAGCGCGCCAATAGGCCATCCACCGCCAGGCAGTTCGGCCGACAGCGCCGGATACCCAGTCTCCACGACTCGTCCACGGCCACGCGCAAGCTGCGACGCCCGCCAGAGCGATGGATGTATTGCTTCCGGAATGGGGGACGGGACAGTCATTGAATTGCGGAAATACCTGTATGGATGTACAGTATCCTACACGGATTTCCGTAGCGGCGAACAGACACTTTTTTGGGGTGAAACTTCATGGATATGCGCGTTCGCAAGCCGGTCAGTCATCCGATGCCGGAAATTGCAGCATTCGTTGCAGAGATGAAAGCAGCGTTCGGCGAGCGAGAAATCGACGAAGCTATCGGTCGCGGCAGGGCGGGAGAGTCGACGTTTTATGCATGCGAAAATGGCCATACGGTCGGCACTGCTACATCTGCGCAAACCAACGTCTGGCCTGTTGACCGTGCAGTGCGCGACCGTCATTACTGCGCCGGCTGCGACGGCTCCTGCGTGGGCACCGCGAAGTCGTGCGACGTGTAAAACGATTGGCAAAATACGGAGAAGACATGCTTCGATTCTTGGGCGCGAGCGCACTCTTGCTGACAGTCGCTTCGACCGTGTCAGCGGCTGAACACTATGTGGAAGTCTGGAATCCGCCTGAAGCGCGGAGCGGAGCTCCACACGCCAAGCTATCGCATAAACAATCGATGCATCGACACGCTGCTCCACGCGCAGTGAAATATCAGGTACGAAAAACATCGACGCCCATGCCGAAGTTGATTGCAAAGCAGCGTGGAACCCAAGACGGTTTGCGAACGACAGCGCCTGATTTATCGGACATTCCACGGCAGATAACGCCCGAGGGCAACATCCTGCGCGTCGATTCCCGCAAGGCTTACGTTGGGGTGTCGCGTTGATGGAATCAGAGACCTTCCACGGCTACAACATCTGGGGACATGCAATATGGCAGCAGGAGGAACTGCTTCGACCTGAACGCTACGCTGCCAGCGGAACCATTACCCAAAGCAACAAAGTTATTGAAGCATCTGGCGTGCTCGGCTTTTTTGATACTGACGAGGAGGCGCAACAGGCTGGGCTTGACTGGGCGCGCGCATGGATTGATAGCCACGGATAGCAAGAGCCGTGTCGGCGACTAACTCGAATTTCTGGAAACTCCCCGTGATGCCAGGCGCCTGTGGAGCGTAGCGCTCCGTTACACCGTCTGACGTGTCAAAACGAGTGCCTCTGCTCGTGCGGGGTCACCCGCTACTTAGGCTTGTGATAAGGAGTCGAGACCGCCCTGCGCTCTGAACGAATTCTTGCGGGCATGCCGGTCTGAGACGGAGGGGGGGACTACTTCGCCGCCACGACTGCGATTTCCACGCGCAACGCGGGCGACGCCAAGGTCGCCTGAACGGTTGCCCGCGCCGGCGTGTGGCCCTCTGGCACCCACTCATCCCAAACTTCGTTCATCGCATCATAGTCGGCCGCAATATCTGCGAGCCAAACTTGTGCTGACAGGATTCTGGTACTGTCGATGCCGACCATTTGCAGGTACTTGTCAACTTTGGACAAAACCTGCGCTGTCTGAGTACGTATATCGGCCGCTTCGTCGTCAGAAGTCTGCCCACCGATGAACACGAGGTCGCCGAACTGCACTGCGCGAGTCATGCGTGCGTTGCTTTCGTATCGCTTGATTTCTTGTTGCATGATGTTCCTGTCAGTCGTCTTCATGTTGGATGCCCGCCAACTGGCCAAGCGTAATTGGCTTTATCGGTGGTCGGATTCGGTAATAGCCTGTCTCTTCGGGAGATACACGGCGCTCGTGCGCTATGATTTCCGTAACTGTCAGTCCGCATAAGCGCCCCTGACATGGCCCCATCCCACATCGGTTGAATGACTTAATCTGATTCGGGCCTACGCATCCGATTGCGACCGAGCGACGAATCTCCCCCGCAGTGACCTCCTCGCATCGGCAGACAAGCACGTCATCTGCCGGAATCCGGTTTACATCACTGGGTCGATAGAGTGCGTCGAGGAATGGTCGGATACGAAGGTATGCGGATAGCTGCGCACGCGCCTTGGCGACTCGTTCGTCGAAGGCAGATTTCGCGATTTTGTCTCGCCGCCGAAGTATCTCTAGTGCGCAAATTTCACCCTGCTTTACAGCTGCTTGCGCACCGGCGATTCCACCGCCATCACCTGCTACAAAGATGTCTGGTACATCGAGTTCGAACACTCCACTTCGCTTTGGCACCCAACATAGTTGGACCGTGTCCCAACAATGAGACGCCTGGAGCGACCATGTTATCTGCGTGTTTGGCACGACCCCCTGATGCAGCAGTATCAACTCTGCATCTATGCGGTGGTGGTCCCCCTTCACAGTGAAGCTTATCGCTGCTGCAGCTTGTTCTCCCTCGATGCGCAAGTCCTTCGCGCCTCCGTACACAGGTACACGTGCACTGCGCAACGCTCGCAGTAGCCGCAATCCTTTCATCAGCTCTGGCCAGGCGCGAAGCGCATGCGGCAAGTGTCGCGCAGCTCTCCAATTGTCCGCCACTGTGTTCGTTTCTACGACAGCGCGAATGGCAACGCCCGCACGCAGGTACTGCCAGGCGAGCAAGTAGAGCAATGGTCCGCAACCGGCGAGCACGACTGGCTGATGCGGCACTGTGCCCGACGCCTTCAGCAGAATCTGCGCAGCGCCTGCGGTCATCACTCCTGGGAGTGTCCAGCCGGGAATCGGAAAGGGTCTTTCCATGGCACCCGTAGCCAGAACAACGTGGCGTGCAGCCAGCGATTTGCTGCGGCCGCCCTGTATATAGTGCACCGTACGGTCTTCGGTTACCTGCCACACCTGCGCACCTGTTTCGTGACGCGCATTGCTTGCTGTCAATGCCGACGCGATGTTTTTGCCCGCGGCGTAGTCCGGCCCAAGCAGGTTAAGACGTGTAGCGTCAGTGCGGGTAACCGAGCGATAAATCTGACCGCCTGCCGCCTCTTGTTCATCAAGCAGCACAACCGAAAGTCCCGCTTGCGCGGCTGTCGTAGCGGCAGTCATACCTGCTGGTCCAGCGCCGATAACGACAACATCAGCCGATTCTTGCGCCATCATCGCACCTCCTCTGGACCGGCCGAACTCAATGTTTCATCGCTGTTTTCGGGTAGCACTTGCCGCACTCCTTCCTGCGAGCGAATTACCATACCGTCGCGCACGGATTCCAAGCAACTTTGGCAGTTCGGAGTTCCGTCAATCTCCACGAGACATTCGAAGCAAACGCCCATCATGCAATAGGGTGCCCGTGGACTTCCGTTCACTGGCGTACCGCGGAAGCGCCGAACCCCTGCGGCGAGGAGCGCCGCGGCGAGATTGCTCCCGGCCGGCGCGTGAAATTGGATATCGTTGAAGGTAACGCACACCGTCGTATCCCCGGCGGACGTCAACTGCTTGAATAGCGGTTTAGTCGACATGGGCAAAAGTTTCATAAGGTTTGAGGAAGCGGTCTGCGGAAAATACCTCTATACCTGGGACCATCTTGCCTTCGCTGAGCCAACCTGCAAGGCGTAATGCGTGAACTGCGGCAAGCGTGACGCCGCTGTGGCAACTGACATTAAACGCGCCCGGACAGGTGGAGGATTGTTCGTAGATTGGGAAACCATCTGGGCTCATGACCCGAAGAGCACCCCATGCCCTAACTAGGCGAACGTTCCGGAGCAACGGAAAAGCTTTGACTCCCCGCGCCGCGATTTCAGACAGGACGTTCGTCGTGACTCCGTTATCAAAACCTACGTTCTCCAATGAGTCACCTAACTGAACCGTGCCTTCGTTCGTCTGTCGCACTGTGACGGTCGGGTAATGAAGGAATGGTGCAACTCGCTCGCTGACCAGCACCTGCCCTCGTACGGGCACGACGGGCGCCTGCAGGCCAACGGACGGCGCGAGGCTTCGGTTGCCTAGTCCTGCAGCAAGCACCACGCGTGCAGCGGTCCAGCGTTGGCGCTGCCCGTGCACAACAAATCCGCTACCTTGCGCGTCTATGCGCTCCACCCTTTCACTGTTGACGAGTTGCGCCCCACGATTGCTCAGGGCTTTACGCAACGCGAGCAGGAGCTTGAGTGGATTGACGTGCCCGTCCATCGGTGTGTAACTCGCACCAACAACGGCGCTTCCAATCTCCGGCAAGCGAGCTCTGAGGTCCGTAGCGTCAAGCATCTCAAAGGAATAAGCACCACCGCACTGTTCTGCTAGTTGTGAAAGTTGTCCATCGCGCTCCTCGAGCTCCTCGTCGGAAAAGCACAGTTCGAATCCGCCCGGCTGGAGCAACTGCGCGTCCACGCCGGTTTCATCGCGCAAAGCATCGGCAAACGATGGCCACAGAGCAGCTGAACTACGTGTCCACTCGGCGTAGCGGGGTTGCCCTATACCTTTGCCCTGAACCCAGACGAGACCAAAATTCCCGACAGACGCACCGAATGCATCGTCGCCCTCGTCGATGATGAGCACTCGAGCTCCCTCGCGTGCCATGCCATAGGCAACGGCAGAGCCGACTAGCCCGCCACCGATGACGATAGCGTCCGGGGCGCTCGACAACCAGCGTGTCGTCATACCCCGTCCTTGCAGAGTGGAAGTGATTGAACGGCATGAATCTGAGTCGATTCTCGACTGAGTTCTGCGCAGCCTCGAGGTTTGCGGCACATAGCGAATATGTTGAAGTTGAGGGGGCACCTGCTCCAGCCGCAGCCGGATGGACGTTTTGCAGAGCCCCGAGTAACACTCGGTCCGATTGGGCGACATCGCTGCTTCGACCGTGCCTAGCCGACGGCGGCTGAGAACGGCATGTGAAGTAGCACGGATGATGGGGGGCGTCGCACTATGCCGTCAAATATCAATACAATGGGGACCTATGCGTAAATGAGATAACGTCGAACGATGAAACTGCGCCAGATAGAGGCTTTCCGTGCGGTGATGCAGGCCGGTTCAACCACCGCGGCCGCGCTCGAATTGCATACCTCGCAATCGAATGTAAGCAGACTGATTTCTCAATTGGAGAGCGACACGCGGCTCGTGCTGTTCGAGCGGACCGGCGGCCGACTTATTCCTAAGCCCGAAGCAAAGGCGTTTTTTCGGGAAGTTGAACGAGCCTTTGTTGGTCTGAAAAGCTTGACGTACGCGGCGGACAGCATCCGCAACCTGGGTAGCGGCCGACTGCGCATAGCATCCATCCCCGGCATCGGGCTGAGCTTTCTTCCTAGAGTGGTACAGCGGTTCAAGCGCTCGCGGCCGGACGTGACCGTCTCCGTGCATACAAACACTTCGAACACGGTCGAGCAGTGGGTCTCGTCGCAGTTCTGCGACGTCGGTATCGTCGCGTTCGTTTCCGCTTCCGCTACTTGCCAAGTGTTGACCTTGCCTGACGTCGAAGTCGTCTGCATCGTGCCTAAAGGTCATCGTCTCGCAAAACGCACCAAGATTGCGGCGAGTGACCTGCAAGGAGAGCAGTACATATCGCTTGTCCATGGAGATGGCTCCAGGGAGGACACCGACCGTCTGTTTGAGCGGGAGGGGGTCGAAAGATTGCTCTCCCTGGAAGCGCAGTACAGTGCCACCTGTTGCGAGATGGTAAAACTCGGTCTTGGCGTCACTTTGGCGCACCCCCTTGTAGCTACGGACTTCGTTGGTCAAGGGGTAAAAGTGTTGCCGTTTAGCCCCTCCATCCATTATCCAAACTACCTCTTGTACCCGCCGCACGGCGCGGTTTCACAATTGGCAGAGGAATTCGCGGCTCTATTGCGCGACCAATTTGAGCGTGAAATAGTGGGTTGGAAAAAATGAGTCCCGCCGCTGTTACCGCATTCGCTACGTCGGCAACTTCTCTTGCTCCTTTCTTCGCGAGCCAGGCGCCGTGGTTTCCTCGTACGGAACTCGCCAGGCGTCATAGTGAGTTCGTCGTGCTGAATCAAACACCTACATCCAAGCCTAAGTCAACTTTCTGACAGCTACGCTGCTTTCGGACTACACGCGTCACGCAGGCAAGGTACAAGCTTCCACTTCCAGGGAAGCCGCCCTCAGTTAGCGAGTTCTCGTGTGCAAACAAGCCAAGCCTGAACTGCCCCACGAGCTTACGCCGCTTTGGTGAGTCGGCCGACCCTATATCAATTCCGCATAACCTCCCTTTTTATTCGCATTGGACGAGATTGAACGGCGCCGCGCATGATTTGCGTGCAGCGATGGTGAGGAGCGGCGAAGGTTTCCCAGACGCCGTGGAAAACGTGAATCGTCATACTCATCATCACTTTTTCGGTTCAATTGGGGAGACCTCGGCTGTCCTTGACGTTCGTCAGGCAGCAGAACCATTCAAGCGAACTTCCACTACTTCGGTCAAACCGGGAGCATTCGAATGAACGTGAAAACACTACTTCTCGCGCTATGCGTAACCTGCGTGCCGCTGGTCGCATCTGCGGAGGACATCACACAGATTAAATTCGGAGTGGACAGTACCTACCCACCATTCGAGTCGAAAACCCCTAGCGGAGAGCTGGTTGGGTTCGACATCGACCTTGGCAACGCAATCTGCGCCAAACTTAACGCGAAATGCGTCTGGGTCGAAAACTCGTTCGACGGAATGATTCCTGCCCTACAGGCCAGGAAGTTCGACGCTATTAATTCGTCGATGTCCAAGAACGAACAGCGCTCCAAGGTGATTGACTTCTCCAATAAGCTCTACGCTCCCATCGAAGCGCTGGTTGTAAAGGGCGGGTCTGCACTGGTGGCAACGCCCGAAGCGCTGAAAGGGAAGCGAGTTGGTGTGCTCCAAGGCAGTACTCAGGAAACTTATGCACGCAAGTACTGGGGCGCGAACGGCGTCGACGTGGCTTCCTATCCAACGCAGGGGCAAATCTGGAGCGACCTCGTGGCTGGTCGGATTGATGCTGCAATGGCGTTCGCGCCGCAGGCCGAAGTCGAATTCCTTAAGACGACCCAAGGGCGAGAATTCGGCTTCGCGCGAGGACCGGCTATTCGTGACACCGCTATCTTCGGGCCGGGCGTCAGCCTTGGTATCAGGAAAGGCGACAAGGCGTTGCTGGATGCAGTCAACGGTGCAATCGATAGCATCCGGAAAGACGGCACATACGACAAGATTGCGAAGAAGTACTTCACTTTCGACATCTACGGCGGCTAGCCGGGTATGAGGCCTGTATCAGGATGTCGGCTGAAGCGGAAAACGCGGCCAACCTCGTGATGGCTTTGTGGAAGCGACTGTATTTTGCTGTTATATCCAGGACTCCAACTGTCACAGCGACACTGGAATCGCCTACGCTGGCTTGACAACGGCACTAAGCAGATTGAGGTTGTCACACTAATGCGAAGATGACCTATGAAGAGAGCAACTCGGTGCTTACCGAATCGCTACGCCCTCTCGGCCCGGTCGTCCACAGAATCCTTTGTTTCCCTTTTAAGGCTCGTACCTGACTGGCCTCATAAACCGGTTGCCGCGATTCGATGCTGTCCAGCGATGCGCTCGGACCGCTGTTGAGCGTCCAGTTTTTTTCGTGAGACTCGGCGCCACGTGAGTCGAGTCTCAATAATTTTCGACTCATCCAAAAAGTTTTGATAACCAAGCTTGGAGACGCAAGTGTTTTTATATGGCTTTGGCCCGTTACTGCTTGCAGGCACTATCCGAACCGTTGAATTATCAGTGCTCTCGCTGGCAATAGCAGTAGTACTTGGCCTTGCGGGGGCGGCGGCGAAGCTCTCGCTCAACCGTATCATTCGCGCCATCGGAACCAGCTACACAACCTTGATACGCTCGGCTCCTGACCTTGTCCTGATGCTGCTCCTCTTCTACAGCCTCCAGATTGGCATCAACAACCTCACCGATGCACTAAGTCTGCCCCAGTTCGATATCGACCCATTTGTAGCCGGGGTACTGACACTAGGCTTCATCTACGGTGCGTACTTCACCGAAACCTTTCGCGGCGCATTCCTCGCGGTACCGCGTGGCCAACTGGAAGCGGGCACCGCTTATGGCATGAGCGGCGCACGTGTCTTTGCCCGCATCCTGTTTCCACAAATGATTCGGTTCGCTTTGCCAGGCATCGGAAACAACTGGCAGGTGCTGGTTAAAGCAACCGCGTTGGTGTCGATTATCGGTCTTGCTGACTTGGTCAAGGCCGCACAAGACGCGGGAAAGAGCACCTTCAACATGTTTTTTTTCATTCTATTTTCCGCGCTGATTTACCTCGTGATTACGACCGTTTCGAATCTCGTATTGCTCTGGCTCGAAAATCGGTATTCGATTGGCGTGCGCCACGCGGAGCTCTGACAGATGACAGACATCCTGAATCAGTTTTGGCGCGCCTTTCTCTACTGGGATGGGCAACGCGTCTCTGGCCTTGCAGTCACGCTGTGGCTCCTCGTGGCATCCGTCGGAATCGGGTTCGTGATGGCAGTCCCGCTGGCGGTGGCTCGCGTCTCCAAGAGACGCTGGATATCCACACCGGTGCGCATCTACACATACGTGTTCCGCGGTACGCCGTTATACGTGCAATTGCTGCTTATATACACCGGCATCTACAGCCTGGAATTTGTTCGCTCACATCAGATACTCGATGCCTTCTTTCGAAGCGGCTTTCGGTGCGCGATTCTTGCTCTCGCGCTCAACACATGCGCGTACACGACCGAGATATTTGCCGGCGCTATGCGCTCTACCTCGCATGGCGAAGTTGAGGCTGCGCGCGCGTACGGAATGAGCTGGTTCACCATGTACCGCCGCATTGTCATTCCGTCGGCGTTGCGACGTGCACTGCCTCTCTACAGTAACGAAGTGATATTGATGCTGCATGCCACCTCCGTCGCATTCACGGCAACGGTACCGGACATCTTGAAGGTGGCGCGCGACGCGAACTCCGCCACATATCAGGCTTTTGATTCGTTCGGTCTGGCGGCGTTGATTTACATGGTCGTATCGTTTGCGCTAGTAGCCATCTTTAGGCGAGCCGAGCATCACTGGCTAGGTTACCTTGCTGCGCGTTCACGCTAAGCCAACTCCATTGATATTGACCGGCGCTGGTTTTCGCCATCCGAAGATTGAAACGCATTGCCAAAGGGACAGCATGTTGCTCGACACGACTCAAACCGGAACTCGCAAGCTCGTCGTACAGGACGAAGCTTGCAAGCTCGCGGTACAGGATATTCATAAGCGCTACGGTGACAACGAAGTACTGAAGGGGGTTTCGCTCAACGCACAAAAGGGCGACGTCATCAGCATTATCGGTGCAAGCGGTTCGGGTAAAAGTACATTCTTGCGCTGCATAAACTTTCTTGAGCGGCCCAACGGAGGTCGAATCATCGTTGACGGTGAAGAAGTCAAGACGAAGGCTGACAAAGCCGGAAATCTGAACGTTGCTGACCACAGACAGTTGCAGCGCATCCGCACCAAGCTTGCCATGGTGTTTCAACACTTCAATCTATGGGCACACATGAACGTGCTCGAAAACATCGTCGAAGCGCCGATTCATGTGCTCGGCCTGCCACGACGCGAAGCAGAAGAGCGTGCGCGTGGATATCTCGAGAAGGTCGGGCTCGTGCCGCGCCTGGAAAAACAGTATCCGACCCATCTGTCGGGCGGTCAGCAACAGCGCGTGGCAATTGCACGTGCTCTTGCCATGAATCCGGACGTCATGCTATTTGACGAACCTACCTCTGCACTCGACCCAGAGCTGGTGGGGGAGGTGCTAAAGGTCATGCAGAAGCTCGCGGAAGAAGGTCGCACCATGATAGTGGTCACGCACGAAATGGGGTTCGCGCGCAACGTATCGAACCATGTTGTGTTTCTGCATCAAGGGCGCACCGAGGAAGAAGGTTTGCCAGAGGAGGTGTTACGCGCTCCCCGCAGCGAACGGCTCAAGCAGTTCCTCTCCGGTAGTCTCAAGTGACACCCAAGTTTCTCCGGATGCGTGACGATGCCTCGCGCATGTAGCTCGACACCTATCGCGCAAGTTTCGGTGTTTGATGTCGCGAGGCTCATATTCGAAATCGACTGACCGGCCACTTGCGCCGGCTAGCAAGATGCCGACCGACTCTTGGTGCAGTCCGATGCGGCCGGCGAAGTCAGCTAAATACCGCACAAGGAACTGATACAGCGACCACGTAATATGGGCTGGTTGAATCACTAATACCGTAATCACTATGCACACGCTCCTTTGAACATCCTGAATTACACGTGGATGAAGCGTAGGCGAGGTAGTTCACTCGGCTCGGGGCAAAATTGAATGCCATGGACGACATCGATACCAGATTAATTGCGCTATTGCGGGCCGATGCACGTATCAGCGTAGCGACGCTTTCATCGAAACTCGGTATCGCGCGCGGAACTGTCACGGCGCGACTGCGCAAACTGGAGGATGAGCAAGTCATCGTGGGATACACGGTGAAGCTGCGCCCCGAATCGGACCCCAACGATATTCGCGCATGGATGGCAGTGCAGGTTGACGGTAACCGGACACACGAGGTGATTGCCAGCTTGCTCGGCGAGCCTGCTGCGATAGCCCTTCACGACACGAATGGCCGCTGGGATTTGTTGGCGGAGTTGCGCGCCAGCTCTCCAGCCGAACTGTCAAAGGTGCTCGAACGCGTGAGGCTGATAAAAGGGATTAGGCATACGGAAACAAGCATCCTGCTGAAAACCTTCAGATAGCGGCGCTAAGTACCGGATGCAGATTCGGACAAGAGGGGGAAAAGACGGTAACGTGCCGCATTCGTAATCTGGGCAATTGCGCCAGGAAAGAAGCCGGCGAATGGGGCCGCGAACTACGGCACCTCTAGTCTGGTCGCCCCCTGCCAGCACCTATGCGTATTTGGCCGCTTGCCCAGTCAATTCGTCAATGCGCAGCGGCCATTGGGCGCCGTTATGCGAATGCAGTCTGCTCGTGACGGTCGCGTTGCTGTTCAAACGCCCCGAAGAGGTTCTTGGGGTCGCTCAAGGTCGGAACCAATTCGATGGTCCGCCCGATTTGGTGCTCTTGCGCCAAATCGCGGATGAAGGTCAGCGCCGAGTAGTCTTCGAGTGCGAAGCCGACCGAGTCGAACACGGTCACCTCCGATGCGCTGCTTCTGCCTGGCGACTGACCGGACAGCACACGCCATAGTTCTGTCACCGGGAAGTCCGAACTCATCTGCTGTATATCACCTTCGATACGTGTCTGCGGCTCATACTCCACGAAAACGGTGGCGCCTTCGAGTACGCTCGAATGTAGTTCAGTCTTGCCAGGACAATCACCCCCGACCGCGTTGACGTGCATGCCAGCAGTGACCATGTCCGGAGTAAGAATGGTCGCATTGACCTTGTCGGCGGTAACAGTCGTAACGATGTCTACCCCTTGCACAGCTTCCTTAGCGCTGTTGCAGATAACCACCTCCAACCTCTGCTGAACAAGATTGGCAACAAGTTTGGCTGTCGCAGCAGGGTCGACGTCGTAGACTCGGATTGTGCGGATGCCAACCAGGTCCCGGAAAGCGACCGCCTGGAATTCGCTTTGGGCTCCGTTACCGATAAGTGCCATTGTCCGGCATTCCGGGCGGGCGAGCGAACGAGCTGCTACTGCCGACATGGCGGCCGTGCGTATCGCAGTTGTAAGCGTCAATTCGGATAGCAGGCGAGGCGTGCCGGTATCAACATCCGCGAGAACGCCGAAAGCCATCACGGTCGGCAGGCCAACTTGAGTGTTCTTCGGATGCCCGTTCACGTATTTAAAGGCGAACTCGCGCTCGTCAGCGATTGGCATCAGTTCAATCACGCCGTCACGTGAGTGGCAAGCGACGCGCGCGCTTTTGTCGAACTGCGGCCAACGGAGGAAATCACGCTCAATGCGCTCGGCGACACCGGTGATGCAGCGAGAAAGGCCGACGCGCTGAACGATTCTAACCACATCGTCGGGACTGAGATAAAGCATGGGAAGGAAGGATGACATTGGAACACTCCGTGTGCATGGAAAACTTCACATAGTTTTCCAGAGTGACCTGTCAGTCGATAGACGCAAAGATGTAGCAGTTCGATGGGGAGCTGGTCACAGTGTGCTGTTCGGTCTGTCATCTTGCACAAATGGTGAAACGAGCACTGTTGCCGTGCACGGGAGCCCGTAGGCTGGAACGTACGAAACGATACGAAAAAGGAAGGAGCAGTCCATCTGCTCCGTTCAGACGTAAGGTCTCGCGCGTCGGAACACCTCGCGCCTGCCATCAACAACTTCCGGCAATTTCACCCCTACTGCCCAACCGGCCCTATGGTGAGTGCGTTTTTTACAGACGTTACGCCGGCGACCCCTTTTGCAACCTGAGTTGCCTTCTCGATGGCAGGCTGTTCCCGCACTGAACCTTGCAGGGTAACCGCGCCGCCCCTAGCTCGGACCGTTATGTTTGCCACCGATACATCCTTGGCTTTACCCAAGGCGGCGCGCACTTTCTTTGCCAACTGCCGGTCCGCGTGCCGGTCGGCTTTGGAAGTCAACCCTATCTGGGATGATTCGTCGACGATAGCACCTGACGCTCCGCCCTTCGCAATCGTTTCTGATGACCCTGCCCTTTCGGAACCAGTAATCCTAGTCCACTGCGCGACGTATTGCTTACTTTCACGAGGTACGGCCGAGCCGTCGGGGCCGAGCCCGGCATACTGTTGCTGAGTTTCCGTATTCTTCTGGAGCGCCTCAGTTCCTGCCCGAGGTTCTGTCCGGCTGTCCGGCGTACTGGACCCGGGAACACCAACAGACGACCACCGGGTGTCGTTAAACATAAGCTCCTGACCTGTTTCAGAAGCTACGACGATAAGCCTCGCCTTCCCATCGCAACGTATCTCGTCCGCCTCGTGCAGTGACGAACCCTTATGCAAGGCTGTCGCACTTTCATGGTGTCCTTCTAAACATGATTCGCAGGTACCGTCCCTGACCTCCTTGACGACAGCTACCGTACTTTTAAACATGGCCAGAGCCACTATGGAGCAGGCGGCCAAGAAGGCAAATAATCCCAACTGTCGAGCGATACGCATATTGTTACTCCTTGCGTTTCTCGCCTAACAACGACGGAAACAGTTCCTTAACCTGTTGGGGCAACACATAGTGCAGTAACACTCCGAACGCAACAACTATCGAGTCCAACCACATGACGTTCAAGACAAAGAGCGCCCCCAATGCAATGACAACCAGGAAGAAAATCGCTAGCAGAAAAGCGTATTGCTCAATAAATCTCATCCCCTTAGACAAGCCGAGCCTATGGCCTTTAACAAATTGTGACCGCAAGCATACGGCAAGAACAAAGATTGACCCCAGACCCAGGTCAAGCACGATGCGGAACAGCTTGTTAAATTCGTAAAGCGGTTCAAAGCCAAATGTGTATGCAGCACAGGCCTGGTAGAAAGCTCCGGGTTGACGCTCATTCGAAGGGGTAAAAAAAGAATCTCGCATGCGCACCGCGTCGTTTAATTCGGCCTTTCCTATCACAACAATCTTGTCTCTGTAGTATCGCGCATCCTGGGAAATGGCATCCGTCCCGATAGCGGAGGAATATTCGCGCACCATTTGATAGAGCTTGCTGTAATTGACAAGTCGCCCGTTCTTCGAGCCCTCGACGTCAATAAAAGGAGCCAGCCACGGTTTGACGTCGGGAAAATCAGACAGCCGATGCTTTTCTCGATAGGCTTTCGCAAGAAGGTAACCCATTGTCGGAGCACCTTTTCCGTCTGGCCTCTCGTAAAACCGAGTCATTCTCAACTTCGGTGTGCCGTCGGGGGAACTCGCCATGCCAAGAAAAGCAGCTTGCTGCTGGAAGTCCCGAGAACCCAACCAATGCTCGGGGTCAGCCTCCCTATTCTCGTACATGCCGATAAACACGGGCGTTGTTACGCTGAGGTCCTTCCAGTGCTGAAAGTATGCCGGGTCAGCAGCGTTTCTGAACCAGACTCCCGCCGGCGACAAGTCCACGTCAATTCCGACAACGGACGCTCCACTAGCGGCCAAGGCTTCAACAATCCGCTTCAGTTCTTCCCTATCCGTTGGGAGTTCTTTCGTTCCTCCCTTCAACTTTGTGATATCCAGTACCATCACCGGAAGCCTGTCCAGAGTCGTATCCGGAAGAAATCCTTCGAGGAGGTTGTACACGTATGTTTTGGCTTCGTCCGCCAATCGCGTTTCTTCGAGGCCGAGCTGTATTCCGAAGAGGACCAGCAACGTGATAATCGCGAACGTTACCTGTCGTCCGGGTGACGGGGAGGCCTTGTTCTTGGGGGACGTTTCGTGTTGGAGCGTGGTGGAAGCACCATTGGACGGTTGCCCGCCCTGGGGCTGTTGAGGCGGCTCGCCCAGGTCAGCCTGCCTCGTGTGCCCGTTGCGGTCCGTGTCGGGGGGCTGCTCAGATTGCTGGGACTGCGCGTCTTCTTTTTCTGGGGTCGACACGGCTCGTTCCTCGGAAAAGGCAATCGAAATGCGTGATTTGTCTGACGATTTAACCCGCGATAAAACGACGCGACCTACAGGTATGCTAAATCAATCGCTTGGTTTGGATACTGTTTTTTCCGCGAGGCAGCAGATAGTATTCGGTCGCTTTCCCGTAGTCGGGCCGACGTAAGCTTATCGCCTGCAGAGAATGCAAAGAAGGAGGTCCGCGAGGAGAGCGGACACACCGTCATTACTCGAGTTACGCTCATGGAGCGGTCGGATTTCCCGCACTCCGAAGAACCTTAGATGGTGGTGGTATCGGTGAAACTTTCCGTGGTCACGACGACTGCAAAACGAGTCGCGCTGTTATATCGTGCAACTGCATCGCGACGCCGTTAGTCAGAACCGAATCGGCTATTCTTGTTGGCGTTGGAACCGTCTTCTCACAACATCTGAGGTCCGCAATGCCGTTACCGTCGAAACTGGTCGAGACCACGCAGGCGCACTTGGAGCAGTTGATTGACGAGCGGATACAGGAAGGTCCTCACGTCGACTTCAAGCGTGAGTTACCTGCCGCGTGGAATGACGGTGCAAAACACGAGCTGTATGCCGACGTTTCGGCATTTGCGAATGCTGGTGGTGGCGACCTCATCTACGGTTTGGAGGAGGACGACGAGGGACAGGCGGCTTCGTTGGTGCCCCTTGACTCAAACCCGGACGAGACGGCTCGCAGGTTGGCTGACTTCCTGTTGACAGGCATTGAGCCCCGGATGCCTGGCGTACAAGTACACCCCGTGCCCGTTACGGTCGGGGGCATCGCGGGGTCCGCGTTCGTCATCCGAGTCCCGCAAAGTTGGGCGGGCCCTCATCGGGTGCGGTCGAACTTCAGGTTCTACATCCGAGAGGGGAATCGCAAGCGCGAGCTGGACATGCCCGAGCTTAGAGGGTTGTTTGTCCGGTCTGACAGTCAGGCGCGGAAGGTTCAGGATTTCAGGACCGAACGTCTGGGCAAGATTCTGACGGGAGACGCACCGTGCAAGCTCGTTGAGGGTCCGGTTTGGGTGTTGCACCTGATTCCTACGCAGGCGGCACTCGGTGTCCGGAGCATTGACCCGCTGCCTTTCCTTGATTTCACCCGTCGCATACCTTGCCTCGGCACGCATGACTCGGGAGGCCCGCGCATCAATCTTGATGGCGCGCTTGGCCCCCGACATCAGACGCCGGACGGAGCGACGCACGGCTACACGCAACTTTTTCGAAACGGTTTTATCGAGGCTGTCTACGTCGTCACGCAACAGGGACGAAACGGAGCGCTGCAACTTCATGGTGCCACGTACGAAAATCACGCAGCGGAGTTACTCACGAGAATCAGAGAGGAACTTCAGCACGCAGGATTCCATCCCGAAGTGACGGTCATGATGTCACTGCTGAGCGCGGACCGCATTGAACTTGCCTTCGACAGGGTCAACTGGAACGTGGATGCTGCGCAAGGGCGCTTCGACCGTAACACGGTCGTTTTGCCTGACGTTCTTGTGCCCGCGGAGGAAACACCGCACAAAGGCCTTAAACCGATGTTTGACTTGGTCTGGCAGGCGGCTGGGATGCATGGCTCCATCAATTTCGATGAAGCCGGTGAGTGGCGGCCGCGGCGTTAAGGTCTCGTGGATGTCGCGTGGCGCGAGAGTCAGAAGCCGCTTCGCCCGCTTCAGAAGACTCGACGGCAGTGGCTAAAGATGTATCGCAGCTAGAGTGCCGCCATAGGTTGTCGTGCTAGCTCGACAGAGACGAATTCATAGCAGCTTCAATAGAGCCGCATGAGGCGAGGTCAGAGATGGTGGAATACGCAAACTGGCGACAATATCAGGAACAGACAGCAGCAGCGTTTCGCCGGCTCGGGTTCACTGCGGAAGTCGACTACACGGCAGCAGGCGTCAGGGCCCGCCATGATATCGACGTATATGTCACCTTCACGCAGCAGAGCATCCCATGCACTTGGGTCGTCGAATGCAAACTATGGGCCACACGGGTACCAAAGGAAAAGATTCTGGCGCTAAAAAGCATCGTGGATGACCTCGGCGCTGACCGTGGAATCATCGTCAGCGAAGCTGGGTTTCAACCCGGGGCGCAAGATGCGGCTCGCGGAACGAATATTACGTTAGTGACATCGCTCGAAGAATTCGAACGTACAGCTCGTGCCAGTGCGTCAGCTCCGTTGACATACCTTGAAGTGGAAGGCGAAGCACCAATCTATCAGTTTCCAGCCGTGTCGGAACCACAACAGCTACTTGTCTACAGAGACCAGCTCATCACCGCAAACTGGCGTTCAGGCACCATCACCTTCATCGACCCGCGGACCAAGGCGATTGTAGAGACGATTGAGCTTGACAGGTATGAGGTCCGCAGTGATGAGACGAGCCGCATAATTTTGAATTACCCACCAGGAAGCATGGCGATAGCTGATGGGCGGCTGTTTGTCGGCCAAGTTTTTTCAGAGTTCGTCCTGGTCATCGACATTGCAACACAAGCCATCGTTAAGCGGCTCGTTCTGCCGGGTGGTGGTGAGGGAGAGCTTGCGGCGTCGCACGACGAGCGAACCGTCTACTTCGCGAGCAACCGGGTTCCCAACTTCTATGTGATTGACAGCGCCACATATTCGTTAGACGAAGTACCCTATCCCGGTTCAGGCCGAGGTTGCATGGCACTCGCGAAGCATCCTGCCAGTGACATTTTGTACTTGGGCCTTCAAAGAGGCGGCGCTCTCGATGGTCAGCAATATCCGGGCGGGAATTGCTTCCTAGCAGCCTACGACTTCACATCGCGCTCGTATGTGGCTCAGGTATATCTTGCTGACGTGGTCGATGGCCGTAGCGACGACGCCACCCCCGCTTGTATTAGTTTTGACGAACGGTCCAATCATCTTTATGTCGGCATGTTCCAATCGATGCTCGGCATCCGAGTGATAGATGCGGCCACCTACTGCCTCGTCCGAAATATCTCCGTTCCCCGTAATGGGCACAACGAAAAGTTGCCGTGGGCAGACCCAATGTCTCAGGCTTTTTCCGAAGACCTTGTCCTCTCCGTGAATCGCAACAACTGCGAACTGGCCATTCTCGATAGGGTCGACGACCGGGCTCTAGACAAGATATTTTTAGGCGTCGCACCGAATGGTCCGCGCGCGGTGGTCCTTTGGAACGAACACGCCATCGTGAGCTATCCAGGTCGCAACGGGCTAATATTCCTTGACCTGTCGGAAGTTCGCCGGAGCGTTGAAGTCTCCGCAATGTCGGAAGACTAATTCCCGGTGCGGGTACGTGTTGACGGGCAAGCCGCCAGACTACTTGGTGCTTTCATCTGCGAGCCACGGCGCGCGTCCGGCATCCAAAGACGTGCAAATCCAACTCCCGCCCTCCGACTTAACGATTTCGTAAGGAAGACGTCGACTTGCAGCGGTAGGAATTGCCACCTTCAGTTTTTCAAGGTATCGCGCCGTAAAATCGGCTTGAGTCATAGTCGCAAACGAGATGTTTTCGATAGATGGACCGCGCAGAAGGTTAGCCGAACCGCTAAGAACTTCCGTCGCTCCGTCAGATAGTCCAGCGTAGAACTTGGCATGGAAGTCCTGCTTCGTGACACCGCCGCTGATTAACTTGTCCTCGAGACCGTATCCCTGCAATTCGTCGTAATCGAGACCTTCCGCTTCGAGAGTTTTCTTGAAAGACGTGTATGTCGCCTTCCGGGTCAGGAGCGTCGACTTTTTTGTGTCGAGGTTGCGAATCAGCCAATCCCAAATTCTTCGCTTGTCCTCGGTCTTCATGTATTGATGGCCAACGAACGGCGCAGCAATAAGAATTCTATCGGCGGTCAGGTGCCACCGAATTACCAGCTTCTCCAGAAACTGCATGATTTCGGTTTTGCTGAACAGACCATTCAAGCGACCTTCGAGGCGCGTATTTCGAATGTCACCCAACAAGCACCTCTCATGAAGAGGGGTAAAGTCGGCACCAAGGCGCTTCGGCGCATAGAACGTGGCCTTATGTGACCGTCCGCACTCGCAGGGCACATCAACGCACACCAGCACTTGGTCGCGTCCCCCGTCACCTCCCGCGAGAAGATAATCTGAAGCGCTGCGCCACGCTCTATCAACCTGTCCAGCCGCGGCCTTCAGGCTGCTGTAAGCAGCTGCATCGAGTGCGGCACCGGTCGCACTGCAAATATATAAAGGAACTGCGTCGCAGTCGAATTCCCAATTTGTCTTCGTTCGAGGAATATTGTGCTCGACGATATCCGTCGCCACGGGTGACGCCGCACCTTCACGAGCGTAATCGTGCCACTCTCGGACCTGCCATCCATATTCTGAGTAAGATTCGGACGGATTAACTAGGTCAACCGAGAATAGCTGTTTGCACTTTGAACACTCTACTTCCCAGAACCCATCATCATTGATACCCCCGCTATGAGTCACTTCGGTGTAGTGAAACGGATGTTTGCAGCCTGGACATTTCGCACTAAGGGTGCGTTGGGTATATGACATAGGATAGTCGGGCCGGCGTGTATGTTCGAAGCTTCGATTGTATTACGCGCGACCCGTTCACTGTGACGGCTAGCCTCGAGATATGCCTGTTCGAAGCAACACGAAGACCTCCTGGACAATTTGCACAATATCATTGCTGTCTTGGGATAATGAACGTATATATCGGACTCCATGATATCGAGTGCAGTTATCTGCTACCAATTAAGCAAGACACGCAGCCGTGCCATGAGCCAGTCCGTTTCGACTACACTGGTCCACCCTTTGCCTTCAATGGCCCGTCGCATCCGTCTGAGCGTCACATCGTGTGAATTCTCGGGAAACTTCGCAGCGTCCTTGAGCGTTTTGGAGACCAGTTGCCGCGCCAAGTCTTCACAAACGTCCCACCTCTGATATCGCTCTGGCGCCGTCAGGCCGACGACAAACCTTCCAGCAATGAGTCGCCCCGCGAACTTTGGCTGTGAACCGGCGAGTGATGCGGGTGTCGTGTCTCGTGGAAAGTCGTCCGGCACCTGCGACGCCAGCTTCTCTTCCAGTAAAAGTTGTTCCGCGTCGTACATCAGCGCGCCGACGCTGATGTGCTGGTCCAATTGGTCCCAATGCATCTCTGCGCCGGACGCAGAGACTCGAACATCGTTTCGGTGGTCGGGCGTCGCTGCTAGCAATTGAGGGAACCATCGCCACGGCACTCGAAATTCTCGACCGTCTTTCAGCACGAGGGTGAAGTCGCGCTCATTTACCTCTACCGAGATTGCTGTTGGCTCGTCCGGACTTGTCATTCGTTAACCCGCCTCGTTTGTCGACTAGAGGTGCTTGCAAAGGTGGCCAACGATGCGCTTGGCGATTTCGATGAAGCTTTCATGCTGGTCGCGGGGCAACGTTTCTGAATGCAGCCGAGTTCCAACTGCAGCGGCAATGCGGATTAGAATCCGCTCACCGTCGACGTGAATTTGCACGCAAGCTTCCCGTATAGGCGTCGAGTCCCCCGCCGCCTGACGCGCGACGAAGAGGGAAAATATCCTGACGTCGGGATACGGCCCGAGTGGCCACTGATAACCGTGCAAGTGAAGTGCATTCGAGGCGCGCTCCCATAGAGGCCTCCTTGGGTCCACGTCGGCCGCAGCTGTGTAAAGCGGCTCGATGTCCGCCGGTTCAGTCTGGTGAGTTCCTTCGTACATTTTGACGGATGTTCGCGACCATTCCGCTGCCCACACCGCAGCCTTTCGACTGACCGTTTCGAATCCACCCTCATCCTTGAGCACTTCAAGCAGGCTACGGTCGCAGAGGCTTTCACGCCGCGAAGTGAGGAAGTCTAGTCGCGCGTCCGAAGGTGCGGTCGCAATGATTCGGCAAATTACGTAGACGCTCCTTCGTTGACTTACCGGCACTGCTAGCAGAGCTGGGAAATACTCCACTCCGTCGACCTCGAGCGTGAAAACACTGTCGTCTGATAGAAGCGCGGCGAGCCTTTGCGAAGTTAGGCCGCCACGCCTGCGAAATTCCGCCTCTGAAATTAGCTCACCACTCGCAATCATCTCGCGCCGAGTCGTTAGTGCTTGCTGCCAAAGGTCCTCGCGGAGGATGTCTTCGTCGATGTCTTCGCCGGCCTCCAGATAGGATTCGAGGGCGATGTGCTGGATGCGAGCGATAACTTCATCTGGCAAGTATCCGACCTTGATGCGGTCCGTCGCCGCCAGCCGGAAATTGTTTGCCGCGATTTTGCGCACAAGGGATGACGCCAAAAATTGCGGCACATCGAACTCGCTGTCGATGCGTCGCATCGCAATATCCCAGCCGCTATCTGCCATGCGCTACTCCAGACGCTGAAGACAAAATGAGCATCTCTCGCATCTTCACGGTTGCCGCTCCTCACGCTGGCGCGTGCGGCTTCGCTCGTAAGTGATGAACCTGCTACCCAAAGAAATCCGTCGCGTAATACGACGGCGCCCCGTATCCACTACAGCAAGCATTGGTACCTGAGTGGTTTTGCCTGCGTTGTACTCCCGGGCCAGCTTGCCATGAGCGACGTCAATCTTTAACTTGCGAAAAACTTCCGCCGCTATTTCCTCGAACGTAGCGGCCGGCGCACGCCCGCGCGTAAATTTATTGAGCCGCGTTTTGGCGTAAATTCCCACTCCGACTCGCACCAGTTTCTTGGTCCTGACCAGATTTGATAACACTCGGCTGAGTTGTGCCGCACTCCCGAGGGCGGCCAGTTCCGAACGAAGAATAACAACGCCTTTCCTGTGGGCAATTGAACGAATCACGCGGTCTTCGAGTTTCATAGCGAGCTCTTCTCAGCCCATATCGATGACTGGCCAGTGCGCCGATGGTTGGCAACGCTCTTCATACTCGCATCTAGAGCAGAGTTGCTTCGTCTGCTGCGAGCAGCACGACCAGGACTCTTTCGTAGGTGACGTTCTCGCAGTCAGTGCGAAGCTCGCGATGTGGCTCGCCCATGTACAAAAATTCGTATTGCCGCCCCTTGTCTACCCCCGATTCGTGAGTCCATCTGACGTCACTCGAGAAGATATCTCGGACCTCCTGCGCATCCTGTTCGTCCCCACCGGGCGGCATAAACATCACGCGCGCCTCAGGGTCCGTACCGCGCAGCAATTCCAATAGCTCAGACACTTTCATGACTCACATCGTCCTTGTTTTCATCGGGGCCAGCAGTGCCACAGTTTGACTGAGAACGTGCTCCGCAACAGCACAAGCCTCTTCTATCGAGCAAGGCTCGGGCAAAAGCGAGTGTCGGCACGAGGACCACCGGAAAAGGGCCTCAACGAGGCCACTCTCGTCCGCCGACAGCGAGAGTGCCCGCAGTAGTTTTCCGACGACGTTGGCATCCGGATGTTCAAGTCCATCTAACCCAAAACCTCTGCCGGCAGCGAATTCGCAACAGCAAAAATACATCGCCTCCCACGCGCAACTGAGGCGTGTTGATGACGACAATTCTTCGCTCCGCGCATCGTGCAAATAGCCGCGGCTGATATCGATTCGACTGCCATCAGCTTTCTCCATGATTTCCCGTCCGTTGCGCTCCATGGGGCTGCTTCTTAACCACGTCGTGTTTCACAAAAAGAATCGACCGGTATCCACTAGGCCAGTCCGTCTCTACCACACTCGTCCAAGCACCTGACCAACACAATGATTAACGTGCCCACCCGTGTCGTTGTCTCTAGACGCTGTGTCGGTTTTCAACGCACAAGCCGATGCCAGACCATGCCGGGTCGAGCTTCACAGTTCGTCTCTGCGGCGCATACGTTGCATGAAGTCCGCGACCGCCGGGTGGTGCTCCCTGCTCGCTAGGTGGAGCAGCACGGCGAGACCGATTTCAGTAGCTGTATGCGACGGGTCGACGCGCATTCGCGTGATTTTTACTGCTGATTGGCCAGTGGCTACAGCTTCCCCCCGTACCCGCCCCGCTGAGTCGACGGAAACGGTGAAGCGCGCGGCCGCATCTTGCACACGCCCACGCTCGCGCTCAACGAAGCAAGTCACGCTCGTTACGCGGGTGCGCTTTGTCGATGCTACCTGCCCAGGGCGCGCCACCGGATTGTCGTCATGCACGAGCTGGGCGCTTTCGTATCTGTACAAGGCGTAATACGCATCAGCCCATATGTCGGAAACGCCTCCGTGCTGTATGCAGCGGCCGTATAAAACATGAGCCCATTGCAGGTTGAATCCAAATTTTCCCGCGTACACTCCGATGACGATGTCATCGCTCTCTCGAAACGTTGTGCTATCCACTGCGTAAACCGCCATCACTACTCCTGCTCATACATTGCGACCAATTTCGCTCGCAGCTCTGCCAACACAACTGGCGCGCTAATCCCGAGAATCTCATGTGTTCGTACAAGCTTGTCGCGACACCAAGCCGGCCAGTGGAGATAGTCGTCATCAACTGCTAGCCAATCGTCAGGCTTGCGGCGCAAGACGTCTGCCCAGACCTGCATTCCGCGGGGCGCTTGCCGAAACAACTCCGCGTCCATTGCTCCGTGATACGTCGCACCTATTACTCGAGCACGCAATTCTGGCGGCAACTTGCGTGCGACTCGTGTGACGCTTTTGTACACGCGCACCCACGACGTGGACAGCACAATGCGCAGGTCGGGATATGGCAACAGGACTTTTTCAAGCAGTCCTACATTCTCAAATAACTTATGCCCTCTGGGTGACTCGATGTATGGCCCTCTGCCAGGACGCACATAGACATTTTCAGGGTGCAACACCCCGTCAAAGTCCAGGTACAAGACGAATCCACCAGTTTCCGCCGGTGGGGGCACAGCGGGCCGTGGCGTCAAAACATCGCTCATCTGTCCATCTTTGTGTTGCCGTAAAGTTCACATTCTTGAGATAAACGCGCTAGCTCGCGAAGCGCCCTGCGTGCAATTCTCTGCCGCTTGCGTCGGTAAGCTTCTGCTTTTGCCCGAAGCACGAACTTACGACCGCGGCGCACTGATACTGGCCGCAAAGTGTGTTTCCGCAAGAGCTTCTTGCGAACATAAGTTTTTGACACGAAAAGCAACTTTGCCAGTTCGGCTACTGACATCAGGTCGCGTGCCTTAGCGGTGACCATCTAAAAAATTTTCCTCGCTCGAGCGCACACGGATTTTCTGCCGCTCAAATCGTCTCAGATGAGTGCAAGTGTAGGCGTTTGCATTGTACATGTAAACGTCTACAAGGCAGACGCCTACAACGCTCATGTCTACAATGCACCCGCTGTAGACATCGGACTTGTAGACAGGAAAATAGAATTTTAATTTTTTAGGGACGGACTGATGTCGCTTCAGGAGCGCTTCGTCCAAAATTTGAGGCGCTACCGGTTGAGCCTTGGGTGTTCTCAAGAGGAGCTGGGAAATCGGCTGGGCTCGGATAGGACTGTAATCAGCCGTTTAGAGCGCACTTCGTCACGAATGACCTTGGAGCGCGCCGACGCTCTCGCGCGAGCGTTAGATATTGATGTCCGCGTCCTCTTCGACACTCCGATTGGCAACGAAATCATCCGTGTGCAGCCCGGCAAGCCTGTCTCAAGCGAGACGGTAGGCGAGAAAGTACA
Source organism: Paraburkholderia phytofirmans OLGA172 (assembly GCF_001634365.1). NCBI lineage: Bacteria > Pseudomonadati > Pseudomonadota > Betaproteobacteria > Burkholderiales > Burkholderiaceae > Paraburkholderia > Paraburkholderia phytofirmans. The sequence continues at coordinate 3,628,065 of NZ_CP014578.1, forward strand.
GCAACTTCGCAAGGCTGAAGGGATAACTCAAAAGGACCTCGGCGACCGTACGGGCTTGGACCGCAACCGCATCTCGCAAATCGAGGCATCGAGCGGCAAAGTTGCGGCGCTACAGTTATCCACGCTCGAAAAACTCGCCGCAGCGTTTGGTATCAAACCGACTGAGCTGTTCTAATTCGTCGAGGTCAGGTTCTCCAAAATCCACCTAACGGCGACGTCCTGACGCCAACGAAGAAGCTCGCGGTCAGATAGAACCGCACGGGGTGGCAGCAGCCAAGGGCGGTGTTTTGCTCGCAGGGTGATTGTGCGCAGCGAGAGGCCGAGGATGTCGGCAAGTTCGTTGGCGTCAAGGTAGCTGCGGCCTTGCAGCAAGTGAGCAGATGTATTCATACCGTGTATAGCCAGTGCAATGAACTGGCTGGACGGACTGAAGCTATTACGGCTCCCGACGGCTTCTACATCGGGGCTGCATTCCCATCGGCCGGAGAAATGAAGTCTGATTGCCGCCGGTATAAATGCCATTCCTACTAGAGGTAACACTAATCCACCCTCTAGCGCAGCCAGAAAGGACATAACGAACGGTTGAACACCTCCTTGATAAGCAATATGTCGGAGGTCATATGAAACATTCCTTTGATTTCAATGGTTTACAGATTCCTCGTTATCACATAAAGCTTCGTCATAACGAGTCAGGCGACGAATGGCAGCTGGCAAAGGGGTCATACGAGGACTCCATGTTCCTGACCTATCAAGATGTAATCGCTCTTCGACGTGTTGAAATTGTCGGCCCCGACGAACACGTGCCGACAGCTCCGACTTCAATGCAAGTCTTTCGAAACAATCTTTCGTCTCTGAATTCCTTCCTCTCGTTCCACGGCAAATCCACCGACGGAAAAGTAGGGACTGAAATGTTATCGGGGTTCGACTTGAAGCTTCGGGAATACCTCTCCAAGCTGACCGTTACCACCCATGCGAGACATGACCGAGCTAGCCATTTGCGAGCATGGCATCGGACTGTCGCCGCCCTCGTAGCTTCAACCAAGAACACAAAGTCGCAAACAAGACATGACTCAAAGATTAGCCCGTTTCACGCGGAATTGAGGGCAGCTGTTGCATCTACGGGAGAATCTGTGAAGTCCATAGCCGAACGTACCGGTACCTCGAGTTCGGCAATCCTGCGTTGGCTGAAAGGCGCATATCCTCAAAGAAGGGCACTTCCATCACTTGCTAGACTTGAACGACATCTTGGGATGGAACGCGATTCACTCCGGTCACTGATACCCCAGCCGACGAAGGAGACGAATCGTGAGAGAGCCCAAGCCGCCAAAAGGGCCATACCGTATCGCGAGCAATTACGCGCAAACACGTGTGACAAGTATCTCGTGCACGTGACCTCTTTGTCGAAGCAATTCCTGAGCGAATGGAACGAGTTTTTCGAGCATAAGACGTCGACGCAAACCACCCTCAGACGCGCGAAGCGCCTGTGGAGACTGCTTCCGAAGGACAAGATTGGCCTCGATTTGCCGACCATTTGCTATCGATTTGGTCGTGGATGTGCTACTGCTTCGTTCGTGTTGCGGCGGTTCTGCAGCTTTTTTGGGTATCTCTCACGACCTTCCTCTGATGGCGGCTTTGGGTTGGGAGCCGATGAAGCGCAAACACTCGCCTGGTTTGCGGTTCCCGAGGCCGTCAAGGGTTATCTGGAATTTATGCAGACACGGTCGGGTGGCGCGACTCATGGTGGGCACGCGGGCTTTGCGGCCCTTGTCGCGTCACTTACGAACGAGGGAACAGGTTATCTCCCCCAGTGTCCGCAGCTTGCCGCTCGTCTGTCGCCGTCGTTCGCGACTTTCGACTGGGATGCTAGTTGCGCCAAATGCCATGAAATTTCCAAGCAGTGGAAGCAAGCTGCCACCGACATCTCCCGCAACCCGGAGGACCCTATTCGTGGCCTACTCAACTTGTCCGAGCCCTTGCTGCCCATCTTCCGTGCCGTCGAAAAACTCGATGAAAAGGCCGCTGCGGCTGTACCCGGCAGCAAGGCGGAAGCCACACTCAAACGCGATGCGCTTTTGCTTTCAATGTTGGTGGCGAACCCTTTGAGGGCACGTAACTTCATGTCGATGACATGGCGTCCGGACCAGACCGGCAATCTTTATCGCCGTGAAGACGGTCAATGGAGGTTGCGGTTTGTGCCCGCTGATTTCAAGAACAAATCAGCCACCTCCAATCAGCAATACGATGCACCGTTGCCTCGCGCGCTGGGCGAGCGGATTCAGGAGTATCTGGATGAATTCCGCCCCGTTCTCATAGGGTCCGCACCAGCTACTGACTTGGTATTCCCCAACAAGACGGGAAGGAAATGGACAACACTTAACCGCCAGGTTCTTCGCATCACCGGCGCTTTCATTCCTGAAGCGCACCCGTTTGGGCCCCACGCAATTCGGCACATTGTCGCGACGGACTACCTGCGCAAGCACCCCAACGACTTCCCCACTGTTGCGCAGTTGCTGAACGACAAGCTGGAGACAGTGCTTCGCGTGTACGCTCATCTTCGACAGGACGACTCTTTTGGGAGATACGAAGAACACCTCAACGCGGTCCGCTCCTCGCACTGACTGACAGCGGCGTAGCCGGACGCTTTCCGACGCCGAATGGCGGCCGGCAGAGGAGCCATCCTGCGGGGCGCATTCTAGCGTTTCGAGACTGCTTGTTCGGACGCCGCATCGCGGAAAGCGTCGATGTAAAACACGATGCTTAAGCGATGTGTTTTTCGGATGGTGGGCCATCAATGTATCGTTGGCCCACCATCAGCCGACTTTTTCAAGGGAATTCGTAGAGCCGAGCCGCGTTATCTCTTATAAATTGGCGGGCCGAGTCATGAAACCCTGGCGGCAAGACCTTATAGCTTCGCACCGGCAGCACAAGTTCAACCCAATCGTCGTCGAGCATCAGATACTGCAGACCCAGTGCTCCATCGCCGCTAATGGCGGCCCGCATCCTTGTGTCCATCGTGAGCATCGTTTGCTTGAAGATACCTGGTCCCTGCGAGGTTTTGCGGGCGTATCGCCGCCAGCGGTTATGCTGATATCTCTCCCGGTTCCCACGGAGAGTTCGTATCAGCACAGGGGGGCGCCCGTCCCGAGCGTTTGTCCGAGCTGGCCCCGTGAGGCTAACGCCCGAGCCCAGGCGGGGTTGCGTGTGCCGTCGAGGTGTGCCAGAATCCTCCCACGGACTGCACCTAAGTCCTTGATTTTACAGAACTGGTTTTATACTAAGCGCGAATCTCACCGCCTCCGCCACAAGATCAATGAAAAACGGGCCTCTCGGCCCGTTTTTCATTTCCGCCTTCGGTTGTTGCGAGTGCTCCTGCCTGCGTGCCACTGACCGCGTGCGTCACACGCTAAGCGCATCCAGCTTCTCACGCGCATCGGCGCAACGCCGATTCAGATCGCGATGCATCAACTGACTGTCGAGCAGCGCCGATACATCAGACAAACCGTAATCAAAACGCAAGACATATTCGATGTCTGTGTAATCGTGATAGGCGCCGCTGTCTGCCAGCTTCTGCGCTTCGGCAAAGGCAGCCTGTTGCCGCTCGCCATTCATCAAATCTCTGATCGCCATGATTGCCGCTCCGAGGAACAGTGACGCCATCATAGCAATGCAAATTGAACCGCACGGTCGCGCGCGCGCAACACCTGGTGTTTTCCGTAGACGCGTTGCTTAGCGCAGGATGGAGAAGCAGGCTTGCCGCGTGTTTCGGCTAAGGAACCATGATCCGCGTTCAGCGAAGCCTCCCAGCCCGTGATGCCATCAAACGGCAGCGACCGGCGCCTTCATGCCGTGCCATTTGACGACCAGAATCCGGCCGACGTAACACAGCACGCCCGCAACGCCCACGACGATGCCCATGCCCTTGGGGGAGCCATCCGGCCAGAGTCCGACAGCAAGGCTCGCCAACGCGCCAAGCGCCAACTGCACGGCGCCGAACACGGCGGCCGCGGCGCCGGCATTCACCGGATACCGATGCATCAGATCGGTCGCGCAGTTAGCGGACAACAGCCCGACGACGCCGACCACGAAGAACAACCCGAAGACGATCGACCATAGTCCGCCCCACCCCGTCAGCGAGACGAGACAGACGAACAGGGACGCGATGCAACTCACGGTCGCGGCGAAAGAGATGATCGGCAGCGAACCGAGTTGGCCGACGAGCCGCGTATTCATAAAGTTGCCGAACATGATGCCGACGATATTCAGCGCGAACAGAAATCCGTAATGCTGCGCCGACACATGGAAATATTCGATATACACGAACGGCGTCGCGGTGATATACGCGAACATCGACGCGAACGCCATGCCGCCACACAGCATGTGCCCCCACGCGACCGGATCGCGCAGTAACTTGCCATAGGCGCCGAACGATTTCAGCAGCGCCGAATGCGCCCGCTTTTCGGGCGGCCACGTTTCCGGCACCTTGAGGAACGCGGTCACCGCACACACCGTACCGAATAGCGTCAGCACGATAAAAACGACACGCCAGCCGCCGAGCAACAGCAACTGCCCGCCGATCAGCGGCGCGAGCAGCGGGCCGATCGACGTGACGATGGCGAGCATCGACAGCACGCGCGCGGCATCGGTCGGCCCGTGCGCGTCGCGGGCGATCGCGCGCGCCAGCACCGAGGCCGCACCCGCGCCGAGCGCCTGCACGAAGCGGAATGTCACCAGCGACCCGATCGAAAACGACAACGCGCAGGCCACGCTTGCCAGCGCATACATGATGATGCCGCCGAGCAACACAGGCCGGCGGCCATAGGTGTCCGACAGCGGACCATAGAGCAGCATGCCGATCGAAAAACCGAACATGAAGCTGGTCAGCGTGGTTTGCGCGGCGCCGGTGCTGATGGCGAATGCCTGCGCGATGGTCGGCAGGCTCGGCAGATACATGTCGATGGAAATCGGCCCGCATGCGGCAAGCGCACCGAGCAACAGAATCAGCCGGCCATCGGGCCGGCTTCTGGTGACGTGGGACATGGGAATCCAGATGAAGCGCCGCGCCGTCATCGGCAGCGAAACGCGGTGAAACGGGGGAAACCGCAACTTGACGACCCCAATTGTACGCGACGGCTAGACCATCCACCCCGCCCGGTCCTGGCTGGGCGGGTCGACCACGCGCCGCGGCATGGGCAAACCCAAAACCTCTTCACGCTGACTCCGGTACAATTTCCCCACCAACCCCCAGCGCCGCGCGGAGCGCAGAAAGCAGCACCCGCGCCGCTGCGCAACCCAAATTCCAGCCATCACCATGTCCAGAAACCAGACCCTCTTCGACCGTGCGCAGCGCACCATCCCCGGCGGCGTGAACTCGCCGGTCCGCGCGTTCCGCTCAGTAGGCGGCACGCCGCGCTTCATCGAGCGCGCGCAAGGCCCCTACTTCTGGGACGCGGACGGACAACGCTATACCGACTACATCGGCTCATGGGGCCCGATGATCCTCGGCCACATCCACCCGGAAGTACTGGAAGCGGTCCAGCGCGTGCTGACCAACGGTTTCTCCTTCGGCGCGCCGACGGAATCCGAAATCGAAATTGCCGAAGAAATCTGCAAGCTGGTGCCGTCGATCGAACAGGTCCGCATGGTCTCGAGCGGCACCGAAGCGACCATGAGCGCACTTCGCCTCGCGCGCGGCTTCACGAACCGCAGCCGCATCGTCAAGTTCGAAGGCTGCTATCACGGCCACGCGGACAGCCTGCTGGTCAAAGCCGGCTCGGGCCTGCTCACGTTCGGCAATCCGACTTCGGCGGGCGTGCCGGTCGATATCGCCAAGCACACCACGGTGCTCGAGTACAACAACGTCGCGGAACTCGAAGAAGCGTTCAAGGCGTTCGGCAACGAGATCGCCTCGGTGATCGTCGAGCCGGTGGCAGGCAACATGAACCTCGTGCGCGCCACGCCTGAATTCCTGCAAGCCTTGCGGCGCCTGTGCACCGAGTACGGCTCAGTACTGATTTTCGACGAAGTGATGTGCGGCTTCCGCGTCGCCCTGGGTGGTGCGCAAGAGGTCTACGGCATCACGCCGGATCTGACGTGTCTCGGCAAGGTGATCGGTGGCGGCATGCCGGCGGCAGCCTTCGGCGGCCGGCGCGACATCATGGCTCACCTCGCGCCGCTCGGCGGCGTCTATCAGGCGGGCACGTTGTCGGGCAATCCGATTGCGGTGGCCGCCGGCCTGAAGACGCTGCAGCTGATCCAGGCGCCCGGCTTCTACGACACGCTCGCCGCCCGCACCACGCGTCTTGCGCAAGGTCTCGCGAATGTCGCGCGCGAAGCGAAGGTGCCTTTTGCGGCCGATTCGCTCGGCGGCATGTTCGGCCTCTACTTCACTGAGTCGGTCCCGACCAGCTTCGCCGAAGTCACGAAGAGCGACGTGCCGCGCTTCAACGCGTTCTTCCACAAGATGCTCGACGCGGGCGTGTACTTCGCGCCCTCGGCGTATGAAGCGGGCTTCGTTTCGATCGTTCACGACGACGCAATCATCGACGCCACGATCGACGCAGCGCGCGACGCGTTCGCCTCGCTCGCGGCCTGAGGCGCGCGAGACACGAACCCGCCGGAACCCAAACTCAATATTGCCTAGCCACCGTACCCGACCGGACACCGATGTTTTCGCAAACCGACTTCGTCCATATGGAACGCGCGCTCACGCTGGCCAAGCGTGGCATGTATACGACCGACCCGAATCCGCGCGTCGGTTGCGTACTCGTCAAGAACGGCGAGGTGATCGGCGAAGGCTTCACGCAGCCGGCCGGCCAGGATCATGCCGAAGTTCGCGCGTTGAAGGACGCGCGTTCGCGCGGCCATGATCTGCGCGGCGCCACGGCCTACGTGACGCTCGAGCCGTGCAGCCATTTCGGCCGCACGCCGCCGTGCGCGAATGCGCTGATCGAAGCGCAGGTCGAGCGCGTGGTCGCGGCGATGGAAGACCCCAATCCGCAAGTCTCCGGGCGTGGTCTCGCGATGCTGCGCGATGCCGGCATTGAAGTGCGTTGCGGGCTGCTCGCCAACGAAGCGCATGAACTGAACATCGGCTTCGTGTCGCGCATGACGCGCGGCCGCCCGTGGGTCCGCATGAAAGTGGCCGCCTCGCTGGATGGCCGCACGGGCTTGCCGTCGGGCGTCAGTCAATGGATTACCGGCGAAGCGGCACGCGCCGATGGTCACGCATGGCGCGCCCGCGCGTCGGCAATCCTGACGGGCATCGGCACCGTCAGGGAAGACGATCCGCGCATGACCGTACGCGCTGTCGACACGCCGCGCCAGCCGCAACGCGTGTTGATCGACAGCCAGCTCGACGTGCCGCCCGAAGCCCAGATTCTGGCCGGCGCACCCACGCTGATTTTCTGCGGCAATCTCGATGAGCGTCATGCCGAGCGCGCCAGCACGCTGCGCGATCGCGGCGCGGAGATCGTGCAACTGGCGAACGCGGCGGGCAAGGTCGACCTGCCCGCCATGCTGAAAGTGCTTGGCGAGCGTAATGTGAACGAACTGCACGTCGAGGCGGGCTACAAGCTGAACGGCTCGCTGTTGCGCGAAGGCTGCGTCGACGAACTGCTGGTCTATCTCGCGCCCAGCCTGCTCGGCATGGACTCGATGAGCATGTTCAATCTGAACGCACCGGAAACGCTCGAAGGCCGCCTGCAGCTGAATTTCCATGCGGTCGACCGGATCGGCGACGATCTGCGGATTCTCGCGCGTTTTGTGCCGCGTTCCGCGCCGCATCCGGAACCCGAAGCCGGGACCGAGCCCGCACCACAACCAACTTCGAATTAATCAGGGATTAACACGATGTTTACAGGAATCGTCGCGGCAGTGGGCCGCATAGAATCAGTCAACCCGCTCGGCACGGATGGTGACGCAGGCGTACGCCTGAACGTCGAAGCCGGCGGCCTCGATCTCGAAGACGTCCAGCTCGGCGACAGCATCACGATCCAGGGCGCCTGCATGACGGTCGTGGCAAAAACTGCGCATTCGTTCGAAGTCGACGTGTCGCGCGAAAGCCTGAACTGCACCGCGGGCCTTGGCGAGACCGGCGAGGTCAATCTCGAGAAGGCGCTGCGCGCGCATGACCGGCTCGGCGGGCATATCGTCTCCGGCCACGTGGACGGCCTCGGCACGGTCACCTATTTTGCGCCGGTCGGCGAATCGCACGAACTGCGCGTGCTGGCGCCGCGCGAGATCGGCCGCTATCTCGCCTACAAAGGTTCTATCACTGTCAACGGCGTGAGCCTGACCGTCAACTCGGTTAAAGATCTCGACGATGGCTGTGAGTTTTCGATCAACCTGATTCCGCACACGGTCGAAGTGACCGCGCTCAAGCGCCTGCGCGAAGGCACGCAAGTGAATCTGGAAATCGATCTGATTGCGCGGTATGTGGAGCGGATGCTCAGCGCGCCTCAGGACGGCCATAACCCGTTGAAATAATTCGATTTTTAAAAAATCAGCGTCTACGGTCGTCTTGCTGAAACCAGCTAAATCTACGGCTTGGTGACGGTATACCGTCGTTTTCCGCACCAGGTATACCGTCACGCCGCCAGAGAGAGTCAGTGACTCGACTCATTCCACGCCGGCAGCGTCGCCCCGTGGTAGACGCTGAGAATTTCAGCGGCCACGTTCGGTTGCTGATAACTCTCGACAAGCGCGTGGACCCAAGGCGCGTTCGCGTCCTTCGCATTGACGGCGAGGAAGTTACGGTACGGATTGCCGCTCACCTGCTCCTGCGCGATCCGCTCCTGCGGGATCTTGATGCCTGCCTTGATCGCCCAGTCCGTATTGATCACGGCTGCATCCAGATCGCCGATCGCACGGCCGACAATACCCGCATCGAGTTCCTTGATATGGATGTGCTTCGGGTTGTTGGCAATATCACGCGCGGTCGGCAGCAAGCCGACATCCGCGCGCAACGTGATCAGATGCTGCGCCTGAAGCAGCAACAACGAGCGCCCTTCGTTGCTCGGGTCGTTCGGCACGCCGATGGTGGCGCCATCAGGAAGATCCGACACCGACTTGAACTTGCGCGAATACAAACCGATAGGCTGCACGTAGGTGTATCCGACCGGTACGATGGTGTAACCGCGCGCCTTGGCCTGCGCGTCGAGATACGGCTTGTGCTGGAACGAGTTGGCGTCGAGGTCGTGCTCCGAGAGCGCCTCGTTGGGTTGCGTGTAGTCGGAGAAGGTGGTGACCTTGATCGTGAGTCCCTGCTTGGCAGCGTTCGCGGCGACCACGCGCCAGACGTCCTCATCTTCGCCGGACATGATGCCGACGCGCAAAGTTTGCGGCGCGGCCAGCGCGAGCTGCGTGGTGGCGAGGCCCAAACCGAACAAGACGGTCGCCAGCGCAGTTTTAAGCATGTTTCGTTTATTCATGAGACGTAGTAGTCGTGTGGTTGATGATGGGGCGAATGCTAAGTAACGTGGAAGGTCGCTGACAAATATTTTTCCGTGCGTTGCTAAATCCCCTGAGGCATATATGAAAAGCTTCAGGCGCCACGCAGGCGACGTTCACAGATGCCACAGGGCATCGAAATTGAAAATCCTCATAAGCAAGTTCCAATTCGATAGTAGGCACGCCTTACCCCGGCTGGTCCAATAGACGATCCAACCTGTTCGCCACAAGCGTTACGCAGGCGATGCGCTTCGCCGCATGAAGGGGCCGAAGCACCGTAGCGCGGACGGGTGACAACCCTATCTGTACGAGCCGTCATGCCCACTCCCGAATCCTCCTCTCCCGTGTCGCGTTTGCCGCGGCCTCCCGATCCGGCCCGCGTGCGGCGTATTGCCGACGATGCAGAAGCGCTGGCAGCCGCATACACTTTGGCGGCAGCGTTCGCCGCGGGCGCCGCCGAGCGCGACCGCCAACGGCGGCTGCCGTGGGCCGAACTGGACCTGTGGTCGGAAAGCGGCCTTGGTGGCATCACCGTGCCGCGCGAATACGGTGGCGCCGACGTCTCGTTCGCGACGCTGGCGGAAGTCTTTGTGATCCTGTGTGAGGCCGATCCAGCGCTCGGCCAGATTCCGCAGAACCATTTCGGCGTGCTCGGCTTGTTGCGGGAAGTCGGCATGCCAGCGCAGAAAGCGCGCCTGTACGGCGAGGTGTTGGCGGGCAAGCGGCTCGGCAATGCGGGTCCCGAACGCCGCTCGGCTAACGCCAAAACCATCCTGCAGGGCACGACGCGACTGAGCGCCACAAGCGACGGCTTGCGCCTCGACGGTCGGCGCTTCTATTCGACCGGAGCGCTATTTGCACACCGCGTCCCGGCACGTGCCACCGACGACGAAGGCCGCGCCGTGCAGGTCTGGGTCCCGCGCGATGCGCCGGGCTTGAGCGTGATCGACGACTGGAGTTCGTTCGGCCAACGCACCACGGCGAGCGGCACGGTGACCTTCGACCAAGTGCCAGTCGATCCGCAGGACGTGCTGCCGATCTGGCAGCTCGCCGACCGTCCGGGGCTGTTCGGCCCCGCCTCGCAATTGATTCAGGCCGCGATCGACCAGGGTATCGCGCAGGCCGCAGTCGCCGACACGCTTCGCTTCGTACGCGAACGCGCCCGGCCGTGGGTCGACTCGGGCCTCGAACACGCAACCGATGACCCGTACATCATCGCGGATGTCGGCCGTCTACAAATCGATCTGCACGCGGCTCACGAGGTGCTCCAGGAGGCCGGCCACACGCTGGATGCCATTGCCGCGCAACCGATTGTCGATACCGAGGCCAGTGCACGCGCCTCGGTCGCGGTGGCCGAAGCCAAGGTGCTCACCACCCGCATTGCGTTGGAGGCAAGCGAAAAGCTGTTCGAACTAGCCGGTTCCGCCTCCACTCGCGCCGCGCACAATCTCGATCGCCATTGGCGCAACGCCCGCACGCATACGCTGCACGACCCGGTGCGCTGGAAGTTGCATCTGCTGGGCAACTATCACCTGAATCACGTGCTGCCGGCGCGCCACTCGTGGAACTGAGACATGACCTTTGATCTTTCTGTAGAAACGCTCGACCACGCGCCAACGCAGGCGCTGCCTCGCGAATTGCGTACGCCGCTGACCCTGGATCTGATCACGAACGATGCCGAGGCGCTCGCAACGGCGCGGCGTCTTGCCACGACGTTTGCGCCCGAAGCGGCGCTGCGCGATCGCGAACGACGACTCCCCTGGGCCGAGCTCGACGCATTCGTCGCGAGCGGCCTGTGGGGCATCACCGTGCCGCGCGAATTCGGCGGGGCCGGTGTGCGCAACGGCACGCTCGCCGAAGTCACCGCGATCATCGCCGCGGCCGACGGCTCGCTTGGGCAGATTCCGCAAAACCACTTCTACGCACTGGAAGTACTGCGCGTGGGCGGCAGCCTTGAGCAGCAGCGCTTTTTCTATCAACGCGTGCTGGCCGGGGAGCGGTTCGGCAACGCGCTTGCCGAAATCAGCCATAAGGACTTCAAACGACGCACGCGGCTCACGCGGGGCGCTGACGGCTGGCATATCGACGGCCGCAAGTTCTATTGCACCGGTGCGCTGTACGCCCACTGGATTCCCACCCTGGTGGTGGCCGAGGAGCAGGGCCGCGACGTCACGTATCTGGCCTTCGTGCCACGCGATACGCCGGGTGTCACCGTGACCGACGACTGGGACGGGTTCGGGCAGCGCGTCACCGGCAGCGGTTCGGTGCAGTTCGAGCAGGTGCGTGTCGAGCCGGAATGGGTCGTGCCGTTTCAGGTCTCGTTTGAGCATGCGACGACGATCGGACCGCTCGCGCAGATCATTCACGCCGCGATCGATCTGGGCCAGGCGCGCGGTGCCTTCGAGGCCGCCTTGCAGTTCGTCCGCGAGCGTTCACGGCCGTGGATCGATGCGAAGGTCGAGCTTGCTGCCGACGATCCGCTGACCATTGCGCAGTTCGGCGACCTCGCCGCGCGTCTGCGTGCAGCGGAAGCGCTGCTACGCCGAGCCGGCCGTTTCGTCGACGCCGCCCAGGCAGCCCCGACCGACCGCTCGGTGGCGGAGGCGTCGGTCGCCGTCGCGGAGGCGAGGACGCTGACCACGACCGTATCGCTGGATGCGGGTTCACGGCTGTTTGAACTCGCCGGCGCCGCCGCGACGCTCGACGGTCTCGGCCTCGACCGTTTCTGGCGCAATGCGCGCACCCATACGCTGCATGACCCGGTGCGCTGGAAGTATCATGCCGTGGGCAACTTCTACCTCAACGACAAGCTGCCGCCCAGGCACGGAGCGTTGTAATGGCGAAGAAAGAGATTCTGCTCAACGCGTTCAACATGAACTGCGTCGGCCATATCAACCACGGTCTATGGGCCCATCCGCGCGACCGCTCCACCGACTATCGCCTGCTGCCTTACTGGACCAACCTGGCGCGCACGCTCGAGCGCGGCCTGTTCGACGGGCTGTTTCTGGCTGACATCGTGGGCGTCTACGACGTCTACCAGCGCAATGTGGACGTGACGCTGCGCGAGTCGATCCAGTTACCGGTTAACGATCCCACGCTGCTGGTGTCGGCCATGGCGGCGGCGACTGAGCATCTTGGCTTCGGTGTCACGGTAAATCTCACCTACGAGCAGCCTTATCTGCTCGCGCGGCGCTTCTCGACGCTCGACCATCTGACGCAGGGCCGCATTGGCTGGAACATCGTGACCGGCTATCTCGACAGCGCCGCCCGCGCGATGGGCCTCAACGAGCAACTGCCGCACGACGAGCGTTATGAGCGTGCGGACGAGTACCTCGAGATTCTCTACAAGCTGTGGGAAGGCAGTTGGGAGCAGGAGGCGGTGCTGCGCGATAAAGCGGGCCGCGTGTACGCCGATCCGGCCAAGGTGCACGAGGTGAGGCACGCGGGCCGCTACTACAACGTCGAGGGCTACCACCTGGCCGAGCCGTCGCCGCAACGCACACCGGTCTTGTTCCAGGCCGGCAGCTCCGGGCGCGGCCAGCGCTTTGCGGCGCGTCACGCCGAATGCGTGTTCATTTCGCCGCCGAACCGCGCGGTCGGACGCGAGACGGTGAGAACGTTGCGCGAGCAGCTGGTGCAGGCCGGGCGGCGGCCGGACGACGTCAAGGTGTTCGTGGGCGCGGCGGTCGTGACCGGCGCCACCGAAGCCGAGGCGCGCGAGAAATATGCAGACTATCTGCAGTATGCGAGCCGCGAATCCGGGCTCGCGCATTTCGCGGCCAGCACGGGAATCGACTACGCGCAATACGATCTCGATGCGCCCGTCGACTACGCTCCCGGCAATGCCATCGAATCGGCGACGCGCACGGCCAAACAGCACGGCTGGACACGCCGCAAGCTGCTCGAAATGTTCGAGTTGGGCGGGCGTTATCCGGCGCTTGTCGGCAGCGCCTCCCAGGTTGCGGATGAACTGCAGGCGTGGGTCGAGGAGACCGGCGTCGACGGTTTCAATCTCAGTCGAACCGTTGCGCCGGAGAGTTACGAGGACTTCATCGATCTGGTCGTGCCGGAACTGCAAAACCGCGGGCTCTACAAGACCGCGTATGGCGAGGGCACGTTGCGACACAAATTGTTCGGTGAGAGCGATCAGTTGCCAGGGCGGCATGCTGCGGCGGGTTTTCGGCGGCAGACGGCGGAGGCTGTGTAAGCAGAAAGGCGGATGCTCCCATTAGCTTATATAAATTCGTCGTTTTGCCGATGCGGCTCGCATGGCTACCATGCAACGCTTGAGTCACTCGTGCGAAATTCCACCTCATGTCTACCGTTGCCGTTCCGCCGCCGCTCGTCGACACGCAAGTGCAGGCGGGAAGCGTTTCCCGTCCCGCCATTATCCGGTCCGCTCAGGACGTCGCGCGGTATGTGGAGCGGATGCTATCGGCGCCTGAGGGCGTCCATAAACCGTCGAAATGACTGGGCATTTACTAGACGCACGGTCTACTGGCGTCTAGTAAAGTCCGCCTGAATCCGCGAATCGGGAAAATCAGACACCTGCGAGTTCTCCAGGCGACCCTGCCGATATCTATCAGGAAGCGTCGCTGCATTCTCCACCTCCTCGCGAAGAACATCTCCCCTGCCCAGAGCCGCATCGACCGCGCGCATCAATGCATCTTCATCGAGCGGCTTGGTGAGGAAGTCGACAGCGCCGCCCTTCATGGCCAGGACCGCGCGACCGGTGCCGACATAAAAAATATAGTCATCGGGATCGCCGTCCGGTAACGCGGGTAGCCGTGTTGCGCATTACATCTTTCGAACCAGTTCAATGTCGATATTCGCACCACCGTCATAAGTAAATGAGTTCTAGTTGGTTGGTTCTCCATGAATTGCTGGGGAAAATCTCACGCGTGGTTTAGCTAGCCAAGGAGAGTGAGTTTGAATTTCAGCCGTCTTACGCCGGCGCTGGGTGCGTTGGTGGAAGGTATCGATCTCGCGCGGCCAATGAGCCGGGACGTGCAAGAGGAAATCCGCCAGGCCTTGATACGCCATCAGGTTTTGTTCTTCCGCCATCAGCACATCAGCCCGATACAGCAGCGTGATTTCGCTGCGCTTTTCGGCGATCTGCACACGCATCCCATCTATCCGCAGCATCCGGATGCGAGCCAGATAATGGTGCTGGATACCCAAGCTTTCGACCTCAAAGACAATGCCATCTGGCACACCGACGTCACCTTCACGGAGACCCCTCCGCTAGGCGCTGTCCTGGTGGCGCGCCAGTTGCCCGAAAACGGCGGCGACACGCTGTGGGCCAGTAGCTTTGCTGCCTACGATGCGCTATCGGACAGGCTGAAGACCCTGCTGGAAGGACTGAGCGCAACGCACGATTTTGCCAAGACCTTTCCGCTCAAGCGTTTCGGCCTGACTGCTGCGGACCAGCAGCGCTGGAATGAGACGCGACTCAAGAACCCGCCGCTGAGCCATCCGGTGATCCGCACTCATCCTGAAAGTGGTCGCAAAGGTCTGTTTGTCAACGAAGGATTTACCACCGAGATTGACAAGCTGCCGGAAGAAGAAAGCAAGGCTTTGCTCAACTTCCTGTTTGCGCATCAGTCCCGCCCGGAATTCAGCGTGCGTTGGCGGTGGGCGTCTGGCGACGTTGTCTTCTGGGACAATCGCTCGACCAGCCACTACGCCGTGGACGACTATCGCCCCGCGCGGCGCGTCATGCATCGCGCCACCATTCTCGGCGACAAGCCGTATTGAGCCGCGTAGCCCGATAATCCACAACATCTCGGCGTGGGGCAGTGGCTACGTGATCCACCAAGGCGATTTCGATCGCTTCAATGGCGACCGGTTACCCAATTCGGTGAAGTTCCTGTCGAATGCGTTCGCCGGTTTCAAGTTCGGCGGCTTGTATTCGTTCGGGGGCTTAGCGGGCCACTTCCATCAGAACAGCGCCTATAGAAATGACGATGCATGCGCTTTACTTCCCAGACGTCTGCTATCGCAGATCTTTGTATATCCAACTCTGATTTGCTTGGTTAGTGGCGCAAGCCGGATCCGCTAATCTTGACGACACTTCTCTCAACTGTTTTCTACCTCAGGTCATGGCGTTTATGAAATTCACACGTCGCTTCTCAAGTTTCAGCGCTCTTGCCACGTTGGCGTTAGCGCTTGTACATGGCACGGCTGCGCATGCGGAAACGGTCAACATTGCTTACCAATATGGTGCTGATCCGGCCAAACTCGCACAAGCAAGCGCTGCTTACGAAAAGGCCACAGGCTGGACCATTAACTGGCGGCGCTTCGATACCGGTGCAGATGTCGTTGCGGCGCTGGCCTCAGGCGATATCCAGATCGGTGATGTTGGCTCGAGTCCGTTTGCCGCGGCCCTCAGCCGAGGTGTGCCGATTCAGGCAGTTGTCCTCAACGCGCTGACCGGCAACTCCGAAGCCCTCGTCGTTCGCAACGGCGCTCACATCAACCAGCCGCGGGACCTGATCGGCAAAACCATCGCGACGCCCTTCGTATCGACCAGCCACTACAGCCTGCTGGCTGCCCTGAAACACTGGGGAATCGATCCCAGGCAGGTGAAGATCGTCAACCTTGGCCCTACGGAAACGGTCGCAGCATGGGAGCGTGGTGACATCGATGCTGCCTACACGTGGGATCCAGCCTTGGGTAAGGCAAAGCAGACCGGCAAGGTCCTGGTCGATTCAACGCAGGTCGGCAAATGGGGTTCGCCGACATTTGACCTGTGGGCAGTGCGTAAGGACTTCGCACAATCACATCCCGATTTCGTCCAGAAGTTTGTCGGGGTCACGCTGCAGGCGATTTCGGACTATCGAGCCAACGGAAAGTCATGGACTGAAGGCTCGCCGCAAGTGGCAGCGATCGCGAAGTTGAGCGGCGCAAGCCCGGCCGATGTGCCGCAACTGCTTTCCGGAAACGTCTATCCGGTTGCGGCCGAACAAACCTCGTCCGCGCTGCTCGGCGGCGGCACCGCCAAGGCAGTTGCGGCGACGGCCCGTTTTCTGAGTGAGCAAAAGAAGATCGATCAGGTTCTACCGGACTACAGCGATTCGATCACGAGTCGTTTCATCCAGGCGTCCGCGTCTAAATGACGCCGGGAAGCGGTAAAGGAGCATGAAATGGCCGAACTGAGCGCGCTGCGCGCCAGCGTGATCTACGACACACCGCGTGGTCAACTCACCGCACTTCAGGATGTGTCAGTGTCGGTGCACAGCGGCGAGATCGTCGTCGCGCTCGGCGCGTCCGGATGCGGCAAGAGTACGCTGCTCTCATTGCTCGCCGGCTTTCAGGTGCCCACCTCGGGCCGGGTGACGATCGACGGGGCGCTGGTCACAGGCCCAGACGCAAACCGGGGTGTCGTGTTCCAGGACGATGCGCTGATGCCATGGTTGAACGTGATAGACAACGTGAGCTTTGGTTTGCGCATGCAAGGCGTAGACCGTGCCGCGCGCAACGCGCGCGCGGCGGAGGTTCTTCAGTTGGTCAAACTGCAGGGCTTCGAGCATCACCGTATCGACGAGATTTCCGGGGGTATGCGCCAGCGCGTCGGATTGGCCCGCGCACTCGCCGCGGATCCGTCGTTCCTGCTGATGGACGAGCCACTGGGTGCGCTCGATGCACTGACCCGGGAGCATATGCAGACCCTGCTGCTCGACGTCTGGCACGCGACCGAGAAGGGCGTTTTTCTCATTACGCACAGCATCGAGGAGGCCATCATGCTCGCCACCGAATTGCTGATCCTGTCTCCGCGGCCGGGCCGCGTGGTGGCGAGGCACCGGCTCGACTTTGCGCGCCGCTATGCCGCAGGCGAACCAACACGCTCGATCAAGACCGATCCCGCCTTCACCGAGATCCGCATTTCGTTGCTTGACCAGCTTATCCGCGAGACCGAGGAGGCCTGACGTGTCGTCCCCCGAACAGAATCTGAGCGGCCCGCTCGCACTCGATCCGGCTGAGCGCGAGACGCTGGCCGCGAAGTCCCGGCGCCGCAGGCGTCACATCGACGCGGGCCACGTGGCCACGTTGACCACGGTGTTTGTGCTGCTTCTGGGATGGTGGATCGCCAGCCATCGGCGCTGGTTGCCCACCGTGCTGCTACCGACGCCGGAAGAGGTGCTGCACAAGCTGATTGTGCTGAACACGGATGGCTTCGACGACGCGACGCTCGGCCAACATCTGTTGGCCAGTCTCTCGCGCATCTCGATCGCATTTCTGCTGGCCGTTTCGACGGCGATCCCTGCAGGCCTGCTCATCGCGACAAATCGGATTGTGCGAGGCGCACTGGATCCGCTGATCGAGTTTTATCGCCCCATTCCACCACTTGCCTATTTGCCGCTCATGGTGATCTGGTTCGGCATTGGCGAGCTATCGAAGATTCTGCTGATCTATCTCACGATCTTTGCGCCGCTTGCCATCGCAACGGCGTCGGGTGCGAGCCGGGTGGCGAAAAGCCGGCTGCAGGCGGCGGCCTCTTTAGGCGCAACGCCCTTCAAGCTGCTTCGCTATGTCGTGCTGCCAAGCGCGCTCCCCGAGATACTCACCGGTGTGCGGATTGCGCTTGGCGCAGGATGGTCGACCCTCGTGGCCGCCGAATTGATAGCCGCCACCCGGGGCCTGGGTTTTATGGTTTATTCGGCATCGCGTTTCCTCGTTACCGATGTGGTTCTTGCGGGCATTCTTGTCATTGGATCGATTGCACTCCTGCTCGAGATCGGCTTGCGACGGTTGCAGAAGCGATTGACTCCCTGGCAGATCAGTCACTGAGGAGAGAGGCGACGATAACCGCTCTCTTGCTCCTCCTACCCCTACTACCCGGTACGCCAATCCGTCGCGGTCAATCAACGTCTCGCCACAGAGACTGCCGCGTCACGGTATTTTTGACGGTATGCCAGCCTCTCTTTGGCACCACCATGCAGAACAAGGCTGTTCCGGCCGATTCAACGTCATTGCGCGCTACGTCGAGCGCATTCTGAACGCGCCGAAATGGCCCACTACAAAGCCCGCTGCGCCAGGGCTGGCGGCGCCCTGGCGCTTTCAACCGATTCGTTTGTCCATCGTTTCATCGAGCATACCGGCGCCGGGCGGCGCAACACCAGTCAGCCAAACGGCCTATACCATCCGGCCCTGGCGACGTGGGCGCGCGCGTGGCGTAAAATACGCGCTTTCCCCGAAAAAATCCGCCCAACATGACGCTCGCCTCCACTCAAGAGATCATTGCCGAACTGAAAGCAGGCCGGATGGTGATCCTCGTCGACGAAGAAGACCGCGAAAACGAGGGCGACCTCGTGATCGCCGCCGAATTCGTCACGCCGGAAGCGATCAACTTCATGGCCCGCTACGGCCGCGGCCTGATCTGCCTGACGCTCACGCAGGAACGCTGCAAGCTGCTGAACCTGCCGCTCATGACCTATCGCAACGGCACGCAGTACGGCACGGCCTTCACTGTCAGCATCGAAGCGGCCGAAGGCGTGACCACGGGCATCTCGGCTGCCGACCGCGCCCGCACGATCGCCACTGCGGTCGCGCCGGACGCCAAGGCCGACCACATCGTGCAGCCGGGACACGTGTTCCCGATCATGGCGCAGCCGGGCGGTGTGCTGGTGCGCGCCGGCCATACCGAGGCCGGCTGCGACTTCACCGCGCTGGCAGGCCTCACGCCGGCCGCGGTGATCTGCGAAGTCATCAAGGACGACGGCACGATGGCGCGCCTGCCTGACCTGATGGAATTCGCCAAAGAGCACGATCTGAAGATCGGCACGATCGCGGATCTGATTCACTACCGCAGCCGCACCGAATCGATTGTCGAGCGCATTTGCGAGCGCACCATGCAAACCGCGTATGGCGCGTTTCGCGCGGTGATGTATCTCGACCAGCCTAGCAGCCAGCCGCATATCGCGTTGGTCCGCGGCACGCCGAATCCGGAGCACGACACCCCGGTGCGCGTGCACGAGCCGCTGTCCATGCTGGATCTGCTCGAAGTCGGCAAATCGACTCACTCATGGACGCTGGACGCGGCGATGAAAGAGATCGCCCAGCGCGACCTCGGCGTGATCGTGCTCCTGAACTGCGGCGATTCGAAGGAACATCTGGTCGACGTTTTCAAGGCGTTCGACTCGAAAGAAAAAGCCGAGGCGCTCAAACGCCGGCCAGTCGACTTCAAGACATACGGCATCGGCGCGCAGATCCTGCGCGAGCTTGGGGTCGGCAAGATGCAGGTGCTGTCGAACCCCCGCAAGCTGGGCAGCATGTCGGGCTACGGCCTCGAAGTGACCGGCTTCGTACCGATGCCAGGCAGCACCGCACAGGCTCCGCAACAAGGCTGATCCGACCATTCACGCGCTTAAGCGCCAACTCAAAACACTACGGAATTCACATGGAAATCGGACAATACCAACCGAATCTCGACGGCGACGGACTGCGTATCGGCATCGTTCAGGCGCGTTTTAACGAACCCGTCTGTAACGGTCTCGCGGATTCGTGCATCGAAGAACTCGAACGCCTCGGCGTGACCGGCGAAGACGTGCTGCTGGTTACCGTGCCGGGTGCGCTGGAAATCCCGCTGGCGTTGCAAAAGCTCGCCGAAAGCGCGCAATTCGACGCACTGATCGCGCTGGGCGCGGTGATTCGCGGCGAGACGTACCACTTCGAACTGGTGTCGAACGAAAGCGGCGCGGGCATCACGCGTATCGGCCTCGACTTCGGCATTCCGGTCGCGAACGCCGTGCTGACCACGGAAAACGACGAGCAAGCCGTCGCGCGCATGACCGAGAAGGGTCGTGACGCTGCGCGCGTGGCCGTCGAAATGGCCAATCTCGCCGTCGCGCTCGAACAACTCGGCGGTGACGACGAAGAAGAAGACGAAGAAGAGGAAGAGGCATGAAGAGCGCACGCCGACGCTCCCGCGAACTAGCCACGCAGGGGCTTTATCAGTGGCTGCTGTCGGGCTCGCCCGGCGGTGAAATCGACGCGCAACTGCGCGGCGCGCAAGGCTTCGACAAGGCCGACCACGAACATCTGGACGCCATCCTGCACGGCGTGATCCGCGATTCGGAAGCACTCTCCGCGGACATCGCACCGTGCCTCGACCGCCCGATCGACCAGCTTTCCCCGGTCGAACGCGCCGTGCTGCTAGTCGCCGCGTTCGAGTTGAAGAATCACGTCGACATTCCCTATCGAGTGGTCATCAACGAAGCGGTCGAACTCGCCAAGACGTTTGGCGGCGCAGATGGCTACAAGTACGTGAACGGTGTGCTGGACAAGCTGTCGGCACAACTGCGCGCTGCTGAAACGCAGGCGGCTCGCAAGCATTGAGCATGAGGCGCGTGACCTGGTCATGCGCCTCACGCTCAACCTTGCCCCGCCAGAGACCGGCCTACGAAGGGCGGTGCCGCTGGACCGCCAGCCGCTGGAACGCCAGCCGCTGGGTTCGGTGGCCGCCGGATCGTCGGCCGATTGAATGCCTGGCTACATACCGCAGCCCCATATATTACTGGGCGCTTGCAAGGACGCCGCTGCGCGCATGAACCCATACGCCAGGCGCCGTCCCGCTTTTGCTTCTGAACTGGATTGATCGTATGAACTCCCTGACCGAACCCTTGGTGCGGCTTGCAGCCCGCGTCGACGCCATCCAGCCTTTCTACGTGATGGAACTGGCCAAGGAGGCCGCGCTGCTCGAGCGCGATGGGCGCGACATCATCCACATGGGAATCGGCGAACCCGATTTCACCGCGCCCGAGCCGGTCATCGAAGCGGCCGCGAGCGCCCTGCGCCGCGGCGTCACGCAATACACCAATGCGCTCGGCCTGCACGCGCTGCGCGAGGCGATCTCGGCGCATTACGCCGAGTTCTACGGCGTCAGCGTCGATCCGGCGCGGATCGTTGTCACCGCCGGTGCGTCTGCCGCGCTGCTACTGGCTTGCGCGGCGCTGGTCGATCGCGACGATGAAGTGCTGATGCCCGACCCGTGCTACCCGTGCAACCGCCACTTCGTGATCGCCGCGGAAGGCAAGCCGGTGATGGTGTCAAGCGGTCCGGCCGAACGCTTTCAGCTAACCGCCGCCGACGTCGAGCGCCGGTGGAACGAGCGCACGCGCGGCGTGCTGCTGGCGTCGCCGTCGAATCCGACCGGCACGTCGATCGAACCGGCCGAGCTCGAACGCATCGTCAAGGCCGTGCGGGCGCGTGGCGGCTTTACGATCGTCGACGAGATCTACCAGGGCCTGAGCTACGACGCCAAGCCTGTCTCGGCGCTCTCGTTCGGTGACGACGTCGTCACCGTCAACAGCTTCTCGAAGTACTTCAACATGACTGGCTGGCGGTTGGGCTGGCTGGTGGTGCCGCCCGGCATGGTCGGCGCGTTCGAAAAACTCGCGCAGAACCTGTTCATCTGCGCGTCGGCGCTCGCGCAGCATGCGGCGCTGGCCTGCTTCGAACCGGAAACGATCGCAATTTACGAAGCGCGCCGCCTCGAATTCAAACGCCGCCGCGACTTCATTGCGCCGGCGCTGGAATCGCTAGGCTTCTCTGTGCCGGTGATGCCTGACGGGGCGTTCTATGTGTACGCGGATTGCCGCACGGTCGCGCATCAGGCGGCCGGAGACAGTGCGGCGCTAACCAAAGCGATGCTGCACGACGCGGGCGTGGTTTTGGTGCCGGGCATGGACTTCGGCACGCACGCGCCGAAAGACTACATCCGGCTGTCGTATGCAACCGCCCTGCCGAAGCTGGAAGAAGCGGTCGAGCGGCTGGCGAGGCTTTTCGGGCGGCACTGAGCGGCAGGCGTCAACGACTGCGGCTTGAGTCCCCAAAGAGCCCGGCGAGGCGGGTTGCGAAGCGGGTTGCTATGCCTGTGACCCGCCCCTCACGGCCGCGCACGCCGCCACAAGTGCAAGCCATCAAAGGAAAAAGGACACCCGACGGAGGTGTCCTTTTTTGTACCGGCCGCTCTCATGCCAGACGAACTGAGTTAAGTCACAACCTCAGGCGCCCAACTCCGAGGCCGATGCCACATGCTTGGTCGCATTGGAACTGGCGTCGTCCTGCTCGGATACCGGCGTCTTCACCGGCGTTGCCGCGCTCAGCGGATGACCGGCATCGAGCGTCATCTGCACGCGCTTGCCGTTAGCCGATGCAGCAGCAGCCGTAGCCGTAGCCGTGTTCGAGGCCGTCAGAACCGGAGCCTGCGGCGCATTGATCGGCACCTTGCGGCCACGCACCACATCGCGCAAACGGCCACGCTCGGCCATCACCTTGGCGCCGTAGCCGCCGTCGTCCTGCGAGGTCGAGCCGACGTAGAGACGCAGGCCGCCCGGCAGCGAACCGCCTCGTGCGATGCAATCCTTCAGCACCAGCGCACCCACCTTGATGTTCGCAACCGGTTGGAGCGCCGCGCTCTGACCGCCGAAATACTGGAATTTGTCCGAGTGAACCTTGGACATGACCTGCATCAGGCCTTGCGCGCCCACGCCGCTCTCGGCGTACGGATTGAAGCCCGATTCGATTGCCATCACGGAGAGCAGGAGAAGCGGGTCGAGATCGACTTCGCGGCCGGTGTCGAACGCTGCCTTCACGAGTTCGCTAACGGGCGCCTGTGCGACGCGATAGCGCCGCGCCAGGTACGACGCGACCAGATCCTGCTCGCGGGTCGAGACCAGCACGCGATCGTCGCGTGCGTCGGCCGAGACGCGCTGCGCCGGGATCAGCCGCGCCAGCGCGGAGACGCTGTGCATGGTGCGCGGGTCGAGGCCGTTCAGCGCCGCCACGCCCATACCGGATATCCCGGTGCCGTCGGAGGCCCCGTCGTAGCTGGTGTTGGTGGCAGTGGCACCGCTGTTTGCGCCGTTGGCGGCGTCGCTACCGGTCGAATTGGCGGCCAGCGAGTCGTCAGAGGACGCGCCGGGCGGTGCGAAGGCGGGCAGCGGGTGGCCTTGCAGCAGACGGGCAGGTCCGGCTTGCACAGCGGCGGAAATGACCGGCATCAGCTTGGCGGCAAGGGTGCCGCGCCAGGCCGGCATCAGCCACAGTGCAAGTGCCAGCACGACAGCGATTCCGCCGACAATGCTGAACAGGTGATGACTCATTTGCGTCCCGCGACGCAACGCACCACGCACAACTTGCGCGATACGCTCATCGGGACGCCACGATAACCAGGCGTTCATTCAGATCTCCCATGTTGCATGATCCACGAACCCCGCCAGTTGAACAGGCGGTAACACGCGTTCGCAGAATCAAGACGTCGCGCGCTCTGTCTGGTTAGGGCAGCAGCGACGTCGGGAAAACGGTAAATACCGTTTGTGGAGAGCCATCTTGAAAAGATGTCCGCGGCATGCCAAAAAAGCATGCAGGCGTTAGCTCCCACGCGAAAAACCAGCGTCAGTTGACGCTGGCCAGGACTTCGGTAAGGCCGTCAGATACCGTGCAGGGGGTCGGTAAACGGTGACGCGTTGCGTCTAAAGGGACCGGGGGCAGTGGTAAAAAGGTTCACGCCCTGCAACCAATGTGAACGGATTCTATGCAGGGTTTTATAGATCGTCAACACTATAGATAAGTAAATCTATAACTAATTGTAATAATGAACAGTGTTCAGTCCGCTGAAAACCGTACGGCGCGCGCCTCTTGAGCTATCTCAATTACGCCTCTGGAAGTAGGCCGTTTGGCCAATCTACGTGCAGGTGCTAACACAGGTAAAATCGACAATCGTTCTGGCACCGCAAAGCCCTGCGGCCCCCTTCTTTTTTGCCGCTTGCGCGGCTCTCTACCGCACCAGATGAAATACAAAGACCTGCGCGATTTCGTCGGCCGTCTCGAAACGATCGGTGAACTGCGCCGCATCTCGCAAAACGTCTCGCCCGTCCTGGAAATGACCGAACTGTGCGACCGCGTACTGCGCGCCGGCGGTCCGGCGATATTGTTTGAGAGCCAGCAGCAGCACGCGTTCCCGGTCCTCGGCAACCTGTTCGGCACACCGCGCCGCGTCGCGCTCGGCATGGGGATCGACGCGCAAGCGGGCGTTGGCGACGGCGCCGCGCTGGAGTCGCTGCGCGACGTCGGCCGCCTGCTCTCCGCACTGAAGGAACCGGAGCCGCCGAAGGGGCTCAAGGACGCCGGGAAACTGTTCTCGCTCGCGAAGGCGGTTTGGGACATGGCGCCCAAAACGGTGAGCGCGCCGCCCTGTCAGGAAATCGTCTGGGAAGGCAACGATGTCGACCTCGGAAAGCTGCCCATTCAGACTTGCTGGCCGGGCGATGCGGGGCCGCTGATCACATGGGGCCTGACCGTCACAAAAGGCCCGAATAAGAGCCGACAAAATTTAGGCATATATCGCCAGCAGCTGATCGGGCGTAACAAACTGATCATGCGCTGGCTCGCACATCGCGGCGGCGCACTCGATTTCCGCGAATTCGCGCTGCAGAATCCGGGCAAGCCGTATCCCGTGGCCGTGGTGCTGGGCGCCGATCCGGCGACCATCCTCGGTGCGGTGACGCCGGTGCCCGACACGCTCTCCGAATACCAGTTCGCCGGGTTGCTGCGCGGCGGCCGCACCGAACTCGCGAAATGCCTCACGCCGGGCGTCGACAGTTTGCAGGTGCCAGCCCGCGCGGAAATCGTTCTGGAAGGCTTCATCTATCCGCAGGAAGGCACGCCCTCTCCTGCTCCCGCGGGCGCGCCGCCGCGTCCGGCGAAGGGCGCATCGGCCGCTTACGAACACGCGCTGGAAGGTCCCTATGGCGACCACACCGGCTACTACAACGAGCAGGAGTGGTTTCCCGTCTTCACGGTCGAGCGCATCACGATGCGGCGCGACGCGATCTATCACTCCACCTACACCGGCAAACCGCCCGATGAGCCCGCCGTGCTCGGCGTCGCGCTCAACGAAGTGTTTGTGCCGCTGCTGCAAAAGCAGTTCACCGAGATCACCGATTTCTATCTGCCGCCCGAAGGATGCAGCTACCGGATGGCGATCGTGCAGATGAAAAAGAGCTACCCGGGTCACGCCAAACGCGTGATGTTCGGCGTGTGGAGCTTCCTGCGCCAGTTCATGTATACGAAGTTCATCGTCGTGGTCGACGAGGACGTGAATATCCGCGACTGGAAAGAAGTGATCTGGGCGATCACCACGCGTATCGATCCGGCGCGCGACACCGTGCTGGTCGATCGCACGCCGATCGACTATCTGGATTTCGCCTCGCCGGTAGCGGGTCTCGGATCGAAGATGGGGCTCGACGCGACCAACAAATGGCCCGGCGAAACCGATCGCGAATGGGGCCGCCCGATCGAGATGGACCGTTCGGTCAAACAGCGCATCGACACCTTGTGGAATGAGCTGGGACTGTAAAAACAGGCCTCGAATCACGCCATTGAATTATTAGGATTCAGTCGGCATCGAAGCGATCCAGTTACTAGCAGGATCGCGCCCGCTCGAACAAGTCTGAATAACAAAACTGATGGAGCCGTTGCGCGGATGCATGCCTTTTCAATGATGTCGGATGGTTTTTTTCTGTCGTTGTCGCTGTGTCTGGATATCGGTCTCGTCAATGTCGCGATGATTTCGCTGACGCTGTCGCACGGCTTCAAACCGGGCTTCTGGTTGGGCCTGGGTTCCTGTTTCGGCGATCTGGCTTACGCGGCGCTAGCGCTCGCAGGAATGGCTGCGCTGCTGCAGTTCGAATCGGTGCGCTGGGTAGTGTGGATCGGCGGCGCGGCGATCCTGCTGTTTCTCACGTGGAAGATGGCGCGTGAAGCGCTGTTCCCAGCGTCAGCACCCGCAGTCGCCGGAGAAGCGGATGCCAACGCGCCGCATCTTTCCCCGTGGCGCGGTTTCTTGCGCGGCGTGCTGCTGGCGATGTCGTCGCCTTCGGCGATTCTGTGGTTCGCCGCAGTCGGCGGCGCATTGATTGCAAAAGCCGGCGCCACCAGCGTGACGACTGCACCGGTATTCCTCGGCGGCTTCTTCCTGGGTGGCTTGTGCTGGACGATCTTTGTCTGTGGGCTCGGCAGCCACGGACGCAAACGCGCCGGCACCGGTTTGCTGCGCGCGTGCCACGTGTTGTCGGCGCTGCTGTTCGCGTACTTCTCGTATAGCGTGATCGTGAACGGCTATCGCGATCTGATCGTGCAGACCGCACAGATGGCGAGCTAGAAAAAACGGCTCGTCAAGGCGAGCCGCCTTCCATTAATTTCACCGCGCACAGCGCGGCGTAAAAACGATCGGCCGCCGATCAGGCGAGATACTGCGCCAGTTTCTCCAGATCGACGTTGCCGCCGCTCACCACCACGCCCACGCGCTTGCCCTTCACCGGCACGATGCCGTTGAGCACGGCAGCCGCAGCGAGACAACCCGTCGGCTCGACCACGATCTTCATGCGCTGTGCGAAGAAACGCAGGGTCTCGATCAACTGCTCGTCACTGACCGTTTCGATCTGCGCGACCAGCTTTTGAATAATTGCGAACGTGTAGTCGCCGAGATGCGTGGAGGCAGCGCCATCAGCGATCGTGCGCGGTGCTTCGATATGCACGATCTCGCCGCGAGCCAGCGATTGCTGGCCGTCATTGCCCGCTTCAGGCTCGACGCCGATCACCGTGCACGCCGGGCTCAATGCCGCCGCCGACAACGCGCTGCCGCCGATCAGGCCACCGCCGCCGAGGCAAACAAACAGCATGTCGAGCGGGCCGGTTTCTTCGATCAACTCCTTCACCGCCGTGCCCTGCCCCGCGATCACGTGCGGATGGTCGTACGGCGGAATCAACGTCATGCCACGCTCTTCGGCGAGCCGCCGGCCGATCGCTTCGCGATTCTCGGTGTAGCGGTCGTAGCTGATCACTTCGCCGCCATAGCCCTTGGTCGCCGCGACTTTGGCGGCAGGCGCGTCGTGCGGCATGATGATCGTCGCGTGAATCCCGGCGAGGCGCGCCGACAGCGCGATCGCTTGCGCGTGGTTACCCGACGAGTACGTCAGCACGCCCGCTTTGCGTTGCTCGGCGTCGAAATGGGAAATCGCGTTGTAGGCGCCGCGAAACTTGAAGGCGCCCATGCGCTGAAAATTTTCGCACTTGAAGAACACCGACGCGCCCGTGCGCTCGTTGAACGTGCTTGAGGTTAGAACGGGGGTGCGGTGGGCGACACCTTCAAGACGCGCAGCGGCGTCGAGTACATCGTCGAAAGTGGGAGCGGGAAGCACTTGCATCGGCGAAACTCTCCAGAAGCGGTGGCGAAACAGCCATTCTCCCAGCTTCGGCAGTGCTTTGGTACGCCGCAGTGAAAACACAAACGGCGCAACCCGGCGATCAAGCCGGCGTTACGCCGTCAATACATCCCCCGCTCGTCTTGCGATTAGCGGCGATAGTAGCCGTGGCCGTAGTAACCGCGGTAGTAGCCATGGTGATAATAAGGACGGCCATAGCCGCCGTAATACCCCCCCACCACGACTGCCGGCGGTGCGTAATAGCCCGGTGCATAGACCACCGGCGGAGGCGGCGGCGCGTAATAAACCGGCGGTGGCGCAGCATAAACCGGATACGCCGGCGCGACCGGAATGCCAATACCGATACCGACGGAAACGTGCGCCTGTGCAGCAGTAGCGAACCCCACACCAAGGGCGGCGGCAACGACAAACGGAACGATCTTTTTCACTTTTATTCTCCTGGCGCGGCCCACTAAGGTCGCCAACTTCGCATGCCTTGCATGCTATGAATTCAATGTATCGAAAAAGACCACGCATAGATGTTCGCATTTGTTGCAAATTGCAATTGGCGACAAGAGCTCGGAATTTGCATCGGCACGGCGGTGCCGGGACACGCGGTGTAACGGACTGAGAATTAAGGGTTTGCCAGCGATCGAGCGAACGCGAATCCGATGCTTTGCGGCTCTTGCGGCTTCAGGCACTCACCGGTCAGTAATCTTTGATTACAAATTAGCTTCAATCCTGACGGCTGAGCATAAAAAATGCCCGGCGCAACCACGCCGGGCATTTTTTACTCGTAAGCAGACGATATTTCAGCCTACCTTCACATAGGCGAATTCTCTGGAGACGTTGGGCGGGACGTACGCGCCGCTGATGCACACGCGTGGGGTCAAACGCTTCTTCTGGTCCCACCAGCGACGGCGCTGCGAACGCGTCAAGAACCGCAAGTGCTTTCGGTAAGAAAAAATATTCATCGTTACCTCCCGAATCTGACTGCGAGACGAAAAACCCAGAACAGCGACTGCCAAACCGGCTCAAGAAGAAATTGTGAGCAGTTTTCGGACCTGCGGGGCGCGCGTGGCCGGATGACCGACCGGAGGCGCCATATCGCCCCCGCACTGATCAGAGGAATGCCGGCATCGGGACACGCCACTACCGGACGGATGCGCGATACTTCTGCTTTCCCGTTCAAGCACCCCGTCTGGAGCAGGCAACCATGTCCCAGCCCTCTCTGCCGCGCCTCGGCTTCATCGGTGCGGGGCGGCTCGCGCGCTGTCTCGCGCTGAGCTTTTCACGCGCCGGCTATCCCGTCACGGCGGTGGCTAGCCGCACGACTTCGGCCAGCCGGCTCGCCAGTCAAATCGAGTATTGCTCGGCATTCGACGATCCACAACAGGTTGTCGACGCCGCCGATATCGTCTTTTTAGCTGTTCCCGATGACAGCATCGGTACGACAGCGCACACACTGCGGTTCGCAGCGGACACGGCAGGCAGCCCGCACGGCAAAGCGCTCGTGCATTGCAGCGGCGCCTCGCCAGTGGAATTGCTAGCCCCGGCGCGCGACCAGGGCGCCTTGATTGGCGGCTTTCACCCACTCTACCTCTTTAGCGGCGATCTCGCAGACATCGAGCGGATCGCCGGCTGCTCGGTGACGATCGAGGCCGACGGCGCGCTCAAGGACGCACTGACGGCACTCGCCGTCGCCCTGCACTGCCATCCGCTGTCGATTCCAGCGGGCGGCCGCATGCTGTACCACGCCGCCGCGCATTACGCCGCCAGCTTCGCGCTATGCAGCCTCGCCGAATGCGTCGCACTATGGCGCACGCTGGGCTTTGCCGAAGACGACGCGCTGCGCGCGCTGCTGCCGATGCTCTCCGGCACCATCGAAACCGCTCGCGACAAGGGCCTGCCCAACGCGCTCGCCGGCCCCGTGTCGCGCGGCGATACGGGTGTCGTGGAGAAGCAGTTGGCGCTGCTGGAGGGCCTTGGCGGCGATCATGCCGCGCTATATGGTTTGCTGACGCGGCGCGCGGTCGGCCTGGCCGAACGCCGCGCAAACCCGCCCGCCGCGATCGAGGCGATTGCCGAGGCGGTGGAAGAATCGCTCAACCGGTCGCTGAATCAGGCCGCAGCAGGTGCAAGCGTCAAGTAAGGCGTGATAATGTGACGTCCGGCGCCGCGCGCAATCCGCCAGCGCCGCGCTTCGGGACCAACAGACGAGAACGCACAATGATCAAGGTCAGCATCCTTTATCCGTATCGGGAAAACGGCCACTTCGACGTGGACTATTACTGCGTCACACACATGCCGCTCGCGGCCAGGCTGTTCGGGCCGTCGCTGAGAGGCTGGTCGGTCGACGTCGGCATCAACGCCGGGCCGCCGGGGTCGCCGCCGCCGTATGTCGCCGCCGGTCATTTCCTGTTCGATAGCGCAGATAACTTCTACAAGGTTTTCAAGCCAGCTTCGGAGCAGTTGGTTGCTGACATCCCGAACTACACCGACGGTGGCAACGGCACGATTCTGATCAGCGAAATCAAGGTTTCTGTGTGATATCGCGTGGCCAGTGTGGCTTGGCGGCACGCAGTTTGCCGATTAGCCTGACTTGAACGCCTGGAAATAGATCCACCGCGTCCCCACTTTGACGCGTAACGCGCCCTCCCGCGGGAACGGCGCAGACAATCCAAATGAAACCGCCGGCGCACCGATCGGTCAACGCCGGCGCCCCGCGGCCGATCGACGGCCGCCATCCGAAGGATAAGGACACGAGATGTTTGGCGATATCGCCCGTTTTCTGCTCAATACCGTCTTTACGCTGTTCGGCGCAGCGTTGCTGCTGCGCGCATGGCTGCAGGTCGTGCGCATGCCGCCGTACAACCCCGTCACGAACGCGGTGCTGCAAGTCACCAACTGGATCGTGCTGCCCCTGCGGCACATCCTGCACAGCACCCGCAACATCGACTGGGCGAGCCTCGTTGCAGCGCTGCTTGCGGCAATTGTCTATGTAGTGCTGATGGTGGTGCTCACGGGCGCCGATCCGCTCACGCTTGTGCCGACGCTGCTGATCGTCGCCGTGCTGACCGTCATCAAGTGGGCGCTGAATCTGATCATCTGGATGACGATCCTGATGGCGCTGCTGTCGTGGCTCAATCCGCGCTCGCCGGCCATGCCGATCCTGTACCAGCTGACCGCGCCGTTCCTGAATCCGCTGCGCCGCGTGGTGCCGCAACTCGGCGGCATCGACCTCTCGCCGATTCTGCTGTTCGTGATCGTGCAGGTGCTGCTGATGGTGGTGACGCGTGCGGCCGTTCAGTTGACCTACTTCGTGATCTGAACATCGCTCCGTGTGCCTCGTGGGCAAGGGCGGCGGCGCGATTTGCGCTAACCGCCCCTTCCCGAGTAGAATTATGCGTTCTGCGGGCGTCGTATAATGGTAATACCCTAGCTTCCCAAGCTAGAGCCGTGGGTTCGATTCCCATCGCCCGCTCCAGATTCTTTTCGGCCAGCCTGGCGATTGACCAGGCGGCTTCGCAAAGGGATCTGAATCTGCCGCATTTCCCGCCCGCTTCACACACTCACTCCCCACCTGTCATTCGGGAAGTCGCACAAACGCGCGATGAGCCGGACCGCCCACGCATATAGCGAATCCCGTTACGAAACCGTAATCTTTCTGCCAGTCTCAGGCCTCCTTCAAGCCGGCCGCCGTCTGGACGCACCCTTTTCGGGTGTGCTACCTTACGCGCACTTGCAACGTCCGCTCCATCTTCCTGCTGAGCCATCAGCAGAATCCAGCACGAGCCGCCTCCCATGAAGGCGGCTTTTTTGTAGTGGCAGCGGCCCGGCATGGCGATTCGAGCGAAGCGAGCCTGCGAACTGCGGCCCGTGCCGCGCAAGCGCAAAGGGCGCCTCGCAATACGCCATGCAAGCCGCCAAGCCCTCACCCTTGTAGCAGCATCGACAATGATCCACGATCCAAACGACGCCGGCCTGCCGGACGAACTCCCGCCTTCCGCCGAAGCTGAAGGCCAACCAGCCGATGCCGGCTCCGACGCCCCGCAAGAAGAAGCTTTGCATCGACGCCGCATCCGCAGCTTCGTCACGCGTGCGGGTCGCGTGTCGACCGGCCAGCGCCGCGCGATGGACGAACTCGGCCCGCGTTTCGTCGTACCCTTCACACCACAGCAACCCGACTGGAATAGCGTGTTCGGCCGTGCAGCGCCGCGCGTGCTGGAAATCGGCTTCGGGATGGGCGCGACCACCGCGGAAATCGCCTCGCACCGTCCCGGCGACGACTTCCTCGGCGTCGAAGTTCACGAGCCGGGCGTCGGCGCGCTGCTGAAGCTGATGGGCGAGCAGGCGCTGTCGAACATCCGCATCATTCAGCACGACGCTGTCGAAGTGCTTGAGCAAATGATCGCGCCGGATAGCCTCGACGGCGTGCATATCTTCTTCCCGGACCCCTGGCACAAGGCGCGCCACCACAAGCGCCGGCTAATCCAGCCAAAGTTCGTCGCGTTGCTGGTTTCGCGTCTGAAGCCGGGCGCGTACCTGCATTGCGCGACCGATTGGCAGAACTACGCCGAGCAGATGCTCGAGGTGTTGGGCGCCGATCCTGCGCTGCAAAATACCGCCGACGGCTACGCGCCGCGCCCCGAATATCGTCCGGTGACGAAGTTCGAGCGCCGTGGGTTGCGGCTTGGGCATGGCGTGTGGGATCTGGTGTTCAGGAAGCGCGGCGCGGCGTAAACCTGCACGCTACAACTCGCCCGCCATAAGAAAAAAGTCCGCAAACGCGGACTTTTTTCATGACGTTGAAAACGGAACGCAGACTCAGTCCGCCCAGCTCAACGCGCCGCTATAGCCCACCAGCAGGATCAATAGTCCGAAGCCGATCCGGTACCACGCGAACACGGTGAAATCGTGCGTGGAGATATAGCGCAGCAGCCAGCGCACGCAGGCGAAGGCGCTGACGAAGGCCGCCACGAAGCCGAGCGCGAAACTGCCAAGCGCGTCGGCGGACAGCAAATGCCAGTCTTTATAGAGCTCGTAAGCCGTCGCGCCGAAGATGATTGGAATCGCGAGGAAGAAAGAAAACTCCGTGGCGACGCGCCGTTCGAGGCCAAACAGCATCCCGCCGATGATCGTCGAACCCGAACGCGACATGCCCGGGATCAGAGCGAAACATTGAGCGAGGCCGACTTTCAACGCATCTAGCGGGCTCAAATCGTCAACGTTCCGTACCCGCGCCGCCACGTCGCCTCGCGCTCGCTGGCGCGCTTCCGCCCACAGGATCACCACCCCGCCCGCCACCAGCGCGAACGCGACCGGCACCGGCGAAAACAACGCCGCCTTGATGGCCTTTTCGAACAGCAAGCCGAGCACAACCGCCGGAATCGTCGCGATGATCACGTTCAGCGTGAAGCGCCTTGCGTCGGGCCGGCTGGGCAAGCCGACCACCACGCTGCCGATGCGGCGGCGAAACTCCCAGCACACGGCCAGAATCGCACCAAGCTGGATCACGACATCGAAGGTTTTCGCGTGGTCATCCGTGAAATTGAGCAGACTGCCCGCGACGATCAAATGACCGGTGCTCGACACCGGCAAAAACTCCGTCAGCCCTTCGACGACGCCCAGAATCAGCGCCTTGCAAGCCAATAGCCAGTCCATCCGTGACCCTCATCGCTGTAGATAGTCGAAACGAAC
This sequence comes from Paraburkholderia phytofirmans OLGA172, assembly GCF_001634365.1. NCBI lineage: Bacteria > Pseudomonadati > Pseudomonadota > Betaproteobacteria > Burkholderiales > Burkholderiaceae > Paraburkholderia > Paraburkholderia phytofirmans. The sequence continues at coordinate 3,661,418 of NZ_CP014578.1, forward strand.
ACGGTCAGCACGGTGCGCGCGCGGCCCTGCCGGCCGCGCGCAGCGTCATTTCTCGACGATTTGCACGCGTATGCCGTTTGTAAGGATGGTGATTGTACCGGGTTCGTAATTCACCCCGGCAAATTGCAGCTGTTCGGGCTTGAAGGTGTAGATCGGATAGTTGGTCAGCAACTGTGTGGCGAGCACGGCCGCCGCGGCGTTGATCTGCTGCGTGTAAGCCTGCGCCTGCCCGCTGACGCTGACGTTGTCGACGCTCGGCGCCTTCAGCACGACCGATTTGCTGGCGGCGTCGTAGGCCAGCTCGCTCGACAGCGTGAAAACGCCGTCGACCGGTTGCGGCATGAACGGGCTCGCGAGCCGGGCGTCGAGCTTCACCGAGACGCGGTTCGCGTCCGGCAGGAAGCCGACCACCGGATTGGTCAGCGCGACATCGAACACTTGCGAAACCGTGCGCTGATACGGGAATTTACGCTGCACAGCGTCCTGCACCTGCTGCTGCGAGAACGTGTAATGCGAAGGGATGAACGGGAAGATCGGTGTCGCGCAGGCCACCAGCGACACGGTGATACCAAGCGCGGTGCAGCCTGTCAGCGCTGCAAGCAGGAAGCGGCGCCGGTTCGGCGCAGCGGGTCGATTCATGCGAAATCTCCTGTGGAAGCCTTCTCGAGCAAGCGGTTGCGTTGGGTTGCGTTGGGTTGCGTTGGGTTGCGTTGGGTTGCGTTGGGTTGCGTTGGGTTGCGTTGGTTTGCGTTGGTTTGCGTCGGATTGGGTTGTTTGCGCGAGCGGATCACGTGGCGGAATGGTTCGCGCGCGTTATCGGCGCACAGCCGGTTGCGGTTGAGTCTGCGTTTCAAGCTGGGTGAGCCATGCGAGCGCTTCGCTGCGGCTCGCGCCGCACATTTCCACCTGCGGCCGCAGACCGGAACAACACGCAGGACGCTCCGGCTGGCCGAAGATCGCGCAGCGCAGATCGTCGCCGAGTTGCACGCAACGCACCCCCGCCGGCTTGCCAAGCGGCATGCCTGGGATCGGACTCGAAATCGACGGCGCGATACAGCACGCGCCGCAATCGGGGCGGCACGCATGACCGGCCACATTGAATGGGGACTCGCGCTTCAGAACGCTGTTCGGCACATCACTCACGACATTTTTCCTGAACTCGAAAAGAGGCAACGCAACGCCAGACCCGCATTGTGCCATCGCATCGCGTGCGACCTTTTTACACAATCCGGCGGAGGGTCGCCCACGTAAACTTGGCGGATACGAAAAGCCACGCTCAAGAGGCACCTGCGCGGTTCGATCCGGTCTCGAGAACCCGCCGGCTCGTGCCTCTTCGATGGTGGCCGTCAAACCCGAGCGCCCCATGACCACCGCCAACACGCTATTCCGCCCCGACCTGCTCGCCAAATACAACGCGAACGGTCCACGGTATACGTCCTATCCGACCGCCTTGCAGTTCCGCGACGCGTTCGATCCCGCCGACTATTTAGGCGCCGCAGCCGACCCAGGCGCGTCCTCCACCGACCTCTCGCTGTACTTCCACATCCCCTTTTGCGACACCGTGTGCTTCTACTGCGGTTGCAACAAGGTTGCCACCAAAAACCGCGCGCACGCGCGTCCCTATGTCGAGCACCTGAAGCGCGAAATGGTTTTGCAGGCGGCGTGTTTCGACACGCGGCGCCCGGTGTCGCAATTGCATTGGGGCGGCGGCACGCCCACGTTCCTTTCGCACGATGAAATGGCGGAACTGATGGCAACGGCACGCGAACACTTCACGTTGCTGCCCGATAGTGAAGGCGAGTATTCGATCGAAGTCGATCCGCGCGAAGCGTCGCCCGAGACCATCGCGCATTTGCGCACACTCGGCTTCAACCGGCTCAGTCTCGGCGTGCAGGATTTCGATCCGGTGGTGCAACAGGCGATCAATCGCATTCAGCCGCTCGAAATGACCGCCTCGGTCATGCAAGCCGCGCGTGACACGGGGTTCCACTCGATCGGCGTCGATCTGATTTACGGGCTGCCGCATCAAACCGCCGACAGCTTCAGCCGCACGCTGGACACGATGATCGAGCTCGCGCCCGATCGCCTTTCGGTGTTCGCGTATGCGCACATGCCGCAGCTCTTCAAGATGCAACGGCAGATGGACGCGGCCACGCTGCCCTCGCCCGCCGTGCGCCTGGCGATCCTGCAACGGGTGGTCGAGCGGCTCACGGGCGCGGGCTATGTCTACATCGGCATGGATCACTTCGCGCTGCCCACCGACGAACTCGCGCGCGCCCAGGCGCAGCGTACGCTGCAGCGGAATTTCCAGGGGTACAGCACGCGTGCGGAATGCGACCTGATTGGCTTCGGTGCGTCGTCGATCGGCAAGGTTGGGGACGTGTACGCGCAGAACACCAAGAACCTGCCCGGCTATGCCGCGGCAATCGATGCCGGCAAACTCGCGATCACGCGCGGCGTGCGGCTCACCGCCGACGACCGTCTGCGTCGCGATGTAATCACGCAATTGATGTGTAATCTGGAACTGCGCTTCGAAGAATTCGAAGCCGCGCACGGCATCCGCTTCGCCGATACGTTCGAGCCGGAACTGGAGCGCTTGCGCGGCTTCGAGCAGGACGGACTGGTGTCGATAGGCGGCAGCAAGCTCGAAGTGCAGATGGCCGGACGCATGCTCGTGCGTAACATCGCGATGGTGTTCGACCGCTATCTCGGCCAGCAGACGCTCGAACGGTTTTCACGCACGGTTTGATGGCTGAGCTTGCGAAGAAAGCAGCCGGCTTGCCGACCGTCGAATTTTCCGCCATAATCTGCGTCTTCGCCGCGCGCCCTACTCTGACGCGTGCGCTGCAGGACCTGCCCAGGTGGTGAAATTGGTAGACGCAGGGGACTCAAAATCCCCCGCCGCAAGGCGTGCCGGTTCGATTCCGGCCCTGGGCACCAAGTACAGATTCAGTTAAGTTCGGTAATATCCAGAAAACCCGCGACAGATAACGTCTTCGCGGGTTTTTTGTTTCTGGAATCGTCCATTGCGATGCAATGGGGTATCTTGACATCCGGGGGCATGCCGGGGCATTTTAGGGGGCATACGCCAGAAAATCTGGCTTTTTCGAAGAAAATGCCCCCAGCGAGGCCAAGATGCCCATTACCGACATTGCCGTGCGCAACGCAGCCCCTCGCGAGAAGACTTACCGTCTTGCCGACAGCGGGGGCATGTATCTGGAAGTCTCGCCATCAGGAGGAAAATACTGGCGGCTCAAGTATCGATTTGGTGGCAAGGAAAAGCGTCTGGCGCTGGGCGTCTATCCGGCGGTTGGACTGGCTGCGGCGCGCAAGAAACGGGACATAGCGCGAGAGCAACTGGCGGCGGGGATCGATCCGGGCGAGAAGAAAAAGATCGACAGGCGCATAGCTCGATTGAACGCGGATAACTCATTTGAGGTTGTTGCGCGCGAATGGCTGGAAGAGCGCAAGACGGTTGTGCAGATCGACCAGCACGAGAAGACTCTGGCCAGACTTGAAAACGACGTTTTCCCGTGGCTCGGCAAGCGTCCCATTATCGAGATCGATGCTCCCGAGATTTTAGCGGTACTCAAGCGGATCGATAGCCGGGGCGCGCGGTATTCTGCGCATCGGGTGCGCAGCGAAATCAGCCGCGTTTTCCGATACGCGATCAAGGAGGGTAAGGCGAAGGGCGATCCGGCAAGAGACCTGGTCGGGGCCATTCCACCTCCGGTCGAAACTCACTTCGCCGCCATCACCGAACCCCTCAAGGTTGCAGAAATGCTCAGGGCTTTCGACGGTTTCTCGGGTACGTTCCCCGTGCTTTGCGCACTCAAGCTTGCCCCTATGCTGTTTGTGCGGCCCGGTGAGCTTCGTCAGGCGGAATGGACGCAGTTCGATTTGGATAAAGGGGAATGGCGCTACCTTGTTACGAAGACGAAGACAGAGCATCTGGTTCCACTGGCAACACAGGTGGTAGCTATCCTACGAGAACTATACGCGTTGACTGGTCAAGGACGATATGTCTTTCCCGGTGCCCGTTCAGCATTGCGCCCGATGAGCGAGGCCGCGATCAATGCCGCGCTTCGGCGACTAGGCTACGACACACGCACGGAAATAACCGGACACGGCTTTCGCGCGATGGCCCGAACGATTCTGCACGAAGAACTGGAGCAGAAACCAGAAGTGATCGAACATCAGCTTGCGCACGCAGTACCGGATAACCTCGGCTCAGCTTATAACCGTACCAAGTTCATTAAGGAACGCCGCTCGATGATGCAGCAGTGGGCCGACTATCTGGAACGGCTGAAAGCAGGTGCGCAAGTTATCCCAATTGGTGCGGCCGCTGGGGCGGGTAAAGGCTGAGAGCACTGAACCGGCGGGAGACGAACGCTTCTAGCGCGACGCGGTCTCGGCACAAGCGCGCTTGACGGTTGCGGGAGCGACGCCGAACTGTTCAGCCGTTACTCGAATGCTCGCCCCGTTTTCCGCGCGCCATGCCTTGATCGCCGCGTAATCGTTCGAGCGCGAGCGCCCCCTGTATTTTCCTGCCGCCCTCGCGATTGCCACACCGCGCCGCTGCATCTCGGCCCGGTTCGTATAGTCCGCTTCGCCCTGCGCCGCCATGAACGCCAACACCGCATCGCGCGTCGCCTTCTGGATCGGGTCTTTCTCGCTCCCGTCAAACACCGTGCCGTTGAGAGTGCATTGGACCCGAACACCGGCCTCCATCAACCGGCGCATGGTCCTGTGCAGCTCGTCGTAACGGCGACTGATCCGGTCCAGCCAGCGCACGATCAGAATGCCGCCATGCCGTAGATCACGCTCGACGCACCGCCACTGTTCCCGCCCGTCGGGGGCCACGTGGTAGCCGCTTACTCCCTCGTCAATGAACACGTCTTTCTCCTGCACGCCGTGGGCTTTGGCGTCCTCGTACTGGCTTGCAGAGGACTGGCCGTCCGTAGTCGAAATTCGCCCGTAGTAGACTTTGCGCACGATTTTTCTCTGGCTCTTTTGAGTTAGTGGCTCAATTATACCATAGCTCAAATTGACGGTTGACCCTGTTGCGCCCCCCCCGTCTGCTTCAACGCTTGGCGCATTGCGGTGTACCGAAATGAGCCACAAGATTATGTGTCGGATTTGTCGGGTTTATCTGCGCGAACGCTGGCGAAAATATGGCATCCTGCCGAAAGGGCCAAACTGAGAACAATAGCTATGGCAAAGTCGGGCATGCAGGATTTAACGTTCCAATTACTCGATGACTTAATGCTCGGCGTACAGCGTAGGCGGCTGGCAGCGGAATCATTCCTGCCGTCGCTTAATGTCAGCGACCTCGGGCCACTAGTCGAATTATTTCTCTACGCGCGTTCGAACGAACCGTTGATTTCTACGCTTGAGGACCTTCCTCAATACAGACGAGTCCTAGCTCTAAATGAGGCACTGGAATCGAACCGACTCGGTCGACCGGTATATATCGAAGACAATCAAACCGGACGGAGCGTTGGATTCTTAGCGACGGCGCATCGTTCTCAGCCTGGGCGCGCATGGGACGATTTTTGCGTCAAAGCGCGTATTGCGGCGGGGCATGCTGGGCTGGCGGCAACCGAAGCCCGAGCACTCGTTGGGGCGATGGTGGAAATCGAGGAGAACGTTCACCTGCACAGCCAACGCGTCGAAGACGGTATTGTCGGGTTTTCCTCTTCGCCCGCTCGTTTCGAATTCGTTGTGGGCGACAGTGGTATTGGCATCCTGAACAGCTTGAGGTCACACCCAGACTATGTCGAGCTTCATGATGGCGGCGAAGCGCTTCGAATGGCCCTACAAAATGGCACCTCTCGCTACGGCAAAAACTCCGGGAACGGACTTGGGTTTAACGCGTTGTTTGTTGGACTGGCAGCGCTGAACGCAGAACTGCGATTCCGCTCCGGCGACCATGCCCTAACGATTTCTGGCGCTGGACCTAGACTGGTGTCTGCGACCACATGGCAACGGCCCTCAGTTCAAGGCTTTATGGCCAGCGTTGTTTGCAAGCCACTTCAGCAAACGTTGCTTCATTGAGCCAATTCATTGACATGATGCGCTACTGTGTCGACGTTGTGCGCCAGTAGTGCGTCGAGAGATTCGTCCTGCTGGGTCGGGGAGGCGGTCCAGCGCAGTTGTCCGTCTACAATTGCGGCGCGTTGCCGTTGCTGTGTTTTTAAGAAAGCGCTCGTATCGATCACGCTTATTTGCTCGAAATGCGGACGCAAACGGGATAGTTCGCTCGTCCCACCTCGAATGACGAGGCGAAGTGGCCGAGATACGAATTGTGCTACGGCAGTAATCTGCTGTATGTGAAAACCGATCCGTGATTGACGGCCAGCACCCGTACCGAATTCGAAGCACAGCCACTCGATTTCATCCCGGTCGGCTATGAATTCGGCCCAGCGTTCAAAGTCTCGCTCCGTGCGGCCATTTACATGCAATGCTGCAGCCAGCCCGGCTTGCGTAGCTTCAGCATAGGTAGTCGCGATTCGTTTAATACTATGTAGGTCATCCAGCCTCGGCGTGTCGCAGAAAAGACTGAAATTCGGGGTCGTTACCAGATCGATTCCAAGAACAGTGAGCGACCGGAAGAACCCTTTTCTGTCCGGCAATCCCCACACGCGCTCTAATGAAGGGTCAGTGTGCGTGCCACTCAAAATGACCCGGGCATTGGGAGCAATCTTGAACGCGGACCTTAAAGCTCCGGGTGAATCATAGCGTAATTGACCTGACTTCTTATCCAGCATCCTAAATAGCGAAAGCGCTGCTATTGGGTTATCGAATGCACCAGAACGTTTGCTCGCGTGGTAGAGCATCGGCACCGATGGCGGTAGTGCGACGCGGCCCACGGGCGGAACTCTCGGCACATTGCCTAAATCCAACCCTTGGATTTCTTTCATACTCCGGACAAGCTGACTTTTGTTGTTTGGGCAAACGCGGGAGCATTTACTAGGGTCGACGCATCGGCACAATGCATTGCAGTCGAAGAAGCCCGCGTTGACGCTGAGGCCGCCACAGTCCCGCTTGAAACTGCAACTGGTGCAGCCTAGCGAGCGAGTATTTTGGCCCTCGGAATGCCAAAGGTCTTTCGCGTCGCGAAAGCCATACTTTTCGGTAGGTTGTTTAGGGAAGGTCGACATCGAATGTACCTCCGAGCGTGTTGACGTATTCAACGACCCCTTCCGTAAATCCTCCCATTTCTTCGATACTTCGTAGCACATCGAATGGAGGGGAATAAACCCGGCCTACCTCATAAAGCCCGTCGATCAGCACCAGTTCCTTGCCATCTGTCCGAACAATGAGCGACAGACCTGCCGAGACGTCTGCGCCAGCAGCGCAATCCGCCACGACAATCCGGCGGTGGCCGGACGTGGATACTCCCCTTGTCATCCGCGCCACAGCCTCTGCATCCCGGCTGACCGCTTTCCAGAATTTCGGTGCCGTGCGCTCAAGAAAATCAACTCCCATACGTTAATCCCTCTATCACCGCGCGATAGCGCTTGGTTTTGCCGTTTCCGACTTCCATTAGAAGACCTTTCGCCACGAGAGCCGACAGTCTGTTGTTCCACACCGTTGGCTTTTGCTCTGGAGTAGTTTTTGCCAACGTAGGCGCGTCAGTCTCTTCTCTTTGTAAAACTTCGAGCAATGCTTGTTGCTGCTTACCGTCCACGATCCCGATGATTTGCGGGCGGCTTACGATGCCGCGTTCGTTCAGTTCGCAAACGACAACAGCGTCGCTTCGCAACTGCAACAACATCACAAGTTCTTCAACAACGGTCTGGTTGGCGTTTGCGACCACGGGGTAGAGCAGCGGGAACGCGTCACGCACATGGTTTCTGTATGCGATAACGCTCTCCCGCAAAAAACTGCCGGTCGCGACCTCCACCCCAGCAAAATCGAGAAAGACAGCTTCTGACATCGCTGTCTTGGTAGTTCCTTTGAGAAGCGACACAAACGCCTCTTGTCCGGAAAGGGCTCCGGCAAGTATTCCGTCCTTGGCAAATTGCGCCAATTCCAATTTCATAGCTAACTCACAATGCTCACGTTTCTAACGTTAACATCGTAGGCGTAATTTTCCTGCTTTGCAAGCACACATTGACGGTGGAACTGGACCGCTGAGCCGCGACGCGACAGATGTGCTAGGTGCTGTGAAAAACTCGCGTTGAAGGGCGTCGACCTAACAAGCACGTTTGGCCAAAGGTCGAGCGAAGAAAGGTAGACGTAGAGATGCCACCCGATCAAAAGGCGAATATCAGGAAGAAATTGGGGGCGGAATACGCGGTGCATCTGCGGTATTTGGTGCAACGACCAAACGACCGAACAGCCAAGCAGCCGCAGTGCGAGTCCGACTTGACGTGGTGCCTCAAAAAAGACGCGGTCATTGAAATAGTCTCACGAATACTGTATAAACATACAGTATTCAGGCAAGGCACAGCTTCGGCAAATCGGTAATTAGTGCTCGTCTCCGGTATGGCGAAAAAAATGCTGATCGCGCGTAACGCTGGGATAGACTACGGCAGCCGCTGTGAGAGAAAGCGCGTGCTTTAACTCCTGCGAATCGCCTATTTAAAACCAAAACGAAGTCGCGCCGCAAATGCATGCTTAATGCATGTCGGCATGGACTTCACGATTCCGCGACCAACATGCCTATCCAGATTCGCCATAGTGTTATTCACGGGTTTACTAAAGAAGCGGGCGAACCCGTTGCGAATGTCGACAAGAAGGATCGTCTGCTGGACAACACGCTGCCCTCAGTTTTCTCACTGGTACAAGGAATGGTCACATTGCTTGGGAAGAAAGAAAGCAGCCAGGTCTGGGGACGCTTTGGGAACAACGGGCGAGAAGGTCCATTTCCCGGGCGATTTGCCGACTACGTCAACGACGTCAGTAGTGTCGAAGGCTTTCTTGCCCTTTCGCATCTGGCTGTTGACGAAATTTCTCGAACTGCGGAAGCGCAGCAAGCGTCTACAGGTGGACACATCCTTTGTGCCACATACGATGATGATGCGGGTAACACTCGCGTCATCGTCGCGATGATTAAGCAAAGAAGTGGTTTGCAGCTTGACGATAACCTAGTGCCAATCAACATCGTCGAAATCGATATGTCGAAGCTGCATCAGGCTGCTCAGATTCGAGTGGGCGAGTTTCGACAGTCCATCGAACTGGAGGCAGAGCTGCATGACGATGAAGACGAAGAGCAGGCAGACGTCACATATTTGTCGTTCGTCGCCAAGCGCGCGGACCGCGGCTCCTCTGCGTATTTCATTAACGCTCTGGGCTGCGAAGTCGGAGTTTCGTCAACTAAAGCGACAACGCGTCTGTACAAGGCTGTCGACGCATTTTTTCGCGAGAACGACGAACTCAACCCGTATCTGCGCACCGCAAAAGACGCATTAAGCGCGTTCCTGCGACAGGAAGCAGATGCTCAACGACTTGTGACAATGGATGCGCTGCAGGACGTAATGGACCGGGTGGTCCGCCCGGAACATGCCCATCTTGTGCGTGAGATGACTCAGACCTTGAACGGCGACCGATTCAAGGTGCCTGATGGTTTTCTTGTCAGCGAGACCGTGCTGCGGAAGCATACGAAGGTTGTTCTGGAAGGCGCTCGTCTCACACTGAAATTCGATAGAGCGATGCTGGGCACCGACCGTAACGCTGAACTGTTCTTTGACGAGGACAATCGCACGCTGACCATTCAGAACTTGTCGGACGAGATGATTGGCCGCCTGCAACAAACGTTGAACGACGGTTGACCATGTTCTCAGATGTCATCGCACTTTATCGTGCACTAGGCCGACCACAACTCACGCAAGATTATTCTTGCAGCTTTAATGGGGCCATTAACACGGCCACGGCTGAATTGGCAACCCGGTGCCAGCGCATGGGCGCTGCCTTCGGGACGGTGGAACTCGAGGACAGCGATGACGGTACTGTCAGAGCCGAAATTCAAATGCCGACAAATGAACAGGGGCGGGTTTATCTGTCTCTGTCCGATTTGTTGCGCCAAACTCCGTCCCTCGCGTTCGGCAAGTTGCCTGCGCATTACTACGTGGCAGACATCGACTATTGTTCCGCCGACGAAGTAAAGCCTGAAGAAATAGTTAAGGTGGAGCAGCTCGCAAAGTTTATTAAGCTTCTGTCGAAGCTTGCTGACGACCGCGTGGAGTTCAGCGGTAGAAGTAATCGCCTGCTGTTCATTCTTCCTACTGATGCGACCAAGGTTCGCAAGACTGCTCTTGCGGAAATTAAGATTGAGGAAAAGGCGCTCGAATTTGAACTGCCACACCTTCAATTGCTGGAGCAGCTAGTGGCAGATGAAAACGCCAACAAGCTGCACGTCGAAGAGCGATTGCTGACGATGCGGAGCGCGATTGCCGACACGCTCGCGTCGGCATCCACCGAGTCGAACGACCTGACGTTCCTTTGTGAGAATTGGCGAATTATCCAACAGAAGTATCGAGCAAACTTCCAAGCATATATTCAGAACTTTGCATTCGATGATGTTCGCAAGAAGATAATCGATTCCGAGCTTGAGTACGCCTCTAAGCTAACTGGCGCATTTGGAGATGTGGCTGGAAAGTTGCTCGCGCTTCCGGCGTCGCTACTCGCCATCAGCGCCCTCGACGCGTTGAAGGAGGATTCAACGTTCCTGCTTGGATGCGCTGGCCTCTTTCTGGTAACAATTGTCCTCTGGTACGTTCTCAAGAACATTCGCTACCAGATTGACCGCCTCCAGTCCGGCTTCGAGTTCGTTTTCTCGCCGTTGTTCGACAAGAGCAAGACCTATCCGAGCAAACTACGAAGCGTATTGGTCGAGCGAAAGGCGACCCTTGAAAGGCAAGCTCGACTCACCAAAGTCACCTTCTGGGTGTTTTCCGCCCTTGCCTTCTCCCCGACACTTGGAGCGTTTTGGAAAATCTGGGTCCGGTATCCTCAGTTGGCAACCTGGTTGAAAACGCTGTTTGTTCATCTGCGGAACTTGATCTAGACCATTACTCGAAGCGTAGAGGATGGTTGAGTCCGGTGTTCTCGTGCGCGTTGTTGACTGCGCCGGTATTGATCACACTCAGGTATTCGTCCTGATTCCGAAGCACACTTTCAGTCAACAGCCCACGTTCGTGCATCGAAACATAGAGTGCCGCTGCGTAGGCTTGGCAATTGATGGATCGTTCGGGGTTAAACGCGATGTCGGAAAACGCGCGGTACGCCAGAACGACTTCAGCAAGCTCGGGCTGCTTGTGCAACGCGTTGATATAAAGCCAGTCATAGAAAGCTGTGCGTGGCTCCAGCGGCCAGTCGGTACCGAAGAACTGAAACTTGATCAACCGCCCATGCTCGTTGAGTCGCGGGTCGCGTTTCGCGTCAATCGAACGGGCCTTGAGCAGGTCCTTGAACGGCCCCCCTCGCTCGAATACCTTGCTGGACTGATAGGCGCACTCCAGACTGAATTCGCGCTCGTAGCGAACCGTTTTTATCATCAAATTGAAGGCACTCAGCCGGACACCATCATCGTCCTTCGACTTGCTGGATATCTCAAGAACGCTGTCCACGTGCAGTAGCTTTTTCGCCTGTGCATGTAATGAATCGATGGACTTCTGCGCCTGGCTCTTTGCCATACCGGGAGACCATTGAAATTCGATGTGATGCGTCGAGACGAGCAATGGACCGCTTAGAGATGGGGTGAATATTGGACGTTCAGCCATGAGTTATGCGTTTGCTTTCCAGTGAGCATAGTCGGAACGGTAGCTGAAGAGACCAGGCGCGGCGACCACTTGCAAACCTGGATACAACTCCTTGATCATCGCCTGCATTGTAGTGCTCTGTACCCAGACCCCAAGAATATAGCTGGGAGGGACGCCCCGCAGCATCAACACTTCCGCCTGCGGATTGGTAGGCAGACCATCCTTGATCCCCAGCTGGGCGCGAGTCTTGTCCCCATAATCGGCGTACATACCGCGAAACGCCGCAATCGTCTTCCGGTCCTCAATCGGAATGGCAGATACATGGCCAGCGGCCGCATTCGCCGAGCAGAACGCGCATGGAAGCTCCCAGAGTGCGGACGGATTGACCGCGACGACAACCCAGTCCGTACCCTGATTTTCCTGACGGAGGCGGTAGAACATCCGGTAGTTGGGGAAGCCAATCGACAAACAGATCGCGTCAGTATGGTCGTACCGATACTGGTCATTTAATGCGTCAACGTTACCCTCGAGAACCAGCACATCACGCGTAACCAGTCCCCGCTGCAGGATCGCTCCCAGGTTGGTGAGCTTGGTGAAATGCATTAAAAATTTGATGCCCCGTTCTCTCGCAAATTCTTCTATTGGATTTGCCATGTGCCTCTCATTAATGTTGTTATTAGTATTACAAGAGACATTGTACTTTGCGTCCCCTGACACGGCCACCGCTATGTCAAGCGCCGAAACGGAACCAATGGCAGCGTCAGTGACATCAACGTGGGACAAGCGGAAGAAAACGTTCAGCAACAAGTCCATTCGCATAGTCAGACATGTGATCGCCGTAGCTATAAAGGTATTTCCCGTTCATCGTCATCGGGCAGACATTCCGCTGCGAGTCGCACAACACTGACGTAGGATCGTAGATAATCAGATTGGGATAGCGCGCTCTCAAATGGTCGATAATTGCGCGGTAGAAAGCCGTAGAGTCGAGATAGCTGCGATAGCTGATTGCACAGCGCTGCGCAGCATCGAGGTCCGACACGCCAAGTAGGTGGCGCACAACCGGCCATGCGAGCGGCCTTCTGTCCATGCACTGTCGTGGATCGCGCAGTGAGGGATTGTCCAGCACGAGGACGACGCGCTTGCCTGCGTGCCGCAGAATGGCAATCGCATTGTCCAGTCCTTCACTCGCGGCCGACATCGTTGCCTTTGCCGAACTGTCGTTGGCGAACTGCGGACCGACAATATCCCGGCTGGCCGCAACCAGTACGACAGTTGTCAACTGCGGATTGCCGAGCAGCATGCGCAAGGCGGCGCTATTTGCCTTGCGACATTCGTCTCCTTCGTCCGCCGCATCCGATGCGATTTCATGCACGCCAGCCATCGGCGGACAGCTCGCGCGCGCAACCAGTGTCCAGCTCATGCCGGGCACAGACTTACGCACCAGCCCCCAGTACAGTGCATCGGCCTTGCTGTCGCCCCACACTGCGAAATGGGATGCTGCCCGTTTGTCTGTCGCACAGAACTGGAACAGGTGCCGGTCGGCAGGTGACACGCCGCACGTGAGATTGACGAATTCGTGACCCGCGCCCAGCGTCGCCGTGGTGACGTCCGCGTCCGGGTTGTACCCTTTCCTGAATCCCAGTCCGTCACGCTGATACGTCATGCCGCCGAGATACGCGACGCCGAGCATCAGTACGCATGGCACGACGAGTTTCCATTTGGCCGGAGCCCCGAGACGAATCGGTCGTTCGATTAGCGCGGTTGTTAGCCACGCCAGCGCGATGCTCACGGCGATAACGCCAGCCCGTACTACCACTGGCGGTTCACCGCCTGCGACGATGAAACAGACCGATAGCAGCGGCCAGTGCCACAGATAGAGTGGATAACTGATTTTGCCAATCCACACCGCGACCGGATTGCCGAGCAGCACCCGGTTCGCGATCCCTTTCGGTCCCGCCGCAATCAGCGCCACCGCGCCTAGCACCGGCGGTACCGCAAACCATCCCGGAAAGGGCAACCGGGAATTCAGCACGATAAACGAGACGGCGCACAGCAACAGACCGATCGATGACGCACTATGGGTGTTGTGGTTTCGCACCACGCGTCTACCGGAAGCCGCGATTGCAAGCCCAGCGCCTGCGGCCAGTTCCCACATGCGGCTTGTCGGCCAGTAAAACGCGGCGGTAGGGTGATACTCGAGCAGCCAGACAGCCGATACGAACGACAATAATCCGGCCACTGCGCAGACCAGTGCAACCCGACGCAGCCGCACGGCGACAAACATCAGAACAGGCCAGACAATGTAGAACTGCTCCTCGACGCCGAGCGACCAGAGATGAAGCAGGGGCTTCGCGGTAGCGGTCTGGTCAAAATATCCGGCTTCCATCCAGAACGCCCAGTTCGAGACGAATCCCGCGCCCGCGAGCACGTGTTTTCCAAGCTCGCGGTATTCGTCGCCTGTCAGGCAGAACCAACCCATCGCCCAGGTTGCGAGCAGCACGGTCACGAGTGCGGGAAATATCCGCCGGATACGCCGCGCATAGAAACGCGCGAGAGAAAACTGTCCCGCCTGCATATCGCCGAGCAGGATGCCGGTGATCAGGTAGCCGGAAATGACAAAGAAGATATCGACACCGACAAATCCGCCAGGCAGTGCGGCAGGGAACGCGTGAAAGATAACGACGGCAAGGACAGCAATCGCGCGGAGACCATCAATGTCGGGCCGATAGGTGTGTGATCTTGCGGTCGCTACGGCGACAACGGGGAGTGTTCTGGTCATAGCTGTGAGGTGCGCGAGCGAGCGGACGGCGAATAAGCCATTCGGATACGTTCGTGCGTTCGTTCCTGTTTGTAGTGTTTACTCGACAAACGAAGGCGTAACGAACCCCTGCGTCCTGATAGACACAGTCAGCAAGGGAGGACGATATGGATCAGCAGAAACCGAATTGTAGAGTAAACACGACTTATAATGTCGTGTTTACAGCGTCGCGAATTAGTCTACAGATGGGCATCCTGCCTAGCATGTCTGTCAAACGATTCGCCTCTGTGCCCACCAAACCCGCCCCGATCTCCGTTGCGCTGGGCGCGCGTATCAAGCAGCGTCGGCATGAAGTGGAAAAATCGCAGGAAACGCTGGCGTTCGAGGCGCACGTCGACCGCACCTACATTTCGTCGATCGAGCGAGGCGTCGCGAATCCGTCCATTGAGACGCTGGCGAACATCTGCTATGCGCTAAACGTGACGCTGGCTGAACTGTTCGAGCCGCTAGGTGACGTTTCGCTCGCCCCAACCGGCGAGCGTCGCGCGAATGCGGCGACGCCCCCCCAAATCAAACGCACCCGGTTCCGCTAGACCCGTTTCCAGTTATCTGCCGGTGGGTAATTGCGAGACCATCAACCACCGGTCAGACAGACGCGGTTGACGGCACGCGAATTCGGATGGATCAGACGACCCAGCCCATCAAGGTGCTGCAGCCAACCACAGTGCCGATCAGAAGGCCGACCGTCTGCGGTCCGACGCTCCAAAAAATCCTTGCTCCGAGCATTCCCTGCAAGCCGCCGCTGGTGATGATGATGTCGGGTTTCGCGGCACGGCGAAGCGCATTGCCGATCCGCACGCCGACGATACCGAGCAGTACGCCCGCAATCCAGACGAAGACGAACTTGAGCGCCAGATGCGGGGTGTGCGGTGGCATATTGGCTGCCGTCGCCATGAACGAGATCAGGATGGCGATGATCATCCAGAGCACCGCGCCGAGGCGGCTTTTTCTGGCAGGGGTATTAACCGGGTTGTTGCTAGTTTCCATATTCATTCCTTGTTGATAGATAGTGAAGTTCAGATGTCGGTGCGCGCTGGACGAACGCCGTTGCGCCGGAAGCCGGAGCCGGAGACGTTTGAGGTAACTACGGCGGCTTCGAGGAGCGTTTCTCGCGGATCGACACTGCGCCGTCGAGCACCACGGAAAACGTTTCTCGCGCCGTGATGTAGGCTCCATACCGGGCGCGTTTGCCGGTAGCAGGGTTCGCGTAATCGAGGCGCGCGTTGCACGTCGCCATGGGTGCATCGCGCTCCGCCGGATCGAGGATCAGCAGCGCATGGGGCCGGAATCTGCAACCCTGCGTGCGGCCCTCGCTGCCCACGACCAGCACGGCATGCGAAAGGGACTGCCCGACCGGTCGCCAGCTCGCGATCACCAGATGTCCGCGCGACAGTTCCTGTTCGCAGAAGTCGAGCACTTTGCGGTGAGCACCTTCGAGAACGGCGGGTTGCAGGCTCCAGTCGCACTCCCGTATGACCCCAGCCACTTCCGTGAGCGTTGCACCCGTGAAGTACAGCGGCGCTGCACGGTTCCAGAGATCGGCTTCCGGTCCCCGGCGTCGCCACGACACGGCGGTCGGATCGGCGATGCGCCCGAGTATCGCAAGAGCACTTGCCGTAGCGTAAAGCGAGCACGCCGAATCCCAGTCGCCCTGAAGCGAGTGAACAGCGAATTTCGATCCTGCGCGTAACGTTTTGCCGGGAGTGAGCCGGGGATGAAGTCGTTGCACGATGAACTCCCGCATCAGTATTCGCCCGGCAGGAGCACGGTGCTGACACTTCTGTCGCGCTCGGTGATGATCCAGACACGCTCGCGCGAGACGCCAATCTCGTAGCAGGACAGGATGCGTAACCCGACAACGATTGCTTCGAGATTGAGTCGCACATCCGCTGCACAGAGATTTCCGAAATCGCCGTTCTGATGACGCCACAGCAATGTCGTGACATTGGTGCCGGTCCGATCCAGTACATCGATCGCGCCGGGTGTGGCCACGACCTGTCCGAACTGAAATAGAGGATGAAACTGGTTATCTGGCAGGGTAGTGATTATCATGATTAGTTTTAGGTATCCTTAATAATGTTGAGGCGAGTTCGATCTCCGGACGAATATCCGGCCACAGGTTTAGGAGTGGAAAACTGGAAACGCGAGGCTGCTGCGGGTGCGTTTCAGGAAAACGGGGTGCTACAAGGGAAGTCGCCGGTGCAATTCAAGGCGCGAACCGGGGGAGAACAAGAATTAGCGCAGGTAACAGCAAGGTAGAGGCGATAAAAACGTGTTTTTTCCAGAAATTCGACAAAAACAGTCATCGAACTGCAATTCGCTAGTGAAAATGTAACACAAATCGCGAGAAATTGATGAAAGAGCCAGATCGATCGATTATAAATCGGTAAATTTTGCCGGTCTCGCGGGGACGTCGCACTCTGGACGCTGCCGGGACGGCAGAAATCGTCTTCTGGTACGTTTTCCGGGCCGCCAGCGGCTTCCAATTCCGCGGTTAGGGGTTTGCTTGGGGTAAGAGCGTGCGGGGCGCTATGACCCGGATTCCGCAAGCGAAAGAATTGTAATAATTGATGCGGGGCAGCAATTGCCAGTTCAACCCTGCTCCGGTGCCGAAAATCGGGTTATCCTGCCCATTTTTTAAGCACGACCTGTGGTTTCAGGCGCCTTCAGGTGTTTGGCAGTCCGAATCTTGGTTTGGGAGCTTGCCTTGACCGTCGCCGGTCCGACACGGTCGGGGATATTGAAGATTCAGTGTCGCCGCGTTTGCGAATGCGATGTGCAATCACTGTAGTAGATAGCCGAACTGGGTAGCCAATCAGATTCCCGGTGCAAAGATTCCTTGTGGTGTTATACCCGTCGCCCGACAGGTCACACATAGGTTGGGTGGCGAACCGGCGATCGATGAAGGCGTGGAGGTGATACCTGCCGACAGCGGCGAACCAGATGCCCCCGATGCCAGACGCGCTTGCAGATGAGACGCGGATGCGCCTCTGCGGTAGCTGGGAAAAATGCCATCGCCGACACAACCAGCAAAATCAATGAAACGAGTTTCCGCACTGCGCTCCCCTGTTCAGTGCGCGCCATTCTACCGGGGCTTCTCGGGTATGGTCAGTCGTCGGCAATCTCCCCGCAATGGGATAATGGGAGGAGCGGCCAGATGATTGCGCAGTCCGGTCACACCTCAACCAGACTAAATTCAGGATCATCTTGGACTATCAAGTTTCCTACGGGCATAGCCTCGCGAGCGCACCGAACGATTTCATCGTTCAGGTACCGTCGCAGTGGGTCACGGACGTTCCCGCGACGATACCGCGCGCGCTGCTGCCCGAATTCCTCGCCGATCTCATCCGGCAGCGTTCGCCGCAGATCGGGCGCATCCGCAATCTGCACGTCCTCTGAAGCAGGCCGTCAGTGCTTGAGGCAGCTCCATTGGCCGGCAGGAGGCCTGTTGCCGCCAGTCACCACCACCGACATGCGGTCATTCGAACAACTGCTCCGCTCAAACAGCCGGACCTCACGACCGATTTGCGTTGAAGCCGCTATCGGAGAACTTGGGCGCCTAGAGCAATGCCAAGACACCATGCTTCATGCCTTCGCTCGTCGCAAATAAAACCATCGCGACGAGACTTAGACGCATTAAACACATCAACGCGTTTAAGATGATTTCTCCGCCGAGCGCGCATAGCAGAACGCTTAGCCTAACGGCCACCGACTCCGTTGCGAACAGACGAACTAACTCTACCAAAGGCACTTGGCGCGTACCCCCGTGAACTGCGCCCCTCTTCAGAGGCAAAGATTTCCGGCTTTTCGTCATCGTGCGACCTCATAGCACTAATCTTGTCGTCAGTGTCTGTCTATGAGTCGCGTTGCGAAAGCTCGGTGCATGCACGATGCGCATGTTGCTAGCTCGATGCGCAGCCTGCTTGCAGGGTGCTATCCCGCTTTCTTTTTTCTCCAGTCCCGTACCCAGCGAGCAACAACGACTTCGCTATGGAGCAAGTCAGGCCACTTGTCGCACATATCGCGTGCGAAGGCGGCCGCACTTGGATACTTTGATGGAGACCGCTCCCACATCTGCCACAGTTCGTACACCTCATGCTTCGCCATCTGAATCGGGGATTTCTTATGCCGTGCTCTTGCAGCGCGTGCCATCCGCTCACGGCTAGACTCCATCTCGAAGTACATGGCCATTTCCATATGGTTGCTCCAACGCGCAATCGACGCGAACTGCCATGCCAGCCCCAGCTCGTACAGCGCACTTTCCTTGTTTTTCGACTTGAAGTGCACGATAAACTGATCTAAGACCGCCAAACCAGTGGCTGCACACAGATTCCCTATCGTCGCAAATGGTTCTTCCGGAAATTCGCTAAACGAATACTTCGTTAGGGGGAGGTAAGGACCATCGTCCAACTCACTACCCTCGTGCCACCCTTCAAACATGCTTAAGAGAGATTCGAGCGGCGTATCTCCGTCGCGGAGCACGATATTTGCAAGACACTCATCCGTGGAAATCCGACGGGACCGATGGGCGGAACGCCAAATCTGATTCCATATCTCGACAGACCAATCGACAAATCTCTGTGTGTCTTCGAGATCGTGTTCGAACATGCTCACGTGGACTCGACCGTCTTGCGTTGTTTCAGTGAAGTCGTAACCTCGGACCTGTTCACTCAGCTCCAGTGCCACCGGGGCGAAATATCCAGGTAACTGCGCCGAAGCCTCATGCGAGAGATACGCCGTAAGAACCCCGCTTTTAAATTTGTATCCCATGTGTCGGCCCATTGTTCGATGCGTTGCCGAGAATACCGCACTACTCCTGATCGAGGCGAGCCACCTTCATGCCGTTTGAACCCAACCGCTCCAATTTAACCAGCAAGCTTAGCCTCAAGAGGCGGTAGTTTTATGCCGTAATCAAAACTAGGTCAAAAAAATTACGCATTCGCCATGAAAAACCGAGCGGGATTGATAACATTGCTTCCATTCGTTGCAGCACTGGTCGCTGGATGCGCGCCAGTTGTATCGGGCTTACCGGAAACATCGTTTGCGTCGGCAAGCCACTCGGAGCCGATTGTTCATAGGCAGGTCTGTTCTGTCGACGGTACCGCCCCGCGTACAGCTTTCTTTCTGACAATCTCGGGTGGGGGTTCTCGGGCCGCCTATCTTGGCGCGCGCGTAATATCAGAATTACAGGATGTTGACGGAACAGACGTAGCGAGCCACATCAACGTTATTTCATCCGTGTCTGGCGGATCGTTAGCCGCGGCGCTGTACGGAATATCAACTGACCGAGCTTCCGGGGACGGGTGGCGGCCCGTGTGGAACGATTCACTGATTCGCACTCGCCTTGCTGAAAATCTGAAGGTCGACATGGCCGAGCAACTGGCGAATCCGGTGTTCCTCGGCGGCTACATTTTCGGGCATACTGACCGTACGGACGCATTCTTTACAGCACTAGACTCAACTGTTCTATTTGGAGTATCGCCTGCCAAGCGGATGCTCACACTCGGCGACTTCAATCCAAATCGTCCTCAAATAGTCATTAACTCCACCGTTGCGACTGCCGAAAGCACCACAGCATTTCGGCCGCGTCCGTTCGGAAGCCTGTTCACGTTTTCACAGTCAGACTTGGATTCGATCGGTGTCGATTATTCGACGATGCCCCTTTCGCGTGCTGTTGCTGCGTCGGCGGCATTTCCTGGACTACTTTCTCCCGTCGTTCTGAACCGCTTCCAGTTAGGGTCGACCGAAAAGGAGTTGGGTTCGCCCAGGTACATTCATCTGATTGACGGCGGAAACGTTGACAACCTTGGTCTGCTGGCCGTGAAAAGAGCGTTGATCGAAGACTCCCACCGCCTTTTGACGGACTGCGACCAGATCGTGGTCGTGACTGTGGACGCTTTCGGAGCGCAGGGGTTTCACCCCGACGACAAGCCGAGCATGCGATCAGCGTCGGGTTGGGTGTTGGACGAACACACGCTTCTCGCTGCTTTCGACGCTTTGCTGGCTGCCAATCGCACTCGCCTGTTGGCCGAATTCAAATCTCGCATGTTCACGCCCCCAGCAGACAGCGAACAGTGCCGCAAAGATGATCTACCGCCTGACATTTGCGGGGGAGGTGTCCGCGTGAATTGGGATGATGTGAACACTCTCCTGAAGCGAAAGCTCTATTTTGTTCACCTTTCCTTGGATAGCAGCGAACTAGCAGAGCCGCCGGTCGTGACGTACTGTGACGGCAAATACGGCGATCCAGACCCGAAGTGCCATGAACCGCCGATAAACCGGTGGACTTACTATAACGAGGAGCGAGCGTTAAGACGACGGCTAAAGCAGATTCCAACGACGTTCGGTTTGTCGCGCCAACAGCAGAGCGACATCTCGATGTACGTGAAGCTACAGTTCAACCCGGGAAATGTTTGTCTGATGCACCTGCGCGATCTAATCATGGGAACGGCTCAACATTCGCCCGTGTTCTACGAGATAGCTTCCGACTCATGCGACGAGACCACCTCATTCACTGATGCACAGATGACACGAAGAAGAAGTCACGAAGAAATATTCGGTGACCGGATTGCTACACCGGGGCACAACGTCGGTGGCGAGCCTGCGATTGAAGAGCAGCACTATGCTCCGATGGCGACAGTTGAGGCTCGGGAGGCATTCTGGAAAGACGTCCTCAGATACTACGGATGGAATGGAACAGAGGTGAAGCGCCAATAACGCTTGGCAACAAAAATTTCAGAGAGCAAGCTGGACGCACAGATACAACTGAGTTGGGTTGTGGATTGCGCCTTATCTACGCCGACTACAACAGTTCACGGTCCCTGACTTGCGCTTTGGAAACTATCATGTCCCGACCCGATGTTGATCCGGCACAGCAGGGTCGAACGGGCTGGGGCATGAACTGGCATCAGGCAAGCCGCGTGCAGCAATACGTGAAGGCGCAAGACAATGTGAGGCGCCTCATCGAAGGATCAGTGTCGACATTGCATTTTCTGTTAGGAATTGCGATGGCTCAGCAAACATGTGCCCCGACCACGCATGCCGGTACGGCGCGTGGAAAAGATACAGCCGCTCCCATGCGCGCGTGACCGCCACGTAGAACAGCCGTCGCTCTTCTTCGACAGTTCCCTTGTAGCGGCAAGCGCTACGCGTCTGACCGCGTGCTAGTCTGTCCTGCGACGACAACCAAAACGGAGAGGCCATGTACAGAATGTTCAACCCCACGAATGCGGGCGACGACGTAGGCGTTGATTTTGATCTTGAGGTCAACAGCGTCGTACAACATTTCTGTGTCAGCAGTGAAGCGATCGAAGACCTGAGCAAAAGCGAAAAGCTGCACGGCAAGGAATTGATCGACGCATTCCAAAAATACGCCGACCGGATTAGTGAGGCCGCGCAGCGCAAACACGGTTCGCCAAGTAACGGGCGAATTCTCTTGAAGACCTCGGACTTCTGAACCGGCGACACGTTAGGTGCATTCGACACCGATACGCCAGTGTCGGATGCGATGGGCGTGTTCCCAAATAATGGCGATCTGGCCGTTACGCGACCCGGTCGCGGCGGGCCTTCAATTCCTGCGGATCGGGCGCAGCGTGCCTGACGACGGGACGCTTCGCAGGCTGAGCAGATTTCTGCACCGGTCTGGCTGCCGGTTTAATCCCCATCTTCGCAGCACGCGTCGATAACGTCGGTGCCGGTTCGCACACCGGCACCGACGTCAGTAGCTTCACCGGCAGTGGTCGCATCGTCACCAGTTGGCCCGCGCCCGGTAAGCGGAGCCGCGCGGGTGCACGGAACATTGGGGCGAGTTGTTCAATAGCCGCCTTGATGAAATCGCGCAGGATTTCAGCGTTGAACCACTGAACCTGTTCCAGTTTGGAAATCGCCCTCTGCATGCTACGGCGGTCGTGTTCATCCAGAGCCTGCAACGCGACCGGGATGCCGACGTGCCGGGCGAGCCCCATGAACGTGCGCCCCAGCGACTCATTGAACGGCTTACAGTCAGGCGGCAGGTGAAATAGCTGCACGCCGTCAAAAGCCGACGCAAGTTCAGTTACCTGGGAAAGGGGGCAGCCACCCTTGCGCTGGCAGCGGACTTCCATGCGCCAGTGATTCGGGACGGCTTTCTCTTTGCCCTCCAGCTTCTTGACCTCAAGCTGCCAGCCCTTCGGCGACGCAAGCGCAGCAAGAATGACCGACGCCGTCGACTTCAGTTCGCGCCGCAGCGTCTCGGCTGCCTTGTCGTAGACGGTCAACCGGCAATCCGAGCCGAGAACACCCACATAGAGCGTGGCGAGCGTGCCCTTGCCGTCGAAGTCGCGCATCACGTTCGCGCCACCGCGCTTCTCTGCTACCGATACGAGCGTGCCCTCCAGCACGTTGATGTTGAAATCGATGTTTATGTCCATCCGCAGAACCAGAGCCTGCGACAAGATGCGGGCAGAGTCGACGCCGAACAGGAGCCGGAAGAAGCTCGCCAGTTCGCGGACGGCATCGGCACCGGCGTGCAGATAAGGGTTAGGGTTGAACTCGACCGTAAGCCAGTACGGATACACGACCCGGTTCGGCGACCACTCGATGCGAAGATAGCCATTACCCGCGCGGGCAGAGAGGCAGTTCCGGAACGCCTTGCCCTTTACGGATTTCCTCTTTGCACCGTTTTTCTCCAGGTCGCTCAACTGTTGCTCAATGAAGGCGACGAGCGCATCGTCCATATGCTTGACCAGCAAGGCAAGCTTCAGCTTATCGATACCAATGGCGAACACGTGATCGAGCGGGAACGCGCCGGTGATTTTTCGCCGCGGCACAGGTGCTTCACGCAGCTTCATAACTGATCCTCATACTGATTGATGCCCATAGGGGCAAGTTGATCCGGCGTTCTTCCTGTGAAGGAGAACGAGGGAGCAGGACAGCGACACAGCCCTTTACAGTAAATACGGGCGAGCGTTATCACGGCGCACTGATCGTGCGGCCAATGTCCGTGCTGCGTGTTCAGGTAAAAATCGTTAGTCGGGTACGCGCTAGGTTGTAGCCCTCTTCATTTACAGATAGGAACGGGTTAGCAAATCAGATGAGCCATCCACTGCCTGCAAAATGCGGATGTTGATGGCCTCAGGACAATGGCTACTGCTGCCGGTAGTGCTGTCGGTGCTGCTAGTAGCTATAGGGTATGGGGGTAATACACTTATTACAGCCGCGCCACGCAGTGATATGAACTGCTAAAAATCCCTATAAAACAGGGCATGTGGTGATATCTAGATCGGGCGAACGTCCGCACGTACCGGAAAATTGGCTGAGTTTCCTGACCTGGACACCCATACGTTGCGGCCGGGTCAGGTTGTGCTGGTGACGCTATTTTTAAGGGATTTTTTCGATTTACGCGCTTCGCCATTGACGCTTCGGTGGTCGACTTTCCTGACTTGGCCAACGACACCAAACGGGTTGGGAAAGTCGACGCACTACACGTCAGGTATTTCAGGCGGGCGACATAAAAATCATCATGGTCGGTTGCGTCCTTTTCAAAATTAGCGTGCGGCCCTGCTGTACTTCACCGCGCGAATCTGCATCGCGCGCTAACGGAACCTGCACGTCATTCCGTCGCGCGCTACAATCATTCACAGGTCCACGGCAGGCCGCATGCTTCGAAGCGGGTTACTGGTCGGTGGTCGATGCCTTTGCGCAGTTCGCGAGATAATTCTCGACAACCGAACGACGCCAGCCACGGACACGCGGACCGAGTTCCAGAGGGGCCGGGAAGCGACCACTCTTAATCCACGCATGCAAGGTTGAGTTCGCTACCCCCAGCAGTTCGCGCACTGCCTGACGACGCAGTACGGGATCGATGGGGGATGCACCAACATTGGACGCGTTGCCGTTTTCCGTTTGCTTTTGCTTTTGCTTCAAAAATCGAGAGGGCGGGTCCATTACTTTCCTTGTCGGCGTGATGCGGTTTGCTACGGTGGGCGGTGCGATTCGGTGAGCACCTGTGGCGTATTTTGGGTGCTGGTTGCGGCGATGTGGGGACATGTCCGTTTGTGAATGGACATTTAGCTTTTCACAATGTGGAAATTTAATAGCTTCCACAAGCTTCACTGCTGGCGAGATGACGAGGGCGTGAAATGAAGGGAGGCTTGCTGGCTCAAATGGCGCAACCACTGGAACAGTGGCAGGTTGAAGAAGCAAGAGCGCGACAAAAGGACGAGCGGGAAAATCTGGAGCGGCGTTGCAGTCCGCTGGGAATTGTCGCGCGAACCAAGGTCCTGCCGAAGTTGACTTACCTGGTAACTGAGGCAGTCGAGAGGACCGCAGAAATTGTCCTAGCTGCTCGCACAGATATGACAGCGGTTGAGGCGCGCGCACGAGAAGACTGGACGAACGTCGTAGATAATCATCTTGACACCCTTCATGCCATGCTCGCGCTCGGCCGCATTGATGCGATTAACGCCGCTAGTGGCATCCGCGTACAGGTGTCTGCCGCCTATCCCCGCTGGGGTCTCGCCGAACTGTGTATAACGCGATCCGATTTTGAGAAATTCGGACAGGTAGTTGGCATTGAATTCGAGCGCGACGCCAACAAGGAGGTCAGTGAGGACGCGGGGCAGTACGACACCATGATCAATATCATTGGGGCTTTGTACGAACTCGCTTCCGCCAACAAACCGCCGGGGCAAGTCCGGGGCATCGCCTCAACCGCGGCAAGAATCGTTTCAAAACGCACTAGTGGAAGTATCGACCCCAAGACGGTTCGTCGGTATCTCAAGCGGGGGAAGGATCGCGGCTTTGGTGTCGTGGATGAAGATTGGCGCGACGATGATGAAGCTGCATGATGAAACCGACACCACGCGGATTGCCAAGTGGCCTTGTCAGCGAAATTGGCCCAGTCCTGCACTAGCTCGGCGCGCTTGGCTAAACAAATCGCCACGGGCGTAAACCGCATCTACCGTGTCCTTGATGTCGTCGACGATGACTGCTTCGCATACCTTGGTTGGAAATTATCCCTCCCTGTGAGGTAACCCAAGGCCATCGGGTCAGTCCAAGCTTTCGTTTTCAAGTCGCAGCGTCTGATCAAATCACTCCATGAACCGTCAAGGAGTGAGTAAAGCAGCAAGCAAAACTGGGGGCATTTTTGGGGGCATAATTTCAAAAATAATTATCGGACCCCACTCCATAATGGGCTTGAAGTATAAATTCCAGTCCGGCCCTGGCACCAGTACTGCAACCACACAAACCTCTCCGAAAGTCAAGAAATACCGTACTTTCCGGCTCTACGCCTTATCCAGTAAGCCTCCCAGCATTGTCCGACTGTGCATAAACATGCATTGAGTTTTGATCCTTGCACCCGGCACTGCACACGCTACAGTCTCGCTGCGATCTGCTCGGCCGATTCCCGGTAGTACGTGTTTTGAAGGATGGACAAATCCTTGTGACCGCTGATCTTGGCGAGCGTCATAACGTCCACCTTGCGCGATAGTCGCGTGAGCTTCCGCCCATGAATCATGAATCGTGAAAGTACAAGCCTTCAATTAATAGTTGGTCGCGGGCCTTCCGAAACAACGCACCGAAAGACGCGGAGCGCCGCGCTCGGCTATGTGCCGAATCACGCCAACGCATTTTCTGGTTGCGTCTGATACGCGTCCATGTTGGACCTGGTGAGTCTCACGAAAGCGACGCGCAAGAACGAGCCTCGTTCATGAATTGATGAATCTCGTTCGCCAAATGAGCAACCCCGTAATCTTCCGCAGATCTCGCGATCTGCCGCGTCGATCCGATGAAGCCACGAAGACCACGTAAATCAACCCGACCTCAATTGCATCGCAGTCAGAGAACCATTGGCATGCCTGTTGCTCGTCACCTTCGTAGATAAAACAACTGGAGGTGACACATGGCGCTCGATGCACATAGCAGAGCTTTCCTCGATGCACTGGCGGAGAAGGGGGCCAAGCCGTTCCATCAAATGGGTGTGCCTGAGGCGCGGAACTTCATGGAGGGACTTCGTGACATCGTCGGCCCGGGACCCGACATGTACCGGGTCGAGGACCTCTTCCTCGATCAAGGGGGACATGCCCTACGTGTGCGGGTACTTGCTCCCGAAGGCAGGTCTTCCGGGATCGTTGTGTACTGTCATGGCGGTGGCTGGGCACTCATGTCGATCGACGACTATGACGCAGCAGGACGGCACATCGCGTACGAAACCGGTTGCACGGTCTTGCTCGTCGACTACCGTCTCGCTCCCGAACACCACTATCCGGCAGCGATCGATGATGTATGGCTCGCCCTCGAATGGGCGGCCTCCCACCGGGAAGCATTGAACGGAAGTGCGCACGCACCGCTCATCGTCGCCGGCGACAGCGCGGGAGGCAATCTTGCAGCGGTCGTCACTCAACGAGCACATGCCCGTGGCGGACCCGAGATCGCGCAGCAACTGCTCATCTATCCGGTCACACAGGACGATCTGAATACGCCCTGCTATCTCGATCCAGACAATCAGGCGCTGCTTGGTCAGGAGGACATGCGCTGGTTCTGGGATCTCTATCTTCCGGACACCGCAGCCCGGCAAGCATCCGAAGCATCGCCGCTGCGGGCAAAAAGCTTCCGGGGGTTGCCACCGGCCGTTGTCATCACCGCCGAACACGATGTGCTTCGCGACGAAGGCGAGGCGTATGCGACCGCGCTACAGTCCGCGGGCGTCCACGTGGACCATCGACGCTTCGCCGGACAGATGCATGGCTTCTTTGGCCTCGACGCGCTTCTACCGGCGAGCGCCGAGGCCAGAGGTTATCTCGCTCAGGCTGTCCGTACTCGATTGGGCGAGCTTTGCAATGACGCGGAACGAAAGGATCCCCTCCTGGACCGATGAACGGCAAGACTGTCTTCGCTGGGGATGCCGGCCATCGCCGGCGCGCTCCCCGTCGGACGGCACCTACTTTTCGTCGCCCGGCAGTTTATCGAGACGATAGGCGAGCTGCGCACGTGTCAGCCCCAGAAGTCGCGCGGCCTTTGACACATTACCCTCGGCCTTGGCCAATGCAGCTTGTAGCAATCGCGCCTCCAGTTGTTCCAGACTAAAGTCCTCGACCAGCAACGACTCGCACAAAAGGTCCGGCTCACTCCCCATGACTGGCTTTGACGTTTTCAGTTGCCCCCTGTCGTCAACGCGAATCACCAGTTTGCCCGTCTCGGGAAGCGACGGGAAGAATGCGTCCAGCTCGATGGCCTGGTTGCTATCGGTCAGAATGACGCCGCGCTCGATCATGTTCTCGAGCTCCCGCACATTTCCCGGCCAGCTGTATGCCATGAGGGCCTTCATCGCCTTGTCGGAGACGCCCGCGGTCTTCTTGTTGTAGAGCGCGTGAAACTTGCCGAGAAAATGCTCGAGTAGAAGCGGTATGTCCTCCGTGCGGTCACGCAGCGCAGGAATATGAACCGGATAGACATTGAGCCGATAAAACAGGTCCGCGCGAAACTTGCCTGCCTTCACGGCGTCGCCCAGATCCTCGTGGCTCGCCGCGACCAGCCGAACATCAACCTTGCGGGTCTCGGTTCCGCCGACGCGCTCAAGCTCTCCTTCCTGCAGCACTCGAAGCAAGGCCGCCTGGGCACGCGGGCTCAGCTCAACCACTTCATCGAGAAAGAGCGTACCTTCGTTCGCTCTCTCGAACTTGCCCTCCCGGCTGGTCACCGCTCCGGTGAAGGCGCCTTTTTCCACCCCGAACAGCTCCGCCTCAATGAGATCAGGGGGGATGCAGGCACAGTTCACCGCAACGAACGGCCTGGAGGCTCTCGGTGAGCGCATATGCAGTGCGCGCGCAAAAATCTCCTTGCCGACACCGGTCTCGCCTTGCAGCAGGACGCTAACGGGCGCGGTCGCCGCTTTCTTCAAAAGCTCGCTCGCGTGCATGAAACGGCTCGAGCGGCCTACGGAGTTTGCGATAAGCCCATCTGGGGCGCTCGCGTTGCGTACGGACGCCTGCAACTGGCTCAGTTGAGTTTGAACCGAAAGCAGTTCTTCTGCCATCGCGTCCGGTTGCAGCAGGCGGACCAGATCATCATGATCTTCCCACTCCTCCGCAGGACGGCCGACAATTCGACAATGGTCCGCGCCGCACCCGAGGCACTCCACTTCCTTGAAAAAAATGCTTCGAC
Organism: Paraburkholderia phytofirmans OLGA172; assembly: GCF_001634365.1. Classification (NCBI taxonomy): domain Bacteria; kingdom Pseudomonadati; phylum Pseudomonadota; class Betaproteobacteria; order Burkholderiales; family Burkholderiaceae; genus Paraburkholderia; species Paraburkholderia phytofirmans. The sequence continues at coordinate 3,690,086 of NZ_CP014578.1, forward strand.
CCATGTAGTACGTTGTGAAGCCGTTCGCATATCCAACGAGTTGCCAACAGACCGGTTCGCTTACCGGTCCGTGTTCCCGCAGGTGCAACTCAGCTTCAAAGGCGTCTTGCCACTGAAACTCCGCGTAGAACTGCCCTTGCCCGACATCGAACTCAAGCTTCAGCGGCTTTACGTTCACCATCCCCTTGATCAGCGCCAGTTGGGGACCGGCGAAGAACGCCTCCGCAGTGGAAAGATCCGGACGTAGCTGGCGGGCCAGGATCGCATCGCGCCAGCCGGAGTGGTAACCGAGGCGCATAAGCAGTCCTCGCGCGCGCTGACTTCCCAAGGTCCTGGTAAGCTCGGTCCGCAGGTTCGCGAACATGCTGCTGTGTGTGAGGAGCATGCGCTGCTCGTGCAGCCAGATCTTGCCCTGCTCGACGTCGAACGTGATTTGTGAAACCAGGTCCCGGCTCTCGGGGAATTTCGGATCTTTGTTGCTCGACATTCAGTCCCCACCATCGAAGGCGATTCGCGTATGTGCGGTGACCCGGGGTCGCGTCGCCGTCACCGGTCGTTTCGATTGTAGGCGCGCGCGTTCAGGTCGCGTCATCAGTATCCACCCTATCGAAGGGACGTCGGTCGCGAAGAATGCGTGAACCAGTTGGGCGACACGCCGTGCTGCGGCCGAACTTCACCATATCGGAAAGAGCCTTGATGATTTCCGCAACCTGACGGGTCGATCGTTTGGCCGAGCTCCTCCGTTTCGGTCGCCAGGCGTTGTCGCCACAGGCTCTACAGCCAATGGCACAGACGTTGCATTGACTTGTGCACCCCGGTGGGCTTTTCCCATCCTGCGCCTGCCCGGAAACAGAGACCGTAAAACACAAGGAGACTCGTATGTCCGAAATGATCGGAGCAGTTGCGCAAGAGGCAATGGAGGAAGTCGATGCCGTCGTCGTCGGCGCGGGCTTTGCAGGCCTGTACATGCTTCACCTGCTTCGCGACAAGCTCAAGAAGCGCGTCGCCGTGTTCGAAACCGCGGATGGTGTCGGTGGCACCTGGTATTGGAACCGCTACCCGGGCGCACGTTGCGATATCCCCAGCCACCACTATTCGTATTCGTTCTCCGAAGAGTTGCAGCAGGAGTGGACCTGGTCCGAAAAGTACGCCGCGCAGCCGGAGATTCTTGCGTACCTCAACTTCGTTGCCAACAAATTCGACCTTTTCCGCGACATTCATTTTCAGACGGCCATTACCTCGGCGATCTATGACGAGGCATCGGCAAAATGGACTATTCAAACGAGCGCCGGCAAGCGCATCCTCGCAAAGTTCTTCATTCCTGCCGTAGGCACGTTGTCTCATGCCAACATCCCCAAGTTCAAGGGGCATGACAGCTTCAGGGGCGACGTCTACTTTACCGGGCACTGGCCCAAGGAAGGCGTCAACTTCAAAGGCAAGCGCGTGGGCATCATCGGCACGGGGGCAACCGCCATGCAGGCGATTCCGCTCATCGCGGAAGAAGCGCTTCATCTGACGGTGTTCCAGCGCACCCCGAACTATGCCGCGCCCCTCATGAACGCGCCCATGGACCCCGTGCTGGACCAGCAGGCGAAAGCCATGTACCCGGAGCTTCGTCGTCAGGCATGGGACAGCTTTGCCGGCGTGCCGTTCGAGCGGCTCAAACCTTCGGCGCTGGAGGTCACGCACAACGAGCGCGTCGCCCACTATGAAGCATGCTGGAACGACGGTGGTTTCAGCCTCTGGATCGGCAGCTACCAGGACATCCTCTTCGACAAGCGGGCGAACGAAACCGCAGCGGAGTTCGTGCGCGGCAAGATTCGCGCGCGCGTGAAGGATCCGGCTATTGCGGACATGCTCTGCCCGCCTGTCGGCCAGACCTACGGCACCAAACGCCAGCCTTGCGAAACCAACTACTACGAGACGTACAACCGCGACAACGTCACGCTAGTCGACATCAAGAAAGCGCCCATTGAAGAGATCACCGAAACCGGCATCACGACCACTGACGCATCCTATGAATTCGACTGCCTGATCTACGCCACCGGCTTCGATGCCTTCACCGGCGCCCTGTTCAAGATGGACATCCGCGGACGCAACGGTCAGATGCTCAAGGAGCGCTGGTCCGCCGGACCGCGCACGCTCGTCGGGCTCGCTGCTCACGGCTTCCCCAACATGTTCACTATCACTGGTCCGCAAAGCCCGTCGGTGCTGTTCAATATGCCGCTCGGCATCGAGATGCACTGCGAATGGATTGCCGAGTGTATCGAACACATGTCCGAGAACGGCGTCGCAAGTATCGAGGCAAATGAGCGGGAAGAAGATGACTGGATCGCTCACGTCAAGGAGGTCGCTGACGCCAGCCTTCTACCAGAGGCGACGTCGTGGTATCTGGGCGCGAACATCCCAGGAAAGCCCCGTGTTTTCATGGTCTATCTCGGTGGCGGCAAACACTACAAGGACGTCATCTCGACGATCGCGCACAACGGCTACACCGGGTTCACGCTCGACAGGCAACAACGCCTGACGGATGCCCCCGAATCTGTACCCACGGCCTGACCAGGCGACGCGCGCGGCCTTCCTGCCGCACGACGGCGTGATTCGCGCCGTCCAGGCGGTGAGCCTTCAAACAGGTTGAGCCATACCAGCGGCGCAGGTCGAGGCTGCTGCGATTGGCCCGCGCAATAACGTCCAACAAGCTGTAACTCCGGCGGCCTGGCGCAATTCGCGCCAGGCCGCCGGCACGGCATTGTGCGCCGCGTGAGTCCTTTCAATAAAACAAAATAGGAGATGCGAGATGCAGGATGAAAAAGGTGACAAACCGAAGAGGCTTCGATCACGTCGGAACGAGCGCGCAAGCGCCGCGTCCGGATCCATGCGAAAGGCATGCTGCAAGATCTTCGCGGCGTGCATGATGGCCGTTCCCTTCCAGATGGCCCATGCAGTCATCGAGACGGATCCCGCCGACTATGTTCCCTTGCCGCCAGGAACGAACCTCGCCGTTCTTTACTACCAGCATGCTTTCCGCGATAGCACGTACCACGGTGGCGAACAGGTGAACATTCCGTTCAGGCTGGAGACCGACATAGCGATCGCACGGTATGTACGCTATCTCAGCGTCGCCGGCTTCACCGTGGATGTGCAGGCAATCGTCCCGTTCGGCAGCGTACGCTTGAGTCAGCCGGTGAGCTCGGTCTCGAACGGTGCCGGCGATCCCTTCCTGGGAACGGTCATCTGGTTGTTGAACGATCAGAAGGCGCAGCGTTATCTGGCGCTCGGTGCGTTCCTGGGCATTCCGGTTGGCAGCTACGACAGCGCCAAGGGAGCCGTCAACGTTGGTTCGAATCGATGGCAAGGCGTTTTTCAGATCTCCTACGGTCAGCCGATCTACGGAAACCTCGCATTCGACGTGACGGGCGAATATGCGATCTACGGCGCCAACAACGACTTTGCGGGACTCAAGTATCAGCAAAAGCCTACCTACGAACTCCAGACGCATTTGCGTTATGCGCTGACGCCGCTCACCACATTTGGAGTCAGCTTCTATCAAACCGCGGGGGGACGCAGCACGCTTGGCGGAGTCGATCAGGCCGATCGCATCAACACCAGCCGCTACCTGCTGACTATCCAGCAGATAATCGTTTCCCCCACGCTGCAACTTGAAGCTCAGTTTGGACAGGATATCCACGTCTCGAGCGGACCCAAGGAAAAATATCGGGTCAACCTGCGGTTGGTGAAGGTCTTTTAACGCTGGACGTCTGTTTGACTGCCGGGCAGCCGCCCGGTGCAGCCCTCCGCCCGCTTCACCTCGGGGACGGGACCTTCGCGCGTGGCAAACGCGAAGTCCTCCCAGAGGTGCGGATCGCCGTCGATGTCAAGCCGACGGAAGGCGGCCCTTTACGGGCCGCTTTAGTTCGCGTAATGCCCTCTTGCGCAACATGCTCCGCAATAGGGCTACGTGCGCCGCGCTGCGTAAGTGGGCAACGGGACCTGCCCAGGTTTCAGATCGACCTGAACAGAGGGCTTTTCGCCAGAGCTTCGGCGCCGTCCGCACTGGTCAGGAATTTCTCTGTGTAGATATCGCGCTCGAACAGTTGCCCTTGCATGAGCGTTCTGATGGACGCTTCAATCATGACCGGCGGCCCGCAGAGATACGCCTTGTGGCCGCGAAAATCGTTGGCAAAGTGCGCTTTCGCGGCTTCATGAACAAAGCCGCGAAAGCCATCCCAGGCGGAATCCACAGCCTCGCTGGAAAGTGCGGGTACATACGTGAAGTTTGCATGCCGCTCTGCCAGTTCAAGAAAAAGGTCGTGATAGTAGAGCTCTGCCCGATCGCGAGCGCCATACAGCAGGGTGATCGGCCGCTCATCTCCCTGCTCGAGCAAATCCAGCAGCATCGATCTTGGACTTGAAAGCCCCGATCCACCTGCAATCAGGATGACGGGTTGCGGGTCCGACGCGCGCACGAAAAATCGGCCGAACGGACCGCTAAAGCGAATCTCGTCGCCAGGCTTCAAACCCTCGTGCAGATAGCCGGTCCCTGTTCCGCCCGGCACACGCCTGACGTTCAGTTCGATCAGCCTCGAAGAGCCGGGCTTGTCTGCAAGCGAGAACGCGCGTGGCATGTCTTCACCGGGAATATGGACGTTCACGTACTGACCTGCCTGAAACTCGATGCCCTCGTCATCCAGTTCGATGAAGATGCCCTTGATCGTCGGCGTCAGGTCGATCATCTCCTTCACGCGGCCCGTATGGTCCTTAACCGGGAAGTGACGTGCATCGACGTCTTCATCGATATCGGCCTCGATCGTGAGGTCGGATTGCGCCGTCGCGCAGCAGGCGAGACACTTGCGCTCGTCGCGCTCGAAGTCCATCAACGCGAACGGTGACGCGTTGCCATGTTCGACCTCGCCGTCAGTGACCTGAACCTTGCAGGTCGCGCACAGGCCGTGACAGCACGCGTGCGGCAGCCACACACCTGCCCGAAGGCACGCGTCGAGAATGGTCTGGTTATCGCCGATTTCAATGGTGTGACCGATCGGCTCGATCGTTAGCTGATAGCTCATTTCAGCCTCTCCTCTCTTCGTGATTGCGTCCGTCGCTGGCCTAACTGCAGGAACCGTGGATTCCGGTCAGGCCGGGCGTGCGAAAGCGAATCAACGCCTTGTGCAGCAATCCGTTTTCAGCGAGCGTCCGGTCGAACTCGGGTACAAAGCGTTCGTTTGACCGGAACCATTCGATTTCTCCGATCACGACCTTGTCCCAGTCGGGATGCGATGAATAAATACCCGGAATGACTTCGTTGGCGAGCGTTGCGAAGGTCGTTGCCGGCGAAACTGGAATGCAATGCGGCGCGCAGAACATCAGATGATCCTCCCAGCCGATAAAAAGCAGCCGGTTGCCGTGAAAGTTTTCTTCACGGTCCTTCACTTCGCCCTTATAGCCTTCATTGAGTGCGATAACTGGCATGACTTGTCTCCTTCAGGATTCGATCGACGTACGCCTTCAGGCGGCTTTTTCGGCGGGTGCGGTTTCCCGCGTCTCTTCTCCGCCATGACTCGGTTTGCCGGTCCAGCGCAGCCAGTTCTTCCTGTCTGGCGAATCCTCGAATTCGTGGCCGTCTTCACCTACGTTGATGTGGTAGTAGCGCAGCACTTCAGCCAGCGGGTTAAAGTCGGCTGCGGTGGGATCCGCATCTTTCTCGAAGCAATTTCCCTGGTAGATCTGGTGCACAGGTAGCCACGCCTGCACATACTTCTCTGGTTCGTTGTCGAAGACGTCCTTGCAGCCGTCGGAGCAGAAGTGATACTTGTTGCCCAGGTAGTCGCTTTCGCGATAGCAGATCTTCGTCGGATCGTCGGGCTCCGTGAACGCCATCGGAATCTGGCAAAGCTGGCACAGCATCGGCAACGTGTTGTTGTAAAAGCGCTTGCCCTGCTGTTGCTGTTCCCGCCAGTACTCGAGGCGGGGCCGATAGAGCTTGTCGAAGGTCGCGGGATACTTTTCGGCCAGCCAGATCATTTCGTCATCTGACGGTACCCATGTGTGCATGGCCGCCGCGTGCGTGTAGTTGTAGAAGATGCCCCACGCCTCATGCGAGAGGCGATCTTTCTCTTTCGATGCAACGTCGTGGTACTTCGGCATGCGAATGCCATAGCGTTCGAGGTCATGAAACAGCGCACCGCCGTTCTTCTCGAAGTAGGTTTCCCACGCTTCCTGCCAGGACATGATCCGCTTGGGCAACATGTAGTCCATCATCATCGCAACGAGCGTCAGCAGGCGGTAGCCGCGCCAGAACCACTTGTCGACCCATTTCTGGATGATCGGCACATTGCCGGGGTCCTGTTCAAGCAGAAATTTCACGACCTCCAGCCCGAGGGTCATGTGACGCGATTCGTCGGACTGCGCGGAGAAGCCGAATGTCACCGTCGCCATGTCGCCGTTAAACGCGGCACCTGACATGAACGGCATGAACAGCAGATTGGTCAGCACATATTCGAACGAGAACGAGATCGCCGTCACGAATTCGAATGGCCCGGCGCTCATCGCGTCTTCGAAATACGACTTCGGCACTGACAGGTACCAGAGCCGGTCGTGCATATGCTTGAAGTCGTGAAAGCCATTGAAGAACTTGTTGTAATGGCTGATCGTGTGGACCTGCGTTTGCGCGTGACGCAGTTCGTCGATCGCCTGCATCTGGCAGGCGATCCGCGCACCGGCTCCGCGAAAGTTGCGCCCGGCCAGCGCGAAGCCGCGATGCGCCGCGTATTCGAGTGGGCTTACCCCCGTCAGGAACAGCTTCAGCGCGTTGATATACCGTGGGTCGGTGACGTTGAACTGGCCGTTGTTCTGCTGGAAAGCATCGATGATCGCGTAGAGCTTGCGTTCCTTCTCTCCCTGATACTTCCAGTAGGCGTCCATCGTCAGGCGGAACGGGTCTTCCCATTTGTCCCAGTCGTGGACCTTGATGCCTTCGAATCTGTCGTACGGAAAAACTTTGTCCATCGGCTGGTAGGTCGTTTCCCACCCGAGGCCGCGGGTCAACATCGCATAGTTTTCCTTGATGCTCAACTTCTTCGGCGTCGCGTTGGTGGTGCTCATGTTGTGTCTCCTGTTCGCCCGTCAGGCTTTCCATTCAAGAATGAATTCGTCATCTGTCTCTTCGATGTTGCCGCCAAGCGAGATCAGGTTGAGTTGCAGTTCGCGCAGATCGAAGTCACGGCCAATGCGCGCCTCGATCGATTCACGCCTGATCACCAGACGGCCGACGGCATCGATCTTGACCATGGCCGGAAATGCGTTGATGACGGCGTGGGGGTTGTCCGCTTCGATTGCCTCGATGATCGGCCGGGAATCGTCGTTGGTCTGAAACGCGATAAACACGGAATCAGTCATGAATGGCCTCCACAGCGGATGCAAGCGACACACCCTGTTTCAGCACGCGGGCGTCGAATGCTTCAGCGATCTCGCGCAGTGCCGATTCGGCGTCGTTGGCGCCAAGCGCTTCGATTGCAAGGGGTTGCAACGCGTCGAGAACCTGAGGACGCCACTTCGCGATCCACTGACCAAGCAGCGCGGCGTTTTCTGTCGACTCCGACGCTGCCGTCTTGAGCGTCGCGTCGACCCATCGATTCGACTCATCGAACCACGTGCTTGCGAACTCGTTCAGCATGCCGATGCCGGGTCCGCACTGTTGCGTCAGACGCTGGTCGATATGGCGGTAGAAGAGCGGATACAACAGGCCGTCCAGCACGACGTTCTGCGCGACGTAAGTCTCGAACCAGTCCTTCACTACCATCGTGTCCTCGACCATGCGGCGCAGGCCCTGCCAGGTCGGGCTGCCAAGCCAGCGCTCCTTGCCGTCCAGCAGCGACGTGCCCTGATTGCCGTCGAGCAGCACGCCAAGGCGTGACAGGTACTGCGCAATGCCCAGCCGGTCCATGCTATGGAACATGGTGGCCTGGGTAATGGCCGTGCCCCATCCATAGCCCGTCACGAAGCAGTTATTCGTGTTGGCCGCCCATTCGACGTGCCTGAGAGGCACCATCAGCGCGGCAATGTGTGCTTTCACCTCAGCCGGCAGGTCACTCAGAAGGCGGCGTTTGGAGACGAACTCGATGTTCTTCTCCATCGTGTCCTGCTGCCTCGAACGCGTGATCGTGTAGGTCCCGTAGTAATACTGACGAGGGTCCTTGAACGCGTACCAGTCGTTCATCCTGATGGCCGTGCGGCCCTTGTCGTACAGCGCGAATTCGGGCTCCCACAGTGGCCGGTAATGGAAATTGTCTTCAGGCTGCAATTCCAGAGTGGCTTCCTGATATCGCGAAGCCGGCTTGTCTCCGCCCAACCGTCGCGCTACATGAGAGAAGGTCTGACGGATCTGCTGTACGGCAGACGTCTTGATGTCGATTTGCATGGCGTGTCTCCTTGGTTTCCTATACGGGTCACTCAGACAGTCCAGGCTGTCCGTAGCGCCATTTCAGCTGTTCGAGGTCAAGCGCCTCGCCTTCGTCGTCGCTCAGGTGGACTGCGCGGTTTGCCGTGCAAAAGGACTCGTAGTCCGGCAACGCCATGACGAGCTCGACGCTGAGTCCCGGGTCACCGATGGAAAAGTCGAATTCGACAAAACCATCGTCGCGACGTTGCCTGACACGGACATAGCGTCGAGTTACGTCAAAAACGCTCGAGGCTGGCTCAACATGGGGTGGATGCAATGGCATCGCTGTCTCCTTCGTTTTGATTTCCGCATCAGACTCCTCGCGCGGTTCATGCCGTCATTCACTTCACGCTTTCATCGAAATGCGGGACTGCGCAGGTATTAAGGCAATCCCGATGCCAGCGGCAGTTCAACAGGCCACGAATGCCGCGCAGAAAGACGAAAAATCCTTTGTTAATCAATGGAAAAACAAAGGCCGAACAATCAGGCGACAAATGAACCGCGAGCCATCAGAACCCCTTGCGCTTGACCAAATGATCGAAATCCGTCGTGATCGCTTGCTCGGCGTCCAATCAAATCGGTATCCGGGAACACCCGGGGTTCGCAGGTGGGCGATTCGCCGTGCAGCGGGACACGGAGCGTTGCATACTGACGGGCAACACCCGTTGGCGGGACTTCAAGAAAAGTGGTGGGAGACGAATCCTGATGGTCACTCGAGACAAAGCGCAGGCCGCAGCCAGCGAACGCATGTCGCTGGTATCGCCCAAGGGCGACTGCGTGGACAGCCTTCGATATCCGGACATCGCAGACCTCATGTCGAGGCTGCATTTCTCGCCGGGCGACGGACGAATCTGGCTGGACGATCAACGCATGCTGCTGGTTCACACCGGCTCGGTCGGCGTGATGCGACGCGAGCTGATCGAGAGCCTCGGTATCGATGCCGCGCGCGGCTTGCTCACGCGGATGGGCTACAACTCCGGCGCGCGTGACGCAGAGCTGGCGCGCAAAGTCCGGCCCGACAGCGCGATCACCGAAATGTTCGCGGTCGGCCCGCAGTTGCACATGCTGGAGGGCATGACCGTCGTCGAACCGGTGCGCCTTGAACTAGACGTCGAGAAGGGGGAGTACTACGGCGAGTTCATCTGGAAGAATTGCGCAGAAGACGAGGAGCACATCCGCATTTATGGAATCGGCGCCGAGCCTGTCTGCTGGACTCAGATCGGGTATGCGTCCGGCTATACCAGTGTCTTTATGGGGCGTCCCGTTGTCTATCGCGAAGTGGAGTGTCGCGCGTTGGGCCAGGCTCAATGCAGGATTATCGGCAAACCCGTTGAGGAATGGGGTGACGAGGCGGCAGACGATCTCCGTTTCATGCAGGCACAATCGTTCACGCAAGGCTTGTCTGCGGGAGCGGTTAAACGCGAACAGAGCGCGCCCGTACTCGGTGACCCGCTGACGGCGCCGCCCACGGCGTTCGGCGACGACAACATGGTGGGTGCGTCCCCGGGTTTCAACGCGGTATGCCACATGATCCGGCGCGTGGCGAGCACTCGCGCGACAGTCCTTTTTCTTGGCGAGAGCGGTGTTGGCAAAGAGGTATGCGCCCGCACGCTGCACCGGATCAGCACGTGCAGCAATGGTCCATTCGTAGCAGTCAATTGCGCGGCGATTCCGGAAGCGCTGATCGAGTCAGAACTGTTCGGTGTCGAGCGCGGCGGCTTCACGGATGCCACGCAGAGCCGGCCTGGCCGTTTCGAGCGCGCGAATGGCGGTACGCTTTTTCTGGACGAGATCGGCATTCTCAGCCTGACGGCACAGGGCAAACTTTTGCGTGCGCTGCAGGAAGGCGAGATTGAACGGATCGGCGATACGCAGACACGCCGCGTCAACGTACGAGTCGTCGCGGCGACGAACCTGGACCTGAGGGATGAGATTCGCGCGGGGCGTTTCAGGGAAGACCTGTACTTCCGCCTGAACGTTTTCCCAATCCGTGTGCCGTCGTTGCGCGAACGACGCGAGGATCTACCCGTACTGCTGAATCACATGCTGCACAAGTATCGTGCGCGTCACCAGCGTAACGTAACGGGCTTCACCGGCCGTGCCATCGACGCGATGTTGAACTACGGCTGGCCGGGGAATATTCGCGAGATGGAGAACCTTGTCGAGCGCGGCGTGATCCTCGCGCCGGATGGAGGCGCAATCGATATCGGCCATCTTTTTACGAGCGGAGAAACGATTGACGCGGAGATGTTCGGCCTTGGCACCGATGGGGCATTGATGCCCTCTGGATCCTTGCTGGACCAGACAGCGGGCACTCCTGATGGAGAAATCGAGCGCGTCGCCCGAAAAGTAAACAGCTTGCTGATGGGGATCAGCGGCGATATCGAGCCAACATCGCTCGACGATATAGAAACCGCACTGCTAAAAAGCGCCGTGCAACGTGCGCAAGGCAACTTGTCGGCGGCCGCGCGGACGCTGGGGATTACGCGTCCGCAACTCGTGTATCGCCTTAAAAGCCGGGGGCTTCGGGTCTAGGGAACGGCGTTTCACGCGGCATACCTCAGCGCGTTCATGGCCGGCCGTTGCTGACCGGGCGGAAAGATGTACCAGTTCCCGTCGTCGTGACGAAAAAAGAACATCGCGCCAATACCCTGGCGACAAGCTGCTTCTACCCGCACATAGCAACACCCCTTCTGGGCGAGGTGTGTGAACAACGTAACGCGCGCGCTCGTTCTGTTGGACGGCGCAAGCCACTTTTCGACCAAAGCGTGCAGTGAGTATCCTGAATGCGCCATGACCATCTCCTCAACTGCATGTCGCTCGATGCGATCGAGTACATTGACGAACGTTTTCCACAGCTGACAGTGATTTTGCGGGTGTCGGTTGCGTACCGAATCTTCACTCACCCGATCCTGTTGGCTGAAAGGCCCGTGCTTGCGAAAACGCGAACACGCCCCAGATCATGCAACGACTGTGCCAGTCGCGGTCCCAAGGCTGTCCGTCACGGCTGGAATCGCCTCGCCCCTTACTGCGCGCGGCACGCAAGGGGTGGGGTAGCTGCTGCGGGGTACGGCTGACCTGAAGTGGTGAAGCGATCATTTGATGAAATGATCGAAAGTCGTCGTTTTTCCGGCGTTCGTATGGATCAAAGCAGTATCCGGGAATACCTCGGGCCGGGTGCCGTCGACACAAAAGGACGGCCTCCCGCGCCGCCGACACGCTCTACTGTCCTGCCACCCGCGCGCCGCCATGCATCGCCGCACGCCGGCGCTTGAACACATAACCGGCCCACATCACGACCAGCCATGCCGGCACAAGCCACACCGAGACCGAGAGGCCCGGCGTCATTGCCAGAATCACGAGGATCAGCGCCATGAAAGCGAGGCAGATCCAGTTGCTGACCGGGAACCAGAACGACTTGAACACGAGTGTCTCGCCCGCCGCCACCATCGCCTTGCGCGACTTCAGGTGCGTCAGGCTGATCAGCGCCCAGTTCAACACGAGGGCGGCCACCACCAGGGCCATCAGCAAGCCGAGCGCTTCGGCCGGAATCAGATAGTTGATGATCACGCACGTGAACGTGGCGAGCGCCGACAACCCGATCGCCATATACGGCACGCCGCGCCGGTCGACCTTCATCAGCGCACGCGGTGCGTTGCCCTGTTCCGCGAGACCGTAGAGCATGCGGCTATTCGCATACACGCCGCTGTTGTACACCGACAGCGCCGCGGTCAGCACTACCACATTGAGGATGTTCGCGGTCAGCGTCGAGCCGATCTGCGAGAAGATCATCACGAACGGGCTGCCGCCGGCCGCGACCTGATTCCACGGATACAACGAGAGCAGCACCGCCAGCGAGCAGATGTAGAAAATCAGAATCCGGTAGATCACCTGATTCACGGCCTTCGGAATGCTCTTCTGCGGGTCGGCCGCTTCAGCAGCCGTAATGCCGATCAACTCGAGCCCGCCGAACGAAAACATGATGACCGCGAGCATCATGAAGAGGCCATGAAAACCATGCGGGAAAAACCCGCCGTCGGCCCAGAGATTGGTGATCGAGGCTTGCGGGCCGCCATGGCCGCTGATCAGCAGATAGCCGCCGAACAGGATCATGCCGATCACCGCCACCACCTTGATGATCGCAAACCAGAATTCGGTTTCGCCGTACGCTTTGACGTTGGCGAGGTTGATCGCGTTGATGACGGCGAAGCACACCAGCGCCGAGACCCACGTGGGCACCCCCGGCCACCAGTAATGCACGTAGGTGCCGACTGCGGTCAGTTCGGCCATGCTCACGAGCACATACAGCACCCAGTAGTTCCAGCCGGACAGAAAGCCGGGAAAGTCGCCCCAATACTTGTACGCGAAGTGGCTGAACGAACCGGCAACCGGTTCCTGCGCGACCATTTCGCCGAGCTGCCGCATGATCATGAAGGCGATGATGCCGCCGATCGCGTAGCCGAGAATCATCGACGGGCCGGCCGCCTTCAACACGCTAGCGGAGCCAAGAAACAAGCCGGTGCCGATCGCCCCGCCCAGCGCGATCAGCTGGATGTGGCGATTCTTCAGCCCACGCTTCAGGCCGTCTTGCTGCTGTGCACTATTCAAAATTGCGCCCCAGTATATGGATATCGATCACCCGATCAGACTTATGGTCTGCCGCGGCAGAACCGATAATTTTACCGCGCCCGAAATTACCTCAATACTGGGACCAACCCGCGCTTGGTTCTGCGCCGCACTTAACGGCGCGGATAGTGATTGTCACTGGCGTGGCGCTTCTGTATGTTCCCCTAGTCGAGGCCTCAGCCTTCGGAGATTCAACATGTCGCCCAAACGTCTGCTTTGCGCCGCAGCTTTGTGTCTCTGCTTCGCTGGGGTGGGTACCCTCGCGCAAACCGCGGCGCCCACGGCAGAACCCGCCGCCGAACCGGCCGAGATGCCCGGTATGGAGTCGAGCGCACCCGAAGCACCGGCCCCGCCAGCCGCCGCGCCGACCGCAGTACCCGCAGTACCCGCAGTACCCGCAGTACCCGCAATACCCGCGACGCCTGCCGCCACCGCCCCCATGCCCCCGGCACCCGCTACGCCAACGGCGACTGCTCCCAAACCACCCTCAGCGCCGATCACCGGCCCCGTGCGCAACGTCGTGCTGGTTCATGGCGCGTTCGTCGACGGGTCGAGCTGGAACGGCGTCGTCGCGAAGTTGCAGCAGAAGGGGTATCACGTGAGTTCAGTGCAGAACCCGCTCACGTCGCTCGCCGACGATGTCGCCGCCACCCGCCGCGTCCTCGCGCGCCAGCAAGGCCCGACCATCCTGGTGGGGCACTCGTGGGGCGGTGTCGTGATCACGGAAGCCGGTGCGAACGCACCGAACGTCGCAGGTCTCGTGTACATCGCGGCGATTGCGCCGGATCTGCATGAATCCGTGGCAGACCTTATGAAACGCGCGGCGCCGATGCCTGCGACCCAAGGCATCGTCGCGGACCCCAGCGGTTACCTCTGGCTCGACCGCACGAAATACCACACCGACTTTGCCGCCGATGTGCCCGAAAACCTCACACGCGTACTGTCCGCCGCGCAAGTTCCGATCTCCGCGACGGCATTCAATGAAACCGTCAGCCACGTAGCGTGGAAAGAAAAGCCGTCGTGGTACGTGGTGACGACCCGGGATCGCGCGGTGTCGCCTGAAATCGAAAAATTCATGGCCGACCGGATGAATGCGAAGGTCGTGTCGATGTCATCGAGCCATCTCGCGCCGGTGTCGCATGCAGGTGCTGTTGCGGATGTGATCGATCGTGCAGCGCGAGAGTTGAGCCGGCAACAGTAGGCCCTGGCTAGTAAGCGTAAGGGTGGGTTCGGACGCGGCTAACGGTGCTTCAGACGAACATTCAAGCGGCAGTTCAAGCGAAGACGCAGCGAGACCGTATTAGCGATAGATCGCCGTCACGGGCGTCTCGCCGATCCGCGCGAATCCGCGATACATGCCCTCGGTATTGAACGGCAGCGTGACGTTGCCGCGCGCATCGACGGCGATCAGGCCGCCGCGTCCGTCGATCTTCGGCAAACGGTTCATCACCACGTCGTGCGCCGCCTCTTCGAGCGAGATGTTGCGGTACGCCATCTGCGCCGCGACGTCGTACGCCGCCACCATGCGCATGAACATCTCGCCTGTGCCGGTGGTCGAGACTGCGCAGGTTGCGTCGTCCGCATAGCAGCCCGCGCCGATCAGCGGCGTATCGCCGACCCGGCCGAGCTGCTTGTTGGTGACGCCGCCCGTCGAAGTCGCAGCCGCCACGTGGCCATGTTGATCGAGCGCGACCGCGCCCACCGTGCCGAACTTGCGATTCGGATCGATCGGCTCGTGCGGCGCGGGATCGCCGTCGTTCGACGATGGCGCGGCGGCCAGCGTCGCGCCGTCGTGATCGAGCATGGCGCGCTGCTGACCGCGCGCGAGTTGCCATTGGCGACGACGCGCTTCGGTATGGAAATACTCGGGATCGACGAATTCGAGTCCTTGCGCGGCCGCGAAGGCTTCCGCACCGTCGCCCGCGAACAGCACATGTTCGCTGCGCTCGAGTACGCGGCGCGCCGCCAGAATCGGATTGCGTATGCGCGTTACGCAGCAGATCGCGCCGGCGTCGAGCGTGCTGCCGTCCATGATGGCCGCGTCGAGTTCATGCGTGCCGGCTGCTGTGTAGACCGCGCCACGTCCGGCGTTGAAGAGCGGGCAGTCTTCGAGCAGGCGTACGGCTTCGCTGACGGCGTCGAGCGCGCTGCCGCCGTCGGCGAGGACACGCTGGCCCGCGCTCAGCACGGCGTGCAAGGCAGCGTGGTAGTCGGCTTCGACGCTGGCCGACATCGATGCGCGCAGGATCGTGCCTGCCCCGCCGTGAATGGCAATGAGTGCGTTGGTGTTCATCTTTTGGCTTTCGAGGTGCGGGTGGTACGGGTAGAAGCGCGCGCTGGCTTCTCAGCAGTGCTGGACGGCGCGGCTTGTGGATCGGTCAGCCAGGGCAGCACGAATTCGCTGACGCCGGCGGCCGCCTTGACTGACTGTTGTGCGCGATACGCGAGCGCATCGCAAAGTGCTTCGATCACGGCCAGCACAGCGGAATCGGCATTGGCCGCAAGCCGCCGTTCGGAGCGGATATAGAGTGCGAGATCAGCGAATTGCGCGAGCGGCGAGCGCGGACTATCGGTTAGCGCAAGCACGCGTGCGCCGCGGCCTGCCGCACGACGCGCGAGTTCGATGGTGTCTTCGATATAGCGCGGAAACGCAATGGCGATCACCAGATCACCGTCGTCCGCTGTGAACAGGCGCCGCGCGGCATGCGACGGTCCACCGATCAAGGCGAGCGACTGCACGTTGTCGTGATACGGCATCAGGCCGTGCTCCATCAAGCCGGCGAGAAACGCGCTGGCCCCGTAGCCGAGCACGAAAACACGGCGGGCGGCAATGATCGCTTCAACCGCCGCTTCGGCTGCGGCGCTATCGATCGCGGTGCGTGTCGAATTAAGATTGGCCACCGCCTGTTCGAGCGATGCATCGAGCAGCGCGTCACCGGAAGCGGGCGATTCCTGCGCGCTACGCAACCGCTCTACCGGCGCGAGCGTCGCTTCGAAGCCGCGTACCAGCGCTTCGCGAAACTGCGGATAACCGTCGAAGCCCAGCGCGCGAGCAAAGCGATTCGCCGTTGCCACCGAGGCACCGACCACGTTCGCCAGTTCGTCGATCCGCATGGTCGCCGCGCGGAACAGATTCGCCAGCACGAACTCGCCCATGCGCCGATGGATCGGTGTGAGGGTCGGCATCGCTGCGGCAATGCGCGCGGCAATGGCCTGCTCGGCGGGGTTCGATGCAACGGACGAGTGATGGATCATGCGAGCGAGCCGACGTGGTGACTGTCCCTCAAGGGACCTCCCTTCGGGGCGCCCCCCAAGGGGACTTCCTTCGGGCGCAATCAAAATGAATGAAAGTATATTTACATAGAAATCCAATCTAAAAAAATTCATTTTCATTTTCGAGGGTTTTCACGGACATCAGCAGGCGAGTCGGCGCGCAACGTGGCCGCCAGATGAAAACCGGTTTTCATTGCGCGATTGCTGCGCCCTCGGGGCGGCACGCAAGCGGTGCCGCCGGCGACATGATGATCGTCGACGCGCTCTATCCCAATCGATGCACGGCGCTCGGCACGTACACCGCTTGCAGCACGAAGAAACCGAAGTTGAAGAAGATCGCGGTGGACGGATCGCGGATAGAGAAGGTGAAGAGGACGTAGCGTGCATTGATGAACACCTGCGACGGAATGTCGGGAGACCCGCGTCGTCGCTACGGCGCTGCGCGGCGCTCTGCTTCTTGCGGTGTTATTCTTCGCTCGCCATGAATCTCGAAAGCATCCTCTTCACTCAAGGTTTCGGCTCGCGCCGCCAATGCCGGGCGCTGATCGGCGACGGCCGCGTGAGCATCGGCGGTTCAGTCTGCGCCGATGCCGACGCCGATTTCCCAACCCATGACAATACGTTCTGCTTCAGCGTGGACGGGGTCGTCTGGCCGTATCGCGAGCACGCCTATCTGCTGCTGAACAAGCCCGCCGGCTACGAATGCTCGCGCGACCCGCAGCATCATCTGAGCGTGTTCAGCCTGCTGCCGCCGCAGTTCGCCGAACGCGGCGTGCAATGCGTGGGACGCCTCGATCAGGACACCACCGGCCTGCTGCTGCTCTCCGACGACGGCAAGTTCGTTCACATGTTCACATCGCCGAAACGCAAAGTGCCGAAGCTGTACATCGCAACCACGCGGCACCCCATCGACGACGTCCAGTTGAGTGCCTTGCGCGACGGTGTCCTGCTGCACGGCGAGTCCAAACCGATCGTCGCCGTCGACGCCCAGGCGCGCGGCGAGCACGCGTTGGCGCTTACCGTGATGGAAGGCAAGTATCACCAGGTCAAGCGGATGATTGCGGCAGCCGGCAACCGTTGCGAAGCGCTGCATCGCGAGCGGATCGGCGCACTCGCATTGCCTGCGACGCTCGCGGAAGGCGCGTGGCAATGGCTCGACGAAACCGACCTCGGATATTTACGGAGCGGGTAAACCGGTAGGACCCTTTTAAGGCCTTGATGCGTCAGGACAATCGTGTGCGCCCCGCACACAGGCCCCGGGGGACACCTGATTACACGCTGCATCGCAGCATGCTCTTCCTTACAACTCGCTCTATACTCGTTTAAACAAAGACTACATAGGGTTCACAAGGAGGGGCGCCATGGTCATCCACGACACCACCGCGATTTCGCATTTGATGATCGCTTTCGTGTGCCTCGGCCTGGTTCTGATTGGCGGACTGCTGGTCATGATGCGGCTGCGGCACAAATATCATCCGAACCTGATCGGCGCACTGATCGGCGCGATGCTGTGCTTCCTGTTGCTGGAGGCGTTGCCTGCACTGACATAAGCCTGTGAGTCCGCGCGCCGCCGGGCGGCGCATTTTCAATTTTCACGCTTCACGCTTCACGCCTCGCGCAAAAAATCCTCGACGCTCGGATAGCGCAAGCGCACGTGCAATTCCTCTTTGAGGCGCCGGTTCACAAGCCGCCTCGATTCACGCATGAAGGACAGCGAGGTCGGCTCGATCTGCTGCTCCGCCTCCACGCGCGTGATGCGCGGCGCGTGTTCGAGGCCGAACGCATCGGCCACCACGTCGAAGTACTCCCCCATTTTCAGCGACGTATCGTCCGATGCGTGGATTGCGCGCCCCGGCCGCCCGTGCGTAGCGAGGCGCACGAGGATCGCGGCGAGGTCGTCGGCGTGGATGTGATTGGTATAGACGTCGTCGGCATCGATCAAGGCGGGGGTGCGCTTTTCCAGCCGCACGAGCGGCAGACGGTTGCTCGCGTAGATGCCCGGAATCCGCGCGATGCTTGCGGCGATCACGCCTCGCGCAGTGGCACGCCGCAATTGCCGCTCGGCCGACACGCGGCGTTTGGCACGCGCATTGGCAGGCTGCGACGCGCGCGTCTCGTCGATCCACGCGCCGCCGCAATCGCCGTAGACGCCTGTCGTGCTCGCGTACACCAACTTCACAGGCGCCCGCGGTGCGGCGGTCCAGCGCACCCTGTCGGGTACAATATTGGCTGCTTCAGATTCCGTCCACGAGGCACGAATGCGGCGCAACCCGCGGCGCAACCGCCCGACCGGCGCCAGCGCGCCGCGCGCGGCACGCAGCGCCCGATCGCGACGCGCGCTCAGCGTCGCAAGCAAGGCGCGGGTACGGCGGTCGTCATCGCCGGTCTTTTGCGGCGGCGCGAGATGCAGCACCGTCGGCGCGAGGCCAGCAAGCCGCTTCAGGCTGCGGCGCGCGTCAAGGTCGCCGACCAGCGGCGTGACGCCAGCGGCGCGCAATTCGGCGCTGCGTTCGGCGTGGCTGGTGAGCGCGAAGACATGCGCGTGAGGCCGCAGCAAGGGCACGCAGCGCATGCCGACATCACCGCAGCCAACGATCAACACGCGCGGCCGGCGTAAATTTCGTGTCGCTTTCATGGTGGACGCATTGTAGCCGCCTGGCGCGGCAGGTACCGCACAGTTGCACCGCGGGTCCGATAACGATTACCGACTTTTCGATTTCGAACACTCTATGGCTTTTAACGTCACGCTCCGGCAAAGCGGCCGGCAGTTTCAGGTAGAACAGGACGAACCGGTCCTGATCGCGGCTTTACGCCAGGGCATCGGCCTGCCGTACGGCTGCAAGAACGGCGCCTGCGGCTCATGCAAAGGCACCGTGGTCAGCGGCCAGGTCGAACAGCGTCAGCATTCGTCGTCGGCCTTGTCGAACGATGAAAAGACGCGCGGCATGGCGCTCTTCTGCTGCGCGACGGCATGCTCCGATCTCGAAGTGGATATCCGCGAAGTGGCCGGCGTGGGCGACGTGCAGGTCAAGAAACTGCCGTGCCGCGTGAACGCGATCGAGCGCAAGGCTGACGACGTCGTCGTGCTGAAGCTGCAACTGCCCGCCAACGAACGTCTGCAGTATCTGGCCGGCCAGTACCTCGAATTCATTCTGAAAGATGGCAAGCGCCGCAGCTATTCGATGGCGAGCGCGCCACACACGGAAGGCCCGATCGAATTGCACCTCCGTCACATGCCCGGCGGCACGTTCACCGATCACGTCTTCAATACGATGAAGGAGCGCGACATCCTGCGCTTCGAGGCCCCGCTCGGCACCTTCTTCCTGCGTGAAGATTCGGACAAGCCGATCGTGCTGCTGGCCTCGGGCACCGGCTTCGCGCCGCTAAAGGCGATCGTCGAACATGCGGTGTTCAAGAACCTGAACCGCCCGATGACGTTGTACTGGGGCGCGCGCCGCAAGAAGGATCTGTATCTGCTCGATCTCGCCGAGCAATGGGCTCGCGAGATTCCGAACTTCAAGTTCGTGCCGGTGCTGTCGGAACCAGACGCGGGCGATGCGTGGACGGGCCGTGTCGGCTTCGTGCATCGCGCGGTGATCGAGGATCTGCCCGACCTGTCGCCGTATCAGGTGTACGCCTGCGGCGCACCGGTGATGGTCGAGTCGGCACAGCGCGACTTCACCCAGCATCATGGGCTGCCGGAGGACGAGTTCTACGCGGATTCCTTCACGAGCGAGGCGGATCTGGCGAACGCGGTTTGAGGCGGTGAATGGGTTGATCGGGTGACGATTAACCCATTCACCAAAACGAAACAGGTACGCTGGCAGACTTGCATACATCCGCGTTGATGCGACTCTGTGCAAATTCATGGTTTACACCAGCGCTTTCCTTGTCGTATTCTTTCGCGCATGAACCGCATCCAGTCCGAACTCCGACGTCGCCGCTCGCCGCTCCCTTAGGGACGCCGCTGGCTTCGTCACGGATTCGCGCCGCACACAGGCGCTAGCAGTTCGGATCATGAAAGCCACGGCATGCCGTGGCTTTTTTGTTTGCTTTTTTTGTTTCCCCCGGCCCCTGTTTCGTATTGGCCAACCGCTCATCAACCCTTCACCCCGCTGTCTGGAGCCCGCCGTCATGAATTTCAATGAGTACCCGATCGAGTCGCTGATGAGCATCACGAACCGGCCCGAAATCGTTTTCACGCACGGCAAGGGCTCGTGGCTCTATGACAATAACGGCAAGCGATATCTGGACTTCATCCAGGGCTGGGCGGTCAACAGCCTCGGCCATTGCAACGACGGCATGATCGAAGCGCTGAATAAGCAGGCACAACTGCTGATCAACCCATCGCCGGCTTTCTACAACGAGCCGATGGCGCAACTCGCAGGCCTGCTTACGCAGCACAGCTGTTTCGACAAAGTGTTCTTCGCGAACAGCGGCGCCGAAGCGAACGAAGGCGCGATCAAGCTCGCGCGCAAGTGGGGCAGGAAGTTCAAGGACGGCGCGTTCGAAATCATCACGTTCGATCACAGCTTCCACGGCCGCACCCTCGCCACCATGTCCGCAAGCGGCAAGCCGGGCTGGGACACGATCTACGCGCCGCAAGTGCCGGGCTTCCCGAAAGCGGATCTGAACGACATCGCGTCGGTTGAAAAGCTCATCAACGCGAAGACCGTCGCCGTGATGCTCGAGCCAATTCAGGGCGAAGGCGGCGTGATTCCCGCCACGCGCGAATTCATGCAGCAACTGCGCGCGCTGACCAAGCAGCACAACCTGCTGCTGATCGTCGACGAAGTGCAGAGCGGCTGTGGCCGCGCCGGCACCTTGTTCGCGTATGAACTGTCGGGCATCGAGCCGGACATCATGACGCTCGGCAAAGGCATCGGCGGCGGCGTGCCGCTCGCGGCGCTGCTCTCGAAAGCCGACATCGCCGTGTTCGAACCAGGCGACCAGGGCGGCACTTACAACGGCAATCCGCTGATGAGCGCGGTCGGCTATTCGGTGATCTCGCAATTGACCGCGCCGGGCTTCCTCGAAGACGTGCGCGCGCGCGGCGAGTATCTGCGCGCCAGGCTGCTCGAATTGTCGGAAGAACGCGGTTTCGAAGGCGAACGCGGTGAAGGCCTGCTGCGCGCCCTGCTGCTCGGCAAGGACATCGGCAATCAGATCGTCGAGAAGGCTCGTGTGATGCAACCCGACGGCCTGCTGCTGAACGCGGCGCGTCCGAACCTGCTGCGCTTCATGCCGGCGCTGAACGTCACGAACGAAGAAATCGACCAGATGATGGCGATGCTGCGGTCGATTCTCGACACGCTGTAATCACAGAGGAAAGCGCGTATGACGAGCGCAACGCTATCGATCCGCCGCTTCGAAGCGAGCGACACCGACGCCGTGGTCGCGCTGTGGCAGGAAGCATTCCCCGAGTACCGGGACGTGACGAGGCCGCAGCGCAATCCGCACCTGTCGATCGCCAACAAGCTGGCGACGCAACCGGAACTGTTCTTTGTCGCAGTGTTCGGCGAGCGTATCGTCGGCACAGTGATGGGTGGCTACGACGGGCACCGAGGCTGGCTGTATTCGCTCGCGGTGGATGAATCGTTGCGTCGTCACGGCATCGGCACGCGTCTGGTCGCGCATGTCGAATCCGCGTTGACCGAACGTGGATGCCCAAAGCTGAACTTGCAGGTGCTGTCCGCGAAGGCCGACGTGCGGGCGTTCTATGAGGCACTCGGTTATCGCGCGGATGCCGTGATCAGTCTCGGCAAACGCCTTGGTGAACTGGTGGAAACGCCGGCCGCTTAGGCGCCGGGCAAGCGCTTGAATAGAAAAAGGCCGCATGCGCGATTGAAACGCATGCGGCCTTCTTTACGGCTAAGGCAAACCTGGTCCGGGTTATTTACCCAGTTCATTTACCCAACTTACTCGCCCAGATAAGCCGCCCGAACCTTCGGATCATCGAGCATCTGCTTCGCGTCACCGGACATCGTCACCAGACCCGAGTCCATCACGTAGCCGCGGTTCGCCGCCTGCAACGCGAGACGCGCGTTCTGCTCGACCAGCAGCACTGTCATGCCTTCAGCCGAGATCGCCCGCACCACTTCGAAGATCTTCTCGACCATGATCGGCGACAGACCCATCGACGGTTCGTCGAGCAACAACAGCTTCGGCTTGCTGATGATCGCGCGCGCCATGGCCAGCATCTGCTGTTCGCCGCCCGAGAGCGTGCCTGCGTACTGCGTCGCCCGTTCCTTCAGGCGCGGGAAGAAGCCGAACATGCGATCGACGTCCGCCTTGATGGCGTCCGTATCGTTACGCAGATAAGCACCCATCTGCATGTTCTCAACGATCGACATGCGCGAGAAGATGCCACGGCCTTCCGGCACCATCGCCAGACCGCGCTTGAGCAGTTCGTGCGCCGGGATGCCTTTGATCGACTGGCCCATGTACTCGATGTCGCCCGCCGAGTACGGCTTCAGACCCGTGATCGCCTTCATCGTCGTGGTCTTGCCCGCGCCGTTCGCGCCGATCAGCGTGACCAGCTCGCCCTGCGCGACTTCGAGGTCGATACCCTTGACTGCCTGGATGCCGCCGTAATTGACCTGCAGGCCCTTGATTTTCAACATTGCCGTTGCCATTAGTGGACCCCCGCACCCAGATAAGCTTCGATCACCTTCGGATCCTTCTGCACGTCTGAAGGCAAACCTTGCGCAATCACCTTGCCATAGTCGAGCACCGTCATCTGGTTGCACAGACCCATCACCAGTTTCACGTCGTGCTCGATCAGGAGAATCGTCTTGCCGTCGCTGCGGATCTTGTCGAGCAGCTTGGTCAGCTCGACCTTTTCCGTTGCGTTCATGCCGGCAGCCGGTTCGTCCAGCGCGAGCAGTTTCGGATCCGTAGCCAGTGCGCGGGCGATTTCCAGCCGACGCTGGTGACCGTACGACAGATTGCGCGACGTGTAGTCCGCGTACTGCGCAATGCCGACGTACTCCAGCAATTCGATTGCGCGTTCCTTGATCTCGCGCTCTTCCTTGCGCTCGGCCGGCGTCTGGAACACCGCGCCGATCAGACCGTGCTTCGTGCGCACGTGACGGCCGACCATCACGTTTTCCAGCGCGGTCATGCCGCCGAACAAACGGATGTTCTGGAACGTGCGGGCAATCCCCGCCTTCGCCACCTGATACACAGCGGTCGGCGTGTATTGCACGTTGTCGAGCTTGAACTCGCCCGAATCGGGTGTGTACAGACCCGTGATCACATTAAAGAAGGTCGTCTTGCCGGCGCCGTTCGGACCGATCAGACCATAAATCTGGCCCGCCTTGATCTGCAGGCCGACGTCGGACAAAGCCTGCAGGCCGCCGAAGCGCTTGTTCACGCCTTTCACCGACAGGCGGATCTGATCGCTGCCCACGTTGTTGCTTACGTTATCGCTCATATGTTTTCTCCTGTCGACCTGAGTTAGCGCTTCAGCGCTTACTCAGGTCCCATGCACCGCTGTCGACCTGAGTTAGCGTGTCGACCGGAGTTGGCGCTTTAGCGCTTACTCCGGTCCCATGCTTACTCAGGTCCCATGCATCGCTGTCGACCGGAGTTAGCACTTCAGTGCTTACTCCGGTCCCATGGCCTCAGGCGCGCACCGGCTTCTTGCCAGCGCGCTTCGCCAGTTTCGCAATCTTGTCTTCGTGCTTCGGCGACGGCCACAGGCCTTCCGAGCGGTACAGCATGATCACGACCATCGCGAGGCCGTACAGCAACTGACGGATCACTTCGGTATCGACGATTTCATGGCCGAAGATCATGTTCTGCAACGGACCCATCGTCGAGCGCAGGAATTCCGGGAACACCGCAAGCAGCACCGCACCGAGAATCACACCAGGGATGTGGCCCATGCCGCCCAGCACCACGCACGCCAGCACCACGACCGATTCCCAGAACGTGAACGATTCCGGCGACACGAAGCCCTGGAACGAACCGAACATCGCGCCCGACAGGCCGCCGAACGACGCGCCCATCGCGAAGGCCAGCAGCTTCACGTTACGGGTGTTGATGCCCATTGCCTTGGCGGCGATTTCGTCTTCACGGATCGCGGCCCATGCACGGCCGATCCGCGAGTGCTGCAAACGCGTACAGGTCCAGATCACGAACAGCGCGCACAACACGAACAGGTAGTAATACATGTACACCGACGGGAACGAGAACCCGAGGAACGTGTGTGTCTGCGCCAGACTGAAGCCGCCCACCTGCACCGGATCGATCCCCGTGATCCCCTTCGGGCCATTGGTGATGTTGACCGGACGGTCGAGGTTGTTCATGAAGATCCGCACGATTTCCCCGAAGCCCAGGGTCACGATGGCGAGGTAGTCGCCACGCAGCCGCAAGGTCGGCGCGCCGAGCAGGACGCCGAAGGTCGCGGCGAGCCCCATGGCGATCGGCACGATGATCCAGATCGGCACATGCAGCCCGTTCGGCGCCAGATGCGCGATCCACTCGAACTGCGAGGTCAGGTGGGGCGAACTCAGCAAAGCGGCAACGTAGGCGCCGATGGCGTAGAACGCGATATAGCCCAGGTCCAGCAGGCCGGCGAAGCCGACCACCACGTTGAGACCCAGCGCCAGCATCACATACAGCATGGCGAAGTCGAGCACGCGGACCCAGTAGTTGCCGCCTGCCGCGCCGATGATCATCGGCGCCGCGATCACGAAGATCGCGGTGATGATGCCGACGGTCAGCGTCTTCGTCAGGTTCTTTTCAGGGATGAGCGTCGTGGACGGCTCGATCGGTTGAATTGAGGTCATGTCTGTCTACTCCTTATGCTCGATCCGCAACACGTTCGCCCAAGAGGCCCGACGGACGGAACACCAGCACGCTGATCAGCACGATGAATGCGAACACGTCCTGGTAGTTACTGCCGAATACACCGCCCGTGAGGTTGCCGATATAACCCGCCCCCAACTGTTCGATCAGGCCGAGCAGCACGCCGCCCACCATGGCCCCGCCGAGGTTGCCGATGCCGCCCAGCACCGCCGCGGTAAAGGCCTTCAGACCTGGGATGAAGCCCATATAGAAGTGTGCGTTGCCGTATTCGGACGCGATCATCACGCCGGCCAAGGCGGCCAACGCCGAGCCGATCATGAAGGTTGCCGAAATCACGAAGTTCGGGTTCACGCCCATCAGGCTGGCGACGCCCGGGTTCTCAGCGATCGCACGCATCGCACGGCCGAGCCTGGTCTTGTGCACCAGCAGCAGCAGACCGCCCATCACGAGGAACGCCACGACAATGATCACGATTTCGGTCATCGAGATCACGGCGCCAGGCGTCGTGTCGGTGGCCTTGATCACGTTGATCGGGTCGGTGGGCAACAGCTGCGGGAACGGCAGCGGGTTGCGCGACCAGATCATCATCGCGAGGGTTTGCAGCAGGATCGACACGCCGATCGCGGTGATCAGCGGGGCGAGACGCGGCGCTTTACGCAACGGCCGGTAGGCCACGCGCTCGATCGTGTAGCCGACCACCGAGCAAACCACTGCCGCGATGATCAACGCAATGACGAGCGTCGGCACATTGCCGAGGCCGGGGAAGTGGTTCTGAAGCACGCCTATGGCCGAGAGCGCAACCATCGCGCCTACCATCAACACATCGCCATGCGCGAAGTTGATGATGCCCAAGATGCCGTAAACCATCGTATAGCCCAGTGCGATGATGGCGTAAACGCTGCCAAGCACCAGCCCGTTGAGGACCTGCTGGATGAAGATATCCATTTAATGCTCCTTAGCCCGTGCGACTGGATTCGCGTTCTTCATCAGCCGGTGGGCGGTGATGCGGGACGGAATCTCAACGGCACTGCGGGTACTGATGTAAAAGACCGGTAAGGGTTATCCGCCATCCGGTTCGTCTTACGACTGGGATGCAGCCGGGGACTCGCCGATGGCGGATGCAAAAACGGCACCGTTGGGTGGTGTCGGTGCCGTCAGGCTGAACGTCCCGTCATCACATCTTTACGACGTCGAGAACCGCTTTCTTGCCGTCCTTGAAGTCGTAAAGCGTAATGGCGCCCTCTTTCAAATCACCCTTGTCGTCGAACGCGATGTGGCCGATTACCCCGTTGTAATCGGTGGACGGCATCGCAGCCAGCACCTTGGGCGCCTCGATCGAATTGGCGCGCTTCATTGCATCGACAATCACGTACACAGCGTCATACGTGAACGGTGCGTAAATCTGCACCGGCGTGTGGAAGCGGTCGACGTACTTCTTCTCGAAGTCCGCTCCCTTGTCCATTTTCGAAAGCGCGAGTCCCGCCTCCGAACAGACCAGGTTTTGCACGGCGGTTCCCGCCAGCTCACCCACCTTGTCGGTACACACGCCGTCGCCGCCAAGGATTTTTGCCCTGATACCGAGCGCCGCCGCCTGTTTGGTGAACGGCCCGCCCGTTGCGTCCATGCCGCCGAACATGATCACGTCCGGCTGAACACTCTTGATCTTTCCAAGGACGGCCTGAAACTCCGTTGCCCTGTCATTCGTAGTTTCGCGCGCGACGATCTTCGCCCCGCTCGCCAGTACCGTCTTCGCGAACTCGTCGGCCAATCCCTTGCCGTACACGGTCGAGTCGTCGACGATCGCGATGCGTTTCGCGCCGAGCACTTTCGTTGCGTAGTTGGCAAGCGCCGGCCCCTGCTGGGCATCGGTCGCGACCACCCGATAAGTCGTCTTGAAACCTTGCTGCGTATACCCCGGGTTCGTCGACGACGGCGAGATCTGCACGATCCCGGCATCGCTATAGATCTTCGACGCCGGAATCGAAACGCCCGAATTCAGGTGCCCGACCACGGCGACCACATGATCGTCGACGAATTTTTCGGCGACGGCCGTACCCGTTTTCGGGTCCGCGGCGTCATCTTGCGCGTCGAGCTCCAGCTGGATCTTGTGACCGTCGATAGTCAAACCCTGCGTGTTGATTTCCTCGACCGCCAGACGCGCGCCGTTTTCATTGTCTTTACCGAGGTGCGCGATAGGACCCGTCAATGGGGCCGCATGACCGATTTTCACGACAGTCGCTTCACTCGCCGGTGCCGCTGCCGCCGTGGCAGCCGATGCCGCGGCTCCCGCCTCACCTTCCTGTTTCTTGCCGCATGCGGTCAACATCGCAACCGCGGTCACGATGGACACGGCGTAAGCAAATTTGACTCGCATTATGTAGGTCTCCCGCGCCTTGCAAAATCCGTTGTTCGGGACCCGGAGGCCTTGAGAACGCGCGCATTGTAACTCCAATTATGCGACGCGCAATATTGTTGAAACGGTGGGGTTTTCCTGCATTGCAACCTTATTTTGAGAGAGGAATCCCACCATTGGCGCAACCCGGTTGCGACTATTTCCCGTGCACCAGTTGCACCACCGTTGCGCCCAATGGCATCAAGTGTTGTAGCGATATGCCTCGATCGCCGATTGCGCCGTGGTCCGCGTTAAGTATTACGTTTTCATTGATATCAAGACACACGCACTATTTTAGTGCACCAAAAATCGGTGCAACGTCTCTGACACGGTTTAAACGGGGTCACATCATCGGAAAATCGATTAAATGCCAAATCGCAATTCAAAAGAATTTGTGTGGGAGCACACTTAAAACGGCTCGACGCGGTGTTCTGGCACTTTATTCAGAGAGACTCACGAATCTACGGGCGTAAAAAAAGCGCGCCATCGGGCGCGCTTTTCTTTCAGAAACGTCAGCTAATTGTCAGGCGGGGAGACCCAGCCCGCGTGGCAGCGGAAACGCAATGTTCTCCTCGATGCCTTCGAGCGCACGCACGTTGCGCACGCCGAGCTCACGCAACCGGGCGATCACCGCTTGCGCCAGCACCTCCGGCGCCGAAGCGCCCGCCGTCACGCCGATCCGGCGCTTGCCTTCGACCCAGACCGGATCGATCTGGTCCGGCGAGTCCACCATATAGGAAGGCACGCCAAGCTTTTCGGCCAGCTCGCGCAAGCGGTTCGAGTTCGAACTATTCGGGCTGCCGACCACGATCACGACGTCGCATTGCGGCGCCATGAACTTGACCGCGTCCTGGCGGTTTTGCGTGGCGTAACAGATGTCCTGCTTCTTCGGCTCGCGGATCGCCGGATACTTCGCCTTCAGGGCAGCGATGATCTCGGCTGCGTCGTCGACCGACAGGGTGGTTTGCGTAACGAACGCGATCCGCTCGGGCTCGGCCAGTTGCAAAGCCTGCACGTCTTCGATGTCTTCCACCAGATGCATGCCTTCGCCTGCCTGCCCCATCGTGCCCTCGACTTCCGGGTGGCCCTTGTGGCCGATCATCACAATGTCGAAGCCGTCCTGGCGCATTTTCGCGACTTCGATATGCACCTTGGTCACAAGCGGACAAGTGGCGTCGTACACCCGCAGGCCGCGCGATTCGGCCTCCGAGCGGACTGCTTTCGACACGCCATGCGCACTGAAGATGACTGTATTGCCGGGCGGCACTTCTTCCAGCTGCTCGATGAAGATTGCGCCTTTCTTGCGCAAATCTTCGACAACATAGGCGTTATGGACGATTTCGTGACGCACATAGATCGGCGAGCCGTGCAGCGCGATGGCACGCTCCACGATTTCAATGGCCCGATCGACGCCGGCACAGAACCCACGCGGCTGCGCCAGCAGGATCTCTGCTTCGGCAAGAGTCGTATCCGTGATGCTCATGTTTACAGAATCCCGATGATTTTCACTTCAAACGCCAGCGCCTGGCCGGCAAGCGGATGATTGAAATCGAACAACGCCGACGTTTCGCCGACTTCTTTCAGGACGCCAGCGTAGCGGCCGCCGCCTGGCGCGTTGAATTCGACCAGGTCGCCTGGCGAAAAATCCTCGCCGATCATGCTGTTTTCGCGCAGTGTGGCCAGCGAGACCCGCTGGATCAGCTCCGGATTGCGCGGCCCGAACGCCTGATCCGGCGTTAGCTGAAAGGTCGAATGGTGGCCCACCTTCAAACCCAGCAGAATATCTTCCAGCGGCGGCGCCAGTTGACCCGCACCAAGCAGCAGCGTGGCCGGCCTGTCGGTAAATGTATTGATGACTTCGGCGCCATCGGCAAGGGAAAGCCGGTAATGAAGCGTCACGTGTGAACCGGGTTTTACTTCGGAAATGTCGATGATGCTCATGCAATGCTCGCTCAGTCGAAGCGCGCTGCACGCGTGCGCCGCAGGCGCAGTCGACGCGTGTGGCAGACCGTCGGAGTGCCGTGCGCAAAGCGTCTATTGTAAGCCACATAGCGCGCGGCAGCTTGGCGCCGTTGCATGCACGCCGGCACAGCCTGACACCGCGCGCCGCCACAAACCCAAACTGGAGGATGCGTACCTATATGGCCGACTACGCCTGCACGATAGACCAAGCGACACTCAATGCGACCTCGCCGGAGCCTGCCACGCCCGCCGCCCTGGCGCCCGCCCTGATGTCGCCGCGCGCTTGCGCCGCAGCGGGCAATACCGCAGCCGATCGTGGCGCTCGCATCGCCGGCGCTGCGGCGAACGCCCGCACACCCCCAGCCCGACAGCTCGTACGCGGCAAATGGCTGAAAGACGACATGCCGCGTGAGCGGCTAATCGCGGAAGGGCCGGGCGTGCTGTCCGACGCCGAAATGATCGTACTGGTGCTTGGCTCAGGCCTGCCCGGCCACGATGTGTTCAACGTCGCGCGCACCCTGCTCGACCGGTTCGGCTCGCTGCGGGCAATGCTCGACGCAACCTATTCGGATTTCGACGGCCTGCGCGGCGTCGGCCCGGCAAAGAAGGCGCAGTTGCTCGCCATCATGGAGATGGCGCGGCGCTCGCTGGTCGACAAAATGCGTGACCGATCGCTGATGAACTCGCCCGAGGCCGTACAAGACTATCTGCGCCTGCGCATAGGCGGCATGACGCAAGAAGTCTTCGTGTCGCTCTTTCTCGACGCCAGGCATCGGTTGATCCGCTGCGAAGAAAGCGCACGCGGCACGCTGACACGCATGGCGGTCTATCCGCGCGAGATCGCGCGGCGAGCCCTGAGTCTGAATGCCGCCAGCCTGATCGTCGCGCATAATCACCCTTCCGGCGCCGTCCAGCCGAGCGCGAGCGACTGCCGACTGACGCATACGCTGCGCGACGCGCTTGCGCTGATCGACGTGCGGCTGATCGATCATCTGGTGATCGGCGCCGACGATACCTACTCGTTCGCCCGCGCCGGCTGGCCGTGAAATGGGCTGAACCTGGGCCGCGGCAACGTCGCGCCGAGTTCGGCATCGCAAATAAGGTTTGATTTTGCGGCTTTTTTTCTGCTAGAATTCCGGTTTGCCTATTTCCAACCCCCTGTTCCGAAGCCACCAAGGCGTTCCGGAAAGGAAACGTGCCTCGAGTTTCAATAAACTCTTAGCGCGGCTCTTTTCGGGAAACTTTCACGGCGTTCGAACTCAGAATTAGCGTATTAGGAGTGCTCTCATGGCACGCGTATGCCAAGTAACTGGGAAAGCGCCGATGAGCGGCAACAACGTTTCCCACGCGAATAACAAAACCAAGCGCCGGTTCCTGCCGAACCTGCAAAACCGCCGTATTTGGGTGGAAAGCGAAAACCGTTGGGTGCGTCTGCGCGTTTCGAACGCCGGCCTGCGCCTGATCGACAAGAACGGTATCGACGCTGTGCTCGCAGATCTGCGCGCACGCGGTGAAGCCTAAGGAGTAAATCATGGCGAAAGGCGCACGCGACAAGATCAAGTTGGAATCGACCGCAGGCACGGGTCACTTCTACACGACTACGAAGAACAAACGCAACATGCCGGAAAAGATGCTGATCAAGAAATTTGATCCGGTCGTCCGTAAGCACGTTGACTACAAGGAAACCAAGATTAAATAAATCTTGGCTCCTGCCTGACGAAGGCAAAAAGATTTGCAAAAAAGCCTCGCATTCGTGCGAGGCTTTTTTGTTTTGTGCGCCCCAATATCGCGCTGCTTAGCGGCCCTTTGTCTACCAGGACAGTCTTATCCCGTTCGGCCAGCTTTCCCTCATCCGTTGTGACGCGTATCCTTTCTCGTTTTAGCGGCGTGCGAATGGCACACCGTCATGGCAAAACGAAAGACGGAGATGCAGGCGATGGAATTCGATGTAGCGATTGTCGGTAGCGGTCTGGCAGGTTTGAGCGTCGCGCTCAATCTCGCGGAGACCCGGCGGGTTGCGGTGGTCGCCAAGCGATCGATGACCGAAGGTGCAAGCGATTGGGCGCAAGGCGGCATCGCCGCGGTACTGGATTCGGCGGACAGCATCGAAAACCATGTGCGCGACACACTCATTGCGGGTGGCGGCCTGTGCGACGAGGCGGCAACGCGCTTCATCGTCGAGCACGGACGTGCCGCGATCGAATGGCTGATTGAGCAAGGGGTGCCATTCACCAAAGACGACGCGGCCGAACTCGGCTTCCATCTGACACGCGAAGGCGGCCATAGCCATCGCCGCATCATTCATGCTGCGGATGCAACGGGCCATGCCGTGGTCACCACGCTCAGCGAGCGTGTACGCCATCATCCGAACATCACCCTGCTCGAAGACCACTACGCGATCGACCTGATCACGTCCGACCGCCTCGGCCTGCCAGGCCGTCGCTGCCACGGTTTGTATGCACTCGATCTGCAAAGCGGCCGCACCGTGACAATCGAGGCGCCGCATACGGTGCTCGCCACCGGCGGCGCCGGCAAGGTCTATCTGTACACCACCAACCCCGACACCGCGACCGGCGACGGTATCGCGATGGCCTGGCGCGCGGGCTGCCGCGTGTCGAATATGGAATTCATCCAGTTCCATCCGACCTGCCTGTTCCATCCTTATGCGAAGTCGTTCCTGATCTCGGAAGCGGTGCGCGGCGAAGGCGGCATTCTGAAGCTGCCGGACGGCACGCGCTTCATGCCGAACCACGACGAACGGGCCGAACTCGCGCCGCGCGACATCGTCGCGCGCGCGATCGACTTCGAGATCAAGAAACGCGGCATTGATTGCGTGTATCTCGACATCAGCCATCAGCCGCCTGAATTCCTACGCGAACACTTCCCAACGATTCTGGCCCGCTGCCTGGAATTCGGCATCGACATCACCAAAGAACCCATTCCGGTGGTCCCTGCCGCGCACTACACGTGCGGCGGCGTCGTGACGGATCTGGAAGGCCGGACTGATCTCGCGGGCCTCTATGCGGTCGGTGAAACGTCATGCACCGGCCTGCACGGCGCAAACCGGCTTGCCAGCAACTCCTTGCTCGAGTGCCTCGTGATCGGACGCTCCGCCGCGCAGGCCATCGAGGAAGAAGGCTTCAGCGCCGCCGTCCATGCGCCGCTGCCGGACTGGGACGAAAGCCGCGTGTCCGATCCGGACGAAGAAGTGGTGGTCGCGCACAACTGGGATGAACTGCGTCGCCTGATGTGGAACTACGTCGGCATCGTGCGGACGGACAAGCGGCTCGCGCGGGCCAGGCATCGGCTCGCCTTGCTCCGTGACGAGATTCACGAGTATTACGCGAACTTCAAGGTGAGCCGCGATTTGCTTGAATTGCGCAATCTGGTCGACGTGGCGTCGCTAATCGTCGAAGGCGCTCGCTCACGGCGTGAAAGCCGCGGCCTGCACTTCAGCCGCGATTGGCCGGCCACGTTGCCTAAAGCGCTGCCGACGGTGTTGTCACCAGAGCATGTGCGCAACCGCAATGTGTGATGTCTAAAGCTGAAGTGAAAAAGCCATCGCGGGTTTCCCAGCGACGGCTTTTTCATTGACTGCGAGCGCTTAGGCGCGTGCGCTCAGACGATCCGCATCGAGTAATCCGTTGCGCGCACATCTTTGGTCAGCGCACCGATCGACACACGGTCGACGCCCGTTTCCGCGATGGTCCGCACCGTCTCGAAGTTCACACCGCCGGACACCTCCAGCACCGCCCGCCCTGCCGTAATACGCACTGCGTCGCGCATCGCATCGAACGAAAAGTTATCCAGCAGAATGGATTGCGCGCGATGCGCCAACGCGGTTTCCAATTGCGCCAGCGTTTCGACTTCGATCTGGATCGACACGCCCGCATTCAGCGCGAGCGCCGCATCCATCGCCGCACCGACGCCACCCGCTGCGGCGATGTGGTTTTCCTTGATCAGAATGCCGTCGTATAACGCAAGCCGCTGATTCGCTCCGCCGCCCACGCGCACTGCGTATTTCTGCGCGAGCCGCAAGCCCGGCAAGGTCTTACGTGTATCGAGGATGCGCGTCTGAGTGTGGGCAATCGCGTCGACATAACGGCGCGTTGCGCTCGCCACGCCCGACAGCAGTTGCAGGAAATTCAGCCCATTGCGCTCGGCTGTCAACAGCGCTCGAACAGGGCCGCGCAGCTCGCAGACCGGCGCGTCCGCTGTCATCCGATCACCCTCGCGATAACGCCATTGCACGTCGATACGCGGATCGACCTGGCGCATCACCGCGTTGAACCATGGCACACCGCACAGCACGGCATCTTCGCGCACGATAATGCGTGCATCACGCAGGTCGTCTGCGGGGACAAGGCGGCCGGTCTGATCGCCTGCGCCAACATCTTCGGCCAGCGCGTCGGCGACGTTGCGGGCTAACGCGGCATCGAACGCCGCACCGTACTGCGCATGAATCTCTGCGAACAGCGGCGACACCGCCTCGGCCTGATTGAGTTCCACAGCCCCTTCAACTGCCCCCATTACGCCGCTCCCACGTTCGAATACAGTTGTGCGTCGCGCGCGAGATCGCCGCTGGCTTGCACGCGCTTCTTGTGACGCGCCGCGAAGTCGAGCATCCGGTCGATCGGCAGACGCGCCCGCTCGCCGATCACTCGATCGACGAAGATTTCGTTGTGGCCGCGGTCGAGCACCTCGGCCAAGTTGGCGAGGCCGTTCATCGCCATCCACGGACAATGCGCGCAACTCTTGCAGGTCGCGCTGTTGCCAGCCGTGGGCGCGGCGATCAACGTCTTGCCGGGCGCCGCAAGCTGCATCTTGTGCAGAATGCCGAGATCGGTCGCCACGATGAAATGCGTCGCGTCGAGTTTTTGCGCGGCGTCGATCAACTGGGTTGTCGAACCCACCACGTCCGCTTGCGCGACCACGTTAGCCGGCGACTCCGGATGCACCAGCACTTTCGCGCCCGGATATTCGGCGCGCAACAGATCGAGTTCAATGCCCTTGAATTCGTCGTGCACGAGACACGAGCCCTGCCACAGCAGCATGTCCGCACCGGTCTTGCTCTGGATATAGCTGCCGAGGTGCCGATCCGGCGCCCAGATGATCTTTTCGCCGCGTGCGTGCAGGTCGGCAACGATTTCCAGCCCGATCGACGACGTCACCATCCAGTCCGCACGAGCCTTAACGGCCGCGCTGGTGTTCGCGTACACGACCACCGTGCGATCCGGGTGAGCGTCACAGAAAGCCGAGAACTCATCGACCGGACAGCCCAAGTCGAGCGAACAGGTCGCGTCGAGATCAGGCATCAGAATGCGCTTGTCCGGACTCAGGATTTTCGCGGTCTCGCCCATGAAGCGCACGCCCGCCACCACCAGCGTTTGCGCCTCGTGATCGCGACCGAAACGCGCCATTTCCAGCGAATCGGCCACGCAACCGCCGGTTTCGTCGGCGAGCTCCTGCAGTTCCGCGTCGACGTAATAGTGCGCGACGAGCACGGCTTTCTCGCGCTTAAGCAATGCGCGGATGCGCTCCTTCAACGCCACCTTCTGTTCCGCCGACGGCACGTCGGGCACCTTCGCCCACGCCTGCCCGATCCCGCAGGTCGTGCTCTGCGCCTGTGGCCGGTCGTATTCGACGGTCCTGATCGCCTGCTGATCCATAATCTCCTCTGCCCTCGCTCTGCCGCCGCGGACCGTCAATCGCGTGTCGTTGAAATTGCCGCGGCCCAAAAAGCAAAACCCCGCCAACGCGGGGTTTTGTGACGTAACGAAATTTTAATGGATTTCGCGCTCAGGCATGCGATCAAGCATAACGGCGCAGGCGCATCGCGAAGTCTTGCAGTGCTTTGATACCGCTTTGCTCTGCGCGATGACACCAGTCTTGCAACTGAATCAGCAGTTGATCGCGCGACGCATTCGAGCGCTCCCACATCGCCGCCAGTTCATTGCGCATGTCGATGTAGGTCTTGAGCTTCTGGCTGTTCGCGAAGATTTGCGGCAACTGGCGCTTCTGCGGCTCGTCGAGACCCGCTTCTTCCTTGTGGAACCAGCTACGCGCACCGCGCATCACCTGATATTTCTCGCGCGCGCCAACTTCCTTCAGGTGCGCCAACTCCTGGCGGTAAGCACGCTTGAGCGCCTTGCCGTAACGCGCCATCACTTCGTAGCGGTTTGCCAGCACGGCTTGCAACGTGTCCTGGTCAAGCACCAGCTTGCCGGTGGTCAGACGCGGCGTAGGCGCGATCTTCTTTACCTTGGCCAGACGAAACGCCGACATGATGCGGATGTACATCCAGCCGATATCGAACTCGTACCACTTGTTCGACAGCTTGGCCGAAGTCGCATACGTGTGGTGATTGTTATGCAGCTCTTCACCGCCGATGATGATGCCCCACGGGAAGATGTTGGTGCTGGCATCCGACGAGTTGAAGTTGCGGTAGCCCCACCAGTGCGCGAGGCCGTTCACCACACCGGCCGCCCAGAACGGAATCCAGATCATCTGCACGGCCCAGATGGTCAGGCCGACGACGCCGAACAGCGCGACGTTCAGCACCATCATCAGGCTCACGCCGAGGATCGGGTACTTGGTGTAGACGTTGCGTTCCATCCAGTCATTCGGCGTGCCGTGACTGAATTTGCGCATCGTTTCTTCATTCTTGGCTTCGGAACGATACAGTTCCGCGCCTTCGAGCAGCACCTTCCAGATGCCACGCGTTTGCGGGCTGTGCGGATCTTCTTCGGTCTCGCACTTGGCGTGGTGCTTGCGGTGAATCGCGGCCCACTGGCCGGTCAGCATGCCGGTGGTCATCCACAACCAGAAGCGGAAAAAATGACTGACGATCGGATGCAACTCCAGCGCACGGTGCGCCTGGCAGCGATGCAGATAGACCGTTACGCCAATGATCGTGATGTGCGTTGCGACCAGCGTGTACAGCACAAGTTGCCACCACGAGAAGTGCAGCAGGCCGTGGGCAAGGAAATCGAGCAAGGAATTCAACAAGGCAATTTACCTGTGGAACAAGAGACGCCAGACACAAGCAAAATGCGTGTGTCAAGAAAGTGAAAGCATACAGCGGGATTGGACGATATTCTACTTGAAGCGTTCCAAGTGTTTGTAACAAATAGGGATTTTTTGTGCGACATCAACCGGACGGAAGCGCCGGAGCTTGTTTTTTGACCTGCAGGCGGGTCCGAAGTGCCCGTCAGTGGGCGCTGTCGGCCTGATTAGCCGCGGCAGCGGTCATTGTTACCTCTCGCTGCATCGCGTCGCTCACGTTACCGACGATTCGCACCTCGCGTTGCGCGAAAGGAATCGAGATGTCATGTTCGGAGAATAGACGCCAGATGTTGCGATTCACGGCCGAGCGCACGCCAGAGGTGCCCGTCGCCGCGTCTTCGATCCAGAAACCCAGTTCGAGGTTGATGCCGTCGGGGCCGAAGCCAACCAGATAGGGCGCAGGCGCCGGCTCCTGCAGCACCCGCGCGACACCTTGCGCGGCTTGGGCGAGCAGCGCCATCGCCTGCTCGACGTCAGAGGAGTAGGCGACCTGTACGGCCGCCTTGGCGTAGCCGCGCGTCAGATAGGAGGACTGGTTCTGCACCACGTCCGTAATCAGCTTTTCATTCGGGATCAGCGTTTCGATCCCGTCCAGACCGCGCACCACCGTATAACGCGTGCGGATCTGCGTGACCATGCCCTGCAGGCCGCTGACGTTGATCGTGTCGCCGATGCGCAGCGAGCGGTCGATCAGGATGATGAAGCCCGAGACGTAATTGCTGGCGATTTTCTGCAACCCGAACCCAAGCCCCACGCCCAGCGCGCCGCCAAACACCCCCAGCACCGTAATGTCGATGCCGACCAGCGACAGACTGATCAGCACCGCCGCCAGCACGAACGCAGCACGCCCGACCCGCGCCACCACCACTTTGAGGTTGGCGTCGAGCGTCTTTGAGCGCATCAGGCGGTCTTCGAACGTGGCGCCGAGCCACATCGCGACGATCATCGTCACGCCCACCCACAGCAGGCCCGTGGTGAGCGAGAGCACCGTCATGTGCGCATTCGCGACCTTGAAGTGCACGCTGCCCATCCAGGCGATCACGTCGTCCTGAATGCCCATCACGGTGAGCACCATGCCGACCCAAACGACCAGCGAGACGACCTTCTCCACCAGGAACAGCCCGGGATGCGTCGCGCCGTCCTGGCTGAAGACCCGCCGCGCGAAGAAAAACACGATATAGATCAGGCCTATACCGAACAACGGCACCAGCGCCAGATCGAGCAGCGCGGTGTGCATGAACTGGCCGGTGATCGCCTGCGCGACCCAGACGAGCGCCGCCCCGATCAGCGGAAAGAACGCACGGTTCAGGCTTTCCGCGCCGAAACGCAGGGTCTGGTAACGCGTCTGGCGCCGCAGATCGAGCGTGCGGCGCAACAGGCGCGCGAGCAGCCACGCGACGACGAGCGTGCCAAGCAGCGCGCCGGCCTGCCACAGCATCACCGGCTGGCCGAAGTCGCGCGCGAGGTCGCTGAACATGTGAGGAAAAATACGGTTTTGCATGATGCAGCCGAAATCGCCTGCGCGCCGGCGGATAACCTGTTGCGTTTAGCTCTGGCGTTCCAGCACGGCTGCGAAGAAGCCGTCAGTGGCGTGGCGATGCGGCCACAGCGACAGGTAATCGCCCATTTCCAGGTCGATGCGCTGCTCGGCGAGCACGTCGCGCGCCGGCACCAAAGCGAAGTCCGGATGATCGGCGAGGAACTGCTGCACGACGGCTTCGTTTTCCGCTTCCAGAATCGAGCAGGTCGCGTAGACGAGACGGCCGCCCTTCTTCACCAGGCGCGAGGCGCTGGCCAGAATCGACGCCTGCTTCGGCGCCAGTTCGGCCACCGATTCCGGCGACTGGCGCCACTTCAGGTCCGGATTCCGGCGCAGCGTACCCAGCCCGCTGCATGGCGCATCGACCAGCACGCGGTCGATCTTGCCGGCCAGACGCTTGATCTTCGCATCGTGTTCGCTGTCAATCAGCACCGGATTCACGTTCGACAGCCCGCTACGCGCGAGGCGCGGCTTGAGCTTGGCCAAACGCCGCTCGGAGATGTCGAATGCGTACAGGCGCCCGGTGGAGCGCATCGCCGCGCCCAGCGCCAGCGTCTTGCCGCCCGCGCCCGCGCAGAAATCCACGATCATTTCGCCGCGCTTGGGCGCAACCAGCGAACACAGCAGCTGGCTGCCCTCGTCCTGCACTTCGACCCAGCCATGCTGGAACGCGTCCAGCTTGGTGAGCGGCGGCTTGCCGACCACCCGCACGCCGAACGGTGCGAAAGGCGTTGCACCACCTTCGATACCGGCCTTCGACAGCGCGTTCAGCACGTCGTCGCGACTTGCCTTGATCGGGTTCGCGCGCAGATCCAGCGGCGCCGGATAGTTCAGCGCGGCGGCCAGTTGCGCCAGTTCAGCGGGTTCAAAGCGCTTGGAGAGCGCCTGATAGATCCAGTCGGGCAAATTCAGGCGAATTCGCAGCGGCAGGCTTTCCGGGTCGATCATGGCGACGTGTTCGAGCCAGCGCGACTCGGCTTCCGACACGAATGGCTTGAGCGCGGTACGCCCGGCCGTCTGCATCAGTCCCAGCAAGGCCATGCGGCGGGCCGGGCTGCCCGCTCCGCCTTCGGCCAGGTGGGCGAATTCCATCCGGCGGCGCAGCACCGCGAAGACCGCCTCGGCGATCACGCCGCGCTCGCCGTGCCCGAGCTTCGGATGCGCGCGGAAAAAGCGGCTCGTCGTGGCGTCGGCCGGGCCGTTCAGTCTCAGGACTTCAGCCAGCAAAGTCTCAGTTTGTCCAATCAAAAAACCATGTAATCTCATGCGCCCTCTCCGGCGGTGTGACCGGCAAAGAGCCATTGCGGCTCCGGCGGCGTAAGCGTGACGCGCAAGCCGTCAAGGGCAAGACGCCCTTCGACGAACCAGCGCACTGCGCGTGGATAGATAATGTGTTCGGTTGCCAGCACGCGTTCCGCGAGCGTGGCGGGGGTGTCGCCAGCCTCAACGGGGACGGCCGCCTGCGCGACGATCGGCCCGTGGTCCAGCTGCGACGTGACAAAATGCACCGACGCGCCGTGCAAACGCACGCCAGCGTCAAGGGCCTGTTGATGGGTTTTCAGGCCCGGAAAGCTCGGCAGCAGCGAGGGGTGCACGTTCAGCATGCGCCCAGCGTAATGGTCGACGAAACCGGCCGTAAGCACCCGCATGAAGCCGGCGAGCACGACCAGATCGGGCGCGAAGCTGTCGATTTCTTGTGCCAGCGCGGCGTCGAAGCTGTCGCGATCGGGAAACTGGCGGTGGTCGACCACCGCGGTGGCGATGCCGTGCGACGCTGCGAACGCAAGGCCCGCGGCGTCAGAACGGTTGGCAATCACGGCGGCGACTTGCGCCGCCCAGCCCTCGTCCGCGCAGGCGCGAATGATAGCTTCCATGTTGCTTCCCCGTCCGGAAATCAGGATGACGAGTTTTTTCATCCGTGGATTTTATCATTCGGAGGACACTGAAACGGCGACGCGCCGCCGTCTCGTGCGCTGAGCGTTTATAATCGTTTGTTTTGCGGCACCTCGGCCGCCCTACCTCAAACCCGCTATCGTGAGAGTCTTCCGCGGTCTTCCCAATGCTGAGAGCCGTGCGCCCTGCGCACTGACCATCGGCAATTTCGACGGTGTCCACCGCGGCCATCAGGCTTTGCTCGCCCACGTCCGGGCCGCAGCCGATGCACGCGGCCTGCCCGTCTGCGTGATGACCTTCGAGCCGCACCCGCGCGAGTTCTTCAACCCGGCTGGCGCGCCGCCGCGAATCGCGATGCTGCGCGACAAGCTCGAGGCGCTGCGCACCAACGGCGTCGACCGGGTCGTGGTCGAGCATTTCAATCACACCTTCGCGAGCCAGTCGCCGGATACGTTTGTCGAACGGATCATCGTCAACGGGCTGCATGCGCGCTGGGTGATGATCGGCGACGACTTCCGCTACGGCGCCAAGCGTGTGGGCGATTTCGCGTCGCTCAAGACCGCGGGTCAACAGTACGGTTTCGAAGTCGAGCAGATGGCCACCGTGGCCGATCCGTCCGGCGCGCGCATTTCCAGCTCGGGCGTGCGCACGGCGCTGGTGGCGGGCGATCTCGACTCGGCGCGCGCCGCGCTGGGCCGCGATTACCTGATCAGCGGCCATGTCGTGCATGGCATGAAGCTCGGCCGCGATCTCGGTTTCCCCACCCTAAATCTGCCGATCGCGCACAAGCGTCCGGCGCTTGCCGGCATTTTCGTGGTGCGCGTGCACGGCGTAACGGACCAACCGTTGCCGGGCGTCGCCAGCCTCGGCTTGCGCCCCACTGTGGACGATTCCGGCCGCGTGCTGCTCGAAGTGCACTTGCTCGACTGGCACGGCGATGCGTATGGCAAACTCGTGCGCGTCGAATTCCTGAAAAAGCTGCGCGACGAGGAAAAATACGTCGACCTCGAAACGCTGACCGCCGCCATCGCGCGCGACGTCGCCAATGCGCGCGCGTGGTTCGCAGCCGTCGGCGCCGGCACGCCGGGCAGCCGTTCCACCGGTTTCGCCACCTCGGCCACCGACCGAATTAGATAGCCGCCGCGGTACATGCGAGTGCACTGTGTGCTGCATGTACCCACCGCTGCGCGCATCGAAGGGCGTCCGTGAATCACGCGACATGCCTGCCGGGCGCGCCCAACGCCCTGCGCTTCATGCGCATACCGCAGCCTCGCTGCGCTTAGAAAGAATTCACCGCGACCTCATCATGAGCAACAAGAAAGCCGATTCGAAACCGCAGTCACGCTACCCGGTCAACCTGCTCGACACGCCGTTCCCGATGCGTGGCGACCTGCCCAAGCGCGAGCCGCAATGGGTCAAGGAATGGCAGGAACGCAAGGTCTACGAGACGATCCGCTCTGCTTCCAAAGGCCGCAGGAAGTTCATCCTGCACGACGGCCCGCCGTATGCGAACGGCGACATCCACCTCGGCCACGCGGTGAACAAGATCCTGAAGGACATGATCGTCAAGGCGCGCAATCTGGCGGGCTTCGACGCGGTCTACGTGCCGGGCTGGGATTGCCACGGCATGCCGATCGAAATCCAGATCGAAAAGCAGTTCGGCAAGTCGCTGCCGGCCGCTGAAGTGATGCAGAAGGCGCGCGCTTACGCGACCGAGCAGATCGAGAAGCAGAAGGTCGGCTTCCGCCGTCTGGGCGTGCTCGGCGACTGGGACAATCCGTACAAGACCATGAACTTCACGAACGAAGCCGGCGAAATCCGCGCGCTCGCGAAGATCATGGAAAAGGGCTATGTGTATCGCGGCCTGAAGCCGGTCAACTGGTGTTTTGACTGCGGCTCGGCGTTGGCCGAAGCGGAAGTTGAATACGCGGACAAGACCGATCCGACCATCGACGTACTGTTCAGCTTTGCCGAACCGGGAAAGACTGCGCAGGCATTCGGCCTGACTGCACTGCCGCGCAACGAAGGCGGCATCGTGATCTGGACCACCACGCCGTGGACCATCCCCGCCAACCAGGCGCTGAACCTGCATCCGGAAATCGTCTACGCGCTGGTCGACACGCCGCGCGGCTTGCTGATCCTGGCCGAAGAGCGTGTTGAAGCGTGCCTGAAACAGTACGAACTGGAAGGCTCGATCATCGCGACCACGCCGGGTGCGAAGCTCGTCAACCTGCGCTTCAATCATCCGCTCGCAGTCGCGCATCCGGCCTACAAGCGTACGGCGCCGGTTTATCTCGGCGACTACGTCACGACCGAAACGGGTACGGGTGTGGTCCACTCGTCACCGGCGTACGGCGTGGAAGACTTCGTGTCCTGCAAAGCGCACGGCATGGCCGATTCGGACATCATCAATCCGGTGATGGGCGACGGCCGTTACATCGAATCGCTCGCGTTGTTCGGCGGCCTGTCGATCTGGGCGGCCAATCCGCAGATCGTCGAAGCCCTGCAGGCAGCCGGCTCGCTGCTGCGCACCGAGAACTATCGGCACAGCTACATGCACTGCTGGCGCCACAAGACGCCGATCATCTACCGCGCGACCTCGCAGTGGTTCGCCGGTATGGACGTGAAGCCGAACGACTCCGACAAGACGCTGCGCGAAACCGCGCTTGAAGGCATCGAGAACACCGCCTTCTATCCGTCGTGGGGCAAGCAGCGCCTTTTCAGCATGATCGCGAACCGCCCGGACTGGACGCTGTCGCGTCAGCGTCAATGGGGCGTGCCGATGGCGTTCTTCGTGCACAAGGAAACCGGCGAACTGCATCCGCGCACGCTGGAGCTGCTCGAAGAAGTCGCGCAACGCGTCGAGAAGGCCGGCATCGAAGCATGGCAAACGCTCGACCCGCGCGAACTGCTCGGCGACGACGCCAATATGTACGAGAAGAACCGTGACACACTGGACGTCTGGTTCGATTCGGGCACCACGCACTGGCACGTGCTGCGCGGCTCGCATAAAGACGAACTGCAATTCCCGGCTGACCTGTATCTGGAAGGCTCGGACCAGCACCGCGGCTGGTTCCACTCGTCGCTGCTGACGGCTTCGATGCTCGACGGCCGCCCGCCGTATAACGCGCTGCTCACGCACGGCTTCACCGTCGACGGCGAAGGCCGCAAGATGAGCAAGTCGCTCGGCAACGGTATCGATCCGCATGAAGTGGCGAACCGCCTTGGCGCGGAAATCATCCGTTTGTGGATCGCCTCGACCGATTACTCGGGCGAACTGGCGATCTCCGAAGAGATCCTGAAGCGCGTGACGGAAGGCTATCGCCGCATCCGCAACACGCTGCGCTTCCTGCTCGCGAACCTGTCGGACTTCGACTTCGCGCAACACGCTCGTCCGCTCGAAGACTGGCTCGAGATCGATCGTTACGCGGTGGCGCTGTCGGCGAACCTGCAGAACGACATCCTCTCGCACTACGACAAGTACGAGTTCCACCCGGTGGTCGCCAAGCTGCAGACGTTCTGCTCGGAAGACCTGGGCGGCTTCTATCTGGATGTGCTGAAAGACCGCCTGTACACCACGGCGGCCGACTCCGTTGCACGCCGTTCGGCTCAGACCGCGCTGTATCACATCGCACACGGCCTGCTGCGCCTGATGGCGCCGTTCCTGTCGTTCACCGCCGAAGAAGCGTGGAAAATCTTCTCGCCGAACAGCGAAACGATCTTCACCGAGACGTATCACGCGTTCCCGGCAGTGCCGCAAGCTGGCGAGCTGCTCGACAAATGGACACTGCTGCGCGCCGCGCGTAGCGACGTAACCAAGGCGCTGGAAGAAGCACGCGTGGC
This sequence comes from Paraburkholderia phytofirmans OLGA172, assembly GCF_001634365.1. Taxonomy (NCBI): domain Bacteria; kingdom Pseudomonadati; phylum Pseudomonadota; class Betaproteobacteria; order Burkholderiales; family Burkholderiaceae; genus Paraburkholderia; species Paraburkholderia phytofirmans. The sequence continues at coordinate 3,733,931 of NZ_CP014578.1, forward strand.
GAACCTGATCGGTTCGTCGCTGCAAGCGGAAGTCGAAATCCGCGCGAGCGGCGCGCGATACGACGCGCTCGCGAGCCTCGACGACGACCTGAAGTTCGTGCTGATCACGTCAGCAGCGAACGTCGTGAAGGTTGATAGCGAAGCGGAAGAAGGCGTCGAAGTGATCGCCTCGAAGTATCTGAAGTGCGAACGCTGCTGGCACTACCGCCCGGACGTCGGCGCCAACGCCGAACACCCCAACCTGTGCGGCCGCTGCTTCAGCAATCTGTTCGGCAACGGAGAAACGAGGAGCGCGGCATAATGGCGAGAACCATGTCGAAAGCGTCGTCTGGAAACGGTTCGCTGGCGCCCTGGCTCGGCGTCGCGCTGATCGTGATTCTGTTCGATCAGCTCACCAAGATCGCGATCCAGAAAGTGTTCGCCTACGGTGTTCCGCATGAGGTCACGCCGTTTTTCAACCTGATCCTCGTGTACAACCGTGGCGCTGCCTTCAGCTTCCTCGCGATGGCGGGCGGCTGGCAGCGCTGGGCGTTCACCGCGCTCGGCGTGGTCGCGGCACTCGTGATCTGCTATCTGCTCAAGCGTCATGGCGGACAGAAGATGTTCTGCACCGCGCTCTCGCTGATTCTCGGCGGTGCGCTCGGCAACGTGATCGACCGGCTCGCGTACGGCCATGTAATCGACTTTCTCGATTTCCACGTGCGCATGTGGCACTGGCCGGCGTTCAATCTCGCCGACAGCGCGATCACGATCGGCGCGATCCTGCTTGTGCTCGACGAGTTGCGGCGCGTGCGCGGTTCGCAGTAACGCGAGTTACTGCCCGCTTTGGCCTGATATATGGGCCGAACCTGGGCCGTGCTCGGTGACTATGCTCCGGGGCCACGCATAGGGGCCATGTTTAAAGACCATGCCGGACCGTCACGAACACGGCCGAGCACATGTCCGGTTTGAAGACCGGTGGCGGTGGCCAGTGCCACCACCGGCCACCACGCTTTGTCGGAGGCTTTCGTTGGCAACCGCAGAACTCGCAGGAAAACACCTCGTCCTCGGTATGACGGGCGGCATTGCCTGCTACAAAATCGCCGAACTCACGCGCCTGTTGACCAAGGCCGGCACAACCGTGCAGGTCGTGATGACCGAAGCGGCCACGCAATTCATCACCCCAGTCACGATGCAGGCGCTGTCTGGCCGGCCAGTCTATACGAGCCAGTGGGACACGCGCGTGCCGAATAACATGGCGCACATTGATCTATCGCGTGAAGCCGACGCGATCGTCATTGCACCGGCCTCTACCGACTTCCTCGCCAAACTCGCGCACGGCATGGCCGACGATCTGCTCTCGACGCTGTGTGTCGCGCGCGATTGTCCGCTGCTCGTCGTGCCGGCGATGAACCGGCAGATGTGGCAAAACCCCGCTACCCAACGCAACGTCACGCAGCTACGCGCGGACGGCATTGAAGTGCTCGGCCCCGATTCGGGTCCGCAAGCGTGCGGCGAAACCGGCGACGGGCGCATGTTGGAAGCGGCCGCCACGTTTGAGGCGATCGCGTCGTTCTTCTCGCCCAAGATCCTGTCCGGCCGCCGCGTGTTGCTGACCGCCGGCCCGACCTTCGAGCCGCTCGATCCAGTGCGCGGCATCACCAATCGTTCGAGCGGCAAGATGGGTTTTGCGTTGGCACGCGCCGCCCAACAAGCGGGCGCCGAGGTGCATCTGGTCGCCGGCCCTGTCGCGCTGGAAACGCCGTGGGGCGTGTTCCGCGAAGACGTGCAAACCGCCCAGCAAATGCACGACGCGGTGATGCGCTCGGTCGCGGACGCCGACATCTTTATCGGTGTGGCCGCGGTGGCCGACTGGCGTGTCGATCACGCCAGCGAACAGAAGATCAAGAAGACCGCCGACCGTGCGCTGCCCAGCTTCACGTTCGTCGAGAATCCGGACATCCTGGCAGCGGTAGCCAGGTTGCCGCATCCGCCTTTCGCAGTCGGCTTTGCCGCGGAAAGCGGCGATCTTGAAGTGCATGGCGAAGAAAAGCGCGTGCGCAAGAACGTACCGCTCCTGATCGGCAATCTCGGCCCGCAGACTTTCGGTCTCGACGACAACGAGGTCATCCTGTTCGAAGCAGGTGGTGCAACGAAGCTCCCGCGCGCCGACAAGCAGACGCTCGCGCGCGCATTGATCGTAGAAATTGCCAGGCGTCTGCCCGACACAAGTCTGGTCCGCTAAAGCCGCTCGCGGCGGCGCATGCTGCGTTCGCCGCGAGCGCCTCTGGCGCACCGCATCATCTGGAGCAGTACTGACATGACGCTACTTTCCGTGCTCGATCAAACGCCCGTGATCGACGGGCACTCGGTGGCGGACGCAATCGCCGCCACCGTCGAACTTGCGCAGCTTGCTGACGACCTCGGCTACACGCGCTACTGGTGCGCCGAGCATCACGGCTTGCGCGGCGTGTCGAATCCCTGCCCTGAGGTGATGCTGGCGCGCCTCGGCAGCGTGACCAAACGCATTCGACTCGGCTCAGGTGGCGTAATGCTGCCGTACTACAGCCCGTTCAAGGTCGCCGAGCAATTCATGATGCTCGAGGCGCTGTTTCCCAATCGTATCGACCTCGGCGTAGGACGCGCCCCAGGCGGCGACATGCGCACGGCGCAAGCAGTCGCAGCCGGTGCCTACAATCGCGGCGAAATTTTTCCGCAGCAGGTCGCCGATCTGGTCGGCCTGATGCACGGCACACTGCCCGAGGATCACCTTGGGCACGGCGTACTGCTTCAGCCGCAAATCGCCACGCGCCCCCAATTGTGGGTACTCGGGTCGAGTGAATTCGGCGGCCTGCTGGCGGCGCAACTCGGCATCCGCTTTGCATTCGCGCATTTCATCAACGCGCATTTCGGGCATCAGGTGGCGCTGGCTTATCGTGAACGCTTCAAGGCTAGCCTGGAAACAGACCAGCCCTATCTGGCCGCCTCGGTGTTCGTGATTTGCGCCGACACCGAACAGGAAGCCGCCGACCTGGAAAAAGCAGTCGACCTGCGCCGCGTGCAGATGGCCCTTGGCCTGAATGCGCCGATTCCGACGATCGAGCAAGGCGCTGCGCAAGAATACGGCGTACGCGAGCAACTGGTGATCGACCGCGAGAAGCCCCGCAGTATCATCGGCACGCCGGAAACCGTCACCGAACGGCTTCATGCTTTGCAGGAGCAGTTCAAGGCCGACGAACTGATCGTGCTCACCGTCGCGGGCAGCTACCGCGCCCGGCTGCGCTCCTATGAACTTCTCGCCGACGCGTTTCAACTCGGACGCCCGGCCTCCACGACCTAACCCTTCGAACCTGCATGAAACTCGACCTGAAGATTCTCGATGCGCGCATGCGCGACCAACTGCCGGCCTACGCGACCACCGGCAGCGCGGGCCTCGACCTGCGCGCCTGCCTCGACGAACCGTTGACGCTGAAACCCGGCGAAACCGCTCTGGTGCCAACGGGTCTGGCGATTCACGTCGCCGATCCCGGCTATGCGGCGCTGATTCTGCCGCGTTCGGGCCTGGGCCATAAGCATGGGATCGTGCTGGGGAACCTGGTCGGCCTGATCGATTCGGATTACCAAGGTCAGCTGATGATCTCGACGTGGAACCGCGGCGAGACCGCGTTCGTGCTGAATCCGATGGAGCGCCTCGCGCAACTCGTGATTGTGCCGGTCGTGCAAGCCGAGTTCAATATCGTCGATGATTTCGAAACCAGCGAGCGTGGCGCTAGCGGGTTCGGCAGTACAGGGAAGCATTGAAGCGAGCATCGGCGCGCCATGTCCGCCCGTGGCGACGGCGCGCCTGGTCGACACATTTCGCGCCGGCGCCCGTTCCGCCGGCCTGGGCGCGGTCCCTTGTTCCGCACATGATTCGTCGCAGGCGTCGCGCAGCGGCCACGACTCTCGACGACACTCGACAGCACCCAATCTTCCGCATCGACACCGGCTTGCCGTTCGCAGGCATGCCCTGTCTTCGCACGCTCGAAATGCGACACATCCAGGCGCATCCTGCGACGCTAAGCTCTTTTGAAGTGCACCCACAAAAAACTACAATCGATCAATAGTTCGTCGTGTGGCGGCTGTCGTGACGTCGGGCGAGACTCAAGGCGATAGTGCATCAAATGTCTTCGCCACGGACATCGAACCCGCTGCCTAACCAACTAACCCGCAGGAGTCAAATCAAGCAAATCACGTCTCGTCGTGATTATTTCGGATGACGAATCAGATCGAATTCACGCAGAAATCCTTTCACCCATTGAGGCGGATAGATTGCTCCCGACTGTCATGAGCCGAAACGTCTCGTTGGTCAGCTTTTGCCTGGAGATAGTATGAAAGTCCTGTATGACGCAGTCGTAGGCGCAGGTGCCGGTCAGTATTACGGCACCATCGTTGTTTCCGGCCTCAAGTACGAAGACGGAACCCCCGTCAACGTCCGTCAGTTCCTTTCGATGAATTTCACGTCGCCGGCCGCCGTGGCCGACACAGACATCAACGGGACGTTTATGTCGTGGGTCCAGGTGACGCCCCATGTTGGTTCGACGCAGATCGATACAACCACCTTTTCAGTCTCGGCTCAACTCGATTTTGCTGAAGCGCACACGATGGATCCGCGCGATCAGTTCACGATCGGGATAAACGGCGATCTGACCCACAATCCGGATGCTTACCTCAACTCATTTGTCATCGCGGCCGACGCGGCGCCCGACGTGAACGGCAGCGTGTCTGTCGATTGTGCAGCCCCTCCCGACTCGGCCTTAGCCGGCTTTCCGCCAGTGCTTACCTTCAGCCTCGGCAGTCAGCGATCCGATCTCACGCTCAGTTATGGCAAGACGACCAGCGTCGCACTGATGCAGGGCGCCTATTCGGTCAGCGGCAATGACATCTGCACCGACGACGAGACCGTCAGCGCACCACTGATCATTGCGCCGACGCAGGTCACCGTAGCGCCCAATCAGACCGCGCCGGTTTCCGTCACTTTCGGCCCCGTACAGCGATACTCCGCCCTGGATATCGCCATCGGCGCGCTGAGCGGCCTTGCGACAGAGACACTTGACGTCGTCGTCATCGACCAGGCAAGCGGCCAAACCCTGGCTTCGTTTGCTGCCGGCATCAACAGTTCTACGCAGTTACGCAAACTTCCGGCATCAGGCACTGCACTGATTCAGATCGGCAACATTGCGCTAAACAATACTAAGCATTCCTTTTCAACACCGGCTGTCGAATTGAAAAATATGCTTCACGAGGTTCTTATCGACGATTCAATGGTGCAAACCGCGCCTGTCGATACGACCGGCTACGTCAGGGTTCCCGTCAATATCACGGCTGAAAAAACCGTGGCCCGGCAAATTACGCTGCGCCTGTCCGGCGAGAGCATGAGCTACACGCAAACGGTGTCTGTCAGCACCCAGAAAACCGCCTTCAGCGCGCCGGTGAAGCCGGGCACGTACTCGGTCCACGCGGACGATTTCGTCTCCGGCGGTACGGTCTTTGCAATGAGCGTTGCCAACACGCTCGTCGTTGCTGTTGACGGCAGCACGGCACTCGACCTGTCCATCGATGCGTCCGCAAATCTCAACGTGCCGGGCTTTCCTGCTTTCCTGTCGTTCGGAGGATGCGCCGATCTCACACCGGGTAATCAGGCCGATTTCGTTGCGGCACGTGCGTCGTCTCTGTTCAACTACGCGGGCTTCGACGGCGCCGGCGACGACAACACCTACCTCACCGACGATCAATCCACCAGGCAGGCGATCCAACTCGCGAGGAATGTCGAAGCAGCGCTAGACAACGGACAGACCGTGCTTCCGGTGATGATTTCGTACACGTGCAATCTGTCGCTCGGCAATACGCCGGGGATGCTCGCCAATGCCGATCAGCACGCCCACAGTTTCGCGAATTTCATCCTGGCGCTGAATCTCGCCAACGGTACGATCGATGCCGCCCATCCGGTGCCGGCCGGCTTTATCGTCAACCCCGACTTCCTCGGCGCCTGCCAGCAAGCGGGCTTTGGCGCGAGTTACGGAATGCCGGTGCGCGCGCCGCTGCAAACGGCACTCGACCACTGGTCGGTCAAAGCCGTCATTCCCGCGACCGTGACCGAAGACATACGCGGTTACGTCGAGGCGGTGAACTGGCTGGTCCGTACCGTTGCCCCGAAAGTTGTGTTCGGCTGGCAAATCAACCTTTGGGGCGTCGGCTATTCGGAGTGGATCTATCAAGATAACGATCCGGCCACCTTCGCCCAACAGACGGCAGCGTACGTGCAGGCGCTGGAGGTCTACAGCGGTCCGAACCCGCCCGACTTCCTCGCCATCGACCGCTATGAAGCGGACGACTTCACGCAACGCGCTTATGTGAACGGCTACTGCTACAGTCCGCGTGAATGGGATCGGTTCTTCGACTTTTGCAAGACCGTCAGCCGCGCGCTCAAGGTGCCGGTGATGCCCTGGCAGATTCCCGCGAGCCGCACGCCAGCCACCACGGACGAGGTCTACGCGGATTTCGACAGCCAGCATTGGGGAAGCGGTGGCAGCTATATGCTAGGCGACCCCGCGATCGGATCGGATTATCACAACATCAATCCGACTATCCTCGCGCTCGAATTCCCGACGCCTTTCCAGACCTACATGGGTAAGACCGTCGAAGATCTGTTCGCGCATGCGGAACCGTTCGACATCTCCGGGCCGGCGTATGGCGATTTACCAGTACGCGGCATCTTTGCCGTGCTGCTTGGCGGCGGTTCCACCACCGGCATCATCGCCACAGTCGGCAATCCGGAGCCGTGGGTGCGCGACAAGCTGAACGCGTACATGGCGGCGCCGATTGGCTTCGATAGCGCGTCATCCCGTCCGCGCATCCATACGAAACCGCGCCAGCCGATTAAGAGTTGAGCAAACGTTCCGGGCACGCGGCCGGAACGCAAAAAGCAGAACGGCGCGGGGTTTAACCCGCGCCGTTCTGCTTTCAGAGCAACGACTGAAATTTACCCGCCTGACTTACTCGACCTCAACCGCTTCCGGATTCGGATTGCGCGGCGCCGGATGTTCGTCGAAGGTCAACTGCACCTTGTCTTCCGCATCCACGTCGACCGTCACGCGACCGCCGTTCATCAGCTTGCCGAACAGCAGTTCGTCGGCCAGCGCGCGACGGATCGTGTCCTGGATCAGACGCTGCATCGGCCGCGCACCCATCAACGGATCGAAACCGTGCTTGGCGAGATGCTTGCGCAGCGCGTCGGTGAAGAGCGCATCGACCTTCTTCTCGTGCAACTGATCTTCCAGTTGCATCAGGAACTTGTCGACCACGCGCATGATGATTTCTTCATCCAGCGAGCGGAAGCTGATCGTTGCGTCCAGACGGTTACGGAACTCAGGCGTGAACATGCGCTTGATGTCGACCATTTCGTCGCCGGTTTCCCGGCGGTTCGTGAAGCCGATCACCGCCTTGCCCATTGCCTCGGCGCCCGCGTTCGTCGTCATGATGATGATGACGTTGCGGAAATCCGCCTTGCGGCCGTTGTTGTCCGTCAGCGTGCCATGGTCCATCACCTGCAGCAGCACGTTGTAGATGTCCGGATGCGCCTTCTCGATTTCGTCGAGCAGCAGCACGCAATGCGGCTTCTTCGTGACGGCTTCAGTCAGCAAACCACCCTGATCGAAACCGACATAGCCCGGTGGCGCGCCGATCAAACGGCTCACCGCATGGCGCTCCATGTATTCCGACATGTCGAAGCGGATCAGCTCGATCCCCAGCGTGAACGCCAGTTGCTTCGCCACTTCCGTCTTGCCGACGCCCGTTGGGCCGGAGAACAGGAACGCACCGATCGGCTTGTCCAGCTTGCCCAAGCCCGCACGCGCCATCTTGATCGCGGCCGACAGTGCGTCGATGGCCGGGTCTTGCCCGAACACCACGCTCTTCAGATCGCGATCCAGCGTTTGCAGCTTGCTGCGATCGTCTTGCGACACGCTTTGCGGCGGGACGCGAGCAATCTTCGAGATGATTTCTTCGATCTCGTTCTTGCCGATGGTCTTCTTCTGCTTCGACTTCGGCAGGATGCGTTGCGCCGCGCCAGCTTCGTCGATCACGTCGATCGCCTTGTCCGGCAGATGACGATCCGTGATGAAGCGTGCCGACAATTCAGCCGCCGCCGACAATGCACCCGACGAATACTTCACGCCGTGATGCTCCTCGAAGCGGGACTTCAGCCCGCGCAGGATCGCCACCGTCTGTTCGACGGTCGGTTCGGTCACGTCGACCTTCTGGAAACGGCGCGACAAAGCCGCGTCTTTTTCGAAGATGCCGCGATATTCCGTGAACGTGGTCGCGCCGATGCACTTCAGCGTGCCCGACGACAACGCCGGCTTCAGCAGATTCGATGCGTCCAGCGTGCCGCCCGACGCGGCGCCCGCGCCGATCAGCGTATGAATTTCGTCGATGAACAGAATCGCGTGCGGACGTTCCTTCAATTCCTTGAGGACCGTTTTCAGACGTTGCTCGAAGTCGCCACGATACTTGGTGCCGGCGAGCAGCGCGCCCATGTCGAGCGAATACACCTGCGCATCGGCCAGAATGTCCGGCACTTCGCCGCGCGTAATACGCCAGGCGAGCCCTTCGGCGATCGCGGTCTTGCCGACACCGGCCTCACCGACCAGCAGCGGATTGTTTTTGCGCCTGCGGCACAGCACCTGCACCACGCGCTCGACTTCCGACTCGCGCCCGATCAGCGGGTCGATGCGGCCGTCTTTCGCCATCTGGTTCAGGTTCTGCGTGAACTGGGCGAGCGGCGTTTCCTTCTGCGCGGCGGCTTCGTCGGACTCGGCATTCGCGTCGCTCGCTTTCGCGGCGTCCGTGCTGCTCGTCTTGGCGATGCCATGCGAGATGAAATTCACCACATCCAGACGCGTCACGCCCTGCTGCTGCAGGTAGTAGACCGCATGCGAGTCCTTCTCGCCGAAGATCGCCACCAGCACATTCGCGCCGGTCACTTCCTTCTTGCCGTTCGAGGTGGATTGCACATGCATGATCGCGCGCTGGATCACACGCTGGAAACCCAGCGTGGGCTGCGTGTCGACGTCATCCGTGCCAGGCACGGTAGGCGTGTTGTCATGAATGAAGTTGCGCAGGTTCTGGCGCAGATCCTCGATATTGGCCGCGCATGCACGCAACACCTCCGCGGCCGTTGGATTGTCCAACAGTGCCAACAAAAGATGTTCGACCGTGATGAACTCGTGCCGCGCCTGGCGTGCTTCCATGAACGCCATGTGCAGGCTGACTTCCAGTTCCTGGGCAATCATGCTTCCTCCATCACACACTGCAGCGGATGCCCGGCCTGCCGTGCGTGGGTAACGACTTGCTCGACTTTGGTCGACGCGATGTCCCGCGTATAGACCCCACAAACTCCCCTGCCCTCGCGATGCACCTTCAACATGACCTGAGTTGCGGTTTCGCGATCTTTATTGAAATATTCCTGCACGATCATCACGACAAATTCCATTGGCGTGAAGTCGTCATTCAGCAGCACCACTTTGTACATGGAAGGCGGCTTCAGCTTCTTTTCCTGCCGCTCCAGTACGGTGCCGTCCTGCTTGTCCGGGATAATCGCCATACACGCATTCTAAACAACTAGGACAGGCCCGCAATCCTGTCAAAACCCGGCCAACCGGCCGGTAAGCCCGTTCGCTACCGTCTGATGGGGGATTACCCCCAAAAGCGTTGCGTCATTCGACGAGCCGATTGCGGAGCCGGCCCCTATCCAGTGATGCGTCGCAGCCGTGCTGCGCCGCAGTCGGATCGAGTATCGCACAACCTGCCAATGCTGGCTGAGGGCACCGGCCCGGTCAGCTGACGGTGCGCGACCCGCAGAACAGCATGTGAGTCGATTATGCGACTTTTCAAGACGGCTCGCTTGGGCAACCGCACATAACAAAACAAAAGCCGGAAAAACCCTGGAAAACGCCTGTTTGCAACGCGACAACGGCATCTCAAAATCTTCTTGACACTCGAATAAAGAGCCTCAACAATCAAGCTGGCACTTTTTTCACTGAGCCATAATTCGAAAAAATGCCGATGGTGAGCTTGTGAGGAGGGAGCGGCTGCATCGCGCGGTCGTCGAGCTTTTCGAGGGCTCGTGGTAGTGACATGAGTTACAGGGGAAGTTGGAATGGCAACTGGTACGGTCAAATGGTTCAATGACGCAAAAGGTTTCGGATTCATCACGCCTGACGAAGGTGGTGAGGATCTGTTTGCACACTTCTCGGCCATCCAGATGAATGGGTTCAAGACCCTCAAGGAAGGTCAAAAAGTAACCTTCGAGGTCGTGCAAGGCCCGAAAGGCAAACAGGCATCGAACATCCAGGCACCTGCCTGAAACAGTTCGTTACCCGTCCTTTGAAACCCGGCTTCATGCCGGGTTTCTTTTTTGGGCCGGCGCGTTCTAATTCCTTCTGGTTTCAGCCCGCTCGTTACCCCACCCGGAGGCGTCTATAACGCGAGCTTCCCAAATATCGGGTCTTCGTTTCCCTTTCCGTGGGCTTTCGATGCCCTCCCTGCGTCGGTGCAAGGCCCGCGCGCGACGCCGGCAGCAGCAAGCTGCTGACATCGGGCCTGCAAAAAGTCGCGTCCGCCTCACGAACTGAGGCACGCGCTCTTCCGCACCCCGCTATCCGCCGACACGACGCGCTTCCGAACACTGTATCTCCAGACTGCGGGCGAGGTCGCCCTCATAGACCGCAATACCTTGATGGCGCAGATTCGACCGCGCGTCGACTGCGGGCGTAATGCCGATGCTTTCTAGAAGCCGACAGAAAGCATAGTCTTCCGATAAGTACGTTCGCGTTTCCGGATCGATCATGGTGTCGAAAAACGCGTAACAAAACGCCGCCTCGTCACCCACATCCAGTTCCGGACGACCGGCGAGTTTGGACCGGTACTGAAGCTCGGGAAAGCGCTGGATCAACGTCAGAAATACCTCCCGCTGGATCAGCATAAAGCCGGTCGGCGCGTAGAGAACATCGAGAAAACCGTCTGCATCTGGCTCCAACGCGTCCTCGCGAGCCACTGCGGGATACATGGCGTGGCGCGCGCGAAAATCGGCCTTGGTGGAACCGGCGGGCAGTGAGTGCTCCAGACCGGCCGCCGGCCAGCCGTCGATTTTCAGCGGATAGACACCCGCCACCACCGGCCGATCGGCCTGGAGCAGGCGAACCACATCTGCACCTTTGAATCCGATATCGCCATCGATCCACAGAAGGTGTGTGAATCTGTCATCTGCAAGAAACTCCGCCACCATCGTATTGCGCGCGCGGGTAATCAGACTGTCGAAGCTGTTAAAGGCGACGTTAACGCCAAAGCCATATTCAGGCGCGGCGCCGTACAAATCCAGAAGGCCAAGGACGTAGTCGGTCGTCACAACGGCACCATAGCTGGGCGTCGCAACATAAACGTTTGCAGTGATTTTCTTGTGAGCCATCGTCTGCTCCCTCGGATCAGGAAGTTGAAAAGAAGTGGGAATCAGGGGAAACGGTCCCTGCCAATTGGCGGAAGCGAACCATCCAAAGGGCTTACGATAACCGACCCCATGACATTCGCATCTCAATAACGGCTCGAGGAAAAAGCGCGGAATGCGCCTACGCTGCCAGGATCCGCCATTGCGCTCGTCGGAAATCGTCGATTGCGTACGTCGATGTTGGATTCCGAAAAGAACAAAAAACCCCGGCCACTCACGGTGCCGGGGTTCTGAATTCGAGCCGGAGAAGCCGGCGCGAATTGCCTTCGATCATTCTGTGTAAATTGCCCGAAAAGCCTTGCCAGTTATAGAGAACCGATTTACACACTTCGAATTCCCCTCAGAATTCCCCTCACTATCTCCCGCCTACCCCTCTTCCGGATCATTCGGGTAGCGGCCACTGTTACCAGGAGCTCTCGCCGCAGCAGCAATCGGGAACGAGCGGACTCATACCGTCCGGATGCGTGGCGATGTAGTTGCGCGCGAATCCGATGCAGCCTTGCAGGCTCAGACACAGCGCGACGATGGCGGCGGTTTTCATTGCTCGTCGCCCTCTTCCGGTTCGAACGGATAGGCTGGCGGCTCGCCAGGATACTTCTCGCCTCTGACCGCCTCGTCGTCGGTTTCCCACGGCAAGCCGAGTACGGCGAAGGTTGCCATCTCGATCTCGCCGTCGATCATCCAGCCGTAGTCGGTGAGCTTGCGCTTCTCGGCGTCGTCAATGGTGCGGTACACGTTGCCGAGGCAGGTGAGCAGCACCGTAAAAGCCGCATCGTCTGCGCTTTGCAGGTCGTACGCCTCTTTCAGGTACTCGCCCATCTGCTCGACGCTGTTCCACGGCTGCACCGCGTATTCACTCGCCGCATCGCCCTTACCCTCAAGCAGCTCGCCCAGTGCACGCATGTCGGTCACGTCCTGCGCGGCCGCGTCAGGTGCATTGCCGGCGAAGTACTCGCCGCGCCGAGCGACGCACTTCGCATATGCCTGGCGGATCAGCTCGCTCACCACGTCGACGGAGGTGAGCAGCGGCCTTTCTGTTGCGCACTCGTGCGCCGTGACCAGTTGTTCAAGTCGCTCCTGCTCATCGCCGTCCACCGGCAGGCCAGCGAAAAGATTGGTGTAATCGCCGGCGATGCCCTCAAGCGTGAGCGCAACGTCATCTTCGCTCTCGCCCTTGTTGAGCTGCGCGAGCGCCTGATACACGTCGCGGCAGAGCACCGCGCACGCCTGCTGGATCGCATTGAGATCGTCTTCGGCATCCGTGGCGTTGATGCTATTGGCGAGAATCTCGCGAATGTAGGCGGCCAAGCCGCCCGGGTTCCACTCGCCGACCGTCTCGTAGGTGTCGTTCTTGCCGGCGAGCGTATCGGCCAGCGCATAGAGCGCCGTGTCGATCGCCTTGATGGAGTCGTCGCGGCTGATCTTTCCGGCCGAGGATTGCCCGACGCTGGCGGCGATCGTGCCGATGAACGCGCGCACGAGCTCCGACACGACGCGCGGGTCGCCAAGGTAAGGCTTGCCGCTGTTGGCCTTTGCGAGTGCGATGTGCAGCCCGGAGGAACCGGGTTTGGTGCTTGTGTCCATGGTTGATCCTTGTTGCCCGTATGCTCGGGCAAGGTATAAGGGGGGAGAACCGGCCGGCCACGTGGTCGGCGCGGCTTCCTCAGTGGCTCAGCAATGCCTCATGCACGAGCGTGTCGCGCGTCGTGCGCCGCCACGGCCGCAATCGCTGCCCGAGAAGGGCGAGCTCTTCTAGCTGCAGGGGCTCGTCGGATCGGCCGCTATGTGCGCCAACACGGGCGGCTTGAGGCCGCGCGTATAGAAGGGCTGAACGCCGGCGCGCACGAGCGTTGTGCCATCGCCGGCCGCCGTGATGATCAACCGGCCAAACACATGATCGTTTCTGGTTTGAGACCAGCCGCCGCCGTAAAGATCGATCGTCTGCTCGGTGATATCCGGGTAGTACTGCCCGTCAGGCACGAGGGTGTCGAACGATCCGCAGCGCCGCACGCGCTCCATCACCCCGCGAAACACCTGCGCCGGTGTGGCGGCGACGGTGGTTTGCTCCCAGGTGAAGTCCGTTTCTGTGAGCTGGCCGGCCGGTGTGGCGCAAGCCGAGAGCAGGGTTAGGAGGGCGAGCAGGACAGTTCTTTTTCTCATTTTCACCCCGTCTGAAGTTATTGTTGGCGGGCAATTATTGCGTCCGGCGGCGCAAACCTCCAGTCCATTCTTTCCCCGTGACGCGATATACGCCCGCCGTTGCCTCCATCTTTTTATAGCTAGCAAATTCGAATCGAGCTCCATGAGAGGGGATCGGCCTGAAAGGCTTGCCACACATACTTCTTGGTCGGTTAAGGTGTGTTTTTTGGCAATGTACGGCTCATCGACCATCAAACCCGTCGCCATGCCACGACCGAAACTCAAGCGCGGCCCTCGCTGCTGCCTCAGGACGCGCCGCCAGCAGCCGATCGTTGAAGTGGTAAAGGCTGGGCATCAGGTCCATCGTGGCGAGCGCCAGTGCAATCCTGCGTGTAGTGGTTTGCTCATCTTTCTGTTCTCCGTCTTCGAATCCTCTGCCTGCACTTTCTTACGCTGTCCCTTCAATGCCCTCATGGCAAATTCCCGAAACGCTATATGGGGTGCCGTCAAGAAACGGACTTTTTCGTACGTTAGCGGCAACTTCGTCGGGTTAGGGTCTAAATCGTTGACGAAACGGCATCAGCCAATGGCAAAATCGGCTCTAATCTGACGTGTTTTGCGCCCCTGCCTGACGTCCAGCTGAGGTGTACCTCAATCGGACGCTGTTGCTCGTGGCGGCACCCCTTTTATCATCGTGAGGCAGCTATGGGCAACGGCGCAACCACCGCGAACGTGCTACTCGGCATCTTCAACGCTTACATGCTGCTGCGCTCGCGGATTGTCATGTTGCGGGTTGTGCCGATTATCCCGATGGACGGCCCCGCCATTGCGGAGAACCCCGACACCTACGAGATCCGCGTGCAGGTGGTGAACCTCAGTTCGATCCCGGTCTATGTGGACGAGATCGGGCTGAAGCACCGGAACCGCGTAGAGGGTGTCCTCAAGTTCCGCGCACCGCCCAACCGGCCCTATCCGATCCTGCTCAATGCGCGCGAAGCGATTTACGTGCAACCGGCGCCGGACGATTTCATGCGGGTCGTGGCCGACCGGTTCAGCTGCGGTTACGCACGCACGGCATGCGGACGCAGGCGTCGAGGCACCAGCCCGGCGCTGCAGACGCAGGAACTACTGTTACTGGAAAGCCAAGGTGCTTCACGACTGGCCCGTACCGGCCTGCGCCTGCGTCACGCCGGCCAGCGGATCGCGGGCCAGGTGGCCGCTGTTTTCGGATAGGTAGTTCTCGCACGGTTCGACCGTCTTTCCGTTTCGATGACCCACAAGCCACACCCACGGGGGCAGCATGAACAGGCAACACGGAATCGCGACGGCTTTTATCGCCTTCTTGGCATCAGCTATTGCTCTCCTGGTTAGTGGGGCTGCGGTTGCTTCCGATTCGTACTTATGCATCGCGGATCTAAGCACCGGCTTTTCTTTTAACAAAGACACCGGGGAGTGGCATCGCGCCAACTTCGCAGCAGGCGAAAAATACGTTCTGAGCAAGGCCAAAGAAGGTGGGTGGGTCGTGAGGGAGATGGGACAAGAGCACCCACTACTACGCTGTCCGGGCGACTTCAACGCGGGTAACAACCTAATCTGTTCGGATGGAATCAACGACTTCCGCATGAACCGCCACCTATTGCGGTACTTAAAGGCCTTTCTCATCGGCTACTACGTAGATTACAGCGACTTGAGGGGCTTACCTGGCATCCCTGAAATGAAGGAAGGCGGTGATACGCCCGAGCTCGAAATTGGGAAGTGCACGCCAATTTAGGGGCGGCCATGTGAACATAGGCCATCTCGACCGACCGAACGTCAATCAATCAAGGAGATCGGCAATGGTTAACAAAACCTATGCTTTGAAGCCTGACGATCAAGCGAAGTTGATTTCGTATGCGCGCCGCTATAGGAGCATTCGGACAACCATCAACGAGACAAATCAGACAATGACCGTGTGGACCACTTGGCCAGGCAACGACGAACCATCATCTATCGCGGACCAATTCCAGTTGCAGGTGGTATCAAACGACCCGCCGAAAATGCCGGATGACGAGTATCGACGGCGTGTAGAAGGAAAACCCAGCTGATAGGGTGGCTCGACGCGGACTGTAGGCAAAACGTCCTGTGTGCACGAGGTAATCATCAAAATTGGGGCGCGTGAGTGGTGGAAGGACCGCGCTGCTCCGCGTCGCGGTCCTTTTCGCCGGCTAGCATGGATGTTCTCTACCGCTACCGGTTTAAGGCTGTGGCGTTAGCGTACGAAAAAATCCGCTTCTTGACGGCACCCCTATATGTGTTTGAAAACCACCGCCAACACCGCCAAACCGCCAACTCGGCCCGCAGCCCCTTATCCAGCAAGGGTTTTGCTGTTGGCGGTAGTGTTGGCGGTCGCCGATTTCCACCGCCAACACCACCAGCAACACCAGCGCAAAATGTGATGCGTCGCCGCCAAACCGCCAACACCGCCAACAAACCGCCAACAGAGAAACCCTTATCCAGTAAGGCTTAGAAGGTAGAGTTGGCGGTTTGGCGGTGTTGGCGGTCGTTTCTCGCGCATATGCGCGTGCGAGAGCGAGGGGAGAGAGAACCGACGCCGCAGCGCCTATTCGCCGCCCCCCTCTGTATCGCCGTCAGCCTTGCGCGGATGCACCCGGTACACCATGCCTGCGGGTTTGCCTGCATTCACCGTCCACGAGTCCCGCCGCCCCCGATCAAGCATCCCGGCCTCATGCAATACTTGGCAGGCGCGGCGCAGTTCATATCCGGCTACGACCTCTCCTTTGAACCCGGCGGGCAGTACCAGAAACACCGGCTCGCCGTCTACGTAGCGTCGATAACCGAGAATGTTGTGCGCGGTCGGCTCGGCGGCCGGGTCGATGGGCAGAAGCACGAAGCGCCCGAGCTCGTTCGCGCGAAGGATGCCGTCCACCTGTTCCAGCAACCGCTCGTTGTCGCGATCATGCGTGCCGAATGCCTGTAGCCATCGCGCCCATGCGGCCATCACCCATGTGCGAGCTTCATCCCGCGTCCACCCGGTCAGGGCGGCCTCGGATGCCATCTCCGCGGCCGCAACCAGCACGCCCCACTTCCGCGTGGCCCGCTTGGCTGGCGGCGCAGCATCGGGGTGCGCGTCCTCCACAGCTTGCAGCATGTGCGCCTGGGTAGATTCCACCCAATCCTTGACCTCGCCGCGATGTGTCGTCAGCCATTCGACAAACGCCCGGCCCGCCGTGCCGTAATTGGCACGGGCGGCAGCGGTAAGTTCCTTGGCGAACACGTCGCCGTCCTTGTACCCGTGGATGCTGTCAAAGGCGCGGTATGCGCCCATGTCGGCAGGAACGTCGAGCAGGCGGATTTCCTGCCCGCCGCGCGGTGTCTGCCCGCCTTCCGCGAGGTATTGCGCCATGCTTACCTCGCCCGTGCTGACCATCGTCAGACGCCACGAGCGCGACGCCACCACTCCGCCATCCTTGGTGCCCTGCAGCCGCGAGACACCGTTGAGCATCTGGTAGATCGCCGGGCCGATCTTGCGGGCATCCCCGGCCCCGATTTCGTCCAGGTACAGCAGCCCATCATTGGCATATTCCGCCGTGCGGGTGAGGCCGTAGGAAGTGCCGTCCCATGTGTGCATCACGTCGGCAGGATTGCCCCAAACCGACGCGGCACAATCGCCCGCCGTACTCTTGCCGCTCGATGTGGTGGTGTACAGGTGCAGCCCGATACCATCACGCGCCCCGATCAGCGACAGCAGCGGCCCGGCGAACGCACACGCTATAGAGGCGGCTATGAGCGGATTTTCCCGCGCCATGCTCCCTACGGTGTCCCGCCACGCTTCAAGCGAGCCAGCGGGCTTGTAGGCCGATTGCTTTGGCGTTCCGCCGTTGTAGAACAGTGGGCGGTCCGGTGTGCCGACGAACTCCCCGGACGCCAGCACATACGCGCCGTGCTGCCAGCCAGTAAGGCCGACAATTTCGTACCACGTCGTGCCGCCCTCGCGCTGGACGTACTCCGCCAGCTTGTACCGGGGGCGCTGCTCCGCCGCGACGTGCAAACCCAGCCCGCGCAGCACCGCCCATCCGTCGCGCTCGCCTATGTCACGGGCAGGCATGGCATGGCGGATGACTTCGCCGCTTCCGGCCCGCCTGAACTCCATCAAGCGGTATTGCTGCCCGCTGTCGTCCCGCCCCGTGCCCATCATTTTCAGCTCGCTACACAGCCACATTGGCACCGTGTAGGAGGCCGCACCGCTGTCCTTGTCGCGCTTGACACCGATGTAGTACAGGCCGCCGTCGATGACCGCGTAGCGGGGCTCCAGCTCGCCAGCGTCGTCGCCTTCACTCACGGTTACCGCACGGTCGTCCATTGACAAGGGCGGCGCGCGCCTGCCCCGTTTCTCGCTGACCGGAAGCTCGGCGTCCACCTCACGCGCCGCCTCAATCGCCGCCTTCACGACATCCGTGCCGCGCGCCGTGTGCAAGTCGTTGAAGTCGGTCTGCGCTGGCTCGCGATTCGCACCGAAGGCTGGCACGGACAGCTTGCCGCCGACCGCCTGCGCGGCCTTCACGGCGGTTTCGTGGGGTTCGCTACTCGCCTTGTCCAGATCGGCCAGCAGCACCAATTCGGCATCCGGATAACACTCGCGCATCGCTTTCCCCGCCGCCGCCATCTGGCCCACCGATAGCGAGGCAATCGCCGGATAGCCCGTGCATTGGCTGGCGGATAGCGCCGTGGCGACGCCCTCCGCGATCAGCACTACCTCAGGCGCATCCGGCATCTTCTGCGCCGCCCAATATCCGCCAGCCTTCGCGCCGCCAGCCAGCGCGGATTTGCGCCCGTCGCCGTCGATCATTTCAAGCGTGGACAGCTTGCCGCCCACCTTCACCGGCGCAATCAGGATGCGGCCCGATAGCAAGTCGTCGCCACGCTTCGGCTGATACCCGATCAGCGCGGCCAGCTTGCTCACCTCAATCTCGCGCAGCGTGTCCGCCGGTTGAACGCCCTTGCGCGTCAGGTAGGGATGGTCGGCGCGGGCGGGCGTCGCTGCGCGCCACACGGTTTCGCCCAGCCCCGCCGCACTGATAGCGCGTATTTCGCGGTCTCGCGCTTCCTGCTCGGCGCGCTTCTCTCTCTCGGCGCGGCGTCGCTCCATCTCGGCAGAATCGACGGTTGATGCGCCGCCCCCGTGTGAATCGAAGCCGTGTTCAATCGCGACGAAAAATAGCGTGCTGATCGTAATGCCGCCGCCCGCCGACAGTGAGCGCCATGTGTCCCGTGCATCAGAGGCCGAATAGTTGGCAGCGCCCTGGCTCCACATATCGAACAGGTCGAAACCGGTGTCGGCCAGTTCATGCTTGAGCGCAGCAGCGATGCGAAACCACTGTTCGCGCTCAATGTCGGGCGGAATACTGAATAACGCCGCCTCGATGCGTTGATACTCGTCAATTACGGCGCTCATTCGCCTCCCGCTGTAAGTACTCCTCAGCGCAATGAAAACGCCGAAACTCGCCCGCCGAATGATCTCGACAGAATCCTCTCATCGCCGGCTCTCCACGCTGCTCGGCCATTCGGCAAGAGATTCCAAGAGCTCATCCGCAGCGTCATTGGCTGACTGGGCGAGCTCAGCGAGCAGACGCAGCAGCTCGGCGTGAAGATGCCGCGGGAGGAAGTCCGTTTCACCGCTAGCCGCTACAGTGGCGAGGGCCGCGACGCGTGCGATGGCGGTCTGAAGATGTTCGGCGGCATCATGCGAAGCGATGGCCTCGAACGGCGAGGGCGCGCCAATGTAGCCAGTGCAAAGGCGTTCATGCCGCATAGCGAGCCTCCGACCGAGCGAGTTCAGCGATGACGATGAGCGCGCCGCCAAGAACGTCGATAGCGCCGTTGGGCGTAGGCTCTACAGCAGCGTCGCGCAGGGCGCGATTGATGATCTGGTTGAGGTTTTGCGATTGCTCGGGACGAGTGGGGATACGGCGCATTAAGCGGCCTCCTATCGATTTGGATAGAGACCTGCCGCCCGCTGTCAAACGGGGTGGGCAGGTCATTGAACCGGTTGACAGACAGGCTCGATAGGAAACCTGCGCATCCGAAGATGCCCGGCCCAAGACCCACCCGCTGGAGGATGCGTGCAAAGGCATACGGACGTAAAAAAACCGCACAGTGGCGGTCGCCCGCCCATCGAATTCCCGACTGTCAAATCGGTGCGCTGTTGTTTCAGCGGCGCGCTCAGTATAGCGCGCCACCAAAGGTTTACAAGTACCGGCAACGTTCAGCATGTTCCGCCCCCCGTCTGCGCAGCGTCCAGCAGCATCAGCAGGACGGCGCTCACTAGCAACCAGCATTGCTGGCTTGCGCTCAGGGTCCGGCGTCGCGCTCGTGCGCAACCAGACGAAAGTCGGATCGTTGGTGGGTTCAATATGGGTGTACAGCGCGCTCATGCTGGCTCCGCGCGGTAGCCAGCCGGATCGGCTAAAAATTCCTCGATTGCAGAAAGGCGCCAGCCGACGGCGCGCGGGCCCAAAGCAAGACTCGGCGGGAAGCTGCCGTTTTTCTGACGAGCGTATATCGTAGAACGGCTAAGCCCGGTGACGGCCTTTACCTGTTTAAGGCGCAGGATGGCGAGTGCGGTTCTGATTTGTTCAGCCATGTTTCATGGTTCCTTCAAAGCAAATGGTTAAACGAACGCACCGCCGCCATCCGTGAACTACGGATGAACAACTCGTGCGTTGTGAAAACCCGCGCCTGAAGAACGTCTGATTGGCGAGCCGAACCCCGTTAGGGGAACACGCTCCATGAAATGGAGCGCAACTGAAGAATGAGGTGTTTGAAACCGACCGTTGATACACAAACCGAATGCGGCGATATTACCATCTATCGGAACGCATTGGTTTACTCTGGACTACCGGCCTAGCCCGAAGAACGTCCCGCGTCAGGCCGACTTAGCCTTGATGCTCACCACGTTCCCTGCGGCGGAGATTGCCGCTTGCCGGTCGATCTCGTCGGCTAGGTACTGAAGCGCGCGCCGCCGCTCAGCCTCCAGCTCGTGATGGTGATAGCTCGCCGCCGTCTGGCTCCGCTCCGTGTGCGCCAGCAGCAGTTCAACCACGTCCCGGCTGAATCCATGCTCACGCAACAATGTCGCCGCCGTGCCGCGTGTGCCGTGCGGCGAAAACTCCGCTACGCCGAAGTCCATTCGCTTGAACAGGTGATTGAGCGTCGCATCAGCCATCGGCACCACGGCGCGGAACGCGGACGGGAACACGTATTCCAGATCACCGGTAAGCGCGCGCTGTACCTCCAACAGTTCGAGTGCTTGCGTGGACAGATAGACGCGATGCGGCCGGCGCGACTTCATGCGCTCGGGGGGAATGTCCCACTGCGCTTTATCAGTGTCGATCTCGGACCACTTCGCGCGCAGCACTTCGGCCTTTCGACACATGCTGTACATCAGCAGCTTGACCGCCGCCGTGGTGGACGGGTGTGCGCCCTGCTTCCCCACTGCCCGCCAGAAGGCTCCGATCTCCGATTCGCTCAGGTGCCGGTGATGCTCGGCCTTCGGAACCTGGATGACGCCGCGCAGCGCCAATGCCGGGTTCGTTTCGACCAGTAGTTTCTGGATCGCGTAGTTGTACACCTGCTGAATCAGCACGCGGACGTTCTCCGCCGTGTTCGGCGTGTCGCGCCGCTTCTCAATGATTGCCAGCACGTGAGCGGGCTTCACATCATCCAACGCCTTGCAGCCGATATCCGGCCACACGAACCGATCCAGAAGGGACCGCATCTGCTTACGGTAGCCATCCGACTTGCTGCCCAAGCGCTCTTCCAACCACTTGATGGAAAACGCCTTGAACTGCCCCTCGTCCGCTTTCAGTTCCGCACGTGCCTTGCGCTCAGCTTCGTCCGCGCGCTTGTGTGCAGCTGGGTCGCTACCCTGCTCCACCATCGCGCGGTATTCTGTGTGCCGGTCCCGCGCATCAGCCACACCAATTTCCGGGTAACGGCCGATGGTGACTTCGCTGCGCTTGCCGTCGAGTGAGTACTGGTAAATCCATGTCTTCGCACCGCGCGGCATCACCAGCACGTAAAGGCCACCGCCGTCCGTGATCTTGTACGGCTTTTCTTGAGGCTTGGCGTTGTTCAGCCGCGTCGGCGTCAGGGTGTAATTGAAGTGTCGGCTGCGGGCCATTTTATTCCCCCTCACTAGTGAGGAATTCGAGGTCAATTCCTCACAATTCCCCTCAGATTTCCCCTCACTAACTCCCGGAATTCCTCACATCTCGCTGGACGTGAAAAAACAAAAACCCCGGCGACACGCAGTGTACACCGGGGTTCGCCGGATTTCTCCGGAACTTGCTGGAAGTGCCTACATGTTTTCGATCAGCACCTGACCAAACCCTGAACAGGACACTTGCGTCGCGCCTTCCATCAAGCGCGCGAAGTCGTACGTCACCCGCTTTTGCAGAATCGACTTTTCCATCGACTTGATGATCAGGTCGGCCGCTTCAGTCCAGCCCATGTGACGCAGCATCATCTCAGCCGAGAGAATTTCCGAACCCGGGTTCACGTAGTCTTTGCCAGCGTACTTCGGCGCAGTGCCGTGCGTGGCTTCGAACATGGCGACCGAGTCCGACATGTTCGCACCCGGCGCAATCCCGATGCCGCCGACTTGCGCGGCCAGCGCGTCCGACACATAGTCGCCGTTCAGGTTCAGCGTGGCGATCACGTCGTATTCAGCCGGACGCAGCAGGATCTGCTGGAGGAACGCATCGGCGATCACGTCTTTCACCACGATGTCGCCACCCGTTTTCGGGTTCTTGATCTTCATCCACGGACCGCCGTCGATCAGCTCCGCGGCGAATTCCTTCTGCGCCAGCCCATAACCGTAATCGCGGAATGCGCCTTCCGTGAACTTCATGATGTTGCCCTTGTGCACCAGCGTGACCGAGCGGCGCTCGTTGTCGATCGCATACTGGATCGCCTTGCGCACGAGGCGCTCCGTGCCTTCGCGCGACACCGGCTTGATACCGATCCCCGAGGTTTCCGGGAAGCGGATCTTCTTCACACCCATTTCTTCGCGCAGGAACTTGATGACCTTCTTTGCCTGTTCCGACTCGGCTGGCCATTCGATGCCGGCATAGATATCTTCCGAATTCTCGCGGAAGATCACCATGTTGGTCTTCTCAGGCTCACGCACCGGCGAAGGCACGCCCTTGAAGTACTGCACCGGCCGCAGGCAAACATACAGATCGAGTTCCTGACGGAGCGCGACGTTCAGCGAACGGATGCCGCCGCCAACCGGCGTGGTGAGCGGACCCTTGATCGAGACGACGTATTCCTTCAGCACCTGCAACGTTTCTTCCGGCAGCCACACGTCCGGGCCGTACACCTTGGTCGACTTCTCGCCGGCGTAGATTTCCATCCAGTGGATTTTCCTCTTGCCGGCATAGGCCTTTTCTACTGCGGCATCCACCACCTTCAACATCACCGGTGTGATGTCGAGGCCCGTACCGTCGCCTTCGATATATGGAATGATCGGCTGGTCGGAAACGTTGAGCGAGAAATCTGCGTTGACAGTGATCTTGTCACCGCCGGTAGGAACCTTGATGTGCTGATACGGCATGATCGGACTCCAGTGAAGACTGTGCTGAAAGCTGATGGGAGACTGCGGAAACTGGGTGCTCCTCGCTACGCGCAATGCCGGACGCCCGCGAGCGGCCTGGTCGTCTATTCTAGCCCACGCCGGCGCAGCAACGAGGCCGTAACGGCTCGGGGTTTTCCAACATTGTCTAAAATCAACAACCAGCAAGCCGCTTATTCTTATGTCTTATACAAGACACAAGAATTGCAGCGACTCGTTATGCATTATTATTTCGCCATTTACTATCGGGCCAACGCCTCCCCGCCCTGCGTGCCACGTCCCCGCCGCAACGGCGCCGCTCGACCTTCATCGATTCCCTTATGCGACTTCTCGCCCTGAACAAACCGTTCGGCACCATCTGTCAGTTTTCGCCGCACGAAACGCGGGCGTCGCTGGCCGACTGGGTGAAAGTGCCCGGCGTCTATCCGGCGGGCCGGCTCGATTCCGATAGCGAAGGGCTGCTACTCCTCACTGACGACGGTGCCCTGCAAGCGCGCATCGCGGAACCGCGCCACAAACTTGTCAAACGTTACTGGGCGCAAGTGGAAGGCGCGGTCGATGATGCCACGCTGAAGAAGCTCGCGCGCGGCGTCGATCTCGGCGATTACGTGACGCGTCCCTGCCGCGCTGACTACGTCGAGCCGAGCGACTCGCTATGGGCCCGCACGCCGCCGATCCGCTATCGCGCCGCGATTCCGACCACGTGGATCGAATTGTCGATCACCGAAGGCAAGAACCGTCAGGTGCGACGCATGACCGCTGCGGTCGGTTTTCCGACGTTGCGCCTCGTGCGCGCCGGTATCGGCGCACTCGATATTTTTTCGCTCGGACTTCAACCGGGAGAGTGGGTTGAATTGCCGCTGAAGGCGCCATGGGAAGGCATCATCTGAACCCGTTTGCCGGCGCGCCATGCCCGAACTGAACCTGCATCAAAACAGTATTCTGAACCGTGGCAAAAAAGCTAACTCGTTGTATCCGCAAACAAATTAGCGCGTGAAACCAATATAAAAAACGCGTGAAACAATTACGCCCGCGATCGCCGCACAGCCACTCATTTGCATCAGCACCCCGGCATATAAATTTTCCGCAAAAATCACGTCAACCGGTGCGCGAGCTCACGCGTTATTCGACGCAGATGCCGCCCGAAGCTATCCGGCATTCAGCCTTAAGGGCCTTTGCACAAGCCGCATGCGCGGTAAGTACGGGGAGTCTGAGCGCTAAGCAGACGCGTCGAAAAATTTGTTCGATGCGGCTGTCAACCGAAAGGTGGATGGCACGTTTACCGACATGACTCTACATATAACCGGGTCATTTGGTTAATTAACTCAAGCTGAGGATTCACAAAATGAACAAACTGATCGCCGCTCTGGTCGCTGGCCTCTTCGCAACGGCAGCATTCGCACAAGCTTCGGCTCCGGCAGCAGCTTCGGCAGCTCCGGCAGCAGCAGCTTCGTCGGCAAAGAAGACCACGAAGCACGCTCACAAGAAGGCGCACAAGAAGGCAGCAGCAGCTGCTGCAGCTTCGGGCGCTTCGGAGTAAGTTTGTTGTAAAAACGCAGTCAAGAACTAGCTTCATTGCCGTTCTTACGGCGTTGAAAGGCAGATCACCGCAAGGCGATCTGCCTTTTTGTTTTTGACGCGCTCGCGTAACATTCGCGGGTTAATTTCCAGCAAGGAGTCATGCCGTGCGATTTCCCATGCGCTCGTTGGTTGCGCGTTTCGCTGTTGCCGTTGTATTGCCGCTCGCCGCGATGTCGTTCGCCGCGACCACCGCCGCCCCCGCTCATGCACAACAGATGCCGGCCGGCGCAAAGCAGCCCGGCGACTTTCCTCGCGCGAAGCTGACGGCGGGCATGTTCGTGATCGACGCAGCCGTCGCCGCTAACGACGCCGACCGCGAACAAGGTCTGATGTATCGCACGACTCTCGCGCCGAATGAGGGCATGTTGTTCGTCTTCAACGAAAACGCCGTGCATTGCTTCTGGATGAAGAACACGTTGATCCCGCTGTCGATCGCTTTCATGCGCGCCGACGGCACAGTCACCGACATCGACGAAATGCAGGCCGAGACCACCAACAATCACTGTCCGAAGAACAACGGCGTGTATGCATTGGAAATGAGCAAGGGTTGGTTCTCGTCGAAAGGCATCAAACCGGGGATGAAAATCCAGGGATTGCCGGCCGCGCAATAAAAGCACGCCGACCACCGCAACGCCCGCCGCTCCTTCAGCGGCCGCTTTTCAGAAAAGCCGGCGCCCATCACCAGGGCACCGGCTTTTTTTGTGTTCCGCGTGGTGCGGGCCATCCACGGAACCGCGCAGCAGAGGTCCGCGCCGCGCCGTGAGCCCATACCAGCAGGCCGTCACGCGCGGCTGGCAAGATTCCTGCAAAAGACAGGCCGACGCGCTATCCTAGTATTCTTAGCACAGCAGCACCCAGGCTCCCCGGGCAGCACAGGCTGCCGCCCGGCAAGCGTTTCAGGCGCGCCATTTCAAGGAGGTTCACGTGCCCCGCAAGACTCCCATCGAGCGCTACCGGAATATCGGCATTAGCGCCCACATCGACGCCGGCAAAACCACCACCACCGAACGCATCCTGTTCTACACAGGCGTGACCCACAAGATCGGCGAGGTTCACGACGGTGCTGCGACGATGGACTGGATGGAACAGGAGCAGGAGCGCGGCATTACCATCACGTCGGCGGCGACCACCGCCTTCTGGAAGGGCATGGCCGGCAACTATCCTGAACACCGGATCAACATCATCGACACCCCGGGCCACGTCGACTTCACGATTGAAGTGGAACGCTCGATGCGCGTGCTCGACGGCGCATGCATGGTGTACGACTCGGTCGGCGGCGTGCAGCCGCAGTCCGAAACCGTGTGGCGCCAGGCGAACAAGTACAAGGTGCCGCGCATTGCGTTCGTCAACAAGATGGACCGTGTCGGCGCGGACTTTTTCCGCGTGCAGCGGCAGATCGGCGATCGCCTGAAGGGCGTCGCGGTACCGATCCAGATTCCGGTCGGCGCGGAAGATCATTTCCAGGGCGTGGTCGACCTCGTCAAGATGAAGGCGATCTACTGGGACGAAGAGAACCAGGGGATCAAATTCGAGTACCGCGACGTCCCGGCGGAACTCGCGGCTACCGCGAAGGAATGGCACGACAAGATGGTCGAGGCCGCCGCTGAAGCCAGCGAAGAGCTGCTCGACAAGTACCTGCATGGCGGTACGCTGACCGAAGAGGAAATCAAGCACGGCATTCGTGTGCGCACCATCGCCAACGAGATCGTGCCGATGCTGTGCGGCAGCGCGTTCAAGAACAAGGGCGTGCAGGCCATGCTCGACGCGGTGATCGACTATCTGCCGTCGCCGGTCGACATTCCCGCCATCACGGGCCACGACGAACACGACAAGGAAATCGAGCGTCATCCGCGCGACGACGATCCGTTCTCGGCACTCGCCTTCAAGATCATGACCGACCCGTTCGTCGGCCAGCTGATCTTCTTCCGCGTGTATTCGGGCGTGGTGAATTCGGGCGACACCGTCTACAACGCGGTCAAGGAAAAGAAGGAACGCCTCGGCCGGATTCTGCAGATGCATGCGAACGAGCGCAAGGAAATCAAGGAAGTCTACGCGGGCGACATCGCCGCGGCAGTCGGCCTGAAGGAAGCGACCACCGGCGACACGCTGTGCGATCCGCAGCACGTGATCATTCTCGAACGGATGATCTTCCCGGAACCGGTGATTTCGCAGGCCGTCGAGCCGAAAACCAAGGTCGACCAGGAGAAGATGGGCATCGCGCTCAATCGTCTGGCGCAGGAAGACCCGTCGTTCCGCGTGCAGACGGACGAAGAATCTGGCCAGACCATCATCTCCGGAATGGGCGAGTTGCACCTGGAAATTCTGGTCGACCGGATGAAGCGCGAGTTCGGCGTCGAGGCGACCGTCGGCAAGCCGCAGGTTGCTTACCGCGAAACGGTGCGCAACAAGATCGAAGATGTCGAAGGCAAGTTCGTCAAACAGTCGGGCGGCCGCGGCCAGTACGGCCACGCGGTGATCACGCTCGAGCCGGCGCCGCAAGGCAAAGGCTACGAGTTCGTCGACGCGATCAAAGGCGGCGTGATTCCGCGCGAATACATTCCGGCCGTCGACAAGGGCATTCAGGAAACGCTGAAGGCTGGCGTGCTGGCGGGCTATCCGGTGGTCGACGTGAAAGTGACGCTGACCTTCGGTTCGTACCACGACGTCGACTCGAACGAAAACGCATTCCGCATGGCCGGTTCGATGGCGTTCAAGGACGCGATGCGCAAGGCCAAGCCGGTGCTGCTCGAACCGATGATGGCCGTCGAAGTGGAAACGCCCGAAGACTTCATGGGCAACGTGATGGGCGACCTGTCGAGCCGTCGCGGCATGGTGCAAGGCATGGAGGACATCGCCGGCGGCGGCGGCAAGCTGGTGCGCGCCGAAGTGCCGCTCGCGGAGATGTTCGGCTATTCGACGTCATTGCGCTCGGCAACACAAGGCCGCGCGACGTACACGATGGAGTTCAAGCACTACGCTGAAACGCCGAACAACGTCGCGGAAGCCGTGATCAACGCAAAGCATAAGTAAGCACCACGGGTTGCAACAGCCCATCTGCTGCGACCCGCACTGCAACGAAGGCAGACAGCAAAAGGCCCGTCCCCTGTGTGATGGGCCTTTTTTTCGTGCGTGACGCGGCTTACGGCGGCAGGCAACACGCGCGCTTTTGAACGTGCAAAAATGCCAGACGGCGCCGCGCCCAGCACCCGGACGGCCGCCCACGAGGAGACACATCATGAGCCAGGATCACGAACACCCGCATTACAAGGATGAGCATCCCTCAGCGCCGATCGACTGGCGCGAGCACGGCGTCAAGGTGATCAAGGGCGACCAGCTCGACAGCAATACCGCGCAAACGCCGGGCATGAACCGTGCAGCGGCGATCAACGCGGCGCGCGTCGGCGCGCAGAAAATCTGGGCCGGCACTGTGACGATTCATCCGAATGCAAAGACCGGCGCGCATCATCACGGCGCGCTCGAAAGCGTGATCTACGTCGTGCGTGGCCAGGCACGCATGCGCTGGGGCGAGCATCTGGAGTTCACGGCCGAAGCCGGCCCGGGCGACTTCATCTTCGTGCCGCCCTACGTGCCGCATCAGGAGATCAACGCGAGCACCGACGATCCGCTCGAATGCGTGCTGGTGCGCAGCGACAATGAAGCGGTGGTGGTGAATCTGAACATCGACGCGGTGGAAGCACCGGAAACGGTGTTCTGGGTCGATCCGATTCACAAGCATCCGCACGATCACTAAATCCCGCTTTGCCGTGCCCTCGCCAGCCGGCTACGGTTGCCAGGTCAATCCAACTTGCCTGGCTAGGCGAATCGATAAGGTTTCCGCGGCTTCAGCGACGCATCGGCTTCAGCAGCGCATCGGCGCACCGGCGATTCCCGCGCTGCGGCATCGTGCACATTGTGTGGACCATGCGAGACAAGCCGCCGGCCGTTGTCGTGACGACACACACCGGCCCTTTTATGCACCAAACCGGAACCGGACCGCGCCGCAGGCGCTCCGAACCGGCAGGCAATCGCTTACACTGAAACCGCTTTTCAGCACCGCAGTTCACTGCAGCTTTTCGTCATTGCAATAAGCCGCCCTGTCGCGCACATCCGGCGCGGCCCTTCAGAACCGACAGCAGAACGGACTGGACACTCCATCAATGAAGACTCCCGCGGACCGATCTCCCGAACTCGACCTAGCCCGCCATACCGCCGACGCCTACGGCAACCACGCCATCGACGAATTCATCGCCGGCCGCGTCACGCGCCGCGATCTGCTGCGCTATGCGAGCGTGATCGGTTTGTCGCTGGTTGGCGGCGGCGTGCTGAATGCGCCGCGAGTCCGCGCGCAAGGCGCACCGGGCCCGTCTAACCAGACAATCCGCGTGGCCCATCTGACGCCGGCCGGCGCGGTCGATCCGCTCACCGTGACCGATGCCGCGAGTCTCGCGCTGCTGAATCAGACCGGCGAATTCCTGATCGACGACGACGGCGAAAAGCTCCTGCTGAAGCCGGCGCTTGCCTTGTCGTGGAAGCCGAACGACAAGGGCGACGTGTGGACCTTCACGCTGCGCCCGAACGTCAAATTCCACGACGGCCAGACCTTTACCGCCAAAGACGTCGTCGCCACCTTTGATCGTCTCGCCGATCCGGCGAGCGGTTCGGCTGCGCTCTCGGTACTCAAGGGCGTGCTGTCGAAAGGCGGTGCGAGGGCGGTCGACGAGCACACGGTCGCCTTCCATCTCGATGCACCGAACGGCAACTTCCCGTACTACGTTTCTTCGGACAATTACAACGCCGTGATCCTGCCCGCGAACTATGCGGGGGGTTATGAAAAGAGCTTCATCGGCACCGGTCCGTTCAAGCTCGAAAAGTATCAGGCCAAGGTCGGCGCATCGTTCGTGCGCAATCCCGACTACTGGGGCGACAAAGCGTTACCGCAACGCGTACAGTTCTCGTTCTATGCCGACGAACAGGCGCAGATGCTCGCGCTGCAGGGCCATCAAGCCGACGTGATGGGCACCTTCACCGTGCAGGGCGGCGCCGGCATTCTGAACAATCCGGACTACAAGGCAATCGGCGTGAAGTCGAGCGCGCATCGCCAGATTCATATGCGCAACGACAATCCGTTGTTCAAGGACAAGCGCGTGCGCCAGGCGCTAGCGTTATCGCTCGATCGCGACGTGCTGGTGCGTGGGCTGTTCAAAGGCCGCGCGCAACTCGGCAACGACAGCCCGTTCGCACCGGTATTTCCGTCTTCCGATGCGGGTATCCCGCAACGCAAGATCGACATCGCGAAGGCGAAGCAACTGCTTGCGCAAGCGGGCATGCCGAACGGTTTCGACGTCACGCTGACCACCGAAAAGTACATGGAGATCCCCGATCTCGCGGTGGTCGTGCAGAACGCGGCGAAGGCGATCGGCGTGCGGATCAACCTGAAGGTGGAAAGCCAGTCGCTGTACTACGGCGCGGGTACGCCGGGCAAATCGGATTGGCTCGACTCGCCGCTCGGCATCACCGATTACGGCCATCGCGGCGTGCCGAACGTGTTCCTGAACGCGCCGCTCACCAGCACCGGCACGTGGAACGCCGCGCACTTCAGGAACCCGCAATACGATCAACTGGTCGCGCAGTTCGTGGCGGCGGTCGACCTCGGCACGCAGAGGAAAATCGCCGGACAGATCCAGACGCTGCTGCTCGACGAAACGCCCGTGATCATCCCGTTCTTCTACGATCAACTGATCGCCATGCGCAAAGGCGTGAACGGCGTGCGCTTCACGGCGCTCGCGCAACTCTATTTCGACCGCGCAGTGTTGAGCGCGTAATGTTGAACGCAAAAGCCGTTGAACGAAAAAGCCGTTGAACGCCAAAGCCGGCGAATGCAAAGGCCATTGAGCGCACGGCGCTTCTTCGGCAGGAGCTCACGATGTCGACCACGGTGAACCCTTCCACGTCCCCGGTCTCGAGCGGCAACGCGGGCCGCATCGCGCGATTTCTGGCGACGCGGGTCGGTTTGTCGTTGATTACACTGTGGCTGCTGTCAGTGATCGTGTTCGCGGGCGGCCAGTTGCTGCCTGGCGATATCGGCCGCGCGGTGCTCGGGCCGCTCGCCGATGCGCGCGCGGTCGCCGCGCTCAATCATCAGCTCGGCGCGGACCGGCCGCTCATGACGCAATACGTCGAGTGGATCTCGCATTTCGTGCGCGGCGATATGGGGCTTTCCTATGCGTACCGTGAACCGGTCGGGCCGTTTATCGCCGACGCACTGGTGCATTCGGCCAAGCTCGGTCTGCTCGCGTTTGTCGTCGTTGTGCCGCTCGGCATTGCTGGCGGTGTGTGGTCGGCCATGCACGCGGGACGCTGGCTCGATCGCACCATCAGCATCGCCGGCTTGTCGGCGACCGTGGTGCCGGAGTTCGTCTCGTCGATCGTGCTGATTCTGGTGTTCGGCGTGTGGCTTCGTTGGCTGCCGACCGAAGCCTCGTATCCGCCCGAAGCAGGCGCGCTCGAACAACTGCGGCATCTGATTTTGCCGGTGCTGCCGCTGGTGCTGGTGTTCTTCGGCTATATCGCGAGGATGGCACGCGCGGGCACCGTCGAAGCGCTCGATGCGGACTACACCCGCACGGCGATCCTCAAAGGCTTGCCGCGCCGTACCGTGATCTGTCGGCACGTATTGCGCAATGCGCTGCTGCCGACCATCACCGTCGCCGCGACGCAGCTCGGCTATATGATCGGCGGTCTCGTGGTGGTCGAGACACTGTTCCACTATCAAGGTATCGGTTCGTTGATCTACAACGCCGCCAAGGCGAAGGATTTTCCGATGCTCGAAGCGGGCGTGCTGACGATCGGCGTGGTCTACACCGTCGCCAATCTCCTCGCCGATGCGCTGCATGTCCTGCTCAATCCACGGTTGCGAGTGAGGAGCGCCGAATGAGCACCATCGTTCCGCCCGCCGCGCCGCCTACGCCACGTCCGGCTACCGAGCCGCGCTTCGGCCCGTTGCGCATGCTGCTGCGCTCGCCCACATTTTTGGTCGGCGCGTTGATCGTGGGATGGTGGATCGTCTGCGCGATCGCCGGGCAATGGATCGTGCGGATCGACCCGTATGCATCCGATCCGCTCAACTCGCTGATGCCGCCCGACAGCACGCATTGGTTCGGCACCGATCAGCTCGGCCGCGACGTGTTCTCCCGGGTAATCGTCGGCGCGCGCGACATCCTGACCATCGCGCCTTTGGCGACCCTGCTCGGCACGGTCGCGGGAACGGCCCTTGGGTTGATCGTCGGCTACTTCGAAGGCTGGGTCGACAACGTCGTGGGCCGCGCGATCGACGCCGTACTCGCGCTGCCGCTCGTGATTGTCGCGTTGCTCGCGCTGGCCGCGGTCGGCGCATCGAACTTCACCGTGATCTTCGTGATCGGCATCACCTTCACGCCGATCACCGCGCGTACGGTACGCGCCGCCGTGTTCGCCGAACGGCATCTGGACTACGTCGCCGCTGCGCAACTGCGCGGCGAACGCGCGCCGTACATCATGTTCGCGGAGATCCTGCCGAATGTGCTGCCGCCGATCATCGTCGAGGCGACCGTGCGGCTCGGGTATGCGATTTTCGCGGTCGCGACGCTGTCGTTTCTCGGCTTCGGTATTCAGCCGCCTTCCGCCGACTGGGGGCTCGCGCTGTCCGAGTCGTACACGCTGATGGCCGGCGGTGCGTGGTGGACGGTCGTATTCGCGGCCGCCGCGATCGCCTCGCTTGTGGTCGGCGTGAATTTGATCGCCGATAGCGTGCAAGGAGTGCTCGACCGATGAACGGCCCGCCGCCCGCCTCGTTCCCTGCCTTCGACGTCTCGAAGAGCGATCGCATGGATGCGCTGTCTGTGGTGGGTCTGACGGTCACGTACCGGATGCGCGGACGCGATCGTGAAGTGCTGCAGGACGTATCGTTTCGCGTGCGGCGCGGCGAAGCGTACGGCCTCGTCGGCGAATCGGGCTGCGGTAAATCGACGGTCGCTATGGCCGCGCTGCGTTATCTGCCGCGCAACGGCAAGGTAAAGGCAGGCAAGATCATCATTGCCGGCCAGGACGTGCAGAAGCTCGACGCCGACGCGTTGCGCACGATGCGTGCGAACGCGATTTCGATGGTCTATCAGGACCCTGGGCGGGCGTTGAATCCTTCATTGACGATCGCGCGGCAAGTCACGGAAGCATTCGAAGCGGCCGGTGTCCCACGTGACGAAGCAGTGCGGCGTGCGGTCGAAATACTGCAGCGTGTGCGTATCGCTGCACCCGAGCGCGTGATGGGCAGCTATCCACATCAGTTGTCGGGCGGCATGCAGCAGCGCGTGGTCATCGCGATGGCGCTCGCCTCGAACCCGGCCTTGCTGATTCTCGACGAACCGACCACCGGGCTCGACGCCACCGTCGAAGCCGAAGTGCTCGACCTTGTGGCGCAACTGCGCAAAGAACTCGGCACGGCCGTGCTGTTCATCAGCCACAACCTCGCGGTGATCGGGCGCATGTGCGAGCGCGTCGGCGTGCTGTACGCCGGCAAGCTGGTCGAGGAAGGCGCAACCCAGGACGTGTTCGCGCGGCCGCGTCATCCCTATACGGTTGGACTGCTGCGCTGCTTGCCGAGCGCGGGGCGCAGCAAGGACACCGAGCGGCTCGACACCATTGCGGGTCATCTGCCCTTGCCGGGCTCGGTCACCCAGGGCTGCATTTACGCTGACCGTTGCCGTCTCGCCGATGACCGCTGCCGCCGTGAAGCGCCGCCGCCTTATCGCGTGAGCGCCGCGCATGGCGATCAGATGTCGCGCTGCCATTATCACGAACGCGCAATCGAACTGCCGCGTGCGGCTGCTGACACATTGCCCCAGGACGACGATGGGTTGCGTGACGGCGAGCGCCCTGCTCTCGTGCTGCGTGCGGAAAAACTCTCGAAGACATTCCACGTATCCGGCGCCCCGCTGCGCGCAGTCGACGACGTATCGATCGATCTCGCCAGTGGCGAAACGCTTGGCCTCGTCGGCGAATCCGGCAGCGGCAAAACGACGCTCGCGAAACTGATGCTAGGCCTGCTCACGCCGGACGCGGGCAGCGTGCTCGAACTCGACGGCACGCCGCTCGCCGCGCGCGTCACGCGACGCAACGACGAGCAGGTCAAGTCGCTGCAGATCGTGTTCCAGAATCCGGACTCGGCGCTCAATCGCGCGCATTCGGTGAGGCGGCTGATCGGTCGCGCGTTGTCGCGCCTCACCGCGCTGCGAGGCGCCGCAATCGACGAACGGCTCGCCACACTGACGGCGGCGGTGCGTTTGCCCGAGCGCTATCTCGGCTCGCGCACACGTCAATTGTCCGGCGGACTCAAGCAACGCGTGGCGATCGCGCGCGCGTTTGCCGGTGAGCCGCGCGTGGTGGTCTGCGACGAACCCACTTCCGCGCTCGACGTCTCCGTGCAGGCCGCGATTCTCAACCTGCTCGCCGATCTGCAGCGCGAGCGCGGCGTGAGCTACGTGTTCATCTCGCACGATCTGCACGTGGTGCGCTATCTGTCGGATCGCATCGCGGTGCTGTACCTCGGCCGGCTGCTGGAGATCGGACCGGCAGCTGCAGTCTTTGGCGGACCGCACCATCCCTACACCGAAGCGCTTTTGTCTTCAGTGCCGACGCTGGGCGCCCACGACAGCCGTGCCCGCATACGCCTGTCCGGCGATCTGCCGAGCGCCGCATCGCCGCCGTCCGGGTGCGTGTTCCATACGCGCTGCCCGCGCAAACTGGGAGCGATCTGCGAACAGCAAGACCCGCCCTTCCTCGAAGCCAACATCGGCAGCGCTGGCCAGCCGTCGGTACATCGTATCCGCTGCCATATCCCCTTCGACGAACTGCGCGCGCTGCAATCGGCCTCGCGCGACAACACCGGCGAGGCCTCCGGCAACGGTTCTGAAAACACACCGGAAAACGCTGCGCGCAACGAATAACGCGCAATAACGCGGCTTTCCGGCCATGCGTCTCATCGTCGAAACGTTTTCATGCGTTTTTCGCTCGCGGGCATTGCAACCCTCTACTCGACACCGCCGCCGCAAGGTTTTGCGGGCAATGGCATGTATATCGCTGGCTAGCAGTTGCCTGCTTCCCGGGTAGGGGGCCCCCGAACCCTACCCGTCACTAACGACATCATTCTGTATCCCGTCCGCAGTCCCCCGGCAACGGCGGTGATGTCTCGATCCCCCGGTCGAGCGTCACCGCCCGAGGCCGGTCGAAGTCGGCAGCACTCGCAGGCGGTCCGGCAAAACGGCACGCACCGCCGCGAACCGCTGACGAACGGTTCTTGCGCACGTTTAAAACCAGAACAATCGATCGCGTCGCGCGTGACCGGAACCAAACCGAAGCGATTGCCTCATATCAGATTCAACGTTCGATATGAGGGCATCACAACATGCAACGAAACGTCCCCCACGCCATGGCGCGCACGGCCACCGGCCTGTTGATGGTCACCGCTCTGGGCCTCGCATCGCTCGCTCATGCGCAAACCCCGGCGCAAACCCCGGCGCAAACATCGGCTACGTCGGCCCAGCCGCAGCCGCCAACCCTGTCGCAAGCCGCCCCGCCGGTCGATCCCACCTTCTCTGCCTATTCACTCGCGCAAACCTGCAAACAGAAAAACGACAACGTCGCGCAAGGTCAATGCGTCGGCGCGATCCGAGGCATCATCCACGGCTATCAGTACGGTGTGCTGTTCCTCGGTCAGCGCGCGTCGTTGCCGCCCAACGAAACGCAGCGGGTGTCGCTGTGTTTGCGCAATACGCAGGTCTCGTCGATCGTCGACGAATTCGTCACCGACGCCGCCCAGGTCAACGAAGATTCGCTCAGGCACACGCCCGCTGAAGTCGCCGTCCTGGGATCTGTGCACATGCACCACGGTTGTAACTAATGACGCTGGCGCAGCGAGCCGCAGCGGCGCAGGTGCGCCGCCGCCACCGCCGGCTGCAATTCGCTAACGGCCGCCACCGCGCTTACAGCATTTCGAGTGGCCGCTTGCTGCGTGGCGGTTTGAAATAAGTGTCGATGGCAGCGAGTTCATGAGCGCCGAGTTGCAGTTGCAACGCCCCATGGTTGTCGCGCACATGCTCGACGCGGCCCGCTTTCGGAATCGCAAACACGCCGGGCTTTTGCAACACCCACGCTAGCGCCACCTGAAACACCGAAACGCCGTGTGCGTCGGCGATGTCATCGAGCGGTGAGCGCTTCGGCAGGCGCGCGTGATCGACCGGGCTGTATGCCATCGCCGGCATCTTGCGCGCGGCGAGCCATGGCAACAGGTCGAATTCCGGTCCGCGGCGCGCGACGTTGTAGAGAATCTGATTGGTCGCGCATGCCTCGCCGCCGGGCGTGGCGACGAGTTCGTCCATATCGTCCGTATCGAAGTTGCTGACGCCCCAGTGGCGAAGCTTGCCTGCCGTGCGCAATGCCTCGAACGCCGCGACGGTTTCCGCAAGCGGCACCGAGCCGCGCCAGTGCAGCAAGTACAGATCGAGCCGATCCGTTTTCAGGCGCTTGAGGCTCTGCTCGCAGGCAGCGATGACACCGCGCCGGCTTGCGTTATGCGGGTACACCTTGCTGACGAGAAATACCTGATCGCGCAGCCCCGCCAGCGCTTCACCCACGAGCGATTCGGTGGTGCCGTCGCCGTACATTTCCGCCGTGTCGATCAGTGTCATGCCCAGTTCGATGCCGGAACGCAGCGCGGCGATTTCCGAGGCGCGGCGCGCCGGCTGCTCGCCCATCTCCCAAGTACCCTGCCCCAGTTTCGGAATGCGCTCGCCGTCGGGCAGACTTACGCTTGCGATATCGGTCGTCATGCTTTCTCCTCGAAGTGGCTAAACGGATGGCCGCGCGCATGAGGCAACGCGTGCATGTCGATGCGCGGCGCGGGCGGATGCGCGGCGCAGGCGACGGAAATCATAGCGGCGAGTTTAGCGGTTGCGCGGGCAACCGATCGGGCTCCAGACAAAAGCCCGCTATAACGGAGCGCGCCGATGTCTTAGAATTGCCGCTTGCCCTTCTCGCGTGAGCCCCATGACCTCAGCCTCGGAAGACCGCTGGCGCGACCTGCGCCCGGACCCGGAAAACGACACGCCGTTGTACCTGCAACTCGCACGCAAGCTCGGCACCGCGATTCACGAAAACCGCTGGAACGCGGGCGAGGCGCTGCCCTCCGAGCGCGTGCTGTCCGAAGCGCTCGGCGTATCGCGGATCACCTCGCGCAAGGCGATTGCCCTACTGGTCGAACAGGGATTGATCCGCCGCACCCAAGGCGCAGGCAGCTTCATCACGCCGCGCTATGAAGATCCGCTGTCGCGTCTTTCGAGTTTCAGCGAAATGCTGCGGCGACGCGGTTTTACGCCGAGTTCGAAGTGGTTGTCGCGAGAAATTTCGCCGGCCAACCGCGATGAGGTGATTCAACTGGGTTTGTCGCCGGCGGCGGCCGTGACCCGGCTGCGCCGCTTGCGCCTCGCCGACGGCATCGTGATGGCCGTGGAGAATTCCACCTTTCCTGCCGCGGTGATTCCCGATCCACAGGCAATTGGCGATTCGTTGTACACCTACCTGGAAAATCGCGGACTGACGATTGTGCGCGCGCTGCAGCATTTTCGCGCGGTCAATGCGAGCGACGAAATCGCGCAGCAGATGAGCATCGCACCGAACGAGGCGCTGCTGTTGATCACCCGCGTGGGCTACACCGCTGACCAGCGGGCGATCGAGTTGACGGACACGTACTGCCGCAACGACTACTACGACTTCGTGGCGGAGTTGCGGAAGTAACGGGCGGATTGGCCCGCGCCCGCGAAGCGGGCCGCGAGCTATCGTGTGCGGCTCGCACGCTGCTGGCCGCCGCTGCCAGGCGGGGCTCCGATGCGGGGACATAGCCTCCGTTTGAGCCACCCGTCCCGGTTCCCCTGCTTCCGTAGCCGGCAAACCAGACGATGTTGCAGCGCTCCCCGTTTCCCTCGTACAGCTCGAAAAGGGAACGGAGATGCAGCCGCGCCACTCACAGTGGCAAACGCATCACTTCCAGCTAGCGCTGTCAGCGCCCACTTCCACAGGCGGCAACGCATAAAAAGCCGGCGTCAGATCAAGCATCTCGGCGGGCAACACGCCACGCACGCGGCCGAATGTCGAATCGACGGTGCCGAGGCAATCCGACACATCGTCGCTCGACACATCCGGCGCACGCCAGCCATCCTGCACAAGTCCGAAAGACTGCAGCCACCGGCCCGTTTGCGCCAGCGAGAGGCGCACGTGCCAGCTTCCGCCTTCGGTGGCGCGCCGTGCCAACGCGACCATCGCGCCGAACGCGGCGAGATAGCCAGTCGCGTGATCCAGCGCCTGACAAGGCAGATGCTTAGGCTCGTCCCAGCCCGCCGCCTGCCGTTCGGTCCACGCGATGCCACTCGCCGACTGCACCAGACTATCGAAGCCGCGCCGCTGAGCCCAAGGCCCCTCGTGTCCATAAGCGGACACCGACACGTACACGATCCCAGGCCGTACGCGCGCCAGTTCTTCGGGACCGAACCCACGCGCCGCCAGCGCGCCGGGGCGATAGGCCTGCAGAAACACATCGGCGCCACCGGCAAGGCCGCGCAAGGTCTCACGTCCGGGCGCATCGCGCAGATCGACCACGGCCGAGCGCTTGCCACGCCCGTTGTCGATCACCAGCGGCGCGATATTCGGCAAATGCGGACCGTTGATCATCAGCACGTCCGCGCCGTGGTGCGCGAGCGCTCGCCCGGCCACCGGCCCCGCGATGATGCGCGACAGATCCAGCACC
This sequence comes from Paraburkholderia phytofirmans OLGA172, assembly GCF_001634365.1. Classification (NCBI taxonomy): domain Bacteria; kingdom Pseudomonadati; phylum Pseudomonadota; class Betaproteobacteria; order Burkholderiales; family Burkholderiaceae; genus Paraburkholderia; species Paraburkholderia phytofirmans. The sequence continues at coordinate 3,772,631 of NZ_CP014578.1, forward strand.
CGCACGCCCGCCAGCGGCCGGTTCGCGTCGCCGCGGCGCGGCGGCTCAACCGGCGCGTCGCCGATGCGCTCGATCTCGAACAACGGCAAGCCCGCAAGCGCTTGCGCCTGCTCGAGCACAGCCCACTCGTCGGGCGTGCGAATCAACGCCGCGCATAGGCCCGCGTCGGCGAGCGTCTGATCGAGCTTCGCGCCGTCCCAGTGGCGGATCGCGGCGGCCACTGCGGCGCGATCGTTCTCGCAGCCGAGCACCTCCAGCACGCCTTGCAGGTGATGTGGAAAATTCGTGTGCAGTTGAATCCGGCGGCCGTCGCGCGTCGCGTAGAAACCCGTCACCGGATCGCGCAAAGCGGGCGGCGGCCCGTCGTCGATGCGTAAATAGCGTTCGCTGCGAAACGACGCCAGCGCGCGCCGCATTTGCACCGCGACGTGCTGCCTGTGCCCGGTGCGCAAACGGTGGTAGTCGGCCGCCGCGAGGCCGGTCGCGGCGATGGTCGCCGAGGCCAGGCTGCCGACCCGGAAAACCGACGGCAAACCAGGATCGTCGCCGCTCAGGGAGACAGACCGAAGCGCAGTCGGATCGCAGCCTGCAAGCGTCCAGATATGTTGGAGAGCGAGTTCAGGCGTCATGGTGCTCATATCGTTCATCTGGTTCGTGTTGGAACAGAAAGAAAGTGAACCCGAGTCTAGAATTCCGCCTCGCCGCAATCAATCTTGATTATGATAATCAATATATATTGATTTCTTCGGTTTCTACGCGTTTCCATGCCGCCTTCCCATTCTCTGACCGCCGCCGAAGCCGCCGCCGCACTCGGCATCAGCCTGCCTACACTGTATGCGTATGTCAGCCGCGGCATGCTGAGTTCGTCGCCGGATGCGCAAGGCAAGCACCGGCTCTACGACGCCGGCGAAGTGCGGCGACTCGCGCGGCGCAAGGAAGACGGCAAGCGCGCCGGCAAGGTCGCGCAAAAGGTGTTGGACTGGGGCGTGCCGGTGCTCGAATCGTCGATCACGCTGGTGGCCGACGGCCGCCTGTTGTATCGCGGGCATGACGCCATGGAACTGGCGCGCACGGCATCACTGGAGGGTGTCGCGGCGTTGTTGTGGGAATGCAGTGCGAGGCGCATCGCCGAGGCACCGGCAGTCTCTTTCGCCGCCGCCCAGTGGGCGGCGTGGCTCAAGCTCTGGAGCGACAGCACGCCGCTCGACCGCGCGCTCGTGCTGCTGCCGGCCGCCGCGGCGCAAATGCCGCGGGTATGGGCGCTCGGGCGCGATGCGCAGCTGGATACCGCCTGCGCGGTCATGCGCTTGCTGGCCGCCGCGATGGTCTCGGCGGCGCCGTCGAACGAACCGCTGCACAAGCAGCTGGCTTCAGCGTGGAACGTGCGCAACCGTCAGCAGGCAGGGCTGCTGCGCGCGGCGCTGGTGGCATGCGCAGATCATGAACTGAACGCGTCGACCTTCACGGTTCGTTGCATCACGTCGACGGGGACGCATCTGTTTGGCGCAGTAGCGGGCGGTCTGGCTGCGTTGGCCGGCCCGCGGCATGGTGGCGAGACGGTACGGATTGCCGCGCTCCTCGATGAAGCGTCGCGCGCACCCGATCTCGATCGCTATCTGGCAAACCGGCTCGCGCGCCACGAACACGGCGCGCATGGGCCAGTGCTGTCGGGCTTCGGCCATCCGCTTTATCCGGACGGCGACCCGCGCGCGCGTCTGCTGCTCGGGATGCTCGCCGACTGTGCGCCGGCCCGCTCGCCACTAGGCGAAGTGCAGGCGCTCGCGCGCACAGTGCGCGATACGACCGGGGCGGAGCCGACCGTCGACTTTGCGCTCGTGGCCATCGAACGGGTACTCGCCCTGCCGGCCGGCGCCGCATTCACGCTATTCGCGGTCGGCCGGGTGGTTGGCTGGATCGCCCATGCAATGGAACAGACGCGCGACGGCCGGTTGATCCGGCCACGCGCGCGCTATATCGGGGAGGTTGAGGTGGCCGCTGAGGTGGCCCGTTAAGGTGGCCCGATGAGGTGGCCCGATGAGGTGGCCCGATGAGATGGCCCGATGAGGTGGCCCGTTGAGGCGCGGCCTTGACCGGCTGCGAAGCAAACGCGGTACGCATCGGTGCCTGCATCAGCCGCATCAGTTACGGCGGTTGCAGCAGCCGCAACTCCCCGTCACGCCACGCCTAACCAGCGCGGCAGCCAGTTCAGTACCGGCAAGCTGCGCAGTGGCCGCATTGCAGCGTGTTCTGACCCGCTGGCCAGCGCGAAACGCGCACCGGCCCGGCCCGCGCTGACCCACGCCATCGCACCGCGCGGCAACTCGATCGATTGCCCCGTTGCCAGCCAATGATCGCCATTCTCGCCTTCGACGGTCAGCCAGATCTCGCCCGAGATCACCTTGAAGACCGACGGACGCGCGACACGCCAGGCCGCCGCGGGCTCGTCATGTTCCATTTCGAAAATACGGACTTCACGCATCGCTCTCTCCTTCGAAGAACTTTCCTGTTGTACTGATTATTGACGTGCGATCATCGAACACCCATGCACAGTTCCGAACACTTCCATCGGAACTGTTCAGTCGAAAAAACGGACAGTTGGCGGCAATCGCGCTCGATGAGTGCGTGTGCAGCACACGCCGCACCGACAGTTCGGCGCTCCGGCTGCCCGGCGAAGGAAATGATCCGCATGAAACTCGACATCCAACTCGATCGGGATAACGGCGTCCCACTCACCGAGCAGATCGTCACGGGCATCACCGCCTGGATTCGTTCGCGCATCGCTCACCCCGGCTCAAAGCTGCCGTCGATCCGCCAGTTCGCCGCCGACTACGGCGTGAGCCGTTTTCCCGTGATCGAGGCTTACGACCGGCTGGTGTCGCTCGGCTATGTGAACTCGCGCCACGGTTCGGGTTTCTACGTCGCCGACCGCCAGCCCACAGGCACACATTGCGCGGGCTCCTCGGACCCGCGCCGCGCCGAGGACGAATCGGGGCACATCCTCCAGCAGTTCAACCACCAAGGTGAGACGCTCAAGCTCGGCAGCGGCTTCATTCCCGATGCGTGGCGCGACACGGAGAGCCTCGCGCAGGCGATCCGCCACGTGTCGCGCACCGACATCGCGAGCATGGTCGATTACGCGACTCCGCTCGGCAATCTGACCTTGCGCGAACATCTGCAAAGCCGCATCGGTCAACTGGGGATTCAAGCGGACGCCTCGCAGATTCTGATCACCAACGGCGCGAGTCAGGCGCTCGATCTGCTGATGCGCTACATGCTCAAAGCCGGCGACACGATGTTCGTGGAGGACCCCGGCTACTACAACCTGTATGGCCTGCTGAAGCTGCACGGCGTGAAGCTGATCGGCATTCCGCGCACCCGCAACGGCCCCGATCTCGACGTGCTGCAGGCGCAGTTGCAAGTGCATCGGCCGAAGCTGATGTTCATCAACACGGTGTTCCACAATCCGACCGGCACCACGGTCGCGCCGCCGGTCGCGTTCCGGTTGCTGCAACTGGCGCGCGAACACGGTTTCACGATCATCGAAGACGACATCTACGCCGACTTCCAGACCGACGTCACCGACCGTCTCGCGACCCTCGACCAGCTCGACCATGTGATCTATGTGGGCGGCTTGTCGAAGACGCTGTCGTCCTCGCTGCGAATCGGCTGTGTGGTGGCGAGCCACGCGATCATCAAGGATCTGGTCGACATCAAGATGCTGACCAGCATCGGCGGTTCGCGCTTTGCCGAGGCGGTCGCCGTGTCGCTGCTGGAGCGCGGCGCGTACCGCAAATATCTGGAGCGCCTGCGCCGCCGCATGCGCGACGCGCTCGGCTCGACCATCCTGACACTCGAAGATGCCGGCTGGGAGGTGTTCGAAAAACCCGTCGGCGGCAAGTTCGTATGGGCGCGCGTACCGCACGTCGACAACGCCGAACGGCTGGTTGCATGCGGCGCGCCGCTCGGTGTGACGGTGGTGCCCGGCAGCTATTTCCGGCCCAACATGGAAGTCAGCCCGTGGATCAGGATTCACGCGGCGTTCGGCAACGAGCCGCGCGCGCAGGCATTTTTCCATGCTGCCGCGGCGTTGCCTGCTTCGGTCTGAGCGGCTCATTCTGCGTTCGGGCTGATCGTCAACACGGTGCTGGTGGGGCTGACCATGGCGAGCTTCGCGCTCACCAGCGCCGACCCGCAACGGGGCGCGGGTCGCACCACTGAAGTGCGAATCATCGTATTCGCGCCCGCGCTGGCGCACAATCGCCGTACTAACCGTGGTCACCGAGCGCGCACAGTGTGTTTCCAATCGCGCACAGTTCTTGCTCACCTATCCTGTAAACTCACAATTTACGTGTGCTTGACTCATGTCGAGCATGCGCGCGCACCGCCACCTCCACACGACTGACATGATGAGCATGATCGAACTCGATCCTCCCGGCTTCCAGCCGCCGCGCCCGATGGCCGGCGACGAAGGCTCCCGGCGCACCGTTCTGTACGGCGGCTACACCGTTTTCAGCGTGTTCCAGCCGGTTTTCTCGGTGTCGCACCGGCGCGCGATCGGTTATCACGCTTCACTGCGCGCACACGACGAGCATGCGCTGCAAGTGCCGTCGCACGAGGTTTTCAACCAGGCGGCGCGGCGCGGCGACCTGCTGGAACTCGGGCGGCTCGCCGAATCGCTGCATCTGGGCAATTTCAATGCATTCGACAGCCATGACGAATGGCTTTTCCTGAGCCTGCACCCGGCGGCACTGATGGACACCAGTTACGGCGACGCACTGCTCGCCGGCCTCAAGGCGCTGGGCCTGCCGCCGCAACGGGTGGTGCTGGAAGTGTCCGAGCAGGCAGGCGGTGAAACCACGCGCTTCGCCGCCATCATCGACGCGTTGCGCAAATCCGGCTTCCTGATCGCGCTAGACGGCTTCGGCGCGAAGCACTCGAACATCGATCGCGTGTGGAATCTGCGTCCGGACATCGTCACGCTCGACCGCTGCATCCTCGCTCAAGCGAGCGAGCATTCGCATATCGAACGCGTGCTGCCGGGCCTCGTCTCGCTGCTGCACGAATCCGGCCAACTCGTGCTGATGGGCGGCCTGAGCACCGAACGCGATGCGCTGATCGCGCTCGAATGCAACGTCGACTTCGTGCAGGGCGCGTTCTTCGCGGGCCCGAGCGTCGAGCCGGTGAAACCGCAAGCGGCGGCCGGCTTGATGGACTCGCTCTCCGCGGCGCTGCGCGAACGGGTCGCTGCGCGCCAACGCGCACAGTCCGCGCGGCTTGCTCCCTATGTCACGGCGCTGGAAACGGCGGCTGCCCAACTCGTGGCCGGGGAGTCGGTGACCCAGGCGACCGCGCCACTCCTTGCGCTCGGCGAAACGGCACGCTGCTTCGTGCTCGACGGTTCCGGCCGGCAGATCGGCGACAACGTGCTGCCACCGGGTCGTACTTCGCAACGCGCCAAGCGCTTCCGGCCGTTGCTGCACTCGCAAGGCGCGAGTTGGGAACGCCGGCCGTACTTCATTCAGGCAATGCGCGTGCCCGGCCAGGTGCACCTCACGCCGCCCTACCTGTCGATCAACGAAGCGCACTTGTGCGTGACGGCCTCGATCGCCGCGCATACGCCGCACGGCACGCAGGTGCTATGCGTCGATATCAACTGGGAAGTCGCTGCGCATCGTAATTGAGGCAAGTGTGTTCTGCTGGAACACAAAAGCTGATCACCTCCGCTGGAATCGCTATCATGGTCGCGATTCGTCGAATTTGACGATCGCTTCAATGGAGATATTCATGGCGTCATCCAACGAAACCGTCAGCATGGCGCTATTCTGCGACTTCGAAAACGTTGCGCTCGGCGTGCGCGACGCGAAGTACGACAAGTTCGACATCAAGCTGGTACTCGAACGTCTGCTGCTCAAGGGCAGCATTGTCGTGAAGAAAGCGTATTGCGACTGGGATCGCTACAAGAGTTTCAAAGGCGCGATGCACGAGGCCAATTTCGAGTTGATCGAGATTCCCCATGTGCGCCAATCGGGCAAGAATTCGGCCGACATCCGGCTCGTGGTCGACGCGCTCGATCTCTGCTACACGAAATCGCACGTCAATACCTTCGTCATTATTAGTGGCGACTCTGACTTCTCGCCGCTGGTGTCGAAGCTGCGCGAGAACGCCAAGCAGGTGATCGGCGTCGGTGTGCAGCAATCCACCTCCGATCTGCTGATCGCAAACTGCGACGAATTCTTCTTCTACGATGACCTCGTGCGCGAAAGTCAGCGCACGGTCGCCAAACGCGAATCGTCGCGTCCGCAACAGGCCGCGCAGCAGACGGCCAAACGTGCGCCCGACGAAGAAAAGTCGCGCAACAAGGAAGACCTCGAAAAACGCCGCACCAAAGCGGTCGAGATCGCCGTGCAGACGTTCGACGCGCTTGCGTCCGAACGTGGCGACAGCGGCAAGATCTGGGCATCGGTACTAAAGAACGCGATCAAGCGCCGCAAGCCGGATTTCAACGAGACGTACTACGGCTTTCGCGCATTCGGGAACCTGCTTGAAGAGGCGCAGGCGCGCGGGCTGCTCGAATTCGGCCGCGACGAGAAGTCAGGCGCATACGTTTACCGGGGCACGGCTGCGAATGTGGGCGTCGAAAACGTGAACGAGCCGGCCGAACCTGGTGAGTCGACAGAACAGATAGTTGAGGCACAGGTTGCCGAAACAGTGGCAGCCGAGTTGGGCGGCAAGCACGAGTCGCGCCGCAGAAGCCGTGGCAATCGCAAACCCGGCCGGGGCCAGCAGGAAGCCGCGCAGGAAGAGCGCGCGGCAATCGAGTCCGGCCGCCACGCGCAAGCTCAAGTGGAAGTAGCGCACACCCATGCGCCATCAGCTAGCGAGCCTGTTTTCGAACATCCGGAAGCGGCTTGGGAGGAACCGGAGGCTTTTGCGGCTGAACCGGTCGCGGCAGCGGGCGAAGAAGCAGAGGAAGCGAGCGGCACTCAACCTAAGCACCGCAAGGAACGCGCACCTCGCAAGACAGCCGCGAAGAAAACGAAAAAAGCAACACCGCGAAAGATCGATGAGGTACCGGAAATCGCGGCACCTGCTGAAGCACCGGCAGCGCCTGCCAGCGAAGACAAAGCGCCTGTGGCCGCCAGGAAAGCGGCGCGCAAAGCCGCCCCACGGAGTCGCCGTCCGCGTAAGACTGCGGCAACGAGCGAGGTGGAATGAGCGTCTCACATTGCGTGACGCGCACCGATGTCCTCCGGTACCGCGCGTAGCAATGTAAGTGCAGCAGTATCCGCAAAGCTGAAAACTAAAAAGCCCCTGCTCGTTGCATGGTCGCCTCGTTTGCCCGATGTCCGGGCAACTCAGTACGTCGGGCTACGTCGAACGACGGGGTCAAAAACGGCGTGTGCGGGCAGGGATGAAGTGGCGTTCGCGGGCTATGCAGAATCGCCAGACAACCGGCGTCCCTAGCCCTCGATCGAAACGCACGCCGTTTGCCGGGCGGTTAGCCGCCATCGTTTCGTGTGTCTGCGCCAGATATGACAAAAGCTTGACAGCAACAAGCTTGCATGGCATTTGCCTGGTCCGCGCCGCAAACAGTTCGCTCAGGCGTTGCGAGGTTGCCGATCAGCCTTAGTAATACGGATAAGGCGCGTACATCACCGGGGGCGGCGCGACATACCTCGGCGGCGGCGCATAGTAGTACGGCTGCGGCGCGTAATAGGCCGGTTGCGGCGCATAGTAGGCCGGTTGTGGCGGCTGCGAGATAGTGTTGCCTTTCGAGGTCATACACTGCGCGTAGGCGGCGTCGTAGCGCGCTTGCAGGCCTGCGGCGGAATACTGCGCGCCATTCGCGCCGTTCGCACCGCCGATCAACAACCCACTGCCCGCGCCGATCGCCGCGCCCGCGCCGGCATTGCCCGCCGCCGCGCCGATCAGTGTGCCGACAGCGGCGCCGCCCAGCGTGCCCAGCGCCGCGCTGTTCACGCTGTTCGTGGTCGCCGCCTGGGCTGCCGCGTTCGGGTCGGTTGAGCGGTTCGCATAGTCGCGGCATGCATAGTCGTCCTGCTGGAACTGACCGAGCGGCTCGCCGCTGCGCGGCAGTGCCACCACACTCGGGCCGCTCGGCGGCATCACCGCGCAACCGCCGAGCGCGAGCGCAACGGCGGCGGCAGGTATGGCGATGATTATCGACTTGGTGCTGGAGATCATGTTGGTACGCTTCAGAGACATTGGAATTCAAACGTTAGGCCAATCAGTATCGCTCCTGGTTACAGGATCGTTACAGAAAGTTTTTCGCTTACATTCGCGCCGCGGCCCGCGCACCGCCTCGCGCAGCGCCTCGCAGGAATGGCGCCTCGATCGTCGCCCCCCCGGCGTTATATAGGGTAACGCTTGTAAGCGAAGCGGCAATCTGATTTCACGCCTTGCGGCCTAAACTGGCTCCCTCAAACGTCGCGCGATCTGGCTGCCGAAGCGACAAAGATTGTGCCCACGGATCCGGCGCCTGGCGTCGCCAAAATCGGCCGACTAAAAAACAGCAAGCCCTCGCCAAGGAGGGCTTGCTGTTTTACTACAGTTTCCAGACTTCATTGCAGCGATCGGTTCGGATTTTCAATTTTGTTGGAAATCCGAATCATCTTGTCACGCTGCAGCCAGCATGTGTCCCGTGACAAAAAAGATCGGAAGCGAGCGCTCCAAAGTATGGAACGGTCACGCTCACTTTTTTGGCGCCGATCTTGTCAAACGCAACCCATATAACAAATTGCAATATAAAACTAGTCATTCTGCTCTCAAAAGCACTATACATTGAGTTTGTTGCTCAGGATGTAGCGATCGAAAGCATTACGAAAGTCAATTTCCTAACTTTAGCGGCGGCTGCATTCTGGAGATAAATTCGTATTGCCCAGATGTCTTTCAGCTTCAGCGGTGGCTTTTGCCCGACTAGCTTGCCTCTGTTCCACGGCTCCCGAGTTTGTTTGGCTTCCATGTCAGACTCCAATTGGTTCATCGGAGTCTGATTTTGTGCTCATCGCTGAAGGCCGCTTTCCATCTGTGCGCACGTCTGACGCGTGCAACCGGCCATTTAGTGACCTTCGCGACCGATGCCTGGATGTCTGAAGTTCGGCGCAAGACAGCCAATCCGGGCGCGTAGCGTGCTTCCCATTGCACGCTAGCTGCGCTGTCTATGAATCGATGACCCTCAAACTTTGTGCGCGCCCTTGTCACCGATCGGCTTCTTTGCTGACCCCGCCTCCGATCAAACTTGCTATACGGGCAACTTGCGGGAGGTGTGGGAAACGGCTAGAAAGCGGCGCAAGCAGTTCTCGACGATTTGCGAGACGTCGTTGTCGTAACTGGCGTTGTAAAGACTTCCGAGAAACGAGATAGAGCCGACTGCGAATAGTCCGCCGCCGTTCGGGCCGAAGCCGCAGATCATGTGGGCTCGAATACCGCTGTGCACTCTAGGTTTGCCGACCATTCGATTGAAGAGAAGCTCCTCGGGAACGGTCACGAAACTGGCGTCGTGATTGTCGGAGTACGCGACCACACTCACATAGGCGGGCGTACCGAGGTCGGTCGCAGTTTGATCAATTTCGAAGCCCGCAGCGCCGCCGCCAGACAAGCCGAAGTTTCCAAACAGTTCTCCCGCGCCCGCTTTAACCCCCATGAACAGCCAGGCATATTCGGTGGCAAAGGAGGCAGGTGTGCGGCGATAGAATGTGCCCCGAAAATCTCCCTCCGCTGTAAATCCGACTCCCGCAACTTTTTGCGGCGGCAATCCGTTTCGACGCCACATACCCCCGTACTCGCCGTCCAGCTGGTTATAGTACTCACCCGGCTGACTTTCCCATACCCGCATGCCGGCCTCGGCTCGACGAATTTCAAGCAGATGTGGCGCCGATGCGGTGCGCCCGATCTTCCAGTAGAACCCGTTTCCTCCAAGATACATCAGGCTTCCGCCCGCGGACCGGTAGGCCAGGAGCGCGCCCAGCATTCGGCGTGTATGGTATTCCGGGTGCGATCCGGTTAGGACAACGTCGTAGTGCTTCAACGCGTCCACGCCTCGCTTATCAAGATCCTCGTCGGTAACGACGTCAAATTCAAACCCCTTTTCCCTTAACCAGTTGGTCAGATGAGAGTCTGCGGAAAAGTGGCGCAGGCCCGATCCATGCTCGTCAAGGAACGTCAGATAGCCTGGACGCATGGTGAGAATCGGACGCAAGCGGGAGGAGAGGCTTATACCTGAACCATCGCTGTGATAGTTGTACGTTGATGTGCCAAATGAGGTTACGACGTCCGGGTTGTGGGGATACGCCCCCCATGCTTCCACGCGAGCAGCAAGCGCCCCCGAAAAATTTCCTCGGGCGTTGTTGGCGTAGGCGAGGTAAGTCAGTGTGGGCGCGAGGAACGCGATACGCGCATGTTTTCCCTCCGACGCAACCGTGACGTAAAACGGGATTGTGTCGGCTCCTTCTCCATTGTCCACGCGCAATCCATAGACACCCGATGCCATGTCGGCCGGGATCTTCAGATGTACCGACGTTTGCCAGCCACAGTCCGACAGGTCATCAGAGTGGAACCGGATCGCGGCGTATTCCTCTGGCGCATGCTTCCAGTCCATCTCCTGTCCGCTCCACCGCGACGACCGAACTGCCCTCATTGGTGCGTTCACAAGCGTCAATGGCGCGTCGCTATCAAGCCAGTTCGGTACGCTCGTGTGAGCGAGCGTTGGCGTGAAGTCCCAATGCGCCAACAGGGTGCCCTCGTGCCGATCGCCGCTTGCGTCGCTGGTGGCCGCGCGCAATTCCGGGCTTTCGATGAAGCCGTTGAAAGCATCCTCCGGGTGTCCTTTCCATATAGCCGCAAAACACACGGTTGTAGCGCCGAGCGCGATAACGGAGAACGGTGCGTCAAATTCCACCACGTTTCTGAATGCCTCTTCGCGCGAGTTTGTACCTGAGCTGATTGCCTGAATGCGGCCGCCACGATCGAACGATATGTGCAAATTTGTCCACAGATCGGCGGCGACAGCTATGCCTGTGGCGATCTGTTCCCCTGTCGCGAGGCTCTGGAAAACGAGTTCGCCGCAATTGAGAGCAATCGCTACACCATGCTTCCCATCGTGGTTCTGAAGAGCGACCAATGTTTGAAGGGAGGCGTCCTCAAGCGTGGGCTGAACCGTCAGGTCGAGCTTGACGCGCTGAATGTCCTCCAGAAGCGGCATTGCGCCGTAAGCGCAGGAGCCGGGAAACACTGGCTGCTCCTGTCCCGGGTAGGTGCTTTCCAGCTGGACATCGATCGGGACCAGCTTCATCCCGGGCCCGTTCGGGTTTGGGTCACAACAATCTATGCGCTCAACGGTCGCCATAAAAGCGCGACCGCCGCGCGAACTGATTTTGAACGTCAGTTCCTGACCAGCGTGTGCGCTCCACGGGGTTACATAGCCGATGATCGCGGGAGTTTGGGAGTTGGAAGTAGTCATAGTCAAATGATCAATCATTCTTGGTCGTGGTCCCAGGCGCTGCTCTGCGACCGCTTACGGCCAGGGGAAACCCCTGTGAGGTTTTATTTTTCAATGGTTGCAAATAGAACCAAAAGTGGTCACTATCGAGTCCAGTGTACTTTAACCACTGGGGGTGTGCGATGAGAAAATTGGTGTCTTCGGTAATGGCGGTTGCTGCACTTCTCGCCTTCGGCAGCGCGAGCGCTCAAGAGGTTGTTCTTGTTGGCGTTTCTGGGCCGTTGACCGGTCCCCAAGCGTCGGAAGGGAAAGACAACGAAAATGGTGCACGCATGGCGGTTGACGAACTAAATAGCGCCGGAACGATGATTGCCGGTAAAAACGTAACATTCAAATTGGTCTCTCAAGATGACCAGGCGGATCCTCGGATTGGAGTGCAGGTCGCGCAGAAGCTGGTCGACGCCAAGGTGACTGCCGTTCTTGGCCCATACAATTCTGGAGTGGCCATCCCGGCCTCGCGGCTCTACCAGAACGCCGGCATCCCGATGCTTTCGGTTGCGTCGAACCCGGCGCTGACTCTTCAAGGTTTCACCGAAGTCTTTCGTATCGGCGCCAGTGACGGGCAACTCGGCGGAGCGATGGCTAATTTCGCCATCGATACGCTTAAAGCGAAAACAGCGGCAGTCATGGACGACCGGTCGGCCTACGGACAGGGCGTGGCGGAGGAGTTCATGAGCGTGGCCAAGGCACGCGGGCTGAAGATTATCGACCAGCAATACACGAATGGTCAGGCGGTCGATTTCAAGGGCGTTCTCTCTCAGATCAAGGCGACGAATCCCGATGTCATCTTCTACGGTGGTTACGCGTCGCAAAGCGGCCCGCTTGTCAAACAGATGCGTCAGCTCGGATTGCGGGCGAAGCTGCTGGGCGGCGACGGAATCTGTACGTCTGATATGGCCAAAATTGCAGGTCCCGCAGCGACGAATGCGTATTGTTCACAAGGTGGGGTCTCGCTGGACAAGACACCAGCAGGTAGCGCATTTCTGAAAAAGTACAAGACGACCTTCAACGTCGATACGCAGGTGTATGGCGTGAGTTATTACGACGGCATGAAGCTGTTGGCCGACGCGATGGTGAAGGCTGGCACAACATCCGACCGCGCCAAAATTGGTGCGCAACTCACCAAGTCCGCCTACACCGGCGTGGCCGGCGAGTATTCGTTCGACGCACATCATGATCTGAAAAGCTCGGCGACGACCGTGTACACATTCAAGGATGGCGCTGTCGTAACTTACGGCAACTGAGGTTTCAACGAAAATAGTAAGCAAGACGGAGTATCTATGCGAATAAACAGGACACTTAACACGATTGAAATGCACACCGGTGGTGAGCCGTTTCGCATCATCACCAATGGTTTCCCGCGCCTAGCGGGGAAAACCATCGTGGAGCGGCGGGAGTGGATCCAGAAGCATGCGGATGAGTTACGGAGCGCCATGATGCTGGAACCTCGAGGCCATGCCGATATGTACGGAGGCTTCCTCACTGAGCCGGTCACCGAAGGTGCGGATTTCGGCATCATCTTTACGCAGAATAAAGACTACAGTCCCCATTGTGGTCACGGGACCATCGCGCTGGCCACCGCGGCGGTTGAACTGGGGTGGATTGAGCGCACGTCGCCGGAAACGCGCGTGGGCATCGACGCGCCTTGCGGATTCCTCGAGGCTTTCGTCCAGTGGGACGGCGAAAATGCAGGGAATGTGCGTTTCGTGAATGTGCCGTCATTCGTCTGGAAAAAGGACGTCATCGTCAATACGCCGACGTTCGGCCCCGTGTCAGGTGATATCGCTTACGGAGGCGCGTTCTATTTCTACGTCGATGGTGCGCAGTACGATATGGCGGTAGGCGAAAGCAACGTTGATCGACTGAAGCAGTTCGGCGACGAGATCACACAGGCGACTAATGCAGCGTTTGACATCGTTCATCCAGAGATTCCGGAAATCAGAGGGCTCTACGGCACGATCATTTCGAATGCACCCCGTCATCCGGGATCGACTCAGGCGAACTGCTGCATCTTCGCCGATCGCGAGGTTGACCGATCGCCAACAGGGTCCGGCACCGCAGGGCGCGTCGCCCAGCTCTACCAGCGCGGCACCCTACCCTCGGATGGAACGCTCGTGAATGAGTCGATCATCGGAACGATTTTCAAGGGCCGCGTGCTGAGTGAGACGAAATGCGGTGAGTTCGATGCGGTGATTCCCGAGATCGAAGGGAACGCGTTCATCTGCGGCTACGGGACGTGGTTGATCGACGAACGCGACCCTTTGACCTACGGATTCCTGGTGCGGTAGAGGGTGCAGATTCCAGGCGCTGCTTCCAGGGCAACTGCCACGCTGACGTGACATCTTTTGACCCATCTCCTTGGAGCCTTCGCGGCGCATTCTGAAATGGGATGCAGCCGCGCTTTTTTGCCTTGTACGAGCCATGTGGAACACTTCATGCGCGGTCGAATCGGGCGGTCGAATCGGGCGGTCGAACCGGGAGGTGGCATCATGTTGCCGACGTATGATAATGATTCGTCAACGGCAGGAGAATCCCTCCGCATCGGGCGTCAGGAAATGAAAGGAAGTGAGATGGGTACGACACGGCAGGATCTCGAATCGAATTTCAGACCACTGCAGATTTATGAGCAGGTCGAGGAGAAGATCAAGGAGGAGATCCGCACGGGACGGTTCTCGGCCGAGTCACGACTGCCATCGGAACGCGAACTTGCGGCGCTCTATGGAGTCGGTCGGCCTGCGGTTCGAGAGGCAATAGGGGCACTTCAAAATGAAGGCCTCGTTGTGACGAAACGGAATTCTGGTACCTACGTCTCGTCTGCGGCCTCTGAGCACTTACTCAACGGCGACGGCAATCATGGAGCTCAGAATGCGGAGCCGGATTTCAGCCCAACGGGAACGCTCGAAACACGATTCATCCTCGAGCCAGCAATCGCACGTCGAGCCGCCGCACGGGGCAAGCGCGATCGCCTGGCTGAGCAATACCTTGCTGAGATGGAGACGATCCAGGATATCTCCAATCCTGAGCAGCGTGCGCTTTGGAATAACAGCGACAGAATGTTCCATCGCCAACTGGCGGTAATGACCGGTGACGCTTTGCTCGTCAAGATCGCAGACGAAGTGGCGAAAACGATGGATCAACCATTGTGGAAAAGGCTAAAAGACGACGGGATATTCGATCCCTTACGGATACGCCTGTATGCATCCGAACATCGACTTATTTACGAATCAATTGTGAGTGGCGATGCAGACGCGGCAGCGTTCTACGTGGAGCAGCATATCAAGCGAGTTCGACGGGATATTGCGCCCAGGTAGCGCCGGCGTGATTCATTAGCTGGCTGCGAATCCTCTATTGTCGTCGGCAAAGAGATCGCAGCAGCGATGCCCCTGATGAGCAGCACCAGACGCAGGGGGCAAATCGAACGCGCGTGGCCGCGCGGCTACTCCTAAACGACGGACTTCAGAAGACATGGCAGATATAGTTCTTTCACTTGATCACCTGCACAAGTTGGCCTTTGACGTATTGACATCTAATGGGCTCAGCGCACGTCAATCGGACGCGATGGCGAAGGTCCTCGTCGCGGGCCAACGGGACGATTGTCACTCGCACGGTGTATGGCGCCTTATCGGGTGTGTAAAGACGCTGAAAACCGGCAAAATCAACGCGGATGCCGAGCCGCAGATAAAGGATGTCTCGCCTTCGCTTGTTAAAGTCGACGCCCGCTTCGGATTCTCTCCGCTTGCTTTTGAATTGGGGAGTCGGGTACTTGTTGAGAAGGCGAAGAAATCCGGTATCGCGGCTCTGGCGATCAACAACTGCTTCCACTTCAGCGCTTTGTGGCCGGAGGTTGAGGCAATTGCGGCTGAAGGCGTAGTGGCACTAGCCATGACGCCTACCCATAGCTGTGTAGCACCTGCTGGCGGAAACAAGCCGCTATTTGGAACCAACCCGATCGCGTTCGCCTGGCCACGTCCAGGCCCCTTTCCATTTGTGTTCGACATGGCTACAAGCAGAATCGCCCGTGGCGACATCGAGCTGCACAAGCGGTCCGGCTCCAGGATTCCGAGCGACTGGGCGATCGACGAAAACGGTCAAGCCACCGATGACCCCGATAAAGCATTAAGGGGGGCCATGCTTACATTCGGAGGCTATAAGGGTTCCGCGCTTTCAGCGATGGTTGAATTGCTGGCTGGCCCGTTGATCAGCGATATGCTCAGCCCGGAGTCGCTGGCTTTTGACGAAGGCGTAGGAGCGGCCCCTTGTCACGGTGAAATCGTCATCGCTTTCGACCCTGCAGTCTTCGCTGGCGCGGACTCTACGGAGAACCTGCAGCGCGCTGAGACTCTGTTTGAAGGAATCGTGGGTCAGGGCGCGCGCCTGCCCTCCCAGCGACGATTCGATGCACGACAGCGCAGCATTGAGCACGGCGTGTCGCTCTCAAAGGAACTCCACGAAGAGCTTACCCGCTTGATTTCGTGAGATCCGGTAGGTGACAGGGCCGCATCCTGGCTCTACACCTCAGGTACCGCGACCGGCGCGAACAACCAAGGTATCGGCACGTTACTTGCGGACGTCCTGTCAGCAATTACATGCGAACGTTCGCCGTTTTCTCTCAACCGGCTCCTATGGGTCGCAAGTACGTATCCGCTTGCGGTGCGACCGGTCATTCGCATCCGCCGACATGCGAATGACCGGAAAGTGATCCGTAGCCGCCTGACGAACGCCGATACTCGAATGGCAGCAATGGCCGAATCGCGGACGACCATCTGCGGGAAATCTCGTCGCTCATATCAAATCACATCGGTTCGCAAGGGTCCGGGCCTGTAGGCTCCGATGAGTGTCGGACAGCCCGAGCAACTACCTGAATTGTTGTATGAGCCCAATGACGTGGGCGCCAACTGCTTTGGAGGTGCACACATGAAAACCGGATCACGCTCAACAGACAACCTTGTCGCTCGCCAAGACACCAGAAAGCAGAAAGCCCTCACTCGGGAGGGCTTTCATTCTCACTACCGTTTCCAGACTTTATTGCATTGCCTAGTTCGGATTTTCCAATCTTTATTGCGCTTTCCAAACTATATTGTCACGGAACACAGCAATCTCACGCGAAGTTCTTCGACGCGAATTCCCAGTTGACGATGTTCCAGTACGCTTCAACGAACTTCGGACGCGCATTGCGATAGTCGATGTAGTACGCGTGTTCCCACACGTCGATCGTCAGCAGCGCCTTCGCGTCCGTGGTCAGCGGCGTAGCGGCGTTGCTCGTCGACACGAGGTCGAGCGAACCGTCGGCCTTCTTCACCAGCCATGCCCAGCCCGAGCCGAACGTGCCGACTGCCGTCTTGGCGAATTCTTCCTTGAACTTGTCGAACGAACCCCACTTGGCGTTGATCGCGTCGGCCAGTGCGCCGGTCGGTGCACCGCCACCTTGCGGCGACAGGCTGTTCCAGAAGAACGTGTGGTTCCACACTTGAGCAGCATTGTTGAAGATACCGCCCGATGCCTTCTTGACGATCTCTTCGAGCGACAGGTTCTCGAACTCCGTGCCCTTGATCAGATTGTTCAGGTTAGTCACATAGGTCTGGTGGTGCTTGCCGTAGTGATACTCGAGCGTCTCTTCCGACATGTTTGGAACGAGTGCGTTTTTTGCAAACGGCAGCGGCGGGAGCGTATGTTCCATGGTGCTTTCCTTCTGTCTGTATCTGTTGTGGGGGAGTCTGCGGATAACGCTATTGAGCACTGGATTGTAGGCGAGTTGGAATAACCCCGCAAACCAACGGACTTTATGCCCGGCATCGGCGAACATGCCGCACACATAGCGTAATTAGTGCTTTCGCACGGGTTGTGCCTGCCCCATGCGAAGGTCAAAAGCACGCCTTGGCGCTGCTGTCGGCGAAGTGTCAGAAACCGTCCGTCAGGCGCGGTTGCACATCCGCGAGAGCAATGTCCGCGGCCCCTTCGGCGAGATGCACCGTAAGGCGCCGCCCTGGTTTCAGCGATGACGGCGCACGCACGGCGCGGCCGCTCTGTGCATCGAGCACGGCGGCATAGCCGCGTTCCAGCGTGCGCTGTGGACTCAGTACTTCGAGCCGCGCGGCTAGCGTGTCGATACGCGTGGACTGACGTTCATGCTGGCGCAACAATGCAGCGTCCAGACGCTGCGAGAGGTTGCCGAGCTTCGCCTCATACGCGGCGAGATCAGGGCGCCAGCGCTGCCAACGCATCTGCAGCAGAGAAAACCGCGCTCGGGCGTCGCGCACGGGACGCGCGCCCGCCGATGCCAGCCGCACGCTCAATTGCTGCAGATGCGTGCGCTGCCGCGCGAGCCGCTCAGCCGGCGACACGAGCCGGCGCGCGAGCCAGTCGAGTTGTTGGGCGCGCCGCTCCATCATGCGGCCAAAACCGCGGGCGAGCGTCGCATGGCGATGATCGAGCTCGCGCAGCAACAGCACGCGCTGCGGGCTGACGAGTTCGGCGGCGCCAGTGGGCGTCGGTGCGCGCACGTCGGCGGCAAAATCGGCGATCGTGAAATCGGTTTCGTGGCCCACGCCGCTCACCACCGGGATCGCGCTTTCAGCGATCGCGCGCGCAAGCACTTCTTCGTTGAACGCCCACAGGTCTTCAATCGAGCCACCGCCGCGGCACACGATCAACACATCGACTTCGCGCCGGACGTTGGCCGCGTCGACCATCGCGGCCACCCTGGCGCTGGCGCCCACGCCCTGCACCGGCGCCGGATAGATGATCACAGGAATATGCGGCGCGCGACGCGATAAGGTGGTCAGGACGTCTCGCAATGCAGCGGCGTGGAGCGATGTCACAATGCCGATCGCGCGCGGATGGGCCGGCAAAGCACGTTTGCGTTCGGCGGCAAAAAGGCCCTCGGCTTCGAGTTGGGCCTTCAGCTTGAGAAAAGCTTCGTAAAGACGCCCCTGCCCCGTGCGGCGCACCGCTTCCACATTCAGTTGCAGCTCGCCGCGCGGCTCGTACATCGTCACCAGCGCGCGCACTTCGATGCGGTCGCCTTCGCGCGGCGTGAACTCGGCGTATTGCGCGCGACCGCGGAACATCACGCAGCGCATCTGCGCCTGAGCGTCCTTGATCGAGAAATACCAGTGGCCGCTCGCGGCACGCGTGAAGTTCGACACTTCCCCCGCCACCCAGACGAGCGGAAATGAGCGTTCGAGCATCGTGCCAATCGCACGGTTGAGCGCGGAAACGGGGACGACAACTTCACCGCCGGGCGTAGCCGACGAAGAAAAAGGGCTTTCGGGATTCATGCGAGGAATATCTGTGACTGGCCGGACAGACGATAGACCGAGTGGCCATCGGCGTCTAGCGCGGCAGACGAATTGTTAAAAGTGTCCACATGTCGTGAGCCGTCAGACGAATGCCGCCAGATCGCCCGCCAGACCGTGCGAATTGGAATCATGTTATTGATTTATATGGGATTTGCATCTCATTAAAGAGAACGATTGCCGATACGGAGCGCTCGGCGCGGCCCTCTCAGCCCATCGACGGGCAGGTTCTCCACAAAGTTATCCACAGGCTGTGGGCATCGTTTTACGGAGCGGCCCGCCGCGCCGCCCGAGGCAAGCGACTTGCCGGGCGGGACGCACGCGCGCTAGAGTGGCGAGTTCGGCAGCGCGCCGAACGCCCCGCAGCGCGCGCCATTGCGGCACACTGACAGGCACGCTGCGCGAGCGCATCGGATGCCGCCGCTTCACCTTTTCGCTTCACCTTTTCGATTGCCCGGAGAACTGCGTTGATGCCTGTCCCGCGTATCGCACCTGGCGCTTCCGCGCCGCCGTCCCAGCCCCTTCGGGCGTGCGGCGCATCGCCTGTCCTTGCGGCTCGCCGATGAGCGAACTGAACGACCGTCTCGAAGCACGCCTTGCACGCGAGTGGCAACAGCGTGGCCCGTTTGCGTGGGCGATGACGCCCTTCGCGTGTGTGTTCGGCGCGATTGCCGCCGCGCGCCGCGCCGCTTTCTCGTTCGGCTGGCTGAAATCCGTGCGCATCGGCGTGCCAGTGGTGGTGGTCGGCAACGTGACCGTCGGCGGCACCGGCAAGACGCCGACCGTCATCGCGCTGGTCGAAGCATTGCGCGCCGCCGGCTTTAAGCCCGGCGTGGTGTCGCGTGGCTATGGCGCGCGCGTCAAGGGACCGACGCCGGTCCTCGCAACGTCGGTGGCGAACGTCGGCGGCGACGAACCGCTGCTGATCGCGCGCCGCACCGGCGCACCCGTGTGGGTCTGCCCGGATCGCGTCGCGGCCGCGCAGGCGCTGTGCGCCGCACATCGCGAAGTCGACGTGATCGTTAGCGACGACGGCTTGCAGCACTACCGCCTCGAGCGCGACGCCGAACTGGTGGTCTTCGATCATCGGCTCGGCGGCAACGGTTTTCTGCTGCCGGCCGGTCCGCTGCGCGAGCCGCTATCGCGCCGCCGCGATGCGACGCTGATCAACGATCCTTACGCCCGCACGCTCCCCCCCTGGCCGAACACGTTCGAGCTGCAACTCGCGCCCGCCGACACCTGGCATCTTGACAACCCCGGTCTGCGCCGCCCGCTCGCGCAATTCAGCGGCGATCGCGTGCTGGCCGCGGCCGGCATCGGCGCGCCGGAGCGTTTTTTCGCGACACTGCGCGCGGCCGGCCTCACGCCCGCCACCCGTGCGTTGCCGGATCACTACGCGTTCGAGCGCAATCCTTTTGCGGACGTCGACGCGGACGCCATCCTGATAACCGAAAAGGATGCGGTAAAATTAGGGTCCTGGCACGACGCGCGCATCTGGGTTGTCCCTGTCGAAGCCGCGCTCGATCATCGCCTCATTGCATTAGTTGTGGAGAAAGTCCGTGGACGCTCGCCTGCTTGAAATTCTCGTCTGCCCGATCTGCAAGGGCCCGCTCAGCTACGACCGTTCCGCGCAGGAGTTGATCTGCCATGCGGACAAGCTTGCCTATCCGATCCGCGACGGCATTCCCGTGATGCTGGTCGACGAAGCGCGGCAGACCGTGGAAGGCACGCCGGTCGATCTGAATCCGGGCTCTGTCGCCTGAGTCAGCTTTTGCCCGACGCGGGGCGGGTGCGGCGCGAGACCATTCAACGCGCCGCGCGTGCCTGATCCGCAATTTCCGCATTTGCCGTGTTGTTTGCCATCTTCCCCATCAGCGCCCGCACTGCACTTGCGAGCGCTTTCTTCCGGTTTCATCGCCGCTCGTCCTTCCGATGACCAACGCTAACGCCACCACTCCTCCGTTCATCGCCGTCGTGCCGGCCCGGCTCGCCTCGACGCGTCTGCCCAACAAGCCGCTCGCCGATATCGGCGGCAAGCCGATGGTGGTGCGGGTCGCCGAACGCGCACGCGAATCGGGCGCGCAGCAGGTGCTGATCGCCTCCGACGCGCAAGCGGTGCTGGACGTAGCCCGCGAGCACGGCTTCGAAGCCGTGCTGACGCGTGCCGATCATCCGTCGGGCACCGACCGTCTCGCGGAAGTGGCGGCGCAGTTCGGCTGGAGCGACGAGACGATCGTGGTGAACGTACAGGGCGACGAGCCGCTGATCGACCCGGTGCTCGTGTGCGGCGTGGCGTCGCACCTGGCTTCGAGCCACGGCTGCGCGATCGCCACCGCCGCGCATCCGATCACCGACCCCGCGGAAATTTTCAATCCGAACGTCGTCAAGGTCGTGCTCGACGCGCGCGGCGTCGCACTGTATTTCTCGCGCGCGCCGATTCCATGGGCACGCGACGCGTATCAGCCGCATTGGCCCGACGTGGCCTCGATGCCCGCGCCGCCGGCCCTCGCGGTCGTCCATCGGCATATCGGCCTGTACGCGTATCGTGCCCAATTCCTGCGCACATATCCGAGCCTCGCGATCTCGCCGATCGAGCAGGTCGAAGCGCTCGAACAATTGCGCGCGATGTGGCACGGCGAGCGAATCGCGGTGCTCGTCACACAGAATGCGCCGCTGCCCGGCGTCGACACGCCCGCCGATCTCGCGCGCGTGCAGGCTTTATTCGGGGCTTGAGCTTAAAAACCCATGGCATAATCGGACGGTTGTGCGCGCCTCCCGTTAAACGCGAGAGTCAGGGTTTGCCCCGGTCGCCCCGTTGTCGCCTTGCAGCGCCGTCGTTGCCGACGTGCAGCGCGAGACTCGAAACGGCAGCCGACGCGGGTCCCTCGACGAATCGTGGGATGCCTGCAGCGCCACCAAAGAATTCACATAGATCTGGAGATATCACATGCGTTTGATCCTTTTGGGTGCGCCGGGCGCGGGTAAGGGCACTCAGGCAAACTTCATCAAGGAAAAGTTCGGCATTCCGCAAATTTCCACGGGTGACATGCTGCGTGCGGCCGTTAAGGCAGGCACGCCGCTCGGCCTTGAAGCCAAGCGCTTCATGGATGCCGGTGAACTGGTCACGGACGAGTTGATCATCAACCTGGTGAGGGAACGCCTGCAGCAGCCGGATTGCGCGAACGGTTATCTGTTCGACGGTTTTCCGCGCACCATTCCGCAAGCCGAAGCCATGAAACAGGCGGGCGTCGCGATCGATTACGTGCTGGAAATCGACGTGCCGTTCGACGAGATCATCGTGCGTATGAGCGGCCGCCGCTCGCACGCGGCGTCGGGCCGTACGTACCACGTCAAGTTCAACCCGCCGAAGGTTGAAGGTGTGGATGACGTGACGGGCGAACCGCTGATCCAGCGCGACGACGACAAGGAAGAAACGGTCAAGAAGCGCCTCGACGTGTACGTTGCGCAAACCAAGCCGCTGATTGAGTATTACAACAACTGGGCGCAAAACGGCACCCCGTCGAGTCCGCTGAAGGCGCCGGAATATCGCCGCATCTCGGGCCTCGGTACAGTCGACGAAATTCGCAACCGCGCGTTCGATGCGTTGAAGTAATCTCGCGTCGCCCGTTGTCGGTTGTCGGTTGAAAAACCCGCCCATGCCGGCGGGTTTTTTATTGCGCGCGGCGTGGCATGCGCGCTCCCACGATCTCCGTGGGCCGCCATGCCCAGCATTAATTAGCCATCCGTATCAGTTTGGCGGTGCAATGAGTCGCCGGCAAGGACCCCATGCGTGCGGCGCCCCCCCCCCCCGCCACTTCGCTTTCCGCATTGCAGCACAGCCGTTACAATCGATCATCGAAAAAATATTCGATCGAGACATTACCGAACTGAAGCAAAGGAGAAGACATGGAGATTCGTGACAACGTATTCCTGATCACCGGCGGTGCATCGGGCCTCGGCGCGGCGACAGCGCGCC
Organism: Paraburkholderia phytofirmans OLGA172; assembly: GCF_001634365.1. Classification (NCBI taxonomy): domain Bacteria; kingdom Pseudomonadati; phylum Pseudomonadota; class Betaproteobacteria; order Burkholderiales; family Burkholderiaceae; genus Paraburkholderia; species Paraburkholderia phytofirmans. Next base: position 3,795,420 of record NZ_CP014578.1, read on the forward strand.
TTCTCGTCGAGAATGGCGGCAAGGTGGTGCTCGCCGATCTGAATCAGGATGCCGGTGAGGCGCTCGCGAAGGAACTGGGCGGCGTGTTCGTCAAATGCGACGTGAGCCGCGAAGACGACGCCACCCAAGCCGTTGAAGCCGCCACGAAGCTCGGCACGCTGCGCGGCCTCGTCAATTGCGCGGGCGTTGCGCCCGCCATCAAGACGGTCGGCAAAGACGGTCCGCATCCGCTCGAGTCGTTTGCCCGCACCATCTCCATCAATCTCATCGGCACCTTCAACATGATCCGGCTCGCCGCCGCAACCATGTCGAAGAACGAACCGAATACGAATGGCGAGCGTGGCGTGATTATCAATACGGCGTCGGTGGCAGCATATGACGGCCAGATCGGCCAGGCCGCTTATGCGGCATCCAAGAGCGGTGTGGTCGGCATGACGCTGCCGATCGCGCGCGACCTGTCGCGCAACGCGATCCGCGTAATGACGATCGCACCGGGCATCTTCGAAACGCCGATGCTGCTCGGCATGCCGCAGGAAGTGCAGGACGCGCTCGGCGCGATGGTGCCGTTCCCCCCGCGCCTCGGCAAACCGGCAGAGTACGCGATGCTGGCCAAGCAGATCTTCGACAATCCGATGCTCAACGGCGAAGTGATTCGTCTGGACGGCGCGATCCGGATGCAGCCGAAGTAACGAGGTGTCCTGCGTGCCGCTTTACGCGGCCGCGCCAATGAAAAACGCCTGCACGCGACTCAACATGAGTCACGTGCAGGCGTTTTGTTTGACTGGCCGGCCGGCAAGCGTTCTTAGCCGCGGTCGTCGTACTGGGTGCGTTGACGCAGTTCATGCAACTGCGACTCCACCATCGTCGCGTCCTCAGCGTCGGGCCGGTCGCCGAGATATCGTTCGAGGTCCTCGAGTGCCGGACGCAGATAGTCAAGCCGCGCATAGGCGAAACCGCGATCGCGCACCTCCTCGATACTTTCCGGCAACAGAATGACGAGACGCTGCTGCACCGCCAGCAGACGCTGCCAGCGTTCTGTCTGAAGATAAGTCGACTTCAGATTGCGCAGCATGCGAGCGATGATCTCGCGGCGCGTGGCCGGTTGCAGCAACATGCGCAGCGCCCGGCTCACCGACTCGCCCGCCGACGCCACATACGGCTCCAGCATGTCCACCATCTGCGATTCGGACAGCGAATGCCCACTGGTCGGGTCGAGCATCACGTCGCCATCCGGTGTTGTCACGCGTAACAGGAAGTGGCCCGGAAACGACACGCCGCGCGCCGGGATACCGATCTGCTCGGCCATCTCCAGATACAGCACCGCCAGCGAAATCGGAATGCCGCGGCGCCGCTTGAGCACCGCATTCAGATGGCTGTTGTCGGGGTCGTAATAATCGTTGAGGTTGCTGGCGAAACCCAGCTCACGGAAGAAGAAACGGTTCAGAATGCCGACCTTCTGCCTGATGTCGGCGGCGTCCGGCATGCGGCGCTGCAAGCGCACGACCAGCTCGTCGATCTCGGCTAACGTGCCTTGCATATCGAGATCGGGATAAGCGTCCTGCGCGAGCGAGAGCGCCGCCTCGGTCAGCGGCAAGCTGTCGTCCTCGGCAACCAGCGTGCTGAAATAATCGAGAACCCGCGTCATCGTGATCACTTCACTCGCCTTTTGAAATACGCGTACTTGAAGCCCATCAGCCAAAGCATACCGAAATATAGCGCGGCGAACAGAACGAGGCACGCCCCCAGCAACACGATGCGGTCGACCGGCCGATTATGCATGCCGATCCAGTCGAAGCTGATCGCGAGCCAATGCATCGTGCCGGCCAGCACCAGGCAGGCGCCGAACAGCTGTACGAAAAACTTCAGCCAGCCGCTAGAGGGCGTATAGATGCCGCGCTTGCGCAAGCCGAGGAACAGAAACAAGGCGTTGACACACGCGCCGAGCCCGACGCTAAGCGTGAGACCCGCATGCGCGAAAATCGGCACGAACAGGTAGTTGCTCAACTGCGTGACGATCAGCACGCCAACGCCGATCTTCACCGGCGTCTTGATGTCCTGCTTTGCGTAAAAACCGGGCGCGAGGATCTTGATGAGGATCAGGCCGATCAGGCCGATGCCGTAGGCCGACAGCGCGCGGCCGACCATCACCACCGAGTTGCCGTCGAACTTGCCGTAGTGAAACAGTGTCGCGGTGAGCGGCTGGGCGAAGAAGAACAGCGCGACGGCGCTCGGTGCGGCCAGCAGGAAGGTGACGCGCAGCCCCCAGTCGAGCAGCGACGAATACTCGTGCGGATCGGCGTCCACGTGCGCCTTCGAGAGGCTCGGCAGCAGGATCGTGCCGAGCGCGACGCCGAGCAGCGCGGTCGGAAACTCCATCAGCCGGTCGGCGTAGTTGATCCAGGAGACGGCACCCGGGCCGATGCGCGACGCGATGTTGGTGTTGATGATCAGGCTGATCTGCGCGACCGACACGGCGAACATCGCCGGCACCATCTTCGACAGCACCCGCTTGACGCCGCGGTGCGCGAGCGCCTTCAGCGGATTCAGACCGATGCGCGGCAGCATATCGATCTTCTTCAGACCGGGCAGTTGCACGATGAATTGCAGCACGCCGCCAGCGATCACCGCCCAGGCAAGGGCATAAACCGGCGTGTGCAGGCGCGGCGCGACGAACACCGCCGCGACGATGAAAGCGACGTTCAGCAGGACCGGGGCGAAGGCAGGCAGCGAAAAGTTCTTGTACGTATTCAGCACGCCGGACGCCAGCGACGTCAGCGAGATGAAAATGATGTACGGGAACATGATGCGCGTCATCGTGACCGCGAGCGCGTACGCCTGGCCTTCATGCGCAAGCCCTGACGCGACGATGAACACCACGCCCGACGCCCCCACCACGCCGATCAACGAGAGAATCGCGAGCGCCCAGGCAAGCACGGTCGACGTGGCGTCGACGAGCGCTTTGGTGGCGTCGTGTCCTTGCTGGTTCTTGAACTCGGCGAGGATCGGCACGAAGGCCTGCGAGAAGGCACCCTCGGCGGAAATGCGGCGCAGCAGGTTCGGAATGCGGAAGGCGACGTAAAACGCGTCAGTGTATTGACTGGCGCCGAACGCGCGTGCGATCAGCGTTTCGCGGGCCAGTCCGGTCACGCGCGACAGCAGCGTGAAGCCGCTGACCGTCAGCAGGGCTCGGAATAGATTCATGGGGCGCTTATTATACGGGTGCCGCAGGTGCGGACGACGAGCCGGAACGCGAATCGGACCGATTTGCGCCGCGGACGTTCGCTCGGAGGTGCGGATCGGGCCGTTTTTTGTTGCTTGCCGCGCGCCTTGCGTGCCGAGCCCGCCGTCCGTTCGTCCGTTGCGCAGTCGGCGGCATGCCCTCCCCGTCCCCGTTGGCCCACGGAATCCCGGACCTTGCGTGGCAACCCGGCACATCAGGACTGGCGATTCCCCGTTGCCACGTGCCTGATTTTGTTGCTATAATCGCCGGTTTCGAAGCTCGCTCAATTTTCGGACGGGGTTCAGGCGCGCCGCAGTACGCAAGCTCGAGCAGCATGCAAGCCGTATTGAGGCGCAGACCGCCAGCCTCGGAAAACACCGGAACACGGGCCCGCCTTCGCGTAGTCCGATCGATTTTTCGAATTATTTCGACACTTTTGCGCTCTTGGGCAATCGCTTCCAAGAGTTCGATCTAAAAGCAGCACCTCACCACTTGAAGGTCAGGTACTGGAAACAGGAACAGGATAAGGAACCGTCATGGCTAACTCCGCACAAGCACGCAAGCGCGCCCGCCAGGCCGCCAAGGCAAACTCGCACAACTCGGCACTGCGCTCGAAGTTCCGCACGGCTATCAAGGCTGTCCGCAAGGCTATCGAAGCCGGCGACAAGGCTAAGGCCGCCGAGATCTTCCAGGCATCGTCGAAGACCATCGACATCATCGCCGACAAGAAAATCGTTCACAAGAACAAGGCAGCTCGTAACAAGAGCCGCCTGGCTGCAGCCCTCAAGGGTCTGCAAGCACCCGCAGCGCAGTAAATTCGGTCAGCCCGCTTCGGTGGGCTACCTCCTGTTTCCGCTGCAACAGAAAGGCTCGCTTCGGCGGGCTTTTTTGCTTGGTGCGACAAACAGACCTTCCTTCAGAAGACTGCAACAGACATGCATAGTCCCGCGCGTACGTGGGACTACTCGGCACATGTGCAGGCGAGGGAGCTGACTAATGTCCGGAAGCCACGAGTTGAATCTCCGGATTCACTGGTGCCGTGGTGAGAGACGTCTGTGCGGATGATTCTGGCGCATAAGCAGCCATCGCCTGGATCAGTTGCGCTGCGCGCTGGTCCGCAGCACCTAGGGCAGATACATTCGATCGGGTATCCCAATCTCTCCGGGAAAATCCGCGATGACTGCGGTGCCCTGATTGATTTCAGTTTCGACTCCAACCCTATCGCTCGCGCTCATCCGGACTGAAGCAAGAGGGCGGTAGACATTCTCCACGGAACCATCAGCGTGGATGTCGTTTATCGCTATAAGGCCTCCTTCGGAATCTTGGATGAACTGGCGACCCGATCCGTCCGACGCGTAGCTGGTCTGCTCCGTCTGGCCGGCCGAATCCCATCTCCAAACGTTGCGTGAGCCGTCGTCGAAGTTCAAATGCAGCCCCGCCATGATCCCGGTTTGCTCATCATAGAATTCGTGCACGGATGTTCCGCCATTCATGATCGACAATCTATCTGTTTTCACACCCGCAGCGTTGTACGCGACCACGTCCTGCGAGCCGTCGTCAAAACTAGTCACGCTGCCCGTCGCGGCCCCGGAAATTACGCCACGTTGCCCCCATGTGGTGATGGTACCGTTCGCGACGTGAATTTCGTTTCCGGTTGCACGGTCCAGAATGACATTGTCATCGGCAAAGTTGAACGTTACCGCGGCGCCGGCTCCAACGTTAATGGTATTTCCCTTGCCATTAATCGAAGCACTTGCGCCATCTTCAAGATCGATCAGGAAATTGTCGACGTTCGAGACTATGTTCGAGCCAGTGATCTTTATATTAATCTTTGAACCACTCATATCGAGGATGACGCGGCCAGTTTCCACACCGTTTTCCTCGACCTGAAAGCTGCTCCCTCCAGCGAGGCTTCCAGTAAAACTGTCGGTAGCGTTTCCGGGTACAAAGATCTCCGCGTTGCCGTGCATGTCGCCCAGGATGATCTGTAATTCTTCGCTTTGTTTAAACGCCCCATCTATTAGCGCCTGGCTTAAAGCGTTGAGATAATTCTGCAGCCAGTTCACGCCTCCGATAGTGTTCTGCGCTGTACCCGCAAACAATGCGACAACGCCGCCCGCAGTTCCGATTACAAGCATTGCAGGTGCCGTCGTTGGAGCCACCTCTGCGACAACGCCTGCGACACCCGCGCCAATTGCGGCACCGTCAGCTATCAAGCCGGCCACAGCTGCCGCTTGCGCCATGCTGTCCTTTCTGAACGTCGCATCGTCCAATGCCCGCCTGTCCGCATCGACCCCCATTTTCCCTGCTATAAGACCGGCTACTCCCGAAATGGCGGAGAAACCAGGAACCTCGGAAAGTGCCGTCGCCGCCGACGCTAACGCGATGGTGGCCGCTTCAACATTCTCCGGTGTCGCGTCCCCATGAACATAGTCGCGAACCGCGGTTGCAAAATCAACCCACGCTTTGGTGAATGAAGCCACATTTACATTAGTTTCAATTACCGTTATTCCACTCATGATTCACCTTTTCGTTAAATTAATTTGATAGATCAACAGCAAGTCGAAATCCGATAGCACTATCACGCGTTTCGGTCTTATATGCGTGTCGAACGGATGAGCGAACGCCAATCGGAATCGTTGCCCAACTGGCCCCTCGCGCTGTCTTCTTTGAACAATCCGGAAAATGAAAATCCTCTGGATCATTTGAGTAGGTAAATTGGAAACAATCGGAAACCCACTGATACGCGTTGCCGAGCATGTCGTACAAACCCCATGGGTTTGGCCTGAACGATCCGACCGGCGAAGTTTCGACGTATCCGTCTTCGCAATCTACGTAGGCGGCCGCTGGGTCTAGATCTCGCGCGGACACATCTCTTGCATTTTCATATGCGCATTGCTCAGAACGCTTACCATCCCAATATGAACGGGTAACCGTACCGGCACGCGCCGCATACTCCCACTCGGCCTCGGTCGGCAGCCGGTATTTTCTAGCCTTGCCAGCGGGCAATTTTGAATTCAGCCACGCGATAAACTTCTGCGCGTCCGCCCATGAAACACAGACAACCGGATCATCATCACTCTGGCTGAACCCCGGATCTTTCCAGTCCGCACGGGAGTTAGGCCACCATCCCTCGCCGTTGTAAACAGAACATCCCCTACCATCAAATTCGGTCTCTTTTGCGAAAATCGAAAACTGTTTCCTCGTCACGTCGAATTTAGCAATACCAAATGACTTGACAGACACGGAATGCTGCGGAGTTTCGTCCTCGTACATCGATGCATAATTCTTTTCACCCTCGAAGTCTTCCTTCCTCGCGCCCATCATGTATTCACCAGCCGGAATAACAACCATCTCAGAGCAGACGTCACAGTCCTTAAAATGCTTCAACGCATTAAGGGCTTCTTTCCCCTCAGATGTCACGGAAATCAGGCAGAATGCCACTGGCAAAATAATTTTCCATAAGCCCGGCATCGACACTCTCAAGCGGCAAAGCGCATGAAACATCAAATATTTTTTCATTCCAGTTCTTCCAAAAACTGCAGTCCTACAGTGTCCGCATTCGATTTAGACTACCGTTACTCCATTCACGGTCACCACTTGATCAACTACCTTGATAGATCAACAGCAAGTCGAAATCCAATAGTGCTCCGACGCGCCTCTGTCTTATACGCAATTCGGTTCGCCGCGCGAACGCCGATGGGAATCGTCGCCCAACTGCCTCCCCGCGCTGTCTTCATTGAACAATCCGGAAAATGGAAATCTTCTGGATCAGTTGAATAGGTAAATTGCGAACAATCGAAAACCCACTGATAGGCGTTACCAAGCATGTCGTACAGGCCCCATGGGTTCGGCCGGAATGATCCAACCGGCGATGTTTCTATGTATCCGTCCTTGCAATCTACGTATGGCGCAGTGGGGTCCAGATCTCGTGCGGACACGTCTCGTGTATTCTCATACGCGCATTGTTCTGAACGCTTATCACCCCAATAAGTACGGGCGACCGTGCCGGCGCGCGCGGCATATTCCCACTTGGCCTCGGTCGGCAACCGATGTTTTCCGGCCTTGCCATCGGGTGTTTTAGAATTCAACCATACGATAAATTTCTGAGCATCCGCCCAGGAAACACAGACAACCGGATCATCATCGCTCTGGCTGAACCCAGGATTCTTCCAGTCCGCGTGGGAGTCGAACACCCACCATCTTCCGTTATAAGTTGTGCAGCCCCTGCCATCAAATGCGGTTTCGTTTGAGAATATCGAAAATTGCTTCCTCGTCACATCGAACTTCGCGAAGCCAAATGATTTAACGGACACCGGATGACGCGACGTTTCGTCCCTGTACATCGATGCATAATTCTTTTCACCCTCTAAGTCCTCCTCCCTGGCGCCCATCATGTATTCGCCAGCCGGGATAACAACCATCTCCGAGCAGACGTCACAGCCCTTAAAATGCCTTAACGCATTAATGGCTTCTTTCCCCTCAGATGTCACAGAAACCAGACAGAATGCCACCGGCAATAAAATTCTCCACAAACGCGGCATCGATACCATCAGGCTGCAAAGTTCAGGAAATGCCAGCTTCTCTTTGATTCTGTCTTTTACAAACCAAACACCTGCGCACGCCGCTTGCATATACAGACCTTTTATTTCTGGACAGGTGTGTCTTGATCCCGACTCAGAGTTGATGTTAGTTCTTATCCTCTTGCATTCTGAAACACAATCTGGACTTTCAATCGCTCAATTAGCGAACTAGATAGGCTTGAGAAACTCTGCGACACAAGAATATGTGTGGAAATCGCCAGAATCTCCTCTTGTATAGATCGCTTGGGTTGCGACCCTTTTACTGATTTGTTGATTTTATTTACGATCAGTGGCGCCTCTATCGGACAAATCCGAAAAATGCATTGCGCGCAAGGCCATCCCAGGGCGATTGCACGAAACGTTACAGAGGGTTGCGAAATGCTTGTGAGCCCGGTTGAAAGCGCGTTTACGCCAGCTTTTGTGCCCGGGAAAAGCGATGCAGGAAGACGTGCTCAGTATCGAAGAGGCGTTTGGCGATTTGCGCGATCCGCGCAGCCGCACGCCGGCCCATGATCCGACTGAGATGCTGGTGGTGGCGCTGTGTGCAGTCCTGTCGGGCGCCGATAGCTGGGTGGCGATCCAGACGTGGGCCGAGGCGAAGCTGGAGTGGCTGCGACGCTACCTGCCGCTGGTCAACGGCATCCCGTCGCACGATACATTTGGGCGCGTATTTGCCGCGCTCGACGCGCAGCAGTTCGAAGCCTGCTTCATACGCTGGACTGCACATCTGTGCCCGGCACTGGTCGATCAGGTGGTGGCCATTGATGGCAAGACCGTGCGCGGCTCGCATCGTGGCCAGGAGCGCGCGCTTCACCTGGTGTCGGCCTACGGCAGTGGCCTGGGTATGGCGCTGGGACAGGTGCGCACGGCGGACAAAAGCAACGAGATCACGGCAATTCCGGAGTTGCTCGATGCGCTGCTGCTCAAGGGTGCGATCGTGACGATCGACGCGATGGGTTGCCAGCAACGCATTGCCGGGAAAATTATCGAGGCGCAGGCCGACTACGTGCTGGCGGTTAAGGACAACCAGCGGGCACTTGCGCGCCTGGTGCGTGGCGTCTTTGATTCATTGGAGCGCTGCCCAGAACTGCACGCGGGCACGTTTGACGAATACCGCGAGATCGACAAGGATCACGGCCGTATCGAGACACGGCGTTGCGTGGCCCAGGATATCTCCTCGCGCTGGCCCGGCAAGGTGGACGGGCGCTGGCCGGCACTGCGCTCGGTGGTCATGGTCGAGGCGACGCGCGAAATCGCCGGGGTCGCCTCGACGCAGCGCCGCTATTACATCAGTAGCCTGCCCGCTGACGCCTGCCGCATCGCTCATGCAGTACGTTCTCACTGGCGCATCGAAAACAACATGCACTGGGTGCTGGACATGGCCTTTGGCGAAGATCAATGCCGCGTGAGAGTTGAAAATGCAGCGCAGAACTTTGCGATCCTGCGTCGCATCACCATGAACCTGCTCAAGCGCGATACGAAAACCAAGGTCGGGCTGAAGATACGCCGCCTCAAGGCCGGTGCCAACGATCAATACCGAGCCAGCCTGCTGGGCCTATGAGCTTCATGCAATCGCCCTGAAGGCCATCCGGACAGTCACCCATGCCGGTGGTTGAGGGGAATCATGTTGAGGAGAGGGGCATCCGAATGTCTGTCGGCGGCGTGGTTACGGTCGACACCCGTAACGCAATCAGGCGCCCCATTAACGCGAAGAGTAAATCGCGGCCAAGCGGAATTGAGTGGCACGGCGAATGCGGTGCCAGTGCTGAACGGCCGAACGATCCGCATAGCCGGCTATCCCACCGCAAAGCGCGCCGAATGCGAATACTTCCAAAGAAACGGGCGACGTGGAATTTTTGCTGCTACCTCCAGCACAGTGTGAATACTGCGCCGTCACCCAGAACCGCTGTTGAATGCGGCAACCGGCAGCGCCGCTCCTTAGCGCGCGCTCCTGGCTTGCTGCGTGGCGTACTCGGGAGGCAACTCACACGCCTCAGTCACGAGGAGATCATTGTCTTTCGCAAAGTTGAGAACGAAATCGAAGGCCATCGGCTCGATGTCGCGCAAGCGCGAATCGAGAATCACGCATTTGAGGCCACCGATAATGGTGGGCCGGACGTACAAGGAGTATTGCAGGTAAGCGTTCGGTCCCTTGCCGCCCGGGCTGGGACCGAAGCATGCCATTACGCCTGCGAGCCGCTCCGACCAATCACTCGGCCGAAATTTTTTCCCGGTCGACGTGATGCCTTGAATGAAATATTCGGTTGGAGCTGCTTCGGCCATGTAGGAATACCTGTGTGACTGCCCAGCGGGATGACGGCAAAGCTGACTGCAAAACGGCTTTGGGATGCCTGACACATCGGCCACGCCTGAATGGCGAGCGGTGCCGCCAGAAACCGCGAAGGGCCGCACAAGCCGCCTCGGCGCTCATCATGACGGCGCACCACGAGGAAACTTTCCGGAGCGCGCAAGCCGTGTCCCGCAAGCTCAATACCGGCCTGCCAAGCTTAGGGATAACCGGCAGATTATAGCGCAGCGGACCCTTTCCCGCAGCGCACACAAGCCTCGTTTGAGGGTTTCGAAAGGCTTTCAGACAGCTTGCCCAGCCTTTTGGCCGACTCGTCAAACGGGGCGAAATCCTTTATGCTGCATTGAGTTGTGCGACACGCATGCTCGTGTCCGTTAGCCCACGTTACGGGCATCGACCGCAGTAGATGTGCTTTAGGCCCCTAGGGGCAATTTCTAGTAGCTGAGTGTGTGGTCCTTCGGGACTACGCCCCATATTTGTGAAGCGTGACCCGGGCATTTCCAGCCGGAGGATCGCATTGTATTGACCTGATTACCGTCAGGTCCCGCCCAGTCAGCGGCTTCATCCCCGCCGACAAGGCGGGATGTCGTGTGCAATTCCTGTGCTTTCAACGGCAACGGATTCGCAAGCCGATACGAGCGAAAGCTCGGTGTGTCATTGTTTTGCCTCGTCTGAGTCCGGGTGAGGAAGTGAACCTGCTGTACGACCAGCAGTAGCCTAGGAAGACATGCGTCACTGGCAACGGTGGGGTGTGAAGCTCTTCTGACAATGTAGCCCCCGGATGTTTCGGGCAGGTCTTTTCCGTGAGGGATCGACTTGGAGACTCCTAGCAGCGATGGGGTTGAGGAGCTAGGCTGACTGATAAGGTTAACAGATGTGAACTGCTGATAAACCTCGTAAGCAGCGTTGTGCCTAAGCTGCTATCAGGCACTGACCAAAAGGTATGTGGTCGGATAACCCGTTGACTCATCGGGTTACGTCGTCGTGACGACCACCGGGGAATAGGCAGAACCTAAGTCAGTCGTGTGACATGCCGGGAACGTGGTAAGCCTGTATGGTTGCCAGCGCAGTTGGCTGGCAGGCGAACCGTAAGGGACGCTGTTGATTGTGCAGGTATGGGAGGACGGAGAAAGCGAATGCCGGGCTGTAACGGTCCGGATAGGGGTTGAGACATTACCTCACGCGATAAGCGGGCAGACTTCCGTCTGGTCTACCGTCGCAAGACGGCTGACTACCCTCTGTAACTTGGTTAGATACGGGTGCATGCGCCCGTATTGAGGTGTTTGTCCGAGATATGGGTGCATGCGCTCATATTGAGGTGTCTGTTGTTCCCCAGCGGGGTGTGTCTTCCCCGCTGGGGGAGATGCGCCTTCTGCCGGGGATCTAATCCAAGGTAGGAGAGCAGCATGAAAGTATCTGGTCGAAAGACTGGATCTGCGCTTTCCCACGCGCCGGACAGCTGGTACGCCGTAGATTGGCGTCGGGTTGAGCGGAACGTGAGAGGGATGCAGATTCGAATTGCGAAGGCGACGCGGGAAGGCAAATGGCGCAGGGTGAAAGCCCTGCAACGGATGCTGACCCGCACGTTGTCCGCGAAGTTGTATGCGGTACGACGTGTTACGCAGAACCAGGGTGCGCGAACGGCTGGAGTCGATCGCGAGCTATGGGATTCGCCTGAAAGCCGGTGGGAAGCCATCGGCAGGTTGAAGCGGCGCGGATACAGGCCTCTGCCATTACGGAGAGTCTTTATCCCCAAGGCCAATGGGAAGGAACGCCCGCTGGGCATTCCGACCATGCGGGACAGGGCGATGCAAGCTCTGTATCTGCTGGCATTGGAGCCAGTGTCGGAATCGACGAGCGACCCGAATTCGTATGGATTCAGGCTAAACCGCTCGACGGCTGACGCCATGTCCCAGATTTTTCTCCTCACGTGCCGCAGCGTTTCGTCGCAATGGGTACTGGAGGCGGATATCAAGGGCTGCTTTGACCACATCAACCATGAGTGGCTGGAAAACAATGTCCCGATGGACAGGGAAATTCTCCGCAAGTGGTTGAAGGCTGGCCTGATTTACAAGGGGCAGCTACAGGCGACTGAGGCCGGTACGCCGCAGGGAGGGATCATCTCCCCGACGTTGGCTAATGTGACGCTGAACGGGCTGGAACGGGAACTGATTGCGCACCTCGTTGCGAAATTTGGGGTCGCGAAGGCCAAGAAGCTGAAAGTGAATGTGGTGCGGTACGCGGATGACTTCGTGATTACCGGCGACTCGCAAGAGGTGCTGAAAAGCGAAGTCCGCCCTTGGGTGGAGGCATTCCTCGCAGTTCGAGGTCTGCAATTGTCCGAGGAGAAAACGCGGGTCACGCACATTGACCACGGCTTCGACTTCCTTGGGTGGAATTTCCGGAAGTATTCGGGAACGCTGCTCATCAAGCCAAGCAAGAAAAACGCGCAAGCGTTCTATCGCAAGGTGGTGGAAACGATCAGCGGTAACAAGACGGTGAAGCAGGAGGACCTGATCCGGCTGCTGAACCCGATGCTACGAGGCTGGGCGCAGTATCACAGTCCCGTGGTTGCCAAGCAGGCGTACACACGCATGGAGTATCTGGTCTATCAGAGGCTCTGGCGATGGTCGAAGCGGAGGCATCCAAACAAGAACGCCGACTGGGTGAGAAAGAAGTACTTTCACACTGTGGGTGAGCGGAATTGGGTGTTTGGCGCTCCCGTGGTACGGGACGATGGCAGCAAAGGGTTGCTGGAGTTGTACCAAATTAGCGGTACGACTATCAGGCGCCACAAGAAGATCAAGGGAGATTTCACCCCCTTTGATCCCATGTGGGAGCAATATGGCGAGCAGTTGCGGCAGGAGCGCCTGTGGGAATCAATGCGTTACCGCAAGCAATGGGCGAGCTTGTACATGTCGCAGAGCGGGCTTTGTGCGCACTGCGGCTGTCCCTTGACGGACGAAACGGGTTGGCACGATCATCATCTGGAATATCGGATGCATGGCGGGTCAGATGGTTTGTCTAACCGGGTTTTGCTTCACCCACACTGTCACCAGCAGGTACACGTTGGTAATATTGCAGTAGCTAAGCCGGTCTTATCGTAGATAGGACTCTGTTTGTAGGCTCGAGCTGTATGCGGTGAAAGCCGCACGTACAGTTCCTAGGGGGCTCCTCTTCCGTAAGGAAGGGGGGCTACCCTCCACCACAAACGACGGCGGCGCCGTCCGGCAATCCTGCCGGGTGAGACCGCCGTATTTGTTTCATGACCGCCAAGAAAATTCGCCACTACCTGCAGTTCAAGGATTTCTCGCTGGAAGACTACGAGTACGTGCTGGAACGCGCGCGCATTCTGAAACGCAAATTCAAGAACTACGAGACCTACCACCCGCTGCACGACCGCACGCTGGCGATGATCTTCGAGAAAAACTCCACGCGCACGCGCCTGTCGTTCGAAGCCGGCATCTTCCAGCTGGGCGGCCACGCCGTCTTCATGAGCACGCGCGACACGCAGCTCGGCCGCGGCGAGCCGATCGAAGACGCAGCGCAAGTGATCTCGCGCATGGTCGACATCATCATGATCCGCACGTTCGGCCAGGACATCCTCGAGCGCTTCGCCGAGAATTCGCGCGTGCCGGTGATCAACGGGTTGACCAACGAATATCACCCTTGCCAGGTGTTGGCGGACATCTTCACGTACTTCGAGCATCGCGGTCCGATTCGCGGCAAGACGGTCGCGTGGGTCGGCGACGCGAACAACATGCTGTACACGTGGATCGAAGCCGCCCAGATTCTCGGTTTCAAGCTGCGCCTGTCCACACCGCCGGGCTACACGCTCGACCACGCCATGGTCGCTGCTGAAAGCGCACCGTTCTATCAGGAATTCGACGACCCGAACGAAGCCTGCACGGGCGCCGATCTGGTCACCACGGACGTATGGACCAGCATGGGCTTCGAGGCCGAAAACGAAGCCCGCAAGAAAGCCTTCGCGGACTGGTGCGTAGACGCCGATATGATGGCGCTCGCCAATTCTGATGCACTGTTCATGCACTGCCTGCCGGCCCACCGCGGCGAGGAAGTCAGCGCGGAAGTGATCGACGGCCCGCAAAGCGTTGTGTGGGACGAAGCGGAAAATCGGCTGCACGTGCAAAAGGCGTTAATGGAATATCTGCTGCTCGGCAAGCTCAATCACTGAGCGAGTTGCTACACAGCACCTGCGTGAAGCGTGACGGGGCCTTGAATACGAGGCAAGGCATCCACGTTTAACGCCACGCATCGAGCCGGCGTCCGCGAATGCAAACGGAACCGGCTCACCCACCGCACTGCCCCAAAAACGCAGGGAAGCGGCGGTTTAGTGTCAAAATAGTGGTTTCCCGCGCTCCGGAACCGCCGGCGCGCCTTGTTTTCCAGCTTTCTCCAGCTACGAGTTCACCATGAGCGATATCAAGAAAGTCGTGCTCGCCTATTCGGGCGGCCTCGACACCTCAGTCATCCTGAAGTGGTTGCAGGACAACTACGACGCCGAAGTCGTCACGTTTACGGCCGACATCGGCCAGGGCGAAGAGCTGGAACCGGCGCGCAAAAAAGCCCTGCAACTCGGCATCAAGCAGGAAAACATCTTCATTGAAGACCTGCGCGAAGAATTCGTGCGCGACTACGTGTTCCCGATGTTCCGCGCCAACACGATCTATGAAGGCGAGTATCTGCTGGGCACGTCGATCGCGCGCCCGCTGATCGCCAAGCGTCAGATCGAAATCGCCCGCGCCACCGGCGCGCAAGCGGTCTCGCACGGCGCAACCGGCAAGGGCAACGACCAGGTTCGCTTCGAACTCGGGTACTACGCGCTGGAACCGGGCATCAAGGTGATCGCACCGTGGCGCGAATGGGATCTGCTCTCGCGCGAAAAGCTGCTCGCCTACGCCGAAAAGGCCGGCATTCCGATCGAAATGAAGCACAAGCAAGGCGGCGCGCCGTATTCGATGGACGCGAACCTGCTGCACATCTCGTTCGAAGGCCGTCACCTGGAAGACCCGAAGGCCGAAGCCGAAGCCGATATGTGGCGTTGGACGGTGTCGCCGGAACAGGCGCCGGACCAGGCTGAATACCTCGACATCGAGTACGAGCACGGCGATCCGGTCGCGATCAACGGCAAGCGTCTGTCGGCGGCTGAAATGCTGACCGAGTTGAATCGTTTGGGCGGAAAGCACGGCATCGGCCGTCTGGATCTGGTGGAAAACCGCTACGTCGGCATGAAGTCGCGCGGCTGCTATGAAACGCCGGGCGGCACGATCATGCTGAAGGCGCACCGCGGCATCGAGTCGATCACGCTCGACCGCGAAGTGGCCCACCTGAAAGACGACCTGATGGCGCGTTACGCTGCGCTGATTTACAACGGTTACTGGTGGAGCCCGGAGCGCCGCGCAATCCAGGTGCTGATCGACCACACGCAAGAAAAGGTCAACGGCTGGGTGCGTGTGAAGCTGTACAAGGGCAGTGTGTCGGTTGTCGCGCGCGATTCGAAGGAAACGCTGTTCGACAAGACCATCGCCACGTTCGACGACGACGGCGGTGCTTACAATCAAGCCGACGCTGGCGGGTTCATCAAGCTGAACGCGCTGCGTATGCGGATTGCTGAAAACGCGCGTCGTCAGCGCGGCTGACGACATGCGTTTCGGTCAAGCCTAACTTCGCGTAAGCGAAATTAGGCGTCGTGAGGCGCGGGCGGAACCGAAGCGCAGATGCGAAAAAGGCGCCAGGAGACAACTCCTGGCGCCTTTTTCTATTGCAACGTCCCACTTATCCTGTCGCGACGAACCTGCTCCGTGTTCGGCTCCAAACCGCTTCTGCGAGCGCGAGTACCAACGCCCCTGCGCAAATCGCTGCACCACCATTGACCAACGTTTGCGGCTGCCGCGTCACAAACAAACCGGCTCAGCCTCCAACTCCACCCCAAACCGCGCCAGCACATCCCGCTGAACCGCCTTCGCGAGCGCCAACACCTCCGCTCCGTTCGCTCCGCCGAGATTCACCAGCACCAGCGCCTGCCGCTCATGCACGGCCGCGGCGCCCATCGCGCGGCCTTTCCAGCCACATCGATCGATCAACCAGCCCGCCGCGAGCTTCACCCGGCCGTCCGGTTGCGGATAAGACACGACCTCGGGCTCCTTAAGCTTCAGCGCCTCGAACTGCGTTGCCTCCACGACCGGATTCTTGAAGAAACTCCCGGCGTTCCCTAGCTGAAGCGGGTCGGGCAGCTTGGCGCGCCGCACCGCGACGACCGCGGCGAAAATCGCCTGTGCACTCGGCGCTGCACTGGCATGCTCACTCGCAGCCAGTTCACGCGCGATATCCGCATACCCGGCGCGCGGCTGCCACACCTTCGGCAAACGGAAAGTGACCGAAGTAATCACAAAACGGTCGCGCCCTTCCCGCTTGAAAAAACTATCGCGGTAACCGAATCGGCAAGCGTCGGCATCGAGCTCGACTACGGCGCCCGTTTCCAGCTCAATCGCCCGCAGCGACGCAAACCGCTCGCACATCTCCAGACCATACGCGCCGATATTCTGAATCGGCGCCGCCCCCACCGTCCCCGGGATCAGCGCGAGATTCTCCAACCCAGGCAGCCCTTGCGCCAAAGTCCATGCGACAAAGTCATGCCACGGCTCGCCGGCGGCCGCCTCGACGTACCATGCGTCGTGGTCCTCGCGCACGACGCGGCGGCCTTGCAGCGCCACCAGCAGCACCAGACCGGCGAAGTCATCCGTCAGCACGACATTGCTGCCGCCGCCCAGCACCAGCCGCGGCAAGCCGGCGGCACGCGGATCGCGCACGGCAGCCATCAATTGCGCTTCACGCTCGATCCGGCACGCAAACTGCGCGCGAACCTCGAAACCGAAGGTGTTATGCGCCTTCAGCGGATAGCCGGCAATGAACGCGGCGGAGTCGGATTGGGACATCAGAATGAGAAGAATGGAACGACGAACGAAACGGCATCTGGCCCCGGGCCGCGCGACAATGCGCGGCGGCCTTAGGCAAAAGAGAGTGGCGTCGGTAAAATGACGCCAGGTTCGTGATTATAGCGAGTGCCCCGTGAGCAGCCGACCGGCCGCGCCACGCACCGCAGCACTATTGGGAGAAAACAATGCCATCGTTTGACGTCGTCTGCGAAGCGGACATGATCGAAGTCAAGAACGCGATCGAGCAGTCCAACAAGGAAATTTCAACCCGCTTCGACTTCAAAGGGTCGGACGCCCGCGTCGAGCACAAGGAAAGCGAAATCACCGCCTACGCCGACGACGATTTCAAGCTCGGCCAGGTCAAAGACGTCCTGCTGTCGAAAATGGCCAAGCGCAATGTGGACGTGCGCTTTCTCGATTACGGCAAGGTCGAGAAGATCGGCGGCGACAAGGTCAAGCAGGTCATCAAGATCAAGAAAGGCGTGTCCGGCGATCTGTCGAAGAAAATCGTGCGTCTCGTGAAGGACAGCAAGATCAAGGTCCAGGCGAGCATTCAGGGCGACGCGGTGCGCATCACCGGCGGCAAGCGCGACGATCTGCAAAGCGTGATAGCGATGCTGCGCAAGGACGTGACCGATACGCCGCTCGACTTCAACAACTTCCGCGACTGAACGCGCGTCACGCCCGGTACCGGGCGCGGGTTGACGCTCGGCAATGGACGTGCGTTGCGGCTCACCACGGAACGCTTAGCTGCGTTGAGCCTCAGCACCCGGCACGGGTCGAACGCTCAGCACACAGGTGGTGCGCCTTCAGTACGCCTTCAGCGCGCAGTCCGCGAACGAACTAAGGCGCGCCGGCTAGAGCCCGCTTTGGCGCGCCCCGCCCGCACTTAAGGTTCGTTGCCGCCCGCCGCGCTGGCCGCTGCGTCGGCTTTCTTCTTGTCGCCTATGCGGCTTTCCTGGCCATGCATCAGTTTGGCGATATTGCCGCGGTGGCGCCATACCAGCAGCGAGCTCATCACGACAATCGCCAGTGCGATGACATGTGGCCCGAACAGAAAGCCGTCGAAGAGCGGCGCGAACACCGCCGCGGCCAAAGCCGCCAGCGAAGAATAACGTGTGAAGAACGCTACGATCAGCCACGTCAGCAAGGTGGCAATGCCGAGGATCGGGTTGATCGCGATCAGCACGCCGGCTGCGGTCGCCACGCCCTTGCCGCCCTTGAAACGGAAGAAGATCGGATACAGGTGGCCGAGAAACACGGCAACGGACGCAATCGCAACCGACGTATCGTCGAGGCCGTAACGCGCGCCGAAGTGCACCACGAACCACACCGGCAGCCAGCCTTTGAAGGCGTCGCCGATCAGGGTGAGTATCGCAGCCTTCTTGCTGCCGCTGCGCAGCACGTTGGTGGCGCCCGGGTTGCCCGAGCCGTATGAGCGCGGGTCGTCCAGCCCCATCGCGGCGCTCACGATCACGGCAAACGACACCGAGCCGATCAGGTAGGCAACGACAGCAACGATCAGGTTTTGCATCTGGGACTCTTATAAGGATCGGCGGTCTGAAACTCGATACCCCAACCGCAACAGGGAACAAGGCGGCGCACATTCTACCGAACCCACCTGCCCGGAAAACATTCACGCAAACGTCAATCGACGCTCGCGCACTGAACCGGCTTCGCCGCCAGCAGGTCGGTCAATACCTTGGGCTGGATGCTGACCAGAAAACCGCGTCGGCCGCCGTTCAGCCAGATCTTGTCCATCACGAGGATGCTCGACTCGACGTACACCGGCATCTGTTTGCGCGTACCGAACGGCGACGTGCCGCCGATCAGATAGCCCGAATGCCGGTTCGCCACCTCGGGCTTGCACGGCTCGACGCGTTTCGCGCCGATCTGCCGCGCCAGATTCTTGGTGCTGACAGTGCGGTCGCCGTGCATCAGCACGATCAGCGGCTTGGCGTGCTCGTCTTCCATCACCAAAGTCTTGACGACATGATGTTCATCCACGCTAAGCTGGCGCGCCGATTCCTCGGTGCCGCCGTGCTCGACGTAATCGTAAGGATGTTCGCCGAAAGTGACGCCGTGACGGCGCAGAAACTGCGTCGCGGGCGTTTCGGAGACGTGTCTGGATTTGCTCATCGGCGCATTGTAATGGCGAGTTTGCACGACGGCTATTTGCCGAATGGCCAATTGTGCGAGTCCGGCGATTGTGGCACGATCGTTCGCAAATCTTCCGGAGCACAGTATGCTGGGCGCCGAATACGTTTAGCAACCATGTTGCATGGGACCAGCGTTAGACGCTAAGGCGTGTCGACCAGAGTTCGCGCTTTAGCGCGCTACTCTGGTCCCATGCAGAGCACTTACTCTGGTCGACCGCTTTGCATGGGACCAGAGTAAGACGCTAAAGCGTCAACTCTGGTCGACCGCTTTGCATGGGACCAGAGTAAGACGCTAAAGCGTCAACTCTGGTCGACACAGGAGACAGTGTTGAGACTCGATTCATCCACCCGTTCCACGATCGATATTCCCGCGCTGCTGGCAGCCCTGCCCGCGCGTATCGCCGACATTCCAGCGCTCGCCGCCGCGCGCGATCCGCAGCACGTCGCCTTGATCGAGGATGCGCGCCGCCTCACCAATGCGCAACTTCTGGAAGCCGTCGATGCCGCCGCCGCGCTACTGCGCAATTGGGGCGTGCGTGGCGGCGATCGCGTGATGATCGTGGCCGAGAACAGCATCGTGCAGATCGTGCTGCTGTTCGCGACCGCGAAACTCGACGCGTGGGCGCTGGTGTCGAATGCACGCCTGTCAGCAGCCGAACTCGACGCGATCCGTGCGCATGCGCAGCCTCGCGTGGTCGCGTATGCGGTCGAAAGCTCCGCGGATGCCCAACAGCATGCGCAGCGGCTTCAAGCCATCACAGCGCCCGCTATCACACCGGATATCGGTGCCTGGTCGTACACGATCGACACCATCGCGAAAGCCGAACCGGTCGAAGCCGCCAATCACCGCCAATGCGCCGCACTGATCTACACCACGGGAACCACGGGCGCGCCGAAAGGCGTGATGCTGTCGCATCGCAATCTGCTCTTCATCGCGGCCGTGTCGAGCCGCTTGCGCAAAATCGGCCCGGACGATATCGCGTACGCCGTTCTGCCGATCTCGCACGTGTATGGCTTTGCCTCGGTTTGTCTCGGCAGCCTGCACGCCGGCGCCACCTTGCGCCTCGCGCCACGTTTCGCACCGGAAGCGGTGCGTCGCGCGCTCGCCGAAGAACGCGTTTCGATCTTCCAGGGCGTTCCGGCCATGCACGCCAAACTGCTCGAACATCTGCAAACACATGGCCACACGTGGTCCGCGCCGCACCTGCGCTTTGCCTATTCGGGCGGCTCGCCGCTCGACGCCGCGTTGAAAGCGCACGTCGAAAGCGTCTACGGCCTGCCGCTCCACAACGGCTACGGCATGACCGAGAGCAGCCCGACCGTCTCCCACACCATGCTCGATGCGCCACGCAGCGATTGCTCGGTCGGCGAGGTCATCCCTGGCGTTGAGGTGCGATTCGTCGGGCTCGATGGTGTGGATGCCGCGCCGGGCGAAATCGGCGAACTATGGGTGCGTGGCCCGAACGTGATGCTCGGCTACTACCGCAGCCCGGAGCAGACCCGCGCTGCAGTCACCGAAGACGGCTGGCTCAAGACCGGCGATCTCGCGCGGCAGGACACGGACGGTGCGTTGCATATCGTCGGGCGCAGCAAGGAGCTGATCATCCGCTCAGGCTTCAACGTGTATCCCGCGGAGGTCGAGCATGTGTTGAACGCGCATCCGCAGGTGGTGCAGTCGGCGGTGATCGGGCGCGCGGTAGAGGGTAACGAGGAAGTGGTCGCGTTCGTCGAATTGATCGCAGGCGCGAAGGTGTCGCCGGCTGAACTGATCGCGTGGTGCGGCGAGCGTCTCGCGCCATATAAGCGCCCCGCCGAAGTGAAGGTGCTGGCTGCGCTGCCGGCTGCGTCGACGGGCAAGATTCTCAAGCACCGACTGCGCGATTTCGTCTGACGCCATGGTGATGGCCGCGGCGGTGGCAAAGACAGCGACTGCGGTGGTGGCTGTGGCTGTGGCTGTGGCTGTGGCTGCGGCTGTGGCTGTGGCTGCGGCTGTGGCTGTGGCTGCGGTGGTGGCTGTGGCTTTGGTAGCGGCCGCCTTAGCCGCTACCAGCCGCAGCAACGGCAAGCGCATCGCCCCGCGCAGCCGCTAACGAGCCTCACCCCCGCGGGTGATGCTGCGCATGCAACGACTTCAGCCGTTCGCGGGCCACGTGCGTATAGATCTGCGTGGTCGAGATATCCGTATGGCCGAGCAGCAATTGCACGACGCGCAAATCGGCACCATGGTTCAGCAGGTGCGTCGCGAACGCATGCCGCAGCGTATGCGGCGAGAGCGGCGCGTGCACGTCGGCCGCTGCCGCGTGACGCTTGATGATGTTCCAGAACTGCTGGCGGGTCATGCCCTCCGCGCGGCTGGTGACGAACAGCGCATCCGTCGCCCGCGCTCCCAGCAAAGCAGGACGCGCTTCGCGCAGATAGCGTTCGATCCAGCCGTGCGCCTCTTCGCCGAACGGAATCAGGCGCTCTTTCGAACCCTTGCCCATTACGCGCACGACGCCTTCGTTCAGGCCCACTTCCACCGTCTTCAGCGTGACGAGTTCGGTGACACGCAAACCGCTCGCGTACATCAACTCCAGCATGGTGCGGTCGCGCAGGCCCAAGGGCGTGTCGATATCCGGAGCACCGAGCAGCGCTTCGACTTGCGCTTCAGTGAGCGTCGACGGAAAACGCGGAGGTTGCCTGGCTGAACGGATGCGTACCGTCGGATCGATCTTCGTGCGATGCTCGCGCACCGCCCAGCCGTAGTAGCGGCGAAACACCGAGAGCCGCCGGTTCGCCGAGGTGGATTTGTCTTTCTGGCGCGCCGCGCTATAGGCGTCGAGATCGACCTCGCTGGCGGTGTCGAGCGACTTGTCGCGGGTTTGCACAAGCCATTCGCAGAACAGCCGCAGATCGCGGCGGTACGCGTCGAGCGTGTTGCGCGACAAGCCGTGCTCGAGCCACAACGCGTCGCAGAACGCATCGATCGAGGCCGAGCTCGCCACAAACAAAGGTGACGCGGCCGGCGCGTCTTCAGTCACGGTGTCGCTCATGCGTAGGGAATGCCTTCATGCGCCAGAAGCCAGCGCTTGACGTTGCGAAAGAAACCATCTCCGGCGTGATGCGCGAATCCGCCGATGCCGCTCGAACTGACCACCCGATGACACGGAATCACGATCGGGAAGTAATTTGCCCCGCACGCCTGACCGACCGCGCGAGGAGCGCTACCGAGCTGCCTTGCCAGTTGCCCATAGGTCAGTACGACGCCCGGCGGAATGTCGCTGATCGCTTGCCATACGCGCCGCTGAAACGCGGTGCCAACCGCTGCCAGCGGCAATTCGAACTTCGCGGACGCACGTTCGAAATATCGCTCGAGCTGCTCTACGACCTGCTTTGCCAGAAGCGTGTCCGGCGCGACACTCGGCGTCGACTCCGGCAGATAGACGATTTCGCGCACGGCCTCGCCTTCGAGGCGGATGCCGACCTTGCCGAACGGTGCATCGATCACTGCGTTGAACATGGTTGCTTGCTCCGTGATTGGCGGGGCATCTTTCAGATCGCACGGCGGCGCATTTGAATGAGCGCGCGGGTAGTTTGCAAACGCGCTACGCGCCATGACTCGCCGCTTATTTCTGGCACAGCCCCCGGCCCCCGCCCGATTGCCGCTACTTTACGCCGCTTCCAACGCCCATTCCACATGCTCGCGCACCACGACGGAGGGGTCATCGACGCGTAACTTCAGCGCGCTAACAATCGCCTCACGCGCATCCGCACTCAAACTTTCCGACGAGGCCCGCAGCGCATTACCCATCCCCACCGCCAGATTGCGCAGCCAGCTCTCATAGCCGATGCGGCGAATCGCACTGCCCTGCATGCGCGTATCGAACTCCTCCGCGCTCCATGCAAACAACTCGACCAGCGTCGCGCGATCGAGCCCATGCCGCACATCGAAATCCGCGACCGGCGCGGCCTGCGCAAACTTGTTCCAGGGACAGACGAGCTGGCAATCGTCGCAGCCATACACACGATTACCGATCAGCGGCCGCATTTCCAGGGGAATCTTGCCCTTCAATTCGATCGTCAGATACGAAATACAGCGGCGTGCGTCGACCTTGTAGGGCGCCACAATCGCACCCGTCGGGCATGCGCCGATGCAGCGCGTGCAACTGCCGCAATGCGAACCCGGCGTTTCGGGCGCATTGTCGGGCGAGGTCTCGGCATCGGTGGGCAGCGGCACGTCGACGTAGATTTCGCCGAGAAAAAACAGCGAACCGGCATCGCGCTGCAGCAACAGCGTGTGTTTGCCGCGCCAGCCGATTCCGGCCTTCTGGGCAAGTTCTACTTCGAGCACCGGCGCCGAATCGGTAAATACGCGGTAGCCGAACGCGCCGATCTCCGCCTCGATTTTCTCGGCCAGATGTTGCAGACGGTTACGCATTACCTTGTGATAATCGCGGCCCCGCGCATAGATCGACACCACCGCAGCCGACGGGTCCGCAATCCGCGCATGCTCGGCTGCGCGCCAGTCTGGCGGTGCCAGCGGCGTGTCCTGCAATGCGCTTTCGTGCGCCTTTCCACTCAACGTCTGAGCGGGCAAATAGGCGATGCGCGCGGTAATCACACGTCGCGTGCCGGCCACAAGCTCGGCGGGGCGCGCGCGTTTCATGCCGTGTTTCGCCATATAATCCATCTCGCCGTGGCAACCCGCGTCCAGCCATGCTGCGAGCGGCGCCTCGGCAGCGGAGAGATCGGTGTCGCTGATACCGATCGCCCCGAAACCCAGTTCACGGCCCCACGTTTTGATGTTCAGCGCGAGCGCATTCAGCGCCGCTTCATCGAAATGACGTTCGGCACGCGCATCGTCGTTAGACGCAGGCGTGCAGGAAACTGGGGACTCCGGACTTCGGTTCATCACGCCATTTTACGAGAATGCCCGTCAATTCCGATCTCGCGATCCAACCGCCCGCCGATGTCCTGCTCGAACGCTCCTTCGCGCTCGCGGACGAGGCCGCCACCAACGCATTCGGCGAGCGCTTTGCACGGGCAATCGAAAGCGCGCGCGGGTTTCAGCAAACCCCGCAGCAAAACCCGCAGCAAGCAGCGCAACAACACACGCCAGGCGCCGCAGGTCATCAGGCATTCCACGGACTGCAAGTCCAACTAGTCGGCGACCTCGGCGCCGGCAAAACCACACTCGTGCGCGCGACCTTGCGCGGCCTCGGCCACACCGGCCGCGTGCGCAGTCCCACCTACACACTCGTCGAACCCTACGTGCTTGAGCGGGCCGCCGGGGAACTCGCGCTCTATCACTTCGATCTGTACAGATTCACCGACCCGGCCGAATGGGCTGACGCGGGCTTTCGCGAGTACTTCGATAGCGGCGCCATCTGCCTCGTCGAATGGCCAGAGCGCGCCGGGCGTCTCCTTGGCGTGCCGGATCTCGTCTTCGCGCTCGACCTGGACCACGAGGGCGACGGCCGGGTACTCGTCGCGCGGGCATACAGCGAATCAGGAAAGGCATGTCTCGAAAGATGTTGATCAAACCGTTCCGCTCGATCGAATCGGCGGCTACCGCAACGCATAACTGGCGGCGCCGGCAGATTCTGCGCGCGGGCGCGTCCACGCTGGTGCTCGGCCTGGTCGCTCCGCGTCTCGCGTGGGCGAGCTCGGTGCTGGGCGTGCGGGTTTGGCCGGCGCGCGATTACACGCGCGTGACGATCGAGTCGGATCAGCCTTTGCAGAACACGCAGCAGTTGCTGCAGGGTCCGGACCGGCTGGTGGTCGATCTGAGCGGCCTCGATCTCGATCAGGCGCTGAAGGACCTGGTATCGAAGATTACGCCGAACGATCCGCAGATCCAGTCGGTGCGCGTCGGCCAATATCAGCCGCACGTCGTGCGGATGGTGTTCGATCTGAAGGGCTCGGTGAAACCGCAGGTGTTCACGCTGCCGCCGGTCGGCGCGTACAAATACCGGCTGGTGTTCGACCTGTACCCCGCCGTCGCGCCCGATCCGCTGATGGATCTGCTCGCGCAGACCGAGCGCAAGCAGCAAACGCTGGATGAAAACAACGCTCCGCCCGCCACGTTAAGCGGCCCGGGCACCACACCGCCCACCGCCGATAACAGCGAAGCCTTCTTCGAGCGTTATGCGCAGAACGGCAGCGGCGGAACGGCGCCGAGCGCGCCGCGTCCACCGGTGCATATTACGCCGGCGCCTGCTCCCCCTATCCTCGGCAAGCCTTCGACGCCGACGGCGCCCAGCGCGCCGCCCACGGCGCTTGCCCGCAACAAAGGCAGCAATAGCAGTGGCAGCAGCGCCGGCAACCTCGGTGATGACAGCAACGGCGACGATAGCTACGCCTTCACCAACCCGAAAACCGGCAAGAGCAACACGGTGCGTCTGCTCACCGTCGCGATCGATCCGGGTCACGGCGGCGAGGACCCGGGCGCGATCGGCGGCTCGGGCACTTACGAGAAGCACGTCGCACTCGACATCGCGAAGAAGCTGCGCGCGAAGATCGACGCACAGCCGAACATGCGCGCCATGATGACGCGCGACGCCGACTTCTTCGTGCCGCTTAACGTGCGGGTGCAGAAGGCACGGCGCGTGGGTGCGGACCTGTTCGTGTCGATCCATGCGGACGCGTTCACCACACCCGAAGCGAAGGGCTCGTCGGTGTTCGCCTTGTCGGAGCATGGCGCGTCGAGCGCCGCGGCGCGCTGGATGGCGAACAAGGAGAACTCGTCGGATCAGATCGGCGGTATCAACATCAAGTCCGCCGACGCCTCCGTCAACCGCGCGCTATTCGATATGTCGACCACCGCGCAGATCCGCGATTCGATGCGCTACGGCAATTTCGTGCTCAACGAGATCGGCGGTATCAACAAACTGCACAAAGGTTCGGTCGAGCAGGCCGGGTTTGCCGTGCTGAAGGCGCCGGACATTCCGTCGATCCTCGTGGAGACCGCCTTCATCAGCAATCCGGACGAAGAGCGCCGCCTGAACGACGACGCGTATCGCGACAAGATGGCCGACGCGATCATGAACGGCATCAAGCGCTATTTCGCGGCGAACCCGCCATTGGCGAAGAACCGCATGACCTGACGCCAACGCGGCATGACATCGCATCACGCCGGGTCATGCCGCGTTGGCGTCAGTTGAGCGGACGTCGCCTCACGCGACAGTGCGTTAAAGCGTAACTAGCCGTTCAGCCAGTTTTCCACGCGCAGCCCCGGATACGCGGCGAAGTCACGTTCGTTGTTGGTCACCAGCACCACGCCGAGCGCCACGGCATGTGCCGCGATTAGCTCGTCGAACTGATCCTTCTTATGCTCACGCGTCGCCTCGCGAATCGGACCATACGCGCTTGCTGCAGCGCTGTCGAACGGCATGACCAGAATATCTTCGGCGAGTGCCGCCAGATTGCGGCGCTCGCGCGCACGGTTCGCCGATACCGCCACGCCGTATTCGAGTTCTGCAAAAGTAATGGCAGACATCACCACATCGCCGACGAAACATTCCGCAAAGCGCTTCGCAACCTGTTCCGGCTGGTTCTTCATCAGGTAGATGCAGATATTCGTGTCGAGCATGTAGCGCGGCATTACAAATCCTCGCGCTCGGGCTGCTCGTGATCTCCACGTCCTTCGGACATGAAGTCTGGCCCGAATTTGGCGAATTTCTTGAGCACGCCGGTCAGCGGACGCCGGGTTGGACGGATCCGCAATTCTTCGCCAACTCGTTCGATTTCAACCTCGACGTCGGCGCGGTCGAATGCCAATTCGGCTGGAATACGCACCGCTTGCGAATTGCCGTTGCGAAAGACTTTGGTGAGCATGCTGAACTCCTGCTGCGGATGTACGCCGGATGTACAAGCTAATACTATAGCCATCCGCACCGTCAATGTAAATACATGTGTGTACATGACATGCGGAATGCGGGCGTAGCCTTAACCGCAGTAGAATCATCCATTAAGCAAATCCCCCCCCTTTCAGCCGAGCCTGCCCATGTCTTCCTCGATCAAAGCAGTTCTCAAACCCCATCTGCGCGACGTCGGCAACCTCAGCGTGCGCCGTGTGCTGCCGGCCATGGCGGCACGCCTGATCGGCCCGTTCATCTTCTTCGATCATATGGGTCCCGCCGCGCTCGAACCCGGTGTCGGGCTCGATGTGCGTCCGCACCCGCATATCGGCCTCGCCACCGTCACGTATCTGTTCGAGGGCTCGATCATGCATCGCGACAGCCTCGGCTCCGAGCAGAAGATCGTCCCGGGCGACGTCAACTGGATGACGGCGGGCCGCGGCATCGTCCATTCCGAACGCACGCCGCCTGAAGACCGCGCGAGCGGCCAAACCGTGCACGGCATCCAGACCTGGGTCGCGCTGCCGCTCGAGGACGAAGACATCGCACCGTCCTTCTCGCATCACGCGGCAAACACACTGCCGGTGGTCGAGCGCAACGGCGTCACGCTGCGCGTGATCGCCGGCACGGCGTTCGGCGAAACCTCGCCGGTCGCGACCTTTTCCGGCACGCTGTATGTGGCCGCGGAATTCGCCCCGGGCGGCGCCTTCGCGCTCGAACCGGAGCACGAGGAACGCGGTGTCTACCTGGTGGACGGCGATCTGGAGATCGACGGTACGCCGCTCGAAGTGGGGCAGATGGCCGTGCTCGCGCTCGACGAAACCGTCACGCTTGCCAGCAGCCACGGCGCACGCGCAATGCTGCTGGGTGGCGAGAAGCTGGATGGCGAGCGCTTTATCGAATGGAACTTCGTCGCCAGTTCGCGCGAGAAGATCGAAGCCGCGAAGCTGGCTTGGACCAATCAGGAGATGGGCCAGGTGCCTGGCGAAACCGAATGGATTCCGCTGCCGACAAGAAAATAAGTGAACGTGGCGGCACCCCGTGCGCTCGCCACCGGCAAGCTCGCAGTCTGTGCGGGCATGTGCGGCCCCGGCGGCCTGCATCCGCCGCGTTGAATCATTGAATTCGCGGCACTCGGCCCCAACTAGCCAACAAACCGTTTTATCGACGAGGACGCAATGGACACCACTCTGGCCACTTTCGAACAGGACGTCATCACGGCGTCGACACTGGCCCCTGTGCTGGTCGATTTCTGGGCGCCGTGGTGCGGCCCCTGCAAGACGCTCGGCCCGATGCTGGAGAAGCTCGAAGCCGAAGCCGCCGGCAAATGGAAGCTGGTAAAGGTAAACGTGGACGAGAACCAGGAACTGGCCGGACACTTCCAGGTACGCAGCATTCCGCACGTCATGGCGTTTGCCGACGGCCAGCCGGTCGATCAATTCGTCGGCGTGCTGCCGGAAGGTCAGTTGCGCGAGTTTATCGAGCGCCTCGTGCCGCAAGGCGCGGACGCGGCACGTCTTGACGCGCAAGCCGCGTTGGCTGACGGCCGCCGCGAGGATGCCTACAACGCGCTGCAAGCCGCACTCGCCTACGACCCAGGCTTCGACGAAGCACGCATGGACCTCATCGAGATGCTGCTCGAAGATCATCGCATCGACGAAGCGCGCAATGAAGTCGACCTGCTGTCGCCGAAAACCACGCAGGGGATCGACGCCCGCTTCAACGCGATCAAGACCCGGCTCGATGCGGTGGACGCCGCGGCTGATCTGCCGCCCACGGATGCGCTCGAAGCCAAAGTCGCAGCGAATCCGGACGATCTCGAAGCACGCTTCGATCTGGCTAGCGCACTTATCGCCCGGCGCAAATACGAAGGCGCGCTCGAACACTTGTTGGCGATCGTGCAACGCGACCGCACGTTCCGCGACGACATCGGCCGTAAAACGATGCTGTCGGTGTTCGATCTCGCCACGCATCAGCCGGAACTGGTGTCGCAATGGCGGCGCAAGCTGAGCGCGTTGTTGTTCTAATCGGTACTGTGTTCAGGTGCGGCGACGGTGCCGCGCCTGAATGCGCTGCGGCATACGCTGCAACGACTCGCTCCCTCGCAGTCGCTTAATGCCTTGCGGCCCGCTCGTGTCTTTATTGCCTTCCAGCTTTACCGCCTCACCACACACCTGCCCGGCTCCCGGCTTCAAACACCCCACCACTTCAACCCGCAGCCTGCCTGGCCAACGCCCGCAACACATGCGCGGCCGCGGCAAAACCGAAGCTCGCGGTCACGCACACGCTCGATCCAAATCCCGCACAGTTCAAACCCACCGGTCCCGTATGCCCCGGCGACGTCGTGACGTGCTCCGCTTCCTCGTCGATATCGCACACGGCGGCCTCCGGATAGATCAGCGGCTCATCGGAATACACCGCGCTCACCTTGAACTTCGCCTTCGGGCCGCGCGGAAAGCCATGCTGCTTACGCAACTGCCCGCGCACTTTCGATAACAACGGGTCCTGGGTGGTCAACGCGAGATCGTCGATCCGAATGCGCGTCGGATCCAGTTGGCCACCCGCGCCGCCCACCGTAATCAACGGCTGCTTCTTCTCGACGCACCACGCGATCAACGCGGTCTTGGTGCGCACGCTGTCGATCGCGTCGATCACGTAGTCGAAACCGCCGCCGAGCGTCGCCGCGAAATTGTCCGGCTCCACAAAGTCTTCCACCAGCCGCACGTCGCAGAACGGATTGATTGCCGCGATGCGTTCGGCCATCGCCTCGACCTTCGGTTTTCCATAATTACCGTCCAGCGCATGGATCTGGCGGTTAGTGTTGCTCTCGGCGACATTGTCCAGATCGATCAAGGTCAGCGTGCCCACCGCGCTGCGCGCCAACGCCTCCGCCACCCAGGAACCGACCCCGCCGATGCCGATCACGGCGACGTGTGCCCCTTCGAACGCAGCGAGCGCCGGTGCGCCGTACAGGCGGGCAATGCCGCCGAAGCGCCGCGCGCGGTCGGCGGTTTCACTCCCGTCGAGGCTGGTAGTAAGATCGGAATGCGCGGTGGTGCTGGACATGGTGGAAGGCTCGTTCAAAGCAGGCAAAACACAAAGTGGTACAAACTGGTACAAACGCTCAGGCGTTCGCAGCCCGTATTTTGCCTGATCGCGACGATCCGCACGGCCGCACCCACTTATGCACGAATGGCCGCAGAACGTAGGGGCGTCGATGTCCACACAGTGCGGCGGGCCTTGATCTGGTCGCGCGCAAAGAGTTCACGCCTTGGCTATACTGGTTGTACTGTAGCGTTCGCATAAGAATATGACCTCACTCGCCGAACTTCGAAAAAACTATTCGCTGGGTTCTTTGGACGTTGCCGATATCAACCGCAACCCGTTTCGTCAATTCGACACGTGGTTTCAGCAAGCGGTAGACGCCCAATTGCCCGAACCGAATACGATGACGCTGGCCACTGTCGACTCGCGCGGCCGGCCGTCGGCGCGCATTGTGCTGATCAAAGGCGTCGACGAGCGCGGCTTTGTGTTCTTCACCAACTACGAAAGCCGCAAGGGCCGCGAACTGGCCGCCAATCCCTATGCGAGCCTGCTGTTCTACTGGATCGAACTTGAACGCCAGGTGCGCGTTGAAGGCCGCATCGCCAAAACCAGCGCGGAAGAAAGCGATACGTATTTCGCGTCGCGTCCGCTCGGTTCACGCATCGGCGCGTGGGCATCCAATCAAAGTCAGGTAATTGAAAGCCGTTCGCAGCTCGAAACACGCGAACGCGAAATCATCCTGCAATACGGCGACCAACCGCCGCGCCCACCGCACTGGGGCGGCTATCGTTTGGTACCCGAAGCAATCGAATTCTGGCAGGGCCGGCCGTCGCGTTTGCACGATCGTTTGCTCTACACGCGTTCAAGCGAAAACAGCAACTGGCAAATCTCCCGCCTTTCGCCTTGAATCGAAATACAAGACCGTACGCGCGTTGCCAACGCAGTAGCGCGCGCCGGTCGGAGTGCGTCTCGCGGCATGGGAGTTGCGCCGCACCGAGCCGCAATCCACACAGGCTTTGCTTTAATTCAACGGACACGGAGAGATCACATGTTCTGGGAGAAAAAGCTGGCGCAGTGGGTGGAGGACGTAAAAACCAAGGCTAACCTGCCAGCACGCCTTGTGCTGTGGGACGGTCAGCAACATGACTTCGGGCAGTTCGCCGCGCCTCGGGTCACGCTACATGTCAAAAGCGCTACGGCGCTGCCTTATCTGCTCGAACCGAGCCTCGACAATCTGGGCGAGGCATATGTGAAGGGCAAGATCGACATCGAAGGCAAGCTGTCGGACATTATCAACGTCAGCTATCAGCTGGCGCGCAACACCGTCACCAGCGCAAGCAAGCTGGCGCGCGTGCGGCGCTACTTCCAGCACTCGAAGTCGTCGGACAAGAAGGCCATTCAGTACCACTACGACGTCTCGAACGAATTCTACAAACTGTGGCTCGACGAGAACATGGTGTACTCGTGTGCGTACTTCGAGAATGGCACTGAAGATCTCGCCACCGCGCAGATCAAGAAGATCGACCACATCCTCACCAAGATCCAGTTGCAACCGGGGCAGCGCCTGCTCGATATCGGCTGCGGCTGGGGCGCGCTCGTCCTGCGTGCAGCGCAGAAGTTCGGCGCGAAGTGCGTCGGCGTGACGCTGTCGCAGAACCAGTTCGATCTCGCTACCGCACGCGTGAAAGCCGCGGGCCTGGAAAATCAGATCGAGATTCGTCTGCAGGATTATCGCGACATCGACGGGCAGTTCGACCGCATCACCAGCGTCGGCATGTTCGAGCATGTCGGCCGCAAGAATCTGCCGGGCTACTTTGAGAAGATCCACGATCTGCTCGTCGACGACGGCGTCGCCATGAATCACGGCATCACGTCGAGCGATTCGGACAGCGGCGAAACCGCGCTCGGCGGCGGCGAATTCATCGACCGTTATGTATTCCCTGACGGCGAACTGCCGCACATCAGCCTTGCGCTCGAAGCGATGCAGCGCGGCGGGCTTGAAGCGGTTGACGTCGAAAGCCTGCGCCGTCACTATGCGCACACGCTGACCATCTGGGCGGAAAACTTCGAGGCGCATGCGGAGGAAGCCCGCAAGCTGGTCGATGACGAAAAATTCCGCATTTGGCGCGTGTACCTCGCCGGCTGCGCGTACGCGTTCGAGAACGACGACGTCTCGATCTACCAGGTGGTGTGCCGCAGAGCCGGCCGCAGCGCGAGAACCTTGCCGTGGTCGCGCCACTATATGTACGACAAAACGTTGTGATACGGTTGCGCCGCGGCGATTTGCCGTCGCTGCGCGCCATGGCTCGTGCATCGCATGGGCGGCCCGACGTGGCGCAAACCTTAAACAGCAGGTTCGAACATCGATGGACCAGAGCGGGACAAACGAAGTTGAACAGCCGGTAAGCGGCGGGCAAGACGCACCAGCCGACGCCGTGCAGTTCGATCTGTTCGGGATGCCGGTGGAGCAGACACCGGCGCCGGCATCGAAACCTGATGTGGGCGCGAAACCACCGCGCGCGATTGCCGAAGCCGACGTGACGCTAGCAAGCTCGGCTGCAGCACCAACACCCGCGACCGCGGCGCAAGTTGAACGGCGGCGCCAGCCGCGCGCAAAAGCAAGCAGCGCTGCCCCGCTCTGGCAGGAAGACGACGCACCGGCGCCATCCGAAGCCGAGACCGCAGCCAGAGCCAATGCAGCAACCGCCGAAACGCCGAGGAAACGCCGCTCACGCGACGTTCTCGCCGCCCCCCCCTCTTCTGAAGTCCTGGCGCTCGCCGCCGAACTGCCGCCGCAGGTCCATCTCGGTACGTCGACATGGTCGTTTCCAGGCTGGAATGGCATCGTCTACGGCGACGACTACAGCAACAGCAAACTCTCGCGCGAAGGCTTGACGGCCTATGGCGCACATCCGCTGTTAAAGACCGTCAGCATCGACCGGTCGTTTTATCAGGCGCTCACCGTCACCGAATACTTGCGCTACGCACAGCAGGTGCCGGAGCACTTCCGCTTCATCGTCAAAGCGCCGATGACGATTACCGATGCCACCGTGCGCGCCGAACGCGGCGAGCCGGTCTCGCTAAACCCGTGCTTTCTGAACGCGCAAATGGCAACCGACGAATTCGTCACGCCATGCCTCGAAGGCCTCGGTGCGAAAGCCGGTGCGCTGGTGTTCCAGCTCTCACCGCTGCCCGACCAGATGCTCGCGCAACCGGCGGTGTTCATCGAGCGCCTCGCCGAGTTCCTCACAGCGCTGCCCAAGCTGCCTGAAGGCACCTGCTATGCGATCGAAATCCGCGACGCGAGTTTGCTCACGCCGCGCTTTATCCGCTCGTTGAAAGCGGCGGGCGTGCGGTATTGCGTGGGCATTCATGCACGGATGCCGGACCCGCTGCGCCAGGCGGCGGCGCTCGCGCTGCTGGACGGCGAGCCGGCCGGCCCTCTGATCGTGCGCTGGAGTTTGCACGGCGGCTTCAAATACGAACAGGCGAAGGCCAAGTATGAACCGTTCAACCAGCTGGTCGATCAGGACCCGGCGACCCGCGCCGCGCTCGCCGAACTGGCTGCACGTTACGCGCTGGCCGGCCAGCCGGTGGTGATCGCGATCAACAACAAGGCCGAAGGTTCGGCGCCGTTAAGCTGCGTGGAATTGGCGCGGGCGATTATTGAAGCGTATGCGCACCTTGCTCATGAGCACGAGCAGGACCCTACGCAACCGGCGTCGGACGCGGAAGCGGAAGCGGAGCTGCAGCCAGACCACGGCGAGCGGCATGATGGCGGCGAACCCGGTGGCCGGATCTGACTACTACAAGGCGGGTCAGACAAAGCCGTCATCACGCCACCGCCAAACGCTCAGCTCGCCTTGATCCGATGCGCGAACTTCTGACGGAACTTCGCGACCTTCGGCGCCACCACGAACGAGCAGTACCCCTGATTCGGATGCTGCGCAAAGTAGTTCTGGTGATACGCCTCGGCCGGCCAGTAGTTGCCGTCGAGCGGCAGCACCTGGGTGACGATCTGACCGTCGTAGATGCCCTGTTCGCCGATCTCGCGGATCGCCTGCAGTGACGCTTCACGCTGTGCGTCGGAGTGGGTAAAAATCACTGAGCGGTATTGCGTGCCAACGTCGTTGCCCTGCCGGTTCAGCTGGGTCGGATCGTGAATCGCGAAGAAAATATCGAGAATCTCGCGATAGCTGATCTTCGCCGGATCGAAGTCGACGTTCACGACTTCCGCGTGGCCCGTCACGCCGTCGCACACCTGTTCATAGGTCGGGCGTTGGGTCTGGCCGCCCGCATAGCCCGACTCCACCGAGTTCACGCCTTCGACGCCCAGATACACCGCTTCAAGACACCAGAAACACCCGCCACCGAGGGTGGCGACTTCGCCTATCTGACTCATGCTGCTTGCTCCTTGATACTCATAGTCGGCCGATGCCGGTCCCAGTTAACCGCAACGCTCATGCCACCACCAAGACTTTCCAGCTTAGCGGTTTTTCCACAAACCGGCAGGGGTCGCGGCCAGTCCACCGCGATTGCAGTTAAAATTGGGGCAAATCGACGATTTTCACTATGACTTTTGAATCATTTGTTTCCGGCCGCATGCGCGATGGGTTCAGCCCGGGGTTCACCCGGCTTGGCACCAAGGCTTCCGCCCGATGAAGCGCGCCAGCCCGCCCAACTTCGACCAGGTCGCCTTTAAACAGGCGCTCGGCCAATTCGCCACCGGGGTCACTGTCATTACAACGCGCGCAGCGTCCGGCCAATTGATCGGCATCACGGCCAGCTCGTTCAATTCGGTTTCGCTCAATCCGCCGCTGGTGCTGTGGAGCCTCGCCACGCGCTCGGCGTCGATGCCGGTGTTCCGGGCCAACAGTCACTATGTGGTCAACGTGCTGGCCGCGTCGCAGCTCGATCTATGCAAGCGCTTTGCCACGGTGAAGGGCGATCGTTTCGAAGGGGTGTCGCACGCCGAAGGCGACACCGGCATGCCGGTGCTCGACGGCGCGCTCGCCTGGTTCGAATGCCATAACCGCAGCCGCTACGAAGAAGGCGACCACGTGATTTTCGTCGGCGAAGTGGAGCGCTGCGGCGTCCACGAGAATGCCGCGGAGATTGCGCCGCTGGTCTTCCAGAACGGGCAGTTCCACGGACTCAAGTCACTCTGAATGCGGGCGCCGCTGTGTATCAACAGCGGCCGCAAGCGGGTTCAAGCCGACGCAAGCTGCCCCGCCGCCCGCACTCAGCTATGCGGCGTGCTGTGGCCGCTGGCTTTCTTCACTAGCGACACCGGTACGCCCGAATCTTCCTTCAGCGTCTGCAGCACGATATTCGAGCGAATATCCATCACGCCCGGCGCCTTATAGAGGCGTTGCAGCACGAAATCCGAATAGTGTTTGAGATTGTGGGCGAGCACCCGCAGCAGATAGTGGGTTTCGCCGGTCACGACAAACGCGCCGACCACTTCCGGCCAATCCCGCACCGCCTCCGCAAAACGCTCGTGCCAGTTCTCCTGGTCGTTGCGCATCGACACCTGCACGAACGCTTCCAGTTCGAAACCCAGCACTTCGCGGTTCAGACACGCGCGGTAATGTTCGATGACGCCCTGCTCTTCCAGCAGGCGCAGGCGTCGTAAACAGGCCGATGGCGAAAGCGAAATGCGCTCCGCCAAATCGAGATTGCTGATCCTTCCTTCTTGCTGAAGCACCGTCAAGATACGGCAATCGGTGGCGTCGAGCGAGATCGCGTTCATATTCGGTCTCCCTTTCCCATTTGACTCAAATTATGTTCCAAGACACGGCTCCGAAGGAGATTTTTTCGCAATCACATTTCGCGTCAAGCCACCTATCATTCCTGGATAGAGACAATTTGCCGATGGAGACATGGAAACACTCTGGGACATCACCCCCGCTGTCGATACCACGACGCCGGTCTGGCCTGGCGACACGCCGGTCGGAATCGAACGCGTGTGGCGCATGGAAGCGGGCTCGCCCGTCAACGTCGCGCGGTTGACGCTATCGCCGCACACCGGCGCCCACACCGATGCCCCGCTTCACTACGACGCCGAAGGCGCGGCGATCGGCCAGGTCGCGCTCGATGCGTACCTGGGACGCTGCCGCGTGATTCATTGCATCGGTGCCTCGCCTGTTGTGACGCCACAACACCTGACCGGCTGGCTCGACGACCTGCCACCGCGAGTCTTACTACGTACTTACAGGAACGCGCCGACGGCGGTCTGGGACAGCGCGTTCTGCGCCGTTGCGCCGGAGACGATCGATCTGCTCGCTGCTCGCGGCGTCCAGCTGATTGGCATCGATACGCCCTCGCTCGATCCGCAGGAATCGAAGACGATGGACGCGCACCACCGGATTCGCGCGCACCGCATGGCGATCCTCGAAGGCATCGTGCTGGACGCCGTCGCACCCGGCGACTACGAATTGATCGCGCTGCCGCTCAAGCTGACCACGCTCGATGCGAGCCCCGTGCGCGCGGTGTTGCGGGCGCTACCCGGATCTCACTGATCACCGACGCTCTGCAAAACTGAATCACCGCATTCACCGAACTCCTTGATCTCACTCACTGGACCATCATGAACCACCGTGACGAAGCACTGGCGCTCGATAGCGCCGACCCACTCGCGCCGCTGCGCGACCAGTTCGCGCTATCGCCGGGCACCATCTATCTCGACGGCAACTCCCTCGGTGTGCCGCCAGCCGCCGCCGCACAACGGGCGCAGACCGTGATCGGCGCCGAATGGGGCGAAGGCCTGATCCGCAGCTGGAACACCGCCGGATGGTTCGAATTGCCGCGCCGCCTCGGCAACAAGCTTGCGCCGCTGATCGGTGCGGCCGACAACGAAGTAGTCGTCACGGATACGATTTCGATCAACCTGTTCAAGCTTTTGTCGGCTGCCGTGCGGTTGGCGAATGCGCGCGATCCGAAGCGACGCGTGATCGTCTCCGAGCGCTCGAATTTCCCGACTGATCTGTACATCGCGCAGGGGCTGATCGAACAGCTCGACCGCGGTTATGAATTGCGCCTCGTCGACGATCCGTCCGAACTGCCCGCCGCGATCGGCGACGACACCGCAATCGCGATGATCACGCACGTGAACTACCGCACCGGCTACATGCACGACATGGCCGCGCTGACCCAACTCATCCACGACAAGGGCGCGCTCGCGCTGTGGGACCTCGCGCACTCGGCGGGCGCGGTGCCGGTCGACCTGAATGGCGTTGGCGCCGACTGCGCAGTGGGGTGCACGTACAAGTATCTGAATGGCGGCCCGGGTTCGCCGGCGTTCGTATGGGTGCCGAAGCGGCATCAAAACGATTTCGCGCAGCCGCTGTCCGGCTGGTGGGGTCATCGCGCGCCGTTCAAAATGGACCCGGCCTATCAACCCGATGACGGTATTGGCCGCTTCTTGTGCGGCACGCAGCCAATGGTGTCGATGTCGCTGGTCGAATGCGGTCTCGATGTGTTCCTGCAGACGGACATGCAGACGATCCGCGCGAAGTCGCTCGCGCTGACCGATCTGTTCATCAAACTGGTCGAAGCGCGTTGCAGCGAGTTTCCTTTGCAGCTCGTGACGCCGCGTGAACATGCGCAGCGAGGTTCGCATGCGAGCTTCGAGCATCCGCACGGCTACGAAGTAATGCAGGCATTGATCGCGCGTGGCGTGATCGGCGACTATCGCGAGCCTCATGTGTTGCGGTTCGGCTTTACGCCGCTGTACACGCGCTTTGTCGATGTATGGGATGCGGTGGAGACGCTGCGCGATGTGCTTGTGCAAAAGACCTGGCGAGCCCCTGAATTTGCCGCCCGCGGCGCAGTGACCTGAGGAGCGCGCGATGACCGATCACATGCAAACGCCGGGATTGCCGGAAGAAAAACCGGCGCAAGGATGTCCGTTTGGGCATGGCAGTGTGGCTGCCCAACCCGCGGCCCCTGCTTCCGCGGCTCCCTCGGCTTTGGCGTCCGATTCCGGCGATGGCTGGCATGACGCGCAGCTCGATTTTTCGGAGTCGATGAGTTACGGCGACTATCTGTCGCTGGGGACGGTGCTGGATGCACAGCATCCGTTGTCGCCGGATCACAACGAGATGCTGTTCATCATTCAGCATCAGACGAGCGAGTTGTGGATGAAGCTCGCGCTGTATGAGTTGCGCGCGGCGTTGAAGGCGGTGCATCGCGATGAGTTGCCGCCGGCGTTCAAGATGCTCGCTCGCGTGTCGCGGATCATGGAGCAACTCGTGCAGGCATGGAGTGTTCTCGCGACGATGACGCCGTCCGAGTACACGGCAATGCGGCCTTATCTGGGTAGCTCCTCCGGGTTCCAGTCCTATCAGTATCGGCAGATCGAGTTTTTGCTCGGCAATAAGAACGAGCAGATGCTGAAGCCGCATGCGCATCGGGCGGATGTGTATGCAGAGGTGAAGGCTTCGCTAGAATCGCCGTCTTTCTATGACGAAGTCGTGCGCTTGCTGTCGCGGCGAGGGTTTGCGATTTCACCTTCCAGGCTGGAGCGGGATTGGTCGCAGCCGACCACGCATGATGCTTCCGTCGAAGCAGCCTGGCTGGAGGTCTATCGGAATCCTTCGCAGCATTGGGAGCTGTACGAGATGGCGGAAGAGCTTGTCGATCTCGAGGATGCATTTCGACAGTGGCGGTTCAGGCATGTAACGACAGTCGAGCGGATTATTGGATTCAAGCAAGGCACCGGCGGCACGAGTGGTGCGCCTTATTTGCGGAAGATGCTGGATGTGGTTTTGTTTCCTGAGCTTTGGCATGTGCGGACGATGCTTTAAGCGGCTCTTTGCCTTTTACTCTGGGAGAGGCATTGACTTCGTTCGCGCGCTGCATGGTGACTTGAAGACGCATCGGCTCAAATGTAAAGATTGGTTATAATTCGCGCGTTTAGCTTGTGTGGTTGCCCGTCTTAAAAAACGGTTGGGTTAGATTTCTATTTGCCGCTGGATAAAGCGGCCGGGTGTGAGAGCCCGAAGCGTAAAACCGCACTACCTGCGAAAGTGGGTAGTGCACAACCATGCACGTCTGTTTCTATGGGCGGGCTGTGGTGAGGGAGCCGCGAGGCTCGCCGGTTTTGGTTTTACGCCCGGTCTCTCAAACTCGCTACGTGCCCGCTCACCCCAGCTGTTAGTCGGCGAGTATCGGGTAATTCAGGAATCCACCGGAAATCTCACCATGAGCAAACCCGCTAAAGAGAATCAAACTGCAACACGCCCGCCTGTTGATGCGCTCCAGTACGAAAAACTTGCACTGTCGGCGTTTGGAGCATGCGACCGGCAAATCCGGCAGCTTGAAACACTAATTAATCTCGCGGCGAGCATCGCCCGAAGCCCGGCTACGACGGTTGAGGAAAGACGCCGTGAGCGCAACCTGCTGGAACACCTGCTCTATACCGTCGAGCAATACCAGCAGGAAGCTGAATGCGACCGCGATCTGTACCAGGTGATCGCGCTCGACGCGAAGGGGGTTCCCCACAGTCGCATCACGGCCAAACTTGCGGCGCAACTTCTTTCAGATGCTGCGCAGGCAGGACGAGAAGCAGCCGAAACCGAAGCTGAAGCTGCGCCGGACAAAGCTGTGACGCGCAAGCAGGAGCGTGTGAGGACTGCTGCGTGTGCGCGCGCAGATGCGAAGCAGGCGGCAATGAAGCACTAGGGTGAAGTAGCGGCCACCACGCCGCTGTAAAGAAAAAGGCGCGGTAGCGAACTAGCCTCTAAGTCGGAAACATGTCCATGCATTCGAGGTGCAGTTTGCTGCTCGCGCTTTTTTGTTATCTGTTATCGATTACCTTTCTTCTTTGACGGAGGGTTCATGTCCAAGCCTTCCGGAGCCAGACAAGGGTGTTCCAACCACAGTTCCCGAAGTACATACGCAAATAGGTACCCCATAGCCTTACCGGTTCCAGCACGGAAGGCTTTGAATTCATCATCGGAACAGCGTTGTTGAACCAGCGCGATAGATTCGTCCATCAGACGCGTTGCCGCCAGAAGACGGTCGCTGACCTCTGCGGCCACATCATTGTCACCAATCACCACATTCTCCCTTAAGAGTCGTTGTCCACTTTGCACGTTTCAAACCTGCGCCCACCTAGGCTAAAACAATAGAAAGGCGCGATTGCTTGCGCCTTGTGTGCGTCTTATCGCTTAGCTTTCTTCGTCGGCGGGGGGCTCATATCCAGCCCCTCCAGCGCGAGTTCGGGACGCGCTTGCCACAGCGGCCTTAGGAGAAAACCATATAGATGCCCTGCAGCATTCGCGGCTCCAGCACGAAATGCTTGAATTTCTCGCTTGGAGCCCCGCTCCTCAGCAAGTCTCAGGGCATTAACAATCGAGTAATGTGCTGACAGCAATTTCTCGTTGACCTCTGTCGCAAGTTTCTTTTCCTCAATCAAGATGTTGTTCCTTAGCATCCTTGTCTGCCATGTTCGCATTCTTGCATGTGAAGAATGCAACTCAATAGTCGGCATTTGGCGATAGATCGCTCATGAATTGCGGCACAGCGCTTCGTTATCGATTAGCCGCACGCGCACTTGAGTAAGCTCGGATCAAAACGGCCGTTTTCCGAAATAGTTGGACAGGTACCCTCGCACGTTTCGATTGGCCGCTCTGATCGAGCATCAGGTAGGGAACGGCACCTGTTGCTGGTGTCTTCTTTATTGCTACCGCCTAGCCTTTTTCTTCCGCCTGGTCATTTCGAGACCAGCGGGAGCAAGATCTGGATATGCTCTCCACAGGGGTTCAAGCAGCAGGTACAGACCGCCCGCGACTCTGCCGGCCTCAGAGCGAAAGCACTCAAATTCCTTCCTTGAGCACTTTTCTTGAATTATTTTTGTCGCTTTTTCGACAGACAAATACGCGTCTAATAACTGCTCGCATACTTCCGAAGTCACGTCCTTGTCTATTTCCTTATCCACTTTCCTATCCTTAGCAGGATTGATCGACCTTTCACTTGTTTTTTCACCTATCACGCACTTCTCGATGGTGCTTCGTGGCTGGCTGGCCATAACTACAGTTGACGAAACCAGCTTTCGACTCACCGTTGTTCACTTCTCGCCCTGTTCCGCACTCCCGTCCCCCTCGCAGTCTCCATCGAATTGATGCTGCCTCTGAATCGACGGAACAGGAAAGAAGCGCCCCTGATTACTAGCGCTTTTCCAATATCTTACGACCCTTCCTTCGATGGCAAGGTGGCTTGATCAGGTTTCGGAGGTGCGAGGTCTGGGTATGCTTTCCATAACGGTCCAAGAAGCAGGTACAAGCTTCCTGCCACCTTTCCCGCTTCAGCGCGAAATGCTACAAATTCCTCATCAGAGCATTGCTCTTGAACTAACCGGATCGCGTTCTCCACCGAGCAAAACGCGGCAAATAGTTGCTTGCTAACCTCCGACGCCACAGCCTTGTCTTTGTCCACAGATACTCTCCTTAACAGTCTTGATCAGCTTTACACTGATCTAGGCAATTGAAATAGTTCAAGCCATTGTTTCAGATTGGAGTGGGGAGTTTTTGATCAGTACATTTAATTTGATATCTTTCATGTACTTCTCAGCATCGCCTGGTTATGGACTTACCAATAGTCGCGCACTTGCTCCGCACACAGGCGAGAAGGCAAGCACGATGCAGGCGGCAACGGTGCCGGCAATTGCCTCGACAATAGCGAACATGACGAACGCCGCTAGCATTTTCATTTTATTGGCCAAAATAATGTCTGCTCTAATTTGCGCTAAAGAAGGCGCGAATTACTCGCGCCTTCTTTATGTGTTACCGCTTGCCCTTTCTCTTCTTAGGTGGATTTACGATAACCCCTGCGGGCGCCAAGTCCGGATAGTCCTCCCAGAGAGGCAGCAAGAGCAGACTTATGCCACCCGCCACTCTTCCGGCTTCAGTGCGAAAGAACTCAAATTCCTCCACCGAGCAGCGCTCCTGAACGAGCCTGATTGAATCCTCAACCAACCGAAAGGCATCGCGCAGTAGTCTGTCAAGTTCCGTGGCAATTTCTTTATTCATTGTGTTTCCTTAGCAGCCGTTATCAGCCAAGCACATGGTGAAACATTTGTGGAAGTTTCGCCCGTCGTTTGTCGCTGGGGTCGGCAGCGTCTGCATCGTGCATTTGTCGATACACCTTTCACGCACCTCTCGACAACGTTTCGTCGCGGGTCTGCCATAACTGCACTTAACGAAACCCGCATCGGCGTCGCCGGTGTTCTGGAACAGTTGAGCGTATAGGATCGCGCGTTTCGACTGGCCATTCTGCTCGGGTATAAGAATAGGAAACGGCACCTGCTCCTGCGCCGCTATTTGCAATTCGGGCACGTCACCCCGAACAGGCTGACCTGTCTGGGTGATGGTAAGTCCGCGATAAAAGAGCTTCCATGCCAGCTTGGCCTTCGTGAAAACATAACACTCCGCGCATACCGGTGTGATTGTCGCTGGGGCGTCCGCCTTTAGATATCTACGCGAGCCAGAGAGATTGGCGGGGGGGCCGACCGGATCAGCACCGATCTCGTAGTTGCTAATCCACTGGTCTATCTCATCGCCAGTGATCGGTTGTGCCGTCCCGCCATTCCTGGCTACCGTGCCCGTCCGACCCGCCACACGACCATCAGGGGTATAGGTGTAGTCCACAGCCAGGAAGCGCTTCAGACCCGCCGTCAGTGCAGTCGCATCTTCGTTGTAGGTGAACCGGCTGACGCGTCCACGTTTGTCATACGTGAAGCGTGCTTCACGATAGTTCCCGGTAGCTCTCGTTACACGGTTCGACGCGTCGCGATCGACTGCACCAAGTAGCCACCGTGAGATCAATTCCTGAGCGGTCTGCAGGTTCCCAGTTTCGTCTGGGAAATACACCCAATCTTCGGTTTTGACACCATTCACATAGACGGTTGCCTGCGCCAAGCGGTTATTGGCATCGTAGCGCGCGCCGACAGTCAACTTGTTGCCTGTGCTAGCAGCGTCGAAGCCGCTAGCGCCTGTTGTGTCAGACGTGTCGAATTCGCTGTATCCAGTGACGTTGCCACCTGCGTCATACACGAACGCACGCATCTTGCCGGGGGTTGCAACAAGTGACGGATGCAGGCTCGTCGCATCGGCATAGCGCACTGACGTTATCACCGTGCCACTAGGGCTAGTCACCGCAGCGCGAACCGGTCGGCCTGCAGCGTCGTACGAATATGCCGCGCTTCCGTCCGGTGCGGTTTTTTGCAGCAAATTCCCGCTCGTGTCCAACGTCCGACTCTCGACGCCATCAGCAGTACTGCCACCGGTCATGCGTAACATGCCCGCGACTGACGCAAAGTTAACCGTGCCCGAACCGTCCGCCCAGGACATGGTCGTTGAACCGTTGCCGTAGGCGAATCGGACGTTCTGCGTCGTATCCGGATGCGTTGCCGAGGTAGCACGTCCTCTCGCATCATAGGTCCACGTCGCAATCCGTGAGCCGGATTCGTCAATCACACCCGTTAGTGCGTTCTTGAAGCGCGAGTCGTCGTAGACGTAACGCCGCACGTAACCATCGGGCCATGTGACCGACACGAGGTTGCTGCTCCCGTCATAACCGTATTGCGTAAGACCGCCGCTTGGGTCTGTCATGCGGTAAATACGGCCTGACGTGTCGTACTCAAGCTTGATCGACAATAACTCATACTTCGGAACCGCACCTGCCGCGCGCTGGTTGATGGCCGTGAGCCGCCCCGCGCCGTCATAGGTGAGCGTTCGGGTGAAACCGGTATGCGGTGTTTCGGACAGCAGGACGCCCTGTGCTGAATACGACTCAACGGTGTCTGTCGTTAGGTCTGTCAAAGCCCATCCAGAGCCATTCTGGGCGAGAGC
This sequence comes from Paraburkholderia phytofirmans OLGA172, assembly GCF_001634365.1. Classification (NCBI taxonomy): domain Bacteria; kingdom Pseudomonadati; phylum Pseudomonadota; class Betaproteobacteria; order Burkholderiales; family Burkholderiaceae; genus Paraburkholderia; species Paraburkholderia phytofirmans. Next base: position 3,839,382 of record NZ_CP014578.1, read on the forward strand.
GAGACCACTGAAGCTGGATGTTTTCCACTGTCCGTTGGTAAACAGGAAAGTGAGCGGTTGGCCGTTTGCACGATAGGCAATGACTTTGGGTGAACTACCGCTGGTCCCGGCCACGTTGAGTTGTCGCTGCCAGTTACTCATCCATACCGGTCCCATGGCGGTCGCCGATTTGAGAAACGGTGAGGATAAGTAGCTTCGAGTGAATGTCAGCGGCACTCCATCGCCGCTACGGAAGTCGTTTTCGGAGAGCGTCACCTTGCCGTTGGCCGGATAGACCGGATCGGCAACCGGACAAGATTCGTCATGGTCCGTCGGCGTGGCGCACCACTCGTCAATCGCTGCCATGTCGTTTCTACATCCGAAACTACCCATACCGCTTGGGGTATTGCTTGCGACGTCCAGTCGGCAGCTCGCTGTACCCGGCGTCGCACCTGACTTCGAATAAAGCGTCCAGCAGTCGTCTGCACGCGCGGTTGAAGCCATTAGTAGCAAAGCACCCGCGACCACTAGACGGGCTAACTTGTCTCCAAGCCCGCAAGATGGGATTTTTATTCTCATACATCTCCCTTCCGCAATACGTCGTTAGAAATGCGTAGTAATTCGACGTTGCATCAAAGAGGGCTGAAGCCAGAATAGGAACACTCTGAAAATGCCGGTTGCGCGACAAATCTTCACAAATGGGCTGAAATCAGGAGCATCAATACAGGAGTGGCGCTAAGCGGGCGCCCCAACAACGCCCGCATGGGGACCATTCAAGGAAGGTGACAAGCACCAAAATGACTGCCTAAGATGGCGGCAACGTGCCGTGCGCGACATCGCCTCTTGACAGTCCGAACCGCAAGGTATCTGAGGCTGGCAATGCGACGATCTTGCGCCTACGTAACGAGAACAAAGGGGGCGCGCAGAATCCAGAATGAACTGCGACTCCACTGTGCGGCGATATTGATCAAAACCAGCCGGAAAATCCAGGCCCCATTTTCATCCCGCGTACAAGCTCGCTTGATGGAATGGGGGCTCAAGTTGAGAACATTGCCTCGCGTACGCGAGAATTAAAACGGTCTCATCACGGGGCTACCCTTCGCCGAAGTGAAATAGGTATCGACGACCTGATAGAAGCCCATCTGCGAATCGGCAACTTCCCATACGGCGAGAATTACCTGATAGCCGCTGCGATTCGGCAACTGACATTGATGAATCGTCGGCTGAGGGGGCTGAAGGTTGGCTTGCCAATAGGGTTGTCCGTTGTTCTGGTACATGCAGAACGGCTTTTCTTCGAACTGCGCTCGCGTGAGAGGTTTGGCCGGATTCCAGTCTGAACGCGTGATGAAGTAGTTCCAGCGCCGCGTCGCGTGCAACGCTGCATAGTCCCACCTGAAGGTCTGCAGCGAATTGGCCCGCATCGGAATCTTGGTCCATCGGTCTGCAGACTGTTCATTCAGCACCGGAACGTTCCCATTGACGCTCGAGCCGGCGATCTCGCCATCCTTCGGCGGCAGTGCGTTCCGAACGTCCTGGGGCGCGAAAGAATCCGGCAGGCCCGCCTGCGTAGCGGGAAAGAATTTGCCATTCTCCATGGCGTTTGCCTGCCACGCTTCGACATTGCAATTTGAATTCTTTTTCGCCGCACACAACACGATACGGGAGGCAGGTTCGGTCAGACGCCCATGAGCGTGAACGAGGGTGGCGCCGAATAGCGCAACTAGCGCGAAAGCCAGATGGCGTTTGGTGAATGAGCGATGCGTGCTTTTGTACATGATTGATTCTCCATAACATCCCTCGCCTATCACGCAATGCGATCTGCGAAGCGCGGCAAGGAAAAGCGTTGGACTACTATCGAACAGGATCTGCAACGAAGCCCCTGCGCAAAGGTGAACGAACCAGTGATCCTTCTGAAGATCCGACGGTGATGCGAGGTCCGACATGGGTGCGCCAATCGCAAAGTGCTAAATTGTTCGCCCTTCTGCCGACCTCAAGGTCAAAGCTAACGCAGCCGGCAAAATGTGCGTCTGAGAAACATCTCAAAATTTGGCGCCGGCATCGGCGGCACGATCTGACTCACACCTCGCAGACGGTCAACTGCGCATGCAAGCGAAACTCGCTGCTGTGGCCCATGTGCAGCGTTGTAGCGGCCTCGATGGCCCGCATCACACGTGACCGCTCGTCACGTCCCCGCCTCGAGCGCGAAAAACATGACCGTCGATGCCGCGACCGCGATGGGATTCGACGAATGGTCGCACGCGGCATTCGGAGGCAGCCGTTCGCGAATACCGACCGCAAAATGAACAAGGGAGCAACGAAACGGATTTAAGTGGGGAATGATGTGCAGTTGGACAAGCTACGAATTGTGCTAGCCGATGATCATCCGTTATTCGTACTCGGCGTCAAAGGGCTGATTGCCCAGCGGCGCATTGGTATTGGCGCCGCGATTCAGGTGGCATCGGATTCTGATGCCTTGATCGATATGCTTGGCACGATACCGTGCGATCTGTTGGTGACCGAGTATGTGATGCCGGGTCTGAGGTACGGAGACGGGATGCGTTTGCTCGGTTATGTGCGCCGGACTTTTCCCGAATTGCGGGTGATCGTGCTGACGACGGTCCACAACATCGGCGTGCGCGGTTCGATCTGGCGAACTGGGGTAGCGGGACTGGTGAGCAAGGCGGACCTGACGGAAGCGCTCCCTATTGCGATTCAAGCGGTCGCGGGTGGTCGCCGCTACCTGTCGCCGATGATGCGGGCGAGTCTGATCGCAGGCGACACGACGGCAGACGGATCGGCCGTGCGACTGTCACCACGCGAATCTGAGGTGTTGAGATTATTTGCATCGGGATTGTCGGCGGCGGAAGTAGCCGATCGCCTGCAGCGCAGCCGAAAGACGATCAGCCGCCACAAGCGCTCGGGCATGGCGCGCCTCGGCATTACGACGGACAGCGCGTTGTTTCAGTACATGAGCGCATACGACGCCAGTCAGACAGCGAGGCGGCGCGGTCTGACCTGATACCGCCGGCACGACCGCAAGGTCCGTTCTGCTTACCCGATCGCGAAACTCGCTCTCGACCGACAGCAAGTCCTGACGCGGTGAAAGTCAAATTTGATGCAACGCAATACGCACTGCGCGACACGTCCCATAACGTACTGACACCTCGCGACTCGCCCCCGCAAGTCCCGCCACGCCGCGCTGCGCCACGAAAAGCCGCTTACGTCGCCTTGACATTCGTTTCGCCCGGTACGATCATTCGCTCACAGACAGAGCAAATGCTCCACCCAAAGAAAAAACGCACGCTCCGAGCCGTGCGAACGAAGACATTCAGGAGACGCACATGAACAGCGGGCAAGGCAGCGGCGCGGCCGCACACGTGATCCTGCACATCGGCGCGGGATCGTTTCATCGCGCGCATCAGGCGTGGTATCTGCATCGGTTGAACGAGGCGAAGGTGGCGGGCGAGCCGCATTGGTCGCTGACGGTGTGCAATATCCGCGGCGACATGAACGCGGTGCTCGAAGCGCTCGCCGCGCAAAACGGCGTCTACACGCTCGAGACCGTGACGCCACAGGGCCAGCGCGCGTACGAGACGATTCGCTCGATCGAGCGCGTGGTGCCATGGACCGAGAGTCTCGATGCGCTGATTGCGGCAGGCGCCGATCCGGCCTGCAAGATCATTGCGTTCACCGTCACCGAAGGCGGCTATTACCTCGACGAGCAGGACGCGCTCGACACGGCCAACGCCGATCTCGCGGCTGACCTGAAAGGCGGCCACACCACCATTTACGGCGCGCTCGCGGCAATTCTCGACGCACGCATGAAGCGCGGCGCCGGCCCGGTCACGCTGCAGACCTGCGATAACCTGCGCAGCAACGGCGAGCGCTTTCATGCGGGCATGAGCGAGTTTCTCGAACGGCGCGGCGCGATCGAACTGGCGCAATGGTTCGACGACCACACCGCGTGCCCGAGTTCGATGGTCGATCGCATCACGCCGCGCCCGACGCCCGACGTGCGCGAACGCGTCAAAGCCGCCACCGGCGTCGACGATGCCTGCCCGGTGATGGGCGAATCCTTCATCCAATGGGTGATCGAAGACCGCTTCATCGCCGGACGCCCCGCGTGGGAAAAGGTCGGCGCGGAACTGGTCGACTCGGTACTGCCGTACGAGGAAGCGAAGATCCGCATTCTCAACGCGACGCATAGTTGCATTGCGTGGGCGGGTACGCTGGTCGGACTGAACTTCATCCACGAAGGCACGCTCGACCCGGACATCAACCAATTCGCCTTCGACTACGTGACCGAAGACGTGATTCCGTGCCTCACGCCGAGCCCGCTCGATCTCGAACGCTATCGCGACGTGGTGCTCGAACGCTTCGGCAATCCCTACATCCAGGACACCAACCAGCGCGTTGCGGCCGACGGCTTTTCGAAGCTGCCCGGCTTTATCGCGCCGACGCTCGCCGAATGCTTCGAGCGTGGCGTCACACCTGCGGCGACGGCGATGTTGCCGGCGCTGTTCTTCCGCTTCCTCGAACGCTGGAACGCCGGCAAGCTGCCGTATGCGTATCAGGATGGCGTGATGGACGAGCGCGTCGCCCGCGGTTTCTTTAGCGCGCCCGATCCGCTAAAGGCGTTCGCCGCTGACCGGCTGCTATGGGGCAGCATGGCGCAGACACCGGAATTGGAATCGGCGTTGGCAGGCGCGTTGGCGCGTGTCGACGTGTGGCTGGCCAAACGCGGCGCGGCTTGACCCGCGTGCCGGCAGCCGGCGTCGTCCCAGTGTGACTCATGTGCGCCGGCAGCAACGGACATCGCACCACTCGGTGCCGCTCAGCGCGCGGCATCGAACCACACCGATGCCAGGCGTAATTCGCATAGCAGCGGGCGCCATGTGCGGCTAAAGTAGCGCATCCCTAACGACGAAGGTTTCGCGCCCATGTATCTCGGCATCGACCTCGGCACGTCCGAAGTGAAAGTCCTGCTGCTCGCCTCCAATGGACGCGTGATCGGCACCGCAGGCTCACCCTTTACCGTCTCGCGTCAGCATCAGCGCTGGGCCGAACAGAATCCCGAAGACTGGTGGGCTGGCACGCGCACGGCGTTGGCCGCGTTGCGCGCCAAACATCCCGACGAGTTCGCGCAGATTCGCGGCATCGGTCTCTCCGGGCAGATGCACGGGGCCGTGCTGCTGGATGCGCAGGACCGCGTTTTACGGCCCGCGATCCTGTGGAACGACATGCGCAGCGACAAGGAGTGCGCAGAGTTCACCGAGCGAGCGCCGGAGTTGCACACCGTAGCCGGCAATCTCGCGATGCCCGGTTTCACCGCGCCGAAGCTGCTATGGGTTGCGCGCCACGAACCGGACATCTTCGCGCAGACCGCCTGTGTGCTGCTGCCGAAGGACTACCTGCGCCTGCAACTGACTGGCGGCAAGGTGTCCGATCCATCGGACGCAGCGGGCACGTTGTGGCTCGACGTCGCCAAACGCGACTGGTCCGATTCGCTGCTCGCCGCCTGCAACATGACGCGCGCGCAGATGCCAAGCCTATGCGAAGGCAGCGCGCCGTCCGGCACCCTGCTGCCCAACGTGGCGCGCGAGTTCGGTTTGAGCGACGGCGTGATCGTCGCGGCCGGCGGCGGCGACAACGCCACGAGTGCAATCGGCATCGGCGCGACGCAACCGGGCGACGGCTTCGTCTCGCTCGGCACCTCGGGGGTGTTGTGCGTGGTCGGCGACAGTTTCCGGCCGAACCCCGCTTCCGCGGTGCACGCGTTCTGTCATGCGATTCCGGATCGCTGGCATCAGATGAGCGTGGTGCTGTCGGCGGCAAGTTGTTTGCGCTGGGTCTGCAAGCTCACCTCAACCGACGAGCCGACCCTGCTCGCCGAAATCGAGGCGCTGCCCGCGGAGGCGTTGACGACCGCACCGCTCTTTCTGCCCTATCTGTCCGGTGAACGCACACCGCACAACGACCCGTACGCGCAAGGCGTGTTCTTCGGCATGAATCACGCCACCGATCGCGCGTTGCTCGGCTACGCGGTGCTCGAAGGCGTGACGCTCGCGCTCGCCGACGGCCTCGACGCGTTGCGCGCGGCCGGCACCGAAGCGAAGGCGCTGTCCCTGCTCGGCGGCGGCGCGCGCAGCGACTACTGGGCACAACTGCTCGCCGATGCGCTCGACACCGCCACCCGCAAGCACGGCGGCGGCGAAACCGGCGCGGCGCTCGGCGCGGCCCGCCTCGGCTGGTTAGCCGCCGGCGGCGACCCGGCCAAGGTGCTGACCAAACCGCCGATCGAAAAGGAATTCACGCCGAACCCGCGACGGCACGCCGAACTGCGCAACCGGCTCGAGGCGTATCGCGCGCTCTACCGCCACGTGCGGCCGCTGTTCGACCCTGCGCGGCAACCGCTCGCCTAACCGGCAAACCACAGCCGGCTCCCGTTGAGAGGCGAGGACCGGCTCCTATCATCGGCGCACTTCAAGCGAACCGTCACCGTGCCCAAGTCCACAGAAAAATTAGATCTTGCTACCCGCGCCGCGTGGCTGTACTACGTCGCAGGCAACACCCAGAACGAGATCGCCGAGAAACTGCAGGTGTCACGCCCGGTGGCGCAGCGGCTGGTCGCCTTCGCTGTCGAGAAGAATCTGATTCGCGTGCGCGTCGATCACAAACTGGCCGATTGTCTTGCGCTCGCCGATCAACTCTCGAAGCGCTACGGCCTGAGCATGTGCGAAGTCGTACCGATCGACAGCGATACCTCGGAGGAAGTCGACCGCAAGCTCGCGGTGGCCGGCGCGCAGGTCATGGAGCGCTATCTCAGCGAAGAAAAGCCGATGGTGGTCGCCGTGAGCAGCGGCCGTACGCTAAAGGCCGCGGTCGATCAGATCGCGCAGCTGGAGCGTCCGCAGCACCGGCTGGTATCGATGGTCGGGGCGATCGCCTCGGACGGCTCCTCGAACCGCTACGACGTCGCGCTGCATATTTCGGAGAAGACCGGCGGCAAGCATTTTCTGCTGCCCGCGCCGTTGCTCGCCGATAGCGAGGCCGAACGCGCGCAGTGGTGCAATCACCGGCTCTACCGGATCGTCGAATCGCTGTCGGCCAAGGCGGATGTCGCGTTCGTCGGCATCGGCAATATCGGGCCGCAATGCCCGTTGCACGAAGACGGCTTTATCACGTCCGCAGAAGTGAAGGAGTTGATGCAGAACGGTGCGGTGGCCGAAATGCTCGGCCTGCCCATCGATGCGGCCGGTGTACACGTCGAATCGCCGACCGGCCGGCGCGTTACCAGCATCGCGCTCGACTCGCCGCCGCGGCGCCCCACCATCGGGTTTGCCGGCGGCGAGCGCAAGCGCGAGGCGCTGATCGCGGTGCTCAAAGGCGGCTGGCTCTCGGGACTGGTGACCGACGAGCTGTGTGCGCGAGCGGCGCTCGAAGCCTGAGCGCTGCGAACCAATACGGCCCGCCCGCCAGGACGCGTGTGACGCATTGCCCACACGGCCTCGCTCGAACCCCGTGAGCGGCGCTTGCCACAGCGGCTTATCCCCAGCGTGATAAAAGGAAAGCGGCGCACCCGCCGCTTTCCCATTCACTGACTCACGCAGCCAGCACTTCGACGATCTTCCGCTGGAAGGCTTTCCCTTCGCTGTCGAACAAATGGCAATGCTCAGGGGTGGCGCCGACCCTTTGCGTGTCGCCCTTGCTGTGGCGTTCGAGCGGCGGAATCCGCGCGATCAGGCCATCCGGCGCGACACTCGATTCCGCGTACAGATACGCCGCATCGCCGAGCGATTCGACCGCCATGGTTTTTGCCGATACGCCGTCCTCGGCCATTCCGAAGTGCAGATGCTCCGGACGAATGCCGACGGTGACCTTGTCGCCCTGCTTCACCGTGCCCGGCTCCACCGCGACACGCTGTGTCTCGCCGGTTTCGTAGCGCACCGTGACGCCGTCGTGCGTCACCGACTGCACAACGCCTTCCATGAAGTTCATTTTCGGCGAGCCGATGAAGCCGGCGACGAAGCGATTGGCCGGTGCGTGATACAGCATGGTCGGGCTGCCGACCTGCTCCACATTGCCCGCCGACAGCACGACGATCTTGTCGGCCAGCGTCATGGCTTCGACCTGGTCGTGCGTCACGTAGATCATCGTGGTCTTCAGTTCGTCGTGCAGACGCGCGAATTCGAGGCGCATCTTCACGCGCAGCGCGGCGTCGAGATTCGACAACGGTTCGTCGAACAGGAACACTTTCGGCTTGCGCGTAATCGCGCGGCCGATTGCAACACGCTGGCGCTGACCACCCGAAAGCTGCTTCGGCTTGCGATCGAGCAGATGATCGATGTGCAGAATCTTTGCCGCGTTGCGCACGGCGGCGTCGATTTCCGGCTTCTTGGTGCCGGCGAGTTTCAGGCCGAACGCCATGTTGTCGTATAGCGTCATGTGCGGATATAGCGCGTACGACTGGAACACCATCGCGATGCCGCGCTTGGCGGGCGGCACGTCGTTCACGCGCGTGCCGTCGATGGTCAGATCGCCGCCGCTGATGTCTTCGAGGCCGGCGATCATCCGCATCAGCGTCGATTTACCGCAACCGCTCGGGCCCACGAACACGACGAATTCGCCGTCCAGAATGTCGAGGTTGATGTCGCGCATCACTTCGTTGTCGTCGTAGGCTTTTCTGATGTTGCGCAGAGTTACGCTTGCCATGATGTGTCTCCGTGTATTGCTGTGTGTTGCTAACGGTGCTTCGGTTGCGTCGGTTGCTTACGTCGCTTACGTCGCTTATGTTGCTTGCGTTGCTTCCATTTCCTCAGCAGCTGCGTTAATTCGATTCTCTATGAGCGGCTCAGATCCTGTTGATTCGCCGCTCGTGTGCTTCGACCGGCCGCGCTTACGGCGCCGCTGCCGTCGCGCTCAACGTCCATTGCGCGACCAGTTCCGGTAACTGCAGCATGTCGTCGAACACGTGACGCGCGCCCGCGGCATGCAGTGCGTCGATCTGCGCGTCACTCGCATGACCGCCGCCGATAAAGCCCAGCACCGTCATGCCCGCCGCGGTCGCCGCCGTCACGCCCGTCACGCTGTCTTCCACCACGAGGCAGGCGGATGGCGCGAGGCCGAGACCTCGCGCGGCCGCAAGATAGACGTCAGGTGCGGGCTTCGGATTCGGCACCGCATCAGCGCAAAAGAGCCGATTGCCGAAGAACCTCACGAGGCCCGTGCGCGCCAGCACGCTCTCCACATACGGCCGGAAACTGTTGCTCGCACATCCTTTGGTCAGCGGCACCTGCGCGAGCGCGGCCTCGATTCCAACGACTACCGGTGCCTGCAGCGCCGCCGCTTCCACCGCTCCGCGGATCGCCTCGATATCGTCGGCGCTGAGGTTCTTGCCAAGTTGCACCGCCGTGCCTTGCAGTACCTTTTCGATGCGCAAGCCGAGCAGCGGCAGCACCACGGGTTCGACATCGGCATCGGGCCAGCGCGCTTCGAGTTCGTGCACCAGCATGCGCACCGCCACGGCTTCGCTGTCGATCAGCACGCCGTCGCAATCGCAGATCAGCGCGAACTGACTTCCATTCGTGCCTGCCGTCATTTGACCGCCCCGAACGTAAGGCCGCGCACCAGTTGCTTCTGCGACAGCCAGCCGACGATCAGGATCGGTGCGACCGCGAGCAGCGACGCTGCGGAGAGCTTCGCCCAGAACAAGCCTTCAGGACTCGAATATGACGCGATGAACACGGTCAGCGGCGCGGCGTGCGAACTCGACAGGTTGATGCTCCAGAATGCTTCGTTCCACGACAGGATCACCAGCAGCAGCGCAGTGGAGGCGAGTCCCGGCAGCGACATCGGCATCAGCAGGTAGACGATTTCCTGCCACGTGGCCGCGCCGTCAATCCGTCCTGCTTCGAGAATGTCGCGTGGAATTTCAGCGAAGTACGTGAACGACATCCACACCGCAATCGGCAGATTGATCAGCGTGTAGACGATCACCAGACCGGACACCGTATCGAGCAGGCCGCTGTTTTTCCACAGCAGATAGATCGGCACCAGCACGCCGACCGACGGCATCATCTTGGTCGACAGCATCCACAGCAGCACTTTCTGCGTGCGGCGCGTCGGAAAGAAGGCCATCGCGTATGCGGCCGGCACGGCGAGAATCAGGCACAGCACCGTGACGCCCGCCGAGATCAGGATTGAATTCCAAGCGAACGAGAAGTAGTTGCTGCGCGCGAACACCTCGCGGAAGCTATCGAGCGTCGGGATAAAAAACAGCGACGACGAATACGCCTGCTGCTCCGTCTTGAACGCGGTGATTGTCATCCAGAAGATCGGGAAGAACAGCAGCAGCGCGACCAGCCAGGCGATCACGCCGGGAATGCCGCGGCGAATCGCGTCGAACGGCGACTTGGCCGGCACGCTCATTGGCGTCGTGGTGGACGCCGGTGTAGAGGCAACGTGGCTCATTTTTCGTACTCCCCTTTCAGGTTCTTCGCGAGCATCCGCACAAGGAAGAACGACACGATGTTAGCCAGCACGACAGCCAGAATGCCGCCCGCCGAAGCGAGACCGACGTCGAACTGTTGCAGGCCCAGCGAATAGATCAGGTACGACAGATTGGTGGTCGCGGTGCCCGGACCGCCGCCCGTGGTCGTATAGATTTCGGCGAAGATCGACAGCAGGAAAATCGTCTCCATCATCACCACCACAGCGATCGCCCGTTTCAGGTGAGGCAGCGTGATGTAGAAGAACATCGAAAACGGACCCGCGCCGTCGATGCGCGCCGCTTCCTTCTGCTCCTGATCGAGCGACTGGATCGCGGTGAACAGAATCAGGAACGCGAACGGCAGCCACTGCCAGGCGACGATCATGATCACCGCCGTCAGCGGATAGTCGGCAAACCAGTCGATCGGCTGCATGCCGATCGCGCGCATGCCCTGCGCGATCAGGCCATACACCGGATGCAGGATCATGTTCTTCCAGATCAGCGCACTGACGGTCGGCATCACGAAGAACGGCGCGATCGCCAAGAGCCGCGCGACACCCTGGCCGTAGAACTTACGGTCGAACAGGATCGCCATCAGCACGCCGCCGACCACCGTGATCACCAGCACCGAGATGATCAGTTCGAGCGTGTGCCCGATCGACGGTCCGAACGACGGATCGGTGGCCAGATATTTGTAGTTGTCGAATCCTGCGAAGCCTTTGAGATCCGGATTCAGCAGGTTGTAGCGGGAGAACGAAAACCAGATCGTCATCGCCAGCGGAATGGCCATCCACAGTACGAGTACCGCGACCGAGGGCGACACCAGCCAGCGGGCGGAATTAGCTTTGCGGACTTCGCGTTCTTTTTCTGTCTGGGGATGGGCATGCATGAGAGGTAGGCGCAGAGGACGCATGATTGACCACCTGTTCGGTAATGCGCGGGCTGTCCGGCGAAGACACTGCCTTGGCCGCATCACTCGCCGCGACGCTCGCGATGTCGCGGCGCTTGAGTGGCAAATGAGTGGCAAATGAGTGGCAAGTAAGTGGCGAGGACGGCCCGCTGTGCTGCGTGGGCCGGCTGACGGGTGTCAGCCGGCGCGTTTCACGTTACGTTGCAGTGCTTGCAGTGCGGCTTACCACTGCGGCTTATTTCTGATAACCGGCCTGTTGCACGGCGCGGTTTGCCGTTGCCTGCCCGGCTGCCAGCGCCTGATCGATCGTCATCTGACCGGCAACCGCGCCGGAGATGCTCTGACCGACCACCGTGCCGAACGACTGGAATTCAGGGATGCCGACGAACTGCACACCGGTGTACGGCACCGGCTTCAACGTCGGGTGATCCGGATCCGCCGTTTCGATTGCCTTCAGCACGAAGTCGCCGAACGGTGCAGCCTGCTTGTATTCAGGGCGCGCGTAGGTCGAATGACGCGTTCCCGGCGGCACCGAGGCCCAGCCTTCATCCTTCGCGGCCAGTTCGATGTACTGCTTCGAGGTGGCCCACGCGATGAACTTCTTCGCCGCGTCAGGCTGCTTCGACGACTTCGGAATGGCCAGCGCCCACGCCCACAGCCAATGCGAGCCCTTCGGCGTGACTTCGATCGGCGCCGCCGCAAAACCCACCTTGTCGGCGATCTGCGACTGCTGCTTGTTGTAGAGCATGCCGGCGGCCACCGTGGCGTCGATCCACATCGCGCACTTGCCCGAGGACATCAGCGTGAGGTTTTCGTTGAAGCCGTTCGAGCTCGCCCCCGGAGGGCCGTCTTTCTTCAACAGATCGACGTAGAAGGTGATGGCCTTCTTCCATTCCGGCGAGGTCAGTTGCGCTTGCCACTTGTCGTCGAACCAGCGGCCGCCGAAGGTGTTCACCACCGTCGTCGCGTACGCCATGTTTTCGCCCCAGCCGGCTTTGCCGCGCAGGCAGATGCCATACATGCCGTTGGCCTTGTCCGTGAGCTTGTCGGCGAATTGCGCGATCTGGTCGTAGGTCGGTTGATCGGGCATCTTCAGGCCCTTGGCCGCGAACAGATCCTTGCGGTAATACGTCATCGAGCTTTCGACGTAGAACGGCAGCGCGTACAACTGACCGCCGCTCGAGAGGCCGTCGCGGGCCGTCTTCACAACGTCGTTCAGATCGTAATCAGCGGGCAGGCCGGTGAGCGGCGTGAGCCAGCCGCGCTTGCCCCATTGCGGCGTTTCGTACGCGCCGATCGTCATCACGTCGAACTGGCCGCTGCCGGTCGTGATATCGGTGGTGGCGCGCTGACGCAGCACGTTTTCTTCGAGAATCACCCAGTTGAGCTTGATATCCGGATTCGCCTGCTCGAAGGCGGGCGAGAGCTTCTTCAGCTCGATCATGTCCGGATTGTTCAACGTGGCGATGGTCACCGTGGCCGCCTGAGCGCTCAACGCAAAGCATGCCAGAGCGCCGGCACTGACCGCCTTCAGCGCGGATTGAGTAGCTGGTTTCATGTGCTGTCTCCTTTCTCGTACGTTATGTAGTGTTGCGTTTGTTCTACGAAAATGACAAAGGGTGAGGCGGATTGGTAAAGCGAGTTCGGCTTATCCACATGGTGATCCGCTCAGCTCATCCAGTTCCCGCCGTCGACGTTCAGGGTTTGCGCGGTGATGTAATCGGCATCCGCCGACGCAAGGAACAGGGCGGCGCCGGTCAGATCGTCCGGCACACCCATACGGCCGAGCGGCACCGCCTCACCGACCAGGCGCTTCTTCTCGCCTGGCGGCCGGTTTTCATAACGCGCGAAGAGCGCGTCGACCTCATTCCACATCGGGGTATCGACGACGCCCGGCGCGATACCGTTCACATTGATCTTGTGCGGCGCAAGGGCCAAGGCGGCCGATTGCGTATAGCTGAGTACGGCGGCTTTGGTTGCGCAGTAGTGCGACACCAGCGCCTCGCCGCGCCGCCCGGCTTGCGACGACATATTGATGATCTTGCCGCCGCGGCCCTGCTCGACCATTTTCCGGGCAACGGTTTGCATCAGGAAGAACATGCCCTTCACGTTGACCGCGAAGAGGCGGTCGAACACGTCCCAGGATTCATCGAGGAGCGGGCGCATATCGAAGAGCGCCGCGTTGTTGAACAGGATATCGACCTGGCCGAAGCGCTCCAGCGTACTCGCGAGGATGCGTTCGATATCCTCGCGGCGCGTCACGTCGGCGCTGACGGTCAGCACGCGGTCGCCGTATGCGGCGAAGAGCGCGTCGCCGAAACTGTCCGCCGGCTTCACATCGACCAGCACGCAACGCGCGCCTTCGTCCAGATAGCGCCGGGCCACGGCTTCACCGATTCCGCTAGCCGCACCCGTCAGAATGGCCACCTTGTCTTGCAATCGTGCCGCCACTGCTTGTCTCCGGTTCGTTTCGCTTCTTGAGGCGCGGTGAGCGAACGCTCGTTACGCGAACAATTGCTCTGTTTGTGATCGAATGATCGGATACGGACCGGGTCATGTCAAGGCGCTCGACCAGATTTCGATGGTGCAGCGCGGCAGGATCGCCACACCGCCGCTCCCCGTTCCGACCGGCACTAATACGAGAAATCGAAGACGGCCAATCCGCTTTCCGCATAAGTCGCTGACAAGAATTCGAGATACGTTATATCATTTCGACCTCGCACGGCTCTGGGCCGGCGGCATAGGCGCAGCCCCACGTGGCGTGGCCCGGCGGCGTGTGCGCAGGTGCGACTGCGAGAACACCGAAGCGCGCCGCGCCTAAGGTTTGTGTTTCATTCAACTCTCACGGGGCAGGAAACGACGATGAAGACATTCGGCTCGATGTTGAACGGGGCGCGCTGTGCGCTGACGCTGTCGAAGACCGTGGCGATAGCCGCGACGGCCGCTGCTGCTGTCACGCTCAGCCATGGCGCGTTTGCGGCGGATGCGAAAATCCCGGTGGTGGCAGCGGAAAATTTTTACGGTGACGTCGTGCAGCAGCTGGGCGGCGACCGCGTCGACGTAACGAGCATCCTCAGCAATCCGGATCAGGATCCGCATCTGTTCGAAGCGAGCCCGAAGACGGCGCGCGCCTTGCAGCATGCGAGCCTTGTGCTCTACAACGGCGCCGACTACGATCCGTGGATGGCGAAACTGCTGGCCGCCTCGAAGAGCGCGAAGCGCACTACGATCGTCGCCGCGGATCTCGTCGGCAAGAAGGGCGGCGATAATCCGCACCTCTGGTACGACCCGGCGACCATGCCGAAAGTAGCGCGCGCGGTGAGCGAGGCGCTCGTTGCGGCTGACCCCGCGCACAAGTCGGCGTACGATGCGAACCTCGCGAAGTTTCTCGACTCGCTGAAACCCATCGACGCCAAAGTCGCCGATCTGCATGGCCGCTACGCCGGCGTGCCGGTGACGGCGACCGAGCCGGTGTTCGGCTATATGTCGGACGCGGTAGGCCTCTCGATGCGCAATCTGCGCTTCCAGCTCGCGACGATGAACGACACGGAAGCAAGCGCGGCCGATATCGCCGCGTTCGAACGCGATCTGCGCGAAAGGCGTGTGCGCGTTCTGATCTATAACAGCCAGGCAACCGAGGCCCTGACCAAACGCATGTTGAAGCTCGCGCAGCAATCGAAGGTGCCGACCATGAGCGTCACCGAAACCGAACCGGCCGGCAAGACCTATCAGACGTGGATGCTGACGCAGCTCGACGCGCTGGGCGCGGCGCTGGCCGCGGGCGATGCGGGCGCAGCGAATGCGGCGGCAAGCACCGCTAAAGGAAAAACCCAATGAACGAAACTGGCCGCAGCACGCCAGCTAATGCATCAACGAGCGCGTCAAACAGCGGACGCGCCAATGCGCCCGTGCTCGAACTCGACCACGTGACGCTCGAACTCGGCGGCCGCACGATTCTGCGCGACACCGGTTTCGTGGTGAACCAGGGTGAATTCATCGGCGTGCTCGGGCCGAACGGCGCGGGCAAAACCACGCTGATGCGCGCCGTGCTCGGTCTCGTGCCGGCTGCAAGCGGCGCGATCCGCGTGCTGGGGCAGCCGGTCGAGCGCGGCAATGCGTCGATCGGCTATATGCCGCAGACGCGCAGTGCGCTGGCTGGACGCCGCGTGCGCGGCCGCGATTTCATCGCCATGGCCGCCGATGGACACCGCTGGGGCCTGCCCCACGCGGACAGCAAAACCCGCGCGGATGTCGAGCGGGTGCTGGATCTGGTGGGCGGCCGCCAGCTGGCCGAGCGGCCTTTATCGGAACTGTCGGGTGGCGAACGTCAGCGCCTGCTGCTTGCGCAGTGCCTGCTCGGCAACCCCAAACTGCTGCTACTCGATGAACCGCTGATCAGCCTCGATCCGCATCATCAGAAAAGCGTGGTTGAACTGGTCCGCCGCGTGCAGCAGGAACTCGGCATTGCCGTGCTGTTCTCGGCGCATGAACTGAATCCGCTTCTGCACGCGCTCGATCGCGTGCTGTATCTCGGCAACGGTGTCGCCGCGCTTGGCACCGTCGATGAAGTCATTACGCGGCCGGTGCTGTCGCGTCTCTATGGCTCGCCGATCGACGTGATGCGCGTGAACGGCCGCATCTTCGTGATGTCGGGCGACGTCGAAGTCGAAAAACACGATCACGAGCACGAACACGACGAGAACGGCGGCCACAGCCACTCGCACGGGCATTCACACTCGCACGACCACGGTGGCGCGCACGGCCACTCACACCAGCACGACTCACGCGACGGACATAAGCACGATGTTTGAATACGATTTCATGGTGAACGCGTTCGCGGCGTCGGGGATCGTCGCGGTGCTGGCGGGTGTGGTGGGCTATTTTCTGGTGATGCGCGGACAGACCTTCGCGGGCCACGCGCTCTCGCACGTCGGCTTCACCGGCGCGACCGGCGCGGTCCTGATCGGCATCTCGCCGATCTGGGGAATGATCGGCTTCACGCTCGCCGCGGGCGTCGGCATGGGTGCGCTTGGCGAGCGGCTCGCCGGACGCGATGTCGCGATCGGCGTGATCCTGTCGCTGTCGCTCGGTTTCGGCTTGCTGTTCCTGCACTTCTTCACCGCGTACGCGACCCAGGTCACCGCGCTGCTGTTCGGCAATGTGCTCGGCGTGAACGCGTCGACGCTCGGTGTGTTGGCGGCGTTGGGCGTCGTCAGTTTGATGGCGCTCGCGGCAATTATGCGGCCGTTGCTGTTTGCTTCGCTGCAACCGGAACTGGCCGAGGCCAAGGGCGTGTCGTTGCGTCTGGTGTCGGTGCTGTTTCTGTCGATTGCCGCGCTGGCGGTGGCGGCATGCACGCAGATTGTCGGCGTGCTGCTGGTGTTCACGCTGATGGTCGGGCCGGCCGCCGCTGCGCAAAACGTGACGACGCGGCTCTCGACCGGTCTCGTGCTCGCCGCCGTGTTTGCGCTGGTGCAGGCGTGGCTGGGTCTGACGCTCGCGTTCTATACCGACTGGCCGACGAGCTTCTGGATCACCGTGCTGTCGGCGGTGGTGTATGGCGGGAGTTTGTTGAGGCGGCGTTGAGCGGCTGACTGAGCGCGCTGGCTGCAAATCGCATCGCGGCATTCGCAGCGATGGCGCGTCAACCGCATTGGCGAATATCTGGAGATAGCGACGGCATCACCTGCATACCGCCGCCATCGCCCTATGAACGTCAAGCGAGCAGCACCTTCGCGTGATGCGCGAGATGATCCTCGATGAAAGTCGAGATGAAGTAGTACCCATGGTCATAGCCAGCGTGACGACGCAACGTCAGCGGCTGTCCCGCGGCCTTGCAGGCGGCTTCGAACACGTCCGGATTCAGTTGCTCGGCGAGGAACTGATCCGCCAGCCCCTGATCGACCAGAATCCCTTGCGCGAACTTGCGCGATACGTGGCCGACCAGTTCGCTCGCGTCATACTGCCGCCACGCTTCGCGGTCTTCGCCCAGATACCCGCTGAACGCCTTTACGCCCCACGGGCACCGTGAAGGCGCGGCGATCGGCGCGAACGCCGACACCGACCGATAGATCGTCGGGTTGCGCAGCGCCAGCATCAGCGCGCCATGCCCCCCCATCGAATGCCCGAAGATGCCCAGGCGCGCACCGTCCACCGGCAGATTCGCGAGCACCGTTTCGCGCAGTTCATCGCGCACATACGAGTACATCCGATAGTGCTTCGCCCACGGCTGCTGCGTCGCGTTAACGTAAAAGCCCGCGCCTACGCCGAAGTCCCACGCGGCGCTTTCGCCCGGCACGCCCGCGCCGCGCGGACTGGTGTCCGGCGCGATCAGCGCGATGCCGTGCTGTGCCGCGAAGCGCTGCGCGCCGGCCTTGACCGGAAAGGTTTCTTCCGTGCAGGTCAAACCCGCGAGATAGAACAGCGCGGGCACATTCGCGTTGGCCTGCAAGGCCTGCGGCGGCAGAAACACCGAGAAGCGCATCGGCAGACCGACGGTCTGCGAGTCGTGCCGGTAGATCCGCTGCTCGCCGCCATGGCAGGCATGCGACGACAATAGTTCAAGCATCGACATGCTCCTTTCTGTTTCGCGAAACCGTGCGGCGTTAGTACAGCACGACCGAGCGGATCGACTCGCCCTTCTTCATCAGGTCGAAGCCTTCGTTGATGCGCTCGAGCGGCAGACGGTGCGTGATCAGGTCGTCGATATTGATCTTGCCTTCCATGTACCAGTCGACGATCTTCGGCACGTCGGTGCGCCCGCGCGCGCCGCCGAACGCCGAGCCCTTCCACTCGCGGCCCGTCACCAGCTGGAACGGACGCGTACTGATCTCTTCGCCCGCCGCCGCCACGCCGATGATGAACGACTGACCCCAGCCCTTGTGCGTGCACTCCAGCGCCTGACGCATCACCTTGGTGTTGCCGATGCACTCGAATGAGTAGTCCGCGCCGCCATCGGTGAGCTGCACGATGTGATCGACTACGTTCTCGACTTCGTTCGGGTTGATGAAGTGAGTCATGCCAAACTTCTTCGCCAGCTCGATGCGGCCCGGGTTGATGTCGACGCCGATGATCTTGTCCGCGCCCACCATCTTCGCGCCCTGAATCACATTCAGGCCGATGCCGCCGAGACCGAACACCACCACGTTCGCGCCCGCCTCGACCTTCGCCGAATACACGACGGCGCCGACACCGGTTGTCACGCCGCAGCCGATGTAGCAGATCTTGTCGAACGGCGCGTCTTCACGCACCTTCGCAACCGCGATTTCCGGCACGACAATGTAGTTCGAGAACGTGGACGTGCCCATGTAGTGAAACAGCGGCTTGCCATCCAATGAGAAACGCGACGTGGCGTCCGGCATCAGGCCGCGGCCTTGCGTCGAACGGATCGCCTGGCAAAGATTGGTCTTGCGCGACAGACAGAATTTGCACTGACGGCATTCCGGCGTGTAGAGCGGAATGACGTGATCGCCTTTCTTAAGCGTACCCACGCCCGGGCCGACATCGACGATCACGCCCGCGCCTTCGTGGCCGAGAATCGCCGGGAAGATGCCTTCGGGATCGGCGCCGGACAGCGTGTAGTAGTCGGTGTGGCAGATGCCCGTCGCCTTCACTTCGATCAGGACTTCACCGGCGCGTGGCCCTTCCAGATCCACTTCTTCGATCGTCAACGGGGCGCCAGCTTTCCATGCGATTGCTGCTTTGGTCTTCATCGTGAATGCTCCTGTGAGTCTGTGAACGCCTGGCGCGTCGCAGTGGGATACCGCGCGGCGCGCCAGTGTTGCACTTCGACGGCTGTGATTGCGTGATGGTCCGGGCGGCGGATAGAAGTTGCCACTGCCGCACAGCCTGATGTGCCGGCAGGTAGCTTAGCGCGCGAAAGGTGTAATGGTATTGCAAAGTGCGTCGCGGCATTGTCTGTACGTGACATTGGGCATTGTCTGTAGGTGACATCGGCTCGGCTACGAGCGTTCGCGTTCGCGTTCGCGTTCGCGTTCGCGTTCGCGTTCGCGTTCGCCTTCATCCTCACCGAACCATGTCTCGACCCGGCCATACAGATCGAGAAAACGCGCGTACCGTTGCGCGAGCGCCGCATCGTTTTGCGGACTGGCAACGCGCGTCGCGCCTGGCGCAAGCGCCGCGAGATCGCTCGCGTGCCAGTGCCCGCTTGCCAGTGCGCCGAGGATGGCCGCTCCGCGCGGCGCCGCGTTCGGACAATCGACCGCATACAACTCGACGTTGAGCGCATCGGCGAGCAACTGCCGCCAGCGCGCATCCACGGAACCGCCGCCAGCGAGCTTCAAGGTGTTCACGTTCGCGCCGCTCGCGCGAATCGCGTCGAGACCGGCGCGCAGCGAGAACGCCACGCCTTCGAAGGCGGCCCGCATCATCGTGCCGCGCGTGTGATCGAGCGCAAGGCCGAGCCAGCCGCCGCGCGCGGCCGGGTTGAGCCATGGCGTGCGCTCGCCTGTGAGATAGGGCAGAAAAGTCAGGCCCGCTGCGGCGCTTGGGGCAGCGCCTGTTACATCGCCAAGAGCGCCACCTGATACGTTGCCTGCGGCATTGCCGGATGCAGTGCTGGATGCACTGCCCGATGCACTGCCGGATGCACTGCTGGATGCATTGCCGGATGCATTGCCGAACGCAATGCTCGACACACCGCCGGACACACCGCCGGACGCATCACCGAACGCTTCACGATAGGCATCGGCCCATTCATACGACAGCCAGCCCCGCACGCGTTCGAGCGCGACGCCGACGTTTTGCATCGCCGCCATCCGGTACCAGTGATCACTCGCAGCGCGGTAGCGATGCAGGCCTTTCGCGGCTTGCGGTGCGTGTTCCGCGAGCACGACGATCTGCCCACCGGTGCCGGTGGTGAGCAACGCGTCGCCGTCGCGAGCGAGACCGCTGCCAAGCGCCGCGCATGGCGTATCGGCGGCGCCAATCGCGAGCACGATACCGGCGCGCAGACCCAGCGCTTGCGCGGCTTTCTCCGACAACACTCCGCCCGCCGCATAGGATGGCGCCAACGGTGCAAACCATTCGTGCGGCAGTTCGAGGCGGTCGAGCAGCGCGCGATCCCACACGCCGGCCGGATCGGCAAGCGCCGTCGCACAGGCATCGGAGGGGTCGGTTGCCACCGCGCCACCCAGCGCCACACGCAGCCAGTCTTTCGGTTGCAGCGCCCAACGCGTCTTGCGCGCGGTTTGCGGTTCGTTCTGCACGATCCAACGCAGCAAAGGACCAGCCATGCCGGGCGCAACGGGATTCGGCTGCGGCTCGGGCCACTGATTGAGCAAACCCAATGCGCGCGTGTCGGGCCAGAGCATCGCCGGCCGCACCGCTTCGCCATTGGCAGCCACCATGACCACCCCGTGCATCTGCCCGGAAAAGCCGATCGCCTCGACCTCCCGCCGCGCGTCGGCGGGCAGTCGCGCCGCAGCCTCGCAGAGCGCACGCCACCAGGTCTGCACCGACATTTCCGCCCAACCTGCGTGCGGCGTTTCGAGCGCATAAGCGACGCTCGCGGCCGCCTGCTCGCGGCCGTTATCGTCGACGATAACGACTTTGAGGGAGCCGGTGCCGAGATCGATGCCAAGAAAAGTCATGAGCGATAGAACATCTAGTGAGGCATGGGAAAACGCACTCGGAAAGTGCGGCTAGCGCTGTATTTTCCATCATCGAAGACAGGCTTTCGTGGCGCGCCGGCAACCACGCGGGAGTCTAAGTGAAAACCCTCAATTTACGGGTTAACCCCTTCAAACGGGACGCGAGGCGAAAACAGCACTATGCGCCGAGCGAGATACACCTCATTGTCTTTAACACATATGACCTGAAGCGACGCCGCGCCGCGCACGGACGCGCCTCGCCGCTGCATGGGGCTCACAGCCGATTTGTGCGGGGCGCGCATTTCTTTTGGCTTTCAAATGGGCATCATGCATATCGTCACCGGGAATGCCGGAATAGGCCCCAGTGGTCTTGTTGCACTTTATCGTTCCGCATACCTTGGAGCCATCCCAAAACGAGATGGTGGAGAGAGACAAAATGCAATCGAACACGGTTCACCCGTGCGACGAGCGACTGCCCGCGGGCCAGTTGCTGACGCTCGGCATTCAGCACGTTTTGGTGATGTACGCAGGCGCAGTTGCGGTGCCGCTGATCATCGGTGCGGCGCTGAAATTGCCGAAAGACCAGATCGCATTCCTGATCAGCGCCGATCTGTTTTCCTGTGGCATCGCTACGCTGATTCAGACGCTCGGTCTGTGGATCTTCGGCATTCGTCTGCCGGTCATCATGGGCTGCACATTTGCAGCTGTCGGTCCGATGGTCGCGATCGGCACGAATCCATCGCTCGGTATTCTCGACATCTTCGGCTCGACGATCGCGGCCGGCGTTATCGGCATCCTTCTCGCGCCGGCGGTCGGCAAGCTGCTGCGCTTTTTCCCGCCGGTGGTGATCGGCGTGGTGATCTCGGTGATCGGTTTGTCGCTGATGGAAGTGGGCATCAACTGGGCAGCCGGTGGTGTCGGCAACCCTGACTACGGTAATCCGGTCTATCTCGGCCTGTCGCTCCTCGTGCTGATGCTGATTCTGCTCATCAACAAGTTCGCCAAGGGCTTCCTCGCCAATATCTCGGTGCTGCTCGGGATCGTCGCGGGTTTCGTGATCGCGCTGGCGCTCGGCCGCGTCAACATGGACGGTGTCACGCACGCACCGTGGGTCGGCATCGTGATGCCGTTCCACTTCGGCCTGCCGCATTTCGATCCGCTTGCGATCGCGACGATGGTCACCGTGATGTTCGTCACCTTCATCGAATCGACCGGCATGTTCCTCGCTGTCGGCGACATGGTCGATCGTCCGGTGGATCAGAAGACGCTGGTGCGCGGTCTGCGCGTCGATGGTCTGGGCACGCTGATCGGCGGCATCTTCAACTCGTTTCCGCATACCTCGTTCTCGCAGAACGTTGGCCTGATCGGCGTGACGGGCGTGAAGAGCCGCTTTGTCTGCGCGATGGGCGGCGTGATCCTGGTGCTGCTGGGCCTGTTCCCGAAGATGGCGCAAGTGGTTGCGTCGGTGCCGGCCTTCGTGCTGGGCGGTGCGGGCATCGTGATGTTCGGCATGGTCGCGGCGAATGGCATCAAGGTGCTGGCCAAAGTCGACTTCGTGAAGAACCACCATAACCTGTTCATCGTCGCGGTCAGTATCGGCATGGGTCTGGTGCCGGTGGTGTCGCCGCAATTTTTCTCGAAGCTGCCGCCGGCGCTGTCACCGCTGTTGCATAGCGGGATTTTGCTGGCGTCGGTGTCGGCGGTGGTGCTGAACCTGGTCTTCAACGGTGTGAAGAGCGAGAAGAAGGCACAGTGCGAAATTCGCAAGGCCGGACATGATTTCGACGGACGCGGCGGTAATGAGCCGAAGGGCGGCGACGAGATGCTGCGTGCCGCGGATGTGCACTGAGCATCTGACTGGAACCCGCGCCGCGCGCCAGAGATCGCGCTGAGCGCAAGCGCTGAGTCGGGCTGATCTGATCTGATCTGAGTTGAGTTGCGATGGGTTGATCTGATCAGATCTGAGCATCAACAAAAACGCCACGGCATGCCGTGGCGTTTTTGTTATTACCGGCTGCGAAGGGCGGCTTCCCTGAAACCGAAAACCGGCCTGCGCGCCTGCTACTACGAGACTAAAAGAGACTCAACCCGCCGTTGCTGCCGAAGCCGCCACCGGCGCGCTCGCCGCACCGTAATCGACCGGCGCGTCGGCCGGGCGCGGCTGCTCGCCGGCCCGTTCGATCCAGCCGCCGCCGAGCGCCTGATACAGCGTGACCAGGTTCTGCAGACGCTGCATGCGCGCGGTAACCAGCAACTGCTGCGATACGTACAGATCGTTCTGCGCGGTCAGCACCGACAGATAGCTGTCGACGCCGTTCGTATAACGCAGGTTCGACAGATCCAGCCGGCGCTGTTCGGCAAAAGTATTGCGCTCCAGCGCCTCGATCTGCTGATCGTACGTGCCGCGTGCCGCCAGTCCGTCCGCCACTTCGCGGAAGGCCGTCTGGATCGCCTTTTCATACGTCGCGATCTGGATGTTTTTCTGCACGGTGGCGAGATCGAGATTGGCCTTGTTCTGGCCGCCTTCGAAGATCGGCAATGTGATCGACGGTGCGAAGCTCCACGCCGCCGAACCCGGCTTGAACAGACCGCCGAGCGACGGGCTGAGCGTGCCGAAACTGCCGGTCAGCGAGACCTTCGGGAAAAACGCTGCGCGCGCCGCGCCGATGTTCGCATTGGCAGCAAGCAGGTTCTCTTCGGCCTCCATGATGTCCGGACGGCGCGTCAGCAGATCGGACGGCAATCCCGCCGGGATATCCGTCAGAAGGTTCTGATTGTCCAACGACATGCCTGATGGCAGATCGTCCGGCAACGGCTCGCCGACCAGCAGCACGAGCGCGTTATCCGCCTGCGCCCGCAGACGCGCCTGCGACTGCAGGTTGGCCTGCGCCTGCTCGACCACCGTTTCCGCCTGCCGCAGA
This sequence comes from Paraburkholderia phytofirmans OLGA172, assembly GCF_001634365.1. Lineage (NCBI taxonomy): Bacteria > Pseudomonadati > Pseudomonadota > Betaproteobacteria > Burkholderiales > Burkholderiaceae > Paraburkholderia > Paraburkholderia phytofirmans. Next base: position 3,863,292 of record NZ_CP014578.1, read on the forward strand.
TCCAGTTCCGAACCCGTGCCGTTGTCGAACTGCAGCTTGGTGATCCGGTACGACTCCTGGGCAGTCTTCAGCGTGTTCTGCGTGACCTTCAGCAGATCGTCCACCTCGAGCACCGTCATGTACTGACTAGCCACTTGCGAGACCAACGCGATTTCCGCGGCCTTGCGCGCCTGCGCGGTGGCCAGGTACTGAGCCAACGCCTGATCCTTCAGGCTTTGAATCCGCCCGAAGAAATCGATTTCCCAGGAAGCGTTCAGACCCACCGAGTACGTGTTGGTGATCGTCAAGCCGGTGGCCGTCAAATCTTTCGGCGTGCGCTGTTTGCTTTGTGACGCCGCGGCGTTCAGCGTCGGGAACAGCGCCGCGCGAGTGATCTGGTACTGCGCCTGCGATGCCTGGATATTCAGCACCGACACGCGCAGATCGCGGTTGTTCTTCAGCGCGATTTCGATCAGCCGCTGCAAACGCGCATCGGCGAAGAAATCACGCCAGCCGATATCGGCCGCCGCCTGGCCGTTCGCGGTCCGCGCGGCACTCGCCGCGCCCGGCTGCGTGTCGTACACGCCGCCGGTCGGGAAAGTCGCCGCCACGGGTTCGGCCGGGCGATGGTACTTCGGCGCCATCGTGCAACCCGCGGCGAACAGCGCAACCGCCACTGCAATCAAAGAGTGTTTTTGCATCTCAATGTCCGTCCTTGCCCGAGCCATTGCCGGCCGACCCGCCACCTTGCGGATCATGCGGATGGTGCTGGTTGTAGTGTTCGAGCGCCTCATCCGGGTCTTCCTGCTCGCCGCCGAATTTCGCGCGGATCACGACGAAGAACATCGGGATCATGAAAATCGCGAGGAAGGTCGCCGTCAACATCCCGCCGATCACGCCGGTACCGATTGCGTGCTGGCTGGCCGAGCCCGCGCCGTTACTGATCGCGAGCGGCATCACGCCGAGAATGAACGCGAGCGAGGTCATCAGAATCGGCCGCAACCGCAGACGCGCGGCTTCCAGCGCGGCCTCGACCGGTCCCATCCCTTGACCCTGCTGCAGCTCGCGGGCGAATTCCACGATCAGAATCGCGTTCTTCGCCGACAGCCCCACCGTGGTCAACAGACCCACCTGGAAGAACACGTCGTTCTCAAGCCCGCGCAGCGTAGCGGCCAGCAGTGCGCCGATCACGCCAAGCGGCACCACCATGATCACCGAGAACGGAATCGACCAGCTTTCATACAGCGCCGCGAGACAGAGGAACACCACCAGAATCGAAATGCCGTACAGAATCGGCGCCTGCGAACCGGACTGGCGTTCCTGCAACGACAGGCCCGTCCATTCGTAGCCGATACCCGCCGGCAGCTTCGCCACGAGTGCTTCCATGGCCGTCATGGCCTGGCCGGTCGACTTGCCCGGGGCAGCCGCGCCCTGGATTTCCACCGCCGAGATACCGTTGTAGCGCTCGAGCTTCGGCGAACCGTAGGACCACGTACCGCTGGCGAACGATGAGAACGGCACCATGCCGCCGGCCGTATTGCGCACGTACCAGGCGTTCAGGTCTTCCGGTTTCATCCGGAACGGTGCGTCGCCCTGCAGATACACCTTCTTGATCCGGCCGTCGGTATCGAGGAAGTTGTTCACGTATTGCGACGCCCATGCGATCGAGAACGTCTGGTCGATCACGGACAGCGACACGCCGAGCGCGGAAGCCTTCTCGTGGTCGATGTTCACGGTGAACTGCGGCGTATCGTTCAGGCCGTTCGGACGCACCTGAGCCAGCGTCGGATCTTTCGCGGCCATACCCAGCAGCATGTTGCGAGCTTGCATCAGCTTCTCGTGGCCGACACCCGCGCGATCCTGCAATTCGAAGTCGAAGCCGGCGGCCGTGCCGAGCTCAGGAATCGACGGCGGATTCACCGGATACACCAGCGCGTTCTTGTAGCTCGAAAAATGCATGAAGAGGCGGCCAACCAGCGCCTGCACCTTCTGATCCGAGTGCTGACGCGCCGCGTAGTCCTTCATCCGCACGAACACGAGACCCGCGTTCTGACCGCGGCCGGCGAAGCTGAAGCCGTTCACCGTAAAGGTCGATTCGACGATGCTCTTCTCGGTGTTGAGCAGGTAGTCGGAGACGTCCTTCAGCGCGCGCGCCGTGGTTTCCTGGGTCGAGCCGGACGGCGTTTGCACCAGTACGAACATCGTGCCCTGGTCTTCATCAGGCAGGAACGACTTCGGCAGTTTCACGAACAGCAGGCCGACCGCGAAGATCACCACCATATAGATGATCAGCCAACGGCCCGAGCGCTTGATCACGTGGTGAACGCCCGAGTGATACTTGTCGCGGCTCGTTTCGAAGGTCCGGTTGAACCAGCCGAAGAAGCCCGTCTTGACTTCGTGATGCCCCTTCGGAATCGGCTTGAGGATCGTCGCGCACAGCGCCGGCGTCAGAATCAACGCGACCAGCACGGACAGCACCATCGCCGCCACGATCGTCAGCGAGAACTGCCGGTAAATGGCCCCGACCGAACCGCCCGAGAACGCCACCGGCACGAACACCGCCGACAGCACGAGCGCCACGCCGACCAGCGCGCCGGTAATCTGCTCCATTGCCTTGCGGGTGGCGTCGCGAGGCGATAAGCCCTCCTCCGCCATCACCCGCTCGACGTTTTCCACCACCACGATCGCATCGTCCACCAGCAAGCCGATCGCCAGCACGAGCCCGAACATGGACAGCGTGTTGATCGAGAAGCCCACCACACCCATGATCGCGAACGTGCCCAGCAGCACCACCGGCACGGCGATCGTCGGGATCAGCGTGGCGCGCAGGTTCTGCAGGAACAGGTACATGACCAGGAACACCAGCACGATACCCTCGAGCAGCGTCTTGACCACTTCTTCAATCGACGCGCGCACGAACGGCGTGGTGTCGTACGGATACTGCACAACGAGGCCATGCGGGAAGTACTTCGACAGTTCGTCGATCTTCGCGCGCACCGCCTTGGCGGTTGCCAGCGCGTTCGCGCCGGTGGCCAGCTGAATCCCGAAGCCTGCCGTCGGCGCACCGTTGTACTTGGTGTCGAAGTTGTAGTTTTCGCCGCCGAGCTCGATGTGGCCCACATCCTTGATACGGACTTGCGAACCGTCCGTATTCACCTTCAGCAGCACGTTGCCGAACTGTTCAGGCGTATTGAGCAGCGTGGCTTCCGTGATGGTGGCCTGCAGCACCTGGCCCGGCACCGACGGCGTGCCGCCGAGCGAACCGCCCGCGACCTGCACGTTCTGCGCGAGCAGCGCGGTCTGCACATCCACCGGCGTCAGGCCGAAGTTGGTCAACTTGTTCGCATCCAGCCAGATCCGCATCGCGTACTGCGAGCCGAACAGCGTCACCGTACCCACACCGTCGATCCGGCTGATCGGGTCCTGGACGTTCGACGCGACGTAGTTCGCCAGGTCGTACTTGCTCATGCTGCCGTCTTCGGACACGAACGCCAACACCAGCAAGAAGCTGCTGCTCGACTTCGTGACCTTGGTGCCCAACTGCTGCACGGCTTGCGGCAACAGCGGCGTGGCGAGCTGCAGCTTGTTCTGCACCTGCACCTGCGCAATGTCAGGATTGGTGCCGGCTGCGAACGTCAGCGTGATGGTTGCCGTACCCGAGTCGTCCGAAGTGGACGACAGGTACAGCAAGTGGTCGAGACCACTCATCTGCTGCTCGATCACCTGCGTGACGGTGTTTTCCACCGTCTTCGCCGATGCGCCCGGGTACGTTGCACTGATCTGCACGGCCGGCGGCGCGATGGTCGGGTATTGCGCGATCGGCAATGTGAAGACCGACGCGATACCCGCGAGCATCAGAATGATGGCGATCACCCATGCAAAAATTGGGCGATCAATAAAGAACTTTGCCATGAGGCGGGCTCCCTGTTATTACGCGCCCGATGCAGCAGAAGCGGGTCGACCCGTCTGCGTCGCACCGCTGGCGGCCGGCGCACCCTGAGCGGATACGCCGGAAGCGGGTGTGGCGGGAAGTTGCGCGGCAACGGCCTTGACCTGCGCGCCCGGGCGGACCTTGTCGGTGCCCTGGACAATCACGCGGTCGCCCGCCTTCAGGCCGCTTTCCACCACCCAGTTCGAACCGTACGTGCCCGAGGTGACGAGCTGACGCAACGCGACCTTGTTGTCATCGCCGACCACGAGCGCGGTCGGCTGACCCTTCTGGTCATGCGTGATGCCGACTTGCGGCACGACGAGCGCGTTGTCGTTGACACCTTCCTCGATCCTCGCGCGCACGAACATGCCCGGCAGCAGCACCTTGTCCGCGTTCTTGAAGATCGCGCGAACCGTCACCGAGCCAGTGCTCTGGTCGACAGTCACGTCGGTGAACTGCAGCTTGCCCTTTTCCGAATAGGTGCGGCCGTCTTCGAGAATCAGCGAGACCTTGGCGGCGTCCGGGCCGCTCGTCTTCAGACGCCCTTCCTGCACTTCGCGGCGCAGCTTCAGACCGTCGAGGCTGGATTGCGTCAAGTCCACGTAGACCGGATCGAGTTGCTGGACCGTGGCCATCAGCGTGGCGGCGCTCGCCTGCACATACGCGCCGGGCGTGACTTGCGATACGCCGATCTGGCCGGTCACCGGCGAGGTCACGTCGGTGTAGCCGAGGTTGATCTGCGCCGTGTCGATCGCTGCCTTGCCGGCGGCCACATCAGCCGCGGCCTGGCCTTCCGCGGCCACCGCGTTGTCGTAGTCCTGCTTGCTGACTGCGTTGGCGGCAACCAGCACCTTGTAGCGGTTGGCTTGCGCGGTGGTTGTCGCGAGATTGGCCTGGGCCTTCGCCAGGGTTGCCTTTGCGTTGTTCAGCGCGGCGATGTAGGGCGCCGGGTCGATCTTGTACAGACGCTGGCCGGCCTTGACCTCACCGCCTTCCGTGAATTCGCGGCGGAGCACGATGCCGTCGACCCGTGCACGCACTTGCGCGACGAGGAAGGCACTGGTGCGGCCGGGCAATTCGGTGACGACGGGCACAGCCGTGGGCTGGACGGTGACGACGCCCACTTCGGGCGTTTGTTGCGGCGGGGCAGATTGTTTTGGTCCGCACGCTGCCAGCAATACGGCAGCCGTCGCGGCACTGATTAAGCGGAATGGAACCCGTTCGACGCGCATGGAGCGACCTCTGTCAAAGACTGAGAATGAAAAAGTGCGCGCATCCCTACCCCGGGGACGACAGCGCACACATGCGTCTTGCGACGCGTGACCGGAAGCCCGGGGATGCAAACCGCACCTGCAGGGGCATCCTGAGCGAAATGCGCCATACCGGGGAAATGCCACACGGCGCGGCGCAAGAGCATTTTGAAAGGCAACAGTGACGGATATTAACCGGTCGTCACGGCTTGGGCTATCCGATCGTGGGATGCTATTATATATACATCCACGAATGCATGTAAAAGTGCGTTTACGCCTTGGCGGGCAGGGGACCTGCAAGATCGCTTCGCAAATGGCTTAACGGCAGACAGATTGTCATCGGGCGTGCTTAACAAGGCCCGGGAAAACCCCACAATCAGGGCAGGTCACACCTATATGGTCCGAAGAACCAAAGAAGAGGCGCAGGAGACGCGCAACAGCATTCTCGACGCGGCCGAAAGGGTTTTCTTCGAGAAGGGCGTATCGCGCACGTCGCTCGCCGACATCGCACAGGCCGCCGGCGTCACGCGCGGCGCAATCTATTGGCATTTCGCGCACAAAAGCGATCTGTTTACCGAAATGTTCGACCGCGTGCTGCTGCCGCTGGACGAACTCAAGGCCGCCTCGCTAGACCCCAATGAGCCCGACCCGCTCGGGCGCCTGCGGGAAATCTGCACGGTCTGCCTGCGCGACACCGCCAACGAACCGCGTCGCCGGCGGGTGTTCGACATCCTCTTTCTGAAGTGCGAGCTGGTCGAAGAGATGGGGCCGGTGATGGTCCGTTATCAGACCAATATGCGCGAAGGGCTGAAGAAGATCGAAGGCGGTCTGCGCAATGCGATCTCCAAAGGGCAACTGCCAGCCGATCTCGACACCAGGATCGCGGCGGCGATGGTGCATGCGTTCGTCAGCGGCTCGCTGCGCGACATGCTGTTTCTGCCGGAGGCGACCGATTTCGGCACGCATGCGGAGCGGATGGTCGCAGGGATGTTCGATGCGCTGCGGCTGAGTCCGGCCTTGCGCAAGGAAAAGACGGCAGGCTGACAGTCTGCGTGTGAGCGTGCGTGAGACCGGCAAGAGCGCATAGAACGTTCAGTGGCCGCAAACGCCGCGTGGCCGACGGCGTTTCGTAGTAACCCACCAGGATTTCGTAGTCGCGCCGGCACGACAGCGCCGAGCCGAGCCAAGCCAAGCCAAGCCAAGCCAAGCCAAGCCAAGCCGTCAGTGTTCGCTAATCCAACGCGCCACATACAACAGCAGCGCCACCAGAAAAATCATCGCCGCCCATGCCCAATGCGGAACCACATGCGGACCGGGCTCGCGATGCGAGACCCCATGCGACACACCATGGGACGCCCCATGCGACGCGCTCGCCGCCCGCCCGGTCAGCGCATTTCCATGATCTGTGCGGGTCCGCCGCGCGATGCCGCTGAGCGCGATCGGCCGCAGAAACACGTGCTGCCGCCGCGTCGCCGAACCACGCGCACGGTTCGGCCCTTGCCCATGCTTGGCGCGAACGACCGCGCCGAATTCGTCGAAAAAATCGTCGGCCAGCTGATGCAGCGCGTTTTCGAGCTGGCGCGTGGGCAGTTCGGCGAGTGGCCCGGACGAAGTCGCCCAGATCGTGTAATCGATTCGCGTGCCCCGCTCCCTGCCGATGCCATGCGAGCCATCCTCAGCGCGCAACCTCACTTCGATCTGTCCGCGCAATGAGCCGATGCCCTCGGCTCGCGCCTTGAAATTAATGGTGCGGCGCTGCGCGTCCGCCGGTCCGGAATCCTGACCGGCGACGTGGGCCCGCGCTTCGTAACGCGCGCGCAACGGCCCGAGCGGCACGGTCATGACGAGCGCAAATTCGCCGTGGCCAAGCCGCGTGAACGACTCGCAATTGTCGAGACTGGCACGCAACAAGGCGAGGTCCTGCAACGCGTCCCAAACGTCGGACGGCGCAAGCGGAATCCGTAACGCGTCGTTCAGTTCCATGGCAGCCTCCCCGATGAACGCGCGACCGCCGGTCAGGATGTCTGATCGATGCGGTCGACGCGCGATGCGTAAAACGCGAGATACCCTTTTATTTTTGCAGCCGGCTCGAGCGGCGTCTCATAGCTCCACACGGCGTTTTCGATCAGACCGTCTTCGGTGCGCAGATGGAAATAGGAAGCCTCGCCCTTGAACGGGCAGTGCGAAGTATGTGTGGAGCGTTCAAGGCGCGCCATGTTCACGTCGCCACGCGGGAAATAGAATACATCCGCCAGACCGGTCTCCTTGAGCGTCAGGCCCGACTGGGTGTCGGCCATGGTCACGCCGCCATGAATCACCCGCACCCGGTGGTGGTTGCCGCTGATCGCGATGGTGTGCCCGCCCGTGCTCGCGCCAGGGTTTCCGTGGGGTGTCAAGGCATCGCTCATGTCTCGGCTCCGTTGTGTTGAGCAATTCGTGTGCGGTCGTGCAAACAGTAAAGCCACGGGGGGCGCCCGTGGCTTCATTATCGGCCAAACGCGAGCCGAATGCGCGGCCTTCCTGAGTGCCGCCTGGGTGTCTCGCCCAGCGCCGCTCGGAAAGGCAAGACGCTTATTGCGTATTCCAGTAGAACGCCGCCTTGGCAGTGCCTTTGGCCGGGACCGTCACCGACCTGGCCTGGTCGCGATCCTTGTATTGCGCATGCACGGTGTAGCGGCCGGGGCGCAGCTTGACCAGCATATACGGCCCACGCGACGTGGCGCTCAGCACCTCGTCGTCGTGCGCGTCGACCACGCGCACGTGGACGTCGGCGAGAAAATCGGAGCCGGGGCCCGTGAAGCGCAGCGACAGCGGCCACTCGCTTTGCGCGTGCTGCAGCGCCGTGGACTCATCGACACCGACGCCACCCGACACGAACGAGACGTCGCCCTTCTGCTGGATTTGCGGCAGACCGCCGCCATTGGCGTTGCCTGCGCTGCTGCTGTCCGTGGTCGTGCCGCCCGTAACATCACTCGCCTGTGCATACGCGCCGCCCGCCAGACCGAGCGTGAGCGCTGCGCATACCGCGGCGGCTACGATCCTTCGCTGATTGCGTTGGGATTTCATCGGTTCGCTCCTTCTCAAGGTCCTTGCCGTCCGGAAGCCCTTGATGGGTCCCGGACCAAGGTTGACGCAACCCGCGTGCCAAGCATCAGTTTGCGTCGTCTGGAAACCGCTGCTGCGCCACGCCATGCGGCGCAGAGCGCCCTTCTTCACGGCTTTTTGAACGGGTAAAAAAATGCCGGTCCGTGAGCAATATGTGCAAGGACCGGCAACCGTTACTTCAATGAGTTCAAGTTCCCGTTAGCCGAGATCGACCGGCACAAAGATCTGCGCGTTATCGCGCTGGATCAGCAACGCAATGCTGTTGCCCGCGCCGGCGATCATCTGCTTCAACTGATCGACGCTCGCGACCGGCCGGCCGTTGACCGCCAGGATCACGTCGCCCGGCTGGATGCCGGCGCTTTCAGCCGCGCCGCCCGATTGCTGGACCAGCAGACCATGCGACACCGACGCGCTGCTCTTCTCTTCCGGCGTCAGCGGCCGCACCGCCACACCGAGACGGCCTTGCAACTGGGTCGGCTGATCGGCCTTGTCCGAGGCGACCTTCGCATCCGACAACGAACCGATCGTTACCGTCAGGTCCTTGGTGGCCTTGTCGCGCCACACTTGCACGGTGGCCTTGCTGCCTGGCGCCAGACCGGCGACCTGCGACGGCAGATCCGACGAGTCGCCGACCGGCTCGCCATTCACCGACAGAATCACGTCGCCCGGCTGCAAACCGCCCTTGGCGGCCGGGCCGCCCGGATCGACCGAGCTGACGAGCGCGCCCTGCGGCTTCTGCATGCCGAACGAATCGGCCAGCGTCTGGTTCATGCCCTGCACCGCGACGCCGAGACGCCCGCGGCTCACGTGGCCGGTCTTGACGATGTCGTCCTTGACCTTGATCGCTTCATTGATCGGGATCGCGAACGAAAGGCCCTGGAAGCCGCCCGTCTGCGAATAAATCATCGAGTTGATGCCGATCACTTCGCCTTGCAGATTGAACAGCGGGCCGCCGGAATTACCCGGGTTCACCGGCACGTCGGTCTGAATGAATGGCGTGTAGTTTTCGTTCGGCAGCGAACGCGACTTCGCGCTGATGATGCCCGAGGTCACCGTGTTGTCGAAACCGTAAGGCGAGCCGATCGCGACCACCCACTGGCCGACCTTGCTCTGACGCGGATCGCCGATCTTCACGGTCGGCAGACTGCTCGCGTCGATCTTCAGCACGGCGACGTCGGACTGCTTGTCGGCGCCGATCACTTTCGCCTTGAATTCACGCTTGTCGGTCAGCTTCACGGTGACGACGTTCGCGCCGTCCACCACGTGGGCATTGGTCAGGATGTAGCCGTCGCTGCTGACGATGAATCCCGAACCGAGGCTCGCGCTCGGTTGATCGGGCGCATCGCCGCCGTCGCCGCCTTGCATGCCCGGCATGCCGCCGAAGAAGTGCTTGTAGAACTGATAGAAGGGATCACTCGGATCGATCGGCAACTGGTTGCCGCCGTTGCCGCGCAACGCCGTCTCCTTAACCACGTGCTTTGCGCTGATGTTGACGACGGCCGGGCCATAGGTTTCGACCAGACCGGAGAAATCGGGGATGCCGGTTTTCGCCGCGGCTTCAGCAGGCATCATCGCAGCCTGCGCCGGCGCGATCACCTGCGGCGCGGGGACGTCGCGATGCCCCGCCACATAGCCGGCGGAAAGCGCCACGGCGACAGCCACTGCAACAGCGCTGCGGGACAAGGTTTTCGCGTTCATCGTGTACTCCTGACTGGGAGAAAGAGGCTTTGGAATGAGATGAAGCGTACGTCGCATCGCTTAAAAGAGTCTTAAGCAGCGCCAGATCGCTTCTAACCAGTGTTTGAGGCTTGTTTGAGGCTTGTTTGAGGCTTGTTTGAGGCTTGTTTGAGGCTTGTTTAAGGCTTGTTTAAGCCACGCCTGAGCCACGCCTGAGCCACGCCTGAGCCACGCCTGGGCCACGTTCGAGCCGCTTTACGAACAGAAAGCCTCATCTTTCAAAGCACGCTCAGCAGCGCATTCAGAAGCGCATTCAAAAGCGCACTTCGACCTGCAAACCACCCGCCGGAGATTCGTCGAGCCTCACCGCCGCATGGTGCTGCGTTGCAATGCGGCGCACGATCGCGAGGCCGAGACCGCTGCCCGCCACGTCGGTGCGCGCGCGGTTCGCACCGGCGCCGGCCCGGTAGAAGCGATCGAACACGCGGTCGCGTTCAGCGGGCTCGATGCCCGGCCCGCTGTCGGCAATCCGCACCACCGGATGCCCTTCGTCGACATACAGACTGACGTCGACCCGGCCGCCTCGCGGCGTGTATTTGGTTGCGTTATCAACGAGGTTATTGAACATGACCCGCAGCGCGTCGGCGTCGCCGGTCACCGCAGCAGGTTCGCTCGCCTCGATACCGAGATCGACGCCGCGATTCTGCGCAAGCGGCGCGTACGCTACGACACAGTCTTGCAGCAACGCGCGCAGATCGATCGCGTTGGTGGCGGCGAGGCCGTCCGGTTCCGATCGTGCGAGCGCCAGCAATTGTTCGGCGAGACGCGTGGCGCGCGTGACGCCCGCCTGCAGGTCGGCCAGCGCGTCGCTACGGGCGGCGTCGTCTTTCGCGCGGGCCACCAGTTGCGATTGGATCTGCACGGCGGCGAGCGGCGTGCGCAATTCGTGCGCGGCATCGGCGACGAATGCCTTCTGGATATCGAGCGCGGTGGCGAGCCGTTCGAGCAGGCCGTTCAATGCGCGCACCAGCGGCTGCACTTCGAGCGGCAGACGTTGGTCGGGCAAGGGATCGAGGGCCTCGGGGTGACGCGTGTCGAGCGCGCTGGTCACGCGCCGCAACGGCCGCAGTCCGCGCCCGACGATCACCCACACCGCCAGCCCCAGAAACGGCAGCAGAACGATCAACGGCCACAGGGTTCGCAACGCGACGTTCGCCGCGAGCCGGTTGCGCACCGAAACCGGTTGCGCCAACTGCACGACGTTATCGCCGACGATCGCGCCGTACACACGCCAGTCGCCGCGCTCCGTATGCTCGGTCGAAAAGCCGAGTTCGGCGCGCGGCGCGAGTGGCGCACGCGGTCGCGAGTAGTACATCAGCACGCCGTTGCGGTTCCAGATTTGCAGCACGATGCCTTCGTCGCCGGTGTCGCGCGAACCGAGCACCTGCGAGAACGGTTCCGACGGCAGTGCCGCGGCGATCTGCTCCAACTGGTAATCGAACAGTTCATTGGCTTCGGCAAGCGCTTGCCGGTAGATCAGCCAACCCGCAATGCCGACGCCGAGCAACACCAGCGCCAGCAGCCAGACCAACAATTGACGGCGAATCGAACGCATCGGCTCAGGCGTCCTTGGCGATCATGTAGCCGAGACCGCGCACGTTGCGGATCAGGTCCGCGCCGAGCTTCTTGCGCAGGGCGTGAATGTAGACCTCGACGGTATTGCTGCCGATTTCCTCGCCCCAGCCGTACATTTTTTCTTCGAGCTGGCTCTTCGAGAGCACCGCACCGGGCCGTGCGATCAACGCTTCGAGCAGCGCGAATTCACGCGCCGACAACGCGACCGGTGCGCCGTCGAGCGTGACCTGATGCGACGCGGGATCGAGCGTCAGGTTACCGTGGCGAATCGTCGAATCGCTGCGGCCCGATTGGCGGCGGATCAGCGCGCGCATGCGGGCGCCGAGTTCGTCGAGATCGAAAGGTTTGACGAGGTAATCGTCGGCGCCGGCGTCGAGGCCTTTGACGCGATCGGCGACCGCATCGCGCGCGGTCACGATCAGCACGGGAATCGCGTTGCCTTTCGCGCGCAGCGTACGCAGCACGTCGAGCCCGTCGCGTTTGGGCAGGCCCAAATCGAGCAGCACCAGATCGTAAGGTTGGGCGGTCGCCGCGCTGAGCGCCGCGTCGCCGTCTTCCACCCAGTCGACCGCAAAGCCTTCGCCGCGTAGCGCCTTGCGCACGCCTTCGGCGATCATCCGGTCGTCTTCGACTAGCAATATGCGCATGGTTGGTACGGTCCCGAAACATTCGATGATGCCGCATTCTAGCGCCCGGCCCCGGCATGCGCGCCGTGCGACGCTTTTTCACCGCAGCCTGGCGGCATGTCTCTACAATGAGCGCTTTGCGCCGCGCCGCGGTTTTCCGCGCGTCACGCGACGCTTCGACACACTCTGGATTGCCGCGCGCCACCGCGCCCCGAAATCTCGCTTCTTCGCCTTTTCATGACGCTCGCTTGTTTGCCTGCTTTTTTGCCCTCTCTCGCACGCCGTGTGGCGCTGCGACCACGCTCCTCTGCTTCCGTCGACTCCCTGCCTCGCCGGTTCGCGCCGCGCACCGCGGCGTTGCTGCTTGCCTGCGCCGCGCTCGGCTGCGGAGCCGCGCTGCCGCTTGCCGCGCAGGCGCGCGTCAAGGCCACGCATCCGAACGTCAACGTCACCACGGTGCTGCCGCAGCCGGTCATGATCGGCCTGCAGCGCGCACACGTGCCCTTGTCGTCGATCAGCGTGGTGGTCGAAAAAGTCGGCGACCGCACGCCGATCGTCGCGCTGAACGCCGGCACGCCGATGATGCCCGCCTCGACGATGAAGCTCGTCACCACCTACTCCGGCCTGTCGATCCTCGGCCCGGACTATCGCTGGCGCACGAGCGCGTACGCGGACGGCACGCTTGACGCCAATGGCGTGCTGCATGGCAATCTGTACATTCAGGGCACAGGCGATCCGAAACTCGTTCCCGAGGAACTGATCGACCTCGTGCAGAAGATCCACAAGGCGGGGATCAACGGCGTCGACGGCGCGCTGGTGCTCGACAAGCGCTACTTCGATGCCTCCACGCGCGACCTGCCACCGTTCGACGACGACGCCACCGCACCATACAACGTCGGCCCCGATCCGCTGCTGTACGCCTTCAAATCGCTGTCGTTCACACTGACGCCTGCCCCGGACGGCAGCGTCGCCATCGACGTGCTGCCGGCGCTCTCGCAGTTGCATATCGACAATCAGATGCACGCCGTCAATGGCCCGTGCCGCGGCGACGCCGCCTCCGTCTCGCCCACCGTGACGCCGCAGCCCAACGGCACTGTGGTGGCGTCGTTCGACGGCGACTACTCGGTGCGCTGCGGCCCGCGCACGATCAACGTCGCGGTACTCGACCACTCCGCGTTCTTCGCAGGCGGCTTCCTCGCCCTGTGGCAGCAAACCGGCGGCACCTTCAGCGGCGCACCCCGCGAAGGCCCGGTGCCGGCCGGCGCGCGCCTCGTCGCCACGCACCAGGGGCCGATGCTCGCCGACATCGTTCGCGACATCAACAAGTTCAGCAACAACACCATGGCGCGCAATCTGTTCCTGACGATCGGCGCGAAGGAAGAAAACCCGCCCGCCACGCCCGCGAAATCGGCGCGCGCCATCGAGGCGTTTCTGCGCCGCGACAGCGTCGACATGCAATACCTGACGCTCGACAACGGCTCGGGTCTGTCGCGCGACGAGCACGTTACCGCGCTCTCGCTCGCCGATCTGCTGCAGCGGGCCAATGCGAGTCCGGTCGCCCAGGTATTCGTGGAGTCGCTGCCGATTGCGGGCGTCGACGGCACGATGCGCAACCGCTTGACCAACCAGGGCGCGGGCGGCAACGCGCACATCAAGACCGGTACGCTGCGCGATGTGCGTGCGATCGCGGGCTATGTGGCCTCGGCGGATGGCAACAGCTACGTGGTGGTGAGCCTGATCAACGACCCGCATTCGGAGGCCGCGCGCGCCGCGCACGACGCCTTGCTCGAATGGGTGTATCAGGGACCGTCCCAGGGATTCACGAAGGTCTCCGAGCGCGTCGCCGAACCGCGCAGCCGCAAGCCCAGGAAAAACCCGCACAAGCGCGGCGCCCATTGAAGATTCCTTCTATAGAACCCGCGCGCCGCAACGCGCCCAAGCGTGTACGCTGTCGGGCAGTGTTTGAGGAGCGCGTAAAACGTAACACGTAGCGCACGAGCCGCGCACCCGTTACGGTCACGTGGCCCGATCAAACGAAAACGACAACGTCCGCTGCGGCAAGCGCAGCGGTCAGGGACCACGGAGGAAGACACCATGCAATTCGATGCCGAATTGCTGCTGCTCGCCATGGCGCCAGTCTTTCTCGCATGCATTGGCTGGGAGGCGTGGCACCTGCGGCGCACGCGCCCCGGCGCGCAACTCTATAGCTGGCGCGACACGTTCTGCAACGCCGCGCTCGCACTGATGCAGCAAGCCGCCGACAAGCTTGCGTGGCTCGCGATCATCCCCGTCTATGCGTTTTTCTACGATCACTATCGCGTCACCACGTGGCGGCCGGGCTGGGTGTCGTTCGTCGTGCTGTTCGTCGCTCAAGATCTGCTCTATTACTGGTTCCACCGCTGCAGCCATCGCGTGCGCTGGCTATGGGCCGCGCATGTCGTGCATCACTCGTCGGAGCGGATGAATTTTTCGACCGCATTCCGCCAGAGCCTGATGTATCCGATTGCCGGCATGTGGCTGTTCTGGATTCCGCTCGCTGTGCTCGGCTTTCCGCCGAAGCAGATCGTGGCCATCGTGCTGATCAACCTCGGCTTCCAGTTTTTCGTGCACACCCAGACGATCGGCAAACTCGGCTGGCTCGAATACGTGTTCAACACGCCGTCGATTCACCGCGTGCATCACGCGCGCAACGGCCGCTATATCGACCGCAACTATGCCGGCGTGCTGGTGATCTGGGATCGCCTGTTCGGCAGCTATGTCGAGGAAGATCCGCACGAAGCGCCGGATTACGGCATCGTGGAGCCGCTCCATACGTATAACCCGCTGAAGGCGACGTTTCATGAATGGGCGTCGATGGCCGCCGATTTCGTGAGCGTGCGAGGCTGGCGCAACAAGTGGCGCGCGCTGTTCGCACCGCCCGCATGGGCCGCGAATTATCATGCGCGCCGCGCCGCCGGCGCGAGCGCCAATGCCGCGGCATCCGGCGAAGATACGGGCATTGAAGAAAACCATACGGCCGCGTTTCAAACACCGCGCAGGCCGTAGAAGATTCTGTAAGCTGTCGCCACGCCGCCGACGCGGTGGGCGCTGCCTGCAATACATGGCATCAGGGCCACCCATACGAGGAGATGTAGTCAACATGAATCAAACAGCATCGAAGAAACGCAGTTTCGTACGCGTCACGCAGATCGCCGCAGCAAGTGCCGCGTTTGCGCTGCTCGCGGCTTGCGGCGGCGGCAGCGATAACAACAGCTCGAGCAGCACGCCGGCGGGCGGCGTGAAATTGCAGGTCGTATCGTTCGGCGACAGCTTGTCGGATGTCGGTACGTACGCGCCGGTGATTCAGGCGAACTTCGGCGGTGGCCGCTTCACGACGAATCCGGGTGAGGTGTGGACCCAGAAGGTTGCCGAGTACTACGGCGGCACGTTGTCGGCGGCGGCGCTCGGCGGCTTTGGTCAACCGCTCGTGAACACGTCGGGTAACGGTTATGCGCAAGGTGGAGCGCGCGTGGTAGACCCGAATGGCGAAGGGCACGCACCGGCCGGCCAGCCTGACTATGCACAGGCCACCACGACGCCGATCGTGGCACAGGTACAGAACTATCTGACGGCGCACGGCAGCTTCAACTCGGACCAGTTGGTGCTGGTCAACGGCGGTGCCAACGACATTTTCGAGCAACTCCCGGCGCTGGCGACGGCGATCACGACGGACATCGCCGGCGGCATGAACGAACAGGTGGCGGTGCAAACGGAAACGCTCAAGACGCTTGGGCCGGTGGCGGCCGCATTGGCTCAGCAGGTTGGCTTGATCTTGCAGAGCGGCGCGACACATGTGGTGGTGTCGAATGTGCCGGATATCGGCTCGACGCCGTTGGCGCTGCAGCAGGTCGCGACCCTGGGTGCACAGGCTCCGGCTTTGATTACGGGGATCACGCAGGTGTACAACGCTGCATTGACCGGCGCGTTGCAGCAGGGCGGCATCTACAGCAAAATCATTCCGATCGATGCGTTCACGTGGCAGGACAAGCTGATGGCCAATGCAGCGGCCAGCGGCTTCACCGTGACGAACACGGGCACGGCGTGTAATTTGACCGCGATGGCAACGGCCGCGGCCAAATTCGGCGAGCCTGATCCGACGGCATTTGCGTCCTCGTTGTTCTGTTCCCCAGAGACTTATACGGTCGCTGGCGCAGACCAGACTTATATGTTTGCTGACCTAGTACATCCGACCACGCACGTGCATGCACTTTTTGCACAGTATGTGGAGCAGCAGGTGGCTGCGAGCGGGCTCGGCAAGTAAGTCTGGTTTGCCGGCTTGGCGGCGGTGGTTTTTGGATTTTGCGAACGCCCGGCTTGCTGGTCAAGCTGGGCGTTTTCTATTGTGGCCGAGGCGCCGTTGTTTGTGCGCCTGCGAGGGTGAGGCTTTCTTATGGGTCACCTGAGACGGTAGGACTTTACTGAATTTTTCCTGCGTGACGGCATAGTCTGCGCCGTGCCTGCAGGCAAAAAGCGAAGCCTAACTTAGCGCCTCGAAAGCCGCCGCGGCCCTGCCCAGCCGATCGTTCACAGCAATCCACTCAATCGTATCCGGGAGCTTCTCGATGAGAATCCGGCTTACGTCCGCGCGGTCGAGCGCCCTTAGCAGGCCATACAACTCACGCGCATAAACGTGCGGATCTTCAGGCGCGGCAATGAAATGCACGCCTTCAGCATGAGCCCATTCCCCTGCGCGGGAAGCCCGCGCCACCAAGGCAACGCGTTCATCGCCCTGGCGCGCCGCGAGCAAAGTCTGCAACGCATCAAAAGGCAGCAAAGCCAACGGCGTGCGCGGCGCGTAATGCGCCTTCAGCGTGCCCGAAGCCCGCGGTGCCGTCGCATCTGACCCGTCAGCGAGACGTGGCGCTTCACCGAGCACATCGGCGATATCTTGTGGCGTGACCCGCCCCGGCCTCAATAGCGCCGGAAACCCGCGCGACAAATCCAGAATCGTCGATTCGATTCCGACATCCGATGCGCCGCCGTCCAGCACATGAATCGCGCTGCCGAATTCGTCGCGCACATGCTGCGCTGTCGTCGGGCTCACATGACCAAAACGATTCGCCGACGGCGCGGCAACACCACCATGCCCACCGCGCAACGCGCTGAACGCTTCCAGCAAAGCCTGAGCAACCGGATGCGACGGGCAGCGCAAACCCACCGAATCCTGCCCACCGCTCACCGCCGCATTAATTCGCGCCGCGCGCTTCAGGATCAACGTGAGCGGCCCCGGCCAGAACGCATCGATCAAGCGCTGCGCCTCCGCGGGCAAATGCTCGACCCAATAGTTCGGATCGCCCTGCGGCGCCAGATGCACGATCACCGGATGATTCGCCGGCCTGCCCTTCGCTGCGTAAATACGCGCAACCGCGTCCGGATTTTCAGCGTCGCCGCCGAGTCCGTAGACCGTCTCCGTCGGGAACGCGACGAGGCCGCCCGCGTCGAGCAGCGCGGCGGCGTGCCCGATCTGCTCGGCGCTCACAGGCAAGGCGCTCGCGGCGCCCCCTTCGGCAGGTTTGCTTTGATCCGGCATGGCGTTCGCGTCAGCTCGTGAGGATGTGCAGGAGCCGCGCGCAATCGCGCGCCGCCGTGCGGGCTTCTTCAAGCGTCGCGGCCGTGAAGTTCACGTGACCCATCTTGCGGCCGCAACGTGCTTCTTCCTTGCCGTACAGATGCAAACGCGCCGCCGGCATGGCGGCGACTTCGTGCCACGGCGGCGTGACCGCCGCCCCCTTCGGGCCGCCCGGGAACCAGACGTCGCCGAGGATGTTCAGCATGACCGCCGGCGAATGCTGGCGCGTGTCGCCAAGCGGCATGCCGGTCATCGCGCGGACCTGCTGTTCGAACTGGCTGGTCGCGCAGGCGTCGACGGTGTAATGGCCGGAGTTGTGCGGACGCGGCGCCATTTCGTTGGCGACGAGCGAACCGTCTTCGAGAATGAAGAACTCGACGCACAGCACGCCGACATAGCCGAGCTTGTCCGCGATTTGCAGCGCGGCCTGTTGCGCTTGCTGGACCAGCGTCGGGCTTGCATCCGGCGCGGGGACGATGGTGTGCGACAGCACGCCGTCGCGATGCGTGTTCTGCGCCAACGGATACACCACCGACGCGCCGTTCGCCGCGCGCGCGATTAGCGCGGAGACTTCGAACTTCAACGGCAAGCGCTTTTCCAGCACGCACGGAACGCCCGCCAGCGACGCATGCGCCTCGCGCACTTCCTCGGCGTTGCGCACGCGGATCTGGCCTTTGCCGTCGTAGCCCATGCGTGCAGTCTTGAGAATACCCGGCAGCACGGCTTCGAGTTTCGCATCGTCGAGCGCGGCCAGCGCGTCCGACGATTCGATTACCACGTGCGGCGCCACCGTCACGCCCGACGACGCGATAAAACGCTTCTCGGCGATCCGGTCCTGCGCCACCGCGACACAACGGCCGGCCGGGCTCACGAATGTAGTTTTCGCGAGGAAATCGAGGCTCGCCGCCGGCACGTTCTCGAACTCGGTCGAGACCGCCGCGCACAGCCGCGCGAGTTCGGTGAGCGACGCTTCGTCGTCGTAAGGCGCGCGGATGTGGCGGTCGGCAACCGCGCCCGCGGGACTGTTTTCGTCCGGGTCGAGCACGGCGACGCGATAGCCCATCGCCTGAGCGGCAAAGCAGAACATGCGGCCGAGTTGGCCGCCACCGACCATGCCA
Organism: Paraburkholderia phytofirmans OLGA172; assembly: GCF_001634365.1. Taxonomy (NCBI): domain Bacteria; kingdom Pseudomonadati; phylum Pseudomonadota; class Betaproteobacteria; order Burkholderiales; family Burkholderiaceae; genus Paraburkholderia; species Paraburkholderia phytofirmans. The sequence goes on from NZ_CP014578.1 coordinate 3,882,221, forward strand.
AGCCATGCGCCGGGCAGAATCGGTGAAACCGGTGTGTTGTCAGGGTTCATCTTAGTGGTCGGTCACGGCCGGATGCGCATGCAAAACGTGCATTAGCGGCATCCGGCCGGGGGTCGGACATGAGGGGACGTCTAAAAACAATCAGCCTTGGCGCTTACAGCGCCGGCAGCACCATTGCGTGGGCCGCTTCGTTCTGGCGCACGCGGAACGCAGCCAGCTTTTCCGCATACTCGGGGCTCGTGCCGCTCAGAATCGACACCGCGAACAGCGCCGCATTCGCCGCGCCCGCTTCGCCGATTGCAAACGTGGCGACCGGCACCCCCTTGGGCATCTGCACGATGGAGTGCAACGAATCGACGCCCTTCAGATACTTGCTCGCCACCGGCACGCCGAGCACCGGCACCGTGGTCTTGGCGGCCAGCATGCCCGGCAGATGCGCCGCGCCGCCCGCACCCGCGATGATCGCGCGAATGCCGCGCTCGCGCGCGCGTTCGGCATACGCAAACATCTCGTCGGGCATCCGGTGCGCCGACACGACCTTGGCTTCGTACGGCACGCCGAACTCTTGCAGAATCGCAACCGCGTTCTTCATCACTTCCCAGTCGGAACTGGACCCCATCAGCACGCCAACAACCGGCGCGGCATGCGTATGGGCAGTCTGGACTTCACTCATCTTACGGCTTCCTTGTTTCTTGAGAGCGCCCGCAGACCTGTCGCTTCGCGCCAGGCTCCCCGAGGGGGGTGATCCCCCAAGGGGACTTCCTCCTGAGCGGACAACTTGGGGTGGTCCTGCGTTTTCTCACGCAGCGCGGGTGTACCCAGCTACGCGCAATCAGGCGAGCTTGTGTCCAGTCAGGCGTTCGAGCGCTTCCTGGTACTTCTCGCCCGTCTTCGTGACCACGTCGTCCGGCAGCTTCGGCGCGGGCGGCTCTTTCTTCCACGGCTGGGTTTCGAGCCAGTCGCGCACGAACTGCTTGTCGAACGACGGCGGGTTGGTGCCGACCTGATACTGGTCAGCCGGCCAGAAGCGCGACGAGTCGGCAGTCAGCGCCTCGTCCATCAGGTACAGCTGGCCGTGATTGTCCAGACCGAATTCGAACTTCGTATCCGCGATGATGATGCCGCGCGTTGCGGCATAGTCAGCAGCTTCCTTGTACAGCTTGATCGAGATGTCGCGGATCGTGGCCGACAGTTCGGTGCCGATGCGGCGTTCCATCTCGTTGTACGTGATGTTTTCGTCGTGGTGGCCCATTTCGGCCTTGGCTGCCGGCGTGAAAATCGGCTCAGGCAGCTTTTGCGCGTTTTGCAGGCCCGGCGGCAGTTCGACACCGCACACCGAACCGGTTGCCTGGTAGTCTTTCCAGCCGCTGCCGGCCAGATAGCCGCGCACCACCGCTTCGACCAGGATCGGCTCGAGGCGCTTCACCACCACTGCACGGCCCTTGACCTGCTCGACTTCGTCAGCCGCCACCACGGATTCGGGCGCCACGCCCGTGAGGTGGTTCGGCACCACATGCTTCAGCTTCTCGAACCAGAAGTTCGCCATTTCGTTGAGCACGCGGCCCTTATTCGGAATCGGCTCGCCCATGATGACGTCGAACGCCGACAGACGGTCGGTCGTGACGATCAGCAACTGGTCGTTGCCCACCGCATAATTGTCGCGGACTTTACCGCGGCCAAGCAGCGGCAGCGAGTGGAGCGTGGATTCGTAAAGGGTAGACATCGTCGTGGTTCGCTAAAAGTGGGGCAAAAAGTGTGACCGGAACAAAAGGGAAACGCCGTTCCCCGGATGATGCGGGAACGGCGATCGAACGACAACCTGGCCAATCAGCCAGATGTAGAGCTTGGTTATAGCTTAGCGGACGACTTGCGCGAGTTCGCCCGATTTGTACTTCTCCGCGATTTTATCAAGCGAAACCGGCTTGATCTTGCCAGCCTGGCCTTCGCAGCCAAATTGCGTGAAGCGCTCGAGACAGATCTTCATCGCCGCTTCGCGCGCCGGCTTCAGGTAATCGCGCGGGTCGAACTTGCCGGGATTGGTCGCCATGTAGCGGCGGATCGCACCGGTGATCGCCAGACGCAGGTCGGTGTCGATATTGACCTTGCGCACGCCGTTCTTGATGCCTTCCTGAATTTCCTCGACCGGCACGCCGTAGGTTTCCTTCATGTCGCCGCCGAATTCGCGGATTTCCGCGAGCAGTTCCTGCGGCACCGACGACGAACCGTGCATCACCAGGTGCGTGTTCGGAATGCGCTGGTGAATTTCCTTGATGCGCTGGATCGACAGGATGTCGCCCGTGGGCTTCTTGCTGAATTTGTACGCGCCGTGCGACGTACCGATCGCGATCGCCAGTGCGTCGCATTGGGTCAGCTTGACGAAGTCGGCGGCCTGCTCCGGGTCGGTCAGCAGTTGTTCGCGGGTCATCGTGCCTTCCGCGCCGTGGCCGTCTTCCTTGTCGCCCTTCATGGTTTCCAGCGAACCGAGCACGCCCAGTTCCGCTTCCACCGTGATGCCGATCGAGTGCGCCGCTTCAACCACCTTGCGCGAGACTTCGACGTTGTATTCGTACGAAGCCACCGTCTTGCCGTCGGCTTCGAGCGAACCGTCCATCATCACACTGGTGAAACCGCTGCGGATCGCCGCCATACAGACCGCCGGCGACTGGCCGTGATCCTGGTGCATCACGACCGGAATATGCGGGTACGACTCGACCGCGGCTTCGATCAGATGACGCAGGAACGGCTCGCCCGCGTATTTACGCGCGCCGGCCGATGCCTGCATGATGACCGGGGCGTTGACCTTGTCGGCCGCGGCCATGATCGCCTGCACCTGCTCCAGGTTGTTCACGTTGAAGGCTGGAATGCCATAACCGTTTTCGGCGGCATGATCCAGCAATTGACGCATTGATACGAGAGGCATGCTGTAACTCCTTAGATTGAAACGAATTCTGTGCCGTCGGCATCTTTTTTTGGCGATTTTATCGCGAAGCAAGCTGCATACCCGTTCACACATTCCCTAAAGCGCGTTTTCCTTCACGCGCGATTGGAGTCTGTGCGCCGCCTCTCGCGGGACATGACAACCTGCTTCGCTTGGGCCAAGCCTGTGTCGACCTGAGTTAGCGCTTTAGCGCTTACTCAGGTCCCATGCAAAGCTGTCGATCAGAGTTAGCGCTTTAGCTGTCGATCAGAGTTAGCGCTTCAGCGCTTACTCTGATCCCATGCAAAGCTCTTACTCTGATCCCAAGCAAAGCTCTTACTCAGGTCCCATAGCTCTTACTCCGATCCCACGCAGGATGCTTGCCGCCAAATCAATACGGCTCGCCGACGCGCACGATCTTCAGCGTGTTCGTGCCGCCTGCCTGGCCCATCGGCTCGCCGACGCTGAGCACCACCATGTCGCCGCGCGACGCGTAGCCCTTGCCGACCACGGTCTCCAGCGCCTGCTGCAACGCGGTATCGCGGTCGCTGCTGGTGTCCAGATGCAGCGACGTGACGTTGCGGTAGATCGCCATCGCCCGTTCGCTGCCCACGCGCGGCGTGAGCGCGAAAATCGGCACATGCGTCCAGTGACGCGACATCCACAGCGCGGTCGAACCCGATTCGGTCAACGCGACGATCGCCTTCGCACCCAGGTGATAAGCCGTGAACAGCGCGCCCATGGCGATGGACTGGTCGATTCGCGTGAACGTGCGGTCGAGGAAATCCTTGTCCAGCTCCGACTGCTCCGACTTCTCGGCTTCGAGGCAAATCGCCGCCATCGTCTCGATGGTCTGCACCGGGTACTTGCCCGCTGCGGATTCGGCCGACAGCATCACCGCGTCCGTGCCGTCGAGCACCGCGTTGGCGACGTCCGACACTTCGGCGCGCGTCGGCACCGGCGCGTAGATCATCGACTCCATCATCTGGGTCGCGGTGATCACGAACTTGTTCGATTCGCGCGCCATCCGAATCATGCGCTTTTGCAGCGCGGGAACTGCCGCATTCCCCACTTCCACGGCCAGATCGCCGCGCGCGACCATGATGCCGTCCGATGCGTCGAGGATGCCTTGCAGCGCCGGAATCGCTTCCGCCCGCTCGATCTTCGCGATCATCTTCGGCTTGATCCCGTACGGCGCACCCGCGATGTTCGCGAGCTGGCGGGCCATTTCCATGTCGGTGGCGTTCTTGGGGAACGATACCGCGACGAAATCCACGCCGAGGGACATCGCCGTGCGAATGTCTTCCATGTCTTTCGCGGTCAGCGCCGGCGCCGACAGGCCACCGCCCTGGCGGTTGATCCCCTTGTTGTTCGACAGCTCGCCGCCGATCTTCACGGTGGTGTGGATTTCGCTGCCGATCACGCGCTCGACGTCCAGCACGATCAGGCCGTCGTTGAGCAACAGCACGTCGCCCGGCTTCAGGTCGCGCGGCAGGTCTTTGTAGTCGAGACCGGCGCGTTGTTGGTTGCCGAGTTCGCAGTCGGCGTCGAGCACGAACGGCTCGCCGGCGGCCAGCATGATCTTGCCGTTTTCGAATTTGCCGACCCGGATCTTCGGTCCTTGCAGATCGGCCATGATGGCGACTTCACGGCCGGCCTGGCGGGCCGCCTCGCGCACGAATTCGGCGCGCTGGCGGTGGTCGTCGGCGGTGCCGTGCGAGAAATTGAGCCGCACCACGTCCAACCCTGCTCGAATCATTTGCAGCAGAATTTCCGGCGTACTGGAAGCCGGTCCGATGGTAGCGACAATCTTGGTAGCGCGATGCATGAGTCTCCTCGTCTGGATGGGATCGCTGGAATGAGCGCTGCGAGTCGGATGCGGAGGCTGCGCACCGAAGGGTGCTACGGGGGGCTGCGCGCCGATTGAAACCAGCGTCGCTTTATGGGGTGAAGCGGTATTCGACACCAGCACGGGGGGGGCCGGTGGGGGTGCGAGCGCGACCTCTTCGTCCGGGAGTTCCGCCGGCGAGTGGGCGGCTTGTCCGTTGGACAATTCCGCGGTCTCGTTGGCAGTGGTCAACTCCGCGAGCGCTGGGGGCGACCCGGATTCTTCCTGCTGCGCAATCACAGATTCAACAGATCCGGCTGCGGCCGTGGTGGCGGCGGAGCGCGCTTCGCGCTCCCCTGCCGTTGCTGCTGCGGCGTTGCGCGGCGACTTGCTGCCGCGCTGACCGCCCTGCGCTTTTGCAGACTTCGCTGAGGGGGAGCGCGTCACCACGTTAAGCCCGCGATTCCAGAACTGCGACAGCGGGCAGTGTCTTGCCCTCGAGGAACTCGAGGAAGGCGCCGCCGCCCGTCGAGATGTAGCTGACTTTGTCGTGGATGCCGTACTTGGCAATCGCCGCGAGCGTGTCGCCGCCGCCTGCAATCGAGAAAGCCGCCGAGTTGGCGATCGCCTCAGCCAGGGTCTTGGTGCCGTTGCCGAACTGATCGAATTCGAATACGCCGACCGGCCCGTTCCACACGATCGTGCCGGCTTTTTCCAGCTGTGCGGCGAGCACCTTGGCGGTTTCCGGTCCGATGTCGAGGATCAGGTCGTCGTCCTGCACGTCGGCCACTGCCTTGACTTCAGCCTTGGCGGTCGGCGAGAACTCTTTGGCCGTGACCACGTCGGTCGGGATCGGCACCGAGGCGCCGCGGGCTTTCGCTGCGTCGATGATGGCCTTGGCCTCGTTGACCAGATCGGCTTCGGCGAGCGACTTGCCGATCTTCAGGCCAGCCGCCAGCATGAACGTATTGGCAATGCCGCCGCCGACGATCAGCTGGTCGACCTTGTCGGCCAGCGATTTCAGAATGGTCAGCTTGGTGGACACCTTCGAGCCGGCGACGATCGCCACCAGCGGACGCTTCGGCGCGCCCAGCGCCTTGCCGAGCGCTTCGAGTTCAGCGGCCAGCAGCGGGCCGGCGCAGGCGATCGGCGCATATCTGGCGATGCCGTGCGTGGTGGCTTCGGCGCGGTGCGCGGTGCCGAACGCGTCGTTCACGTAGACGTCGCAGAGCTTCGCCATTTTTTGCGCGAGCTCGTCTGAATCCTTCTTTTCGCCCTTGTTGACGCGGCAGTTTTCCAGCAGCACGACCTGGCCCGGCGCGACGTTCACGCCGTTTTCGACCCAGTTGGCGAGCAGCGGCACGTCACGGCCGAGCAGCTCGGCCAGACGCTTCGCAACCGGCGCAAGCGAGTCTTCCGGCTTGAATTCGCCTTCAGTGGGGCGGCCCAGGTGCGACGTGACCATCACGGCGGCGCCTGCGTCCAGCGCTGCCTTGATCGCCGGCACAGAGGCGCGGATGCGGGTGTCTTCGGTGATGTTGCCGTGATCGTCCTGCGGCACGTTCAGATCGGCGCGGATAAACACGCGTTTGCCGGCTAGCTTGCCTTCGGCGATCAGATCGGAGAGACGCAATACCTTGTTCATGGGCGTGTATGTGCGAGTTGATGAGAAGGCGGTGGCGGATGACGCGCTGGCATCCAGGCGCGGCAAACTCCAGCGCTTTGGCACGGCAGCGGTTCCACTGAATCGGGCGCCGGCGGCATGGCCGCGGCTGTCGCGCCATGCACCGGCGCGCTTATCCCGGAAACGGCCATTTTAACTGATCCACACGACCTTCTAACCCGCAACCGGCGAATGTCCCGTATTTGAAGAATGCGCCGCGCATGTCGCAATGCAGCATTCCCGCCTCGATCAATTACATAACGAGGCGCAAGAGCGTGAACACGACCATTCCCACCACAATCGTGCCGAGCATGGTGCGCCGCCACAAAAACCACGCAAGACCGGCCAGCGCCGCGTAAAACTCGTGGTTCGACAGCGCAAACGAGAGCCCGTCCGGCGTCGCCAGCACATCGGGCAGCACGACGGCGGCAAGCGCCGCGGCCGGCGCATAGCGCAACATCCGCTGCACGCGCGCCGGCAAAACCGTGCGCTCGCCGCCGATTAGAAACATGGCGCGTGTCACGGCGGTGACGAAGGTCATGCCGATAATGGCCAGCCAGATCTGCGTGGATGTCATTGGGTACCTCCGGCGCTGTTACGGATGCGGCGCAAGTCGGCGCGCTCGACCATCAGGTCGGCGGCACTGCCCGCGACAATCGCCGCGATCACCGCGAGCGGCAGCGCAAGCCGGTACGGCAGGTCGAAAGCGAGCAGCGACACCAGGCCCGCGATGCTGACGGCAACCAGCGTGGAACGCGTGGCGATCGCCGACACCATGATCGGCAAGAGCGCCAGCGTGCCCGCGAGCGCGAGGCCCCAGTTGTCCGGAATCAGGCTCGCCAGCAGGATGCCGACGATCGACGACACCTGCCACGACAGCCAGCTGCACACCGCCATGCCCCAGAAGTACGCCTCTTTGCCCGGCACGTAGCCGCTCTGGAAACTCTTCTTCTGGAACAGCAGATAGATCACGTCCCCGTTGAAGTAGCCCAACACGATGCGCCGCCACATTGGCAGATAGGAAAAATGCGGCGCAAGACCGGCGCTGAAGATCACGAAACGCGTATTGACCATGGCGGCGGTGAGCAGCACGGTCCAGATCGGCAGCTTGGCGGCCAGCAGCGGCAGCACGGCCAGTTGCGACGATCCGGCGTAGCACAGCAGCGACATGGTGAGCGCCTGCGGCAGCGTGAGCACCGACTTGCTCATTGCAATGCCGGTGACGAGGCCCCAGGAGAAAATTGCCATTAGCGTGGGCGAATAGTCGCGCGCGCCCTCACGGAAGGCACGGCGATCGGTATCTGACAGGCGAGCGAGCATGAGGCGAAACGCGGGCGCCGGGCGGCGCCGCAACGAAGGGAAGTCGGCGCCAGGTCGTCAAGCACCCGCTGGCGCATCCGGATTTGAATTATGCGTGCGCCGAATTATAGCGCCCGGTGTGCGGCCAAATGCCCGTTTCGTGTGCAAAAGACGCTAAAATGACGCTCTTTCACCGCACTGCTGGAGAATCGTATGTCAATGGCCGACCGCGACGGCAAGATCTGGATGGATGGCAAGCTCATCGACTGGCGCGACGCCAAGATCCACGTGCTCACCCACACGCTGCATTACGGCATGGGCGTTTTCGAAGGCGTGCGCGCCTACAAGACGGCGGACGGCGGCACGGCGATTTTCCGCCTCCAGGAGCACACCAAGCGCCTCTTGAACTCGGCCAAGATCTTCCAGATGGACGTGCCGTTCGACCACGAAACGCTGGCCGCCGCGCAGTGCGAAGTGGTCCGTGCAAACAAGCTGGAATCCTGCTACCTGCGCCCGATCATCTGGGTCGGCTCGGAAAAGCTTGGCGTGTCGGCCAAGGGCAACACGATCCACGTGGCGATCGCCGCCTGGCCGTGGGGCGCTTACCTCGGTGAAGACGGTATTGCCAAGGGCATCCGCGTGAAGACCTCGTCGTTCACGCGCCATCACGTGAACGTGTCGATGGTCCGCGCCAAGGCCTCGGGCTGGTACGTGAACTCGATCCTCGCCAACCAGGAAGCAATTGCCGACGGTTACGACGAAGCGCTGCTGCTGGACGTGGACGGCTACGTGTCGGAAGGCTCCGGCGAAAACTTCTTCCTCGTGAACAACGGCAAGCTGTACACGCCGGATCTGTCGTCGTGCCTCGACGGCATCACGCGCGACACGGTCATCACGCTGGCGCGCGACGCGGGCATCCAGGTAATCGAAAAGCGCATCACGCGCGACGAAGTCTATACCTGCGACGAAGCGTTCTTCACCGGCACCGCCGCCGAAGTCACGCCGATCCGCGAACTCGACAACCGCACGATCGGCTCGGGCGCACGCGGCCCGATCACCGAGAAGCTGCAATCGGGCTTCTTCGACATCGTGAACGGCAAGAGCGAGAAGTACGCGCACTGGCTGACCAAGATCTAACGCGCGCTGCCCCGCCCTTGAGTCCTCGGCCTTTGGGCGGTGCGATGCACGACCCTGTATAAATTGAGAAAGTCCCCATGAGCGAAATCAAGGAAATGCCGCTGGTCGAACTGTCGGCAAAAGACCTGCCGGCGTATTGCCCGAATCCGGCCATGCCGCGCTGGAGCGCGCATCCGCGCGTCTTTATCGACGTCACGCACGGCGAAGCCAAATGCCCGTATTGCAGCACGCGCTACAAGCTGCGTGACGGCGAGGTGGTCAAGGGTCACTAACCTTGATCATTGCGCACTGAGCGCTGATCGCTTGCTACGCTCTTTGCCGGGCCACCCGCTGCCCGGTTCGTCACGTGACGGGCCGGCTTTGCTATTGCAGCAGGTGGCGGTCAGGCGAGCGCTTCGCAGCAAAGCCGCAGCCGCGGCGGGGCCGGCCTTACCTGATCCGCATTGCAAGCTCGCGGCTTTTCCCTTTTGACACAATCGAACGCCACGCGCATAGCGCGCGCGGCGCTTCATTTCGATACCGGACACTCACTCTGATGCGTCGCGCGTTGGTTATCGCACCGAACTGGATCGGTGACGCATTGATGGCGCAGCCGCTGTTTGCGCGCCTCGTGAAATTGCATCCGCGCATCGTGATCGACGCGGTCGCGCCCTCGTGGGTTGCACCTGTGCTCGAACGCATGCCCGAGATCCGCGACGTCTACGCAACGGACCTCGCGCACGGCAAGCTGCAGATGCTGCGCCGCTGGCAACTGGCGAGCGACTTGCGCGATGTCGGCTACGACGCGGCCTATGTCCTGCCGAATTCGCTCAAGTCGGCGCTGATTCCGTGGATGGCGGGCATTCCGCTACGCATCGGCTATACCGGCGAAAGCCGCTATGGCTTGCTGAACGTGCGCCACGCGAATCCGCGCAAGGACGAGCGGCCGCCGATGGTCGGCCACTACGCCGCCCTCGCCTACGCGCCAGGCGCCAGGATCCCCGACGACCTGCCGATGCCGCGGCTCGATGCTGACCTGAACGAAGCGTCGCGCGTATCGGCACGCTTCAATCTGGACACGCGCGTGCCACTGCTGGTGTTCTGCCCTGGCGCCGAGTACGGTCCGGCCAAGCGCTGGCCGCCGGAGCATTTCGCAGCGCTCGCGCAGATCGTCGGTCAGTCGTTCCCGTACACGCAGATCATCGCGCTCGGCTCGCCCAGAGACGCGGCGCTTGCTCAGGCCATCGCCGAGAGAGCGCCAAACGTGCGTAACCTGTGCGGCCAAACCGCGCTGGGTGAGGCTTGCGCGCTGATCTCGCGGGCCAACGCAGTCGTCACCAACGATTCAGGCTTGATGCACGTGGCCGCCGCGCTGCGCCGTCCGCTGGTGGCCGTGTATGGTTCGACCGATCCGCGCCACACGCCGCCCTTGTCCGAGCTTGCGAAGGTACAATGGCTTCATCTCGAATGCAGCCCCTGTTTTCAGCGCGAGTGTCCGCTCGGGCATCTGAACTGCCTGAAGCAGTTGAGCGCCGAGCAGGTATTCGGCGATTTGCGCGGCATGTTGCTGGCGCAACGTTGAGCCAAACTGATTCGACTGATACTTGCACGCAACACCGCACGCCTCTGAGCGCGTCGCGTCATGTTCGCGCCTTGCGGCGCGGGCATCCTCGCGCTTGGGTGCGATTGTCCGGTGCTCCGGACTGTCCCGCTGACCGCCGCCCCGCAACCGCGCGCCACGCACAAGAGACTGACGAGCCATGCCACGTTTTGCCCATATCTTCGAAGCCGCCGCCGATACGCTGAACGCCTATTACCAGGCCATCGCCGAGGTCAATATCGATAGTTTGATGGGCCTGTGGATCGATGAGGAGTTCGTTAGCTGCATCTGCGCCGACGGCTCCCACCTGCACGGCCTCGACAGCATTCGCGCCGGCTTGCAGATCCAGCTCGAAACCGCGCCCGTTTCGATTGAACCGCTCGATATTCGCGTCTACGACAGCCTCGGCACAGTTGTCTATGCGATCGCCGAAGCGCACCGCCCGGCCGATCCAAAGGCTCCCCCCACCATGGTGTTCACCACTTACGTCATGGTCCACGAACGCGGCGAGTGGCGGATCGCTCATATTCACGCGAGTCCGATGCCGAATGAGGCCGCCAGTCAGTTCGCCACGAAGATGCGACATGGCCAGGGGTCGTTGCACTGATGCCTGACGGGCGTTTCATCTGCGTTTCTCATCTGTTATACCGGTTTTACCTTTTTGCTTCGACACTGGCATGAGCACGCCCCGCAGGAAGTCCCTCGCCCCGCAGGAAGTCCACCGTCCCGACGGAAGTCCCCATAGGGGATCGGGGGATTGGGGGACGGCACACAATCAATCCGCTTCCACCGGCGCGGCACGCGCCACGGCCACCGTGGATCTGTTCTACCGTGCGCCCCTCTGGCTGCCGAACCGGCACGTGCAGACCATCGTCCCTGCGCTGTTCGGGCGCCGCCCGGCCATCACGTTCCGGCGCGAACGCTGGGATACGCCGGACGGCGATTTCATCGATCTCGATTGGGTGGTGCATGACGGCGGAGCCGCCTCTGCGCTCGCCCCCGCCTCCTCGTTTAGCCTTCCCGCCGACAACGCTCCGCTGTTCGTCCTGTTTCACGGCCTCGAAGGCGGTTCCACGTCGCACTATGCCGCCACGTTGATGGCGGCCGCGCGCGAGTACGGCTGGCACGGCGTCGTGCCGCACTTTCGCAGTTGCAGCGGACCGCTGAATCTGTTGCCGCGCTTCTATCATCTCGCCGACAGCAACGAAGTCGACTGGATCCTCCGCCGCCTGCGCGCCACGCATCGGGGGCCGATCGTGGCGGCGGGCGTGTCGCTCGGCGGCAATGTACTGCTGCGCTGGCTCGGCGAACGGCGCGAAGATGCGTCGCCGGTGCTCTCGGCCGCCGCGGCAATTTCGACGCCGATCGACGTGCATGCCGGCGGCCGCGCGTTGTCGCAGGGCTTCGGCATGGTCTACACGCGCAGTTTCCTGAAGACGCTGAAACAGAAGGCCGAACAGAAGCTGGCGCAGTTTCCCGGACTGTTCGACCGCGACGCCATGCTGGCGAGCCGCACGATGTACGACTTCGACAACGTGGTGACGGCGCCGCTGCACGGCTTCCGCGATACCGACGACTACTGGAGCAGCGCGACCACACGGCCGTTGTTGCCTGGCATTGCCGTGCCGACACTGGTGCTGAACGCGCGCAACGACCCGTTCCTGCCGGCCGAGGCGTTACCGGCGCCGCACGAGGTGTCGGAATTTGTAGAACTCGATCAACCCCGGCACGGCGGCCACGCTGGCTTTATGACCGGCCCCTTCCCGGGCCGCATCGACTGGTTGTCGCGGCGCGTGTTCGGTTATCTGGAGCGGTACGTCGATCATGGATGACGTCGTCAAGCAGGCTTTGGCCAAATGGCCGAACGTGCCGAGTTGCACGGGATGGCTGATGCTGGACCGGCGCGGCAACTGGCGCATGCGGGATGAAGCCGCTCAGGCCAGCGGTGCGCCCGGTACGCCGATTCGGCATGAGGCGTTGCTCGGATTCATCAATCGGAATTACGACGCCGATGAACGCGGGCAGTGGTTTTTTCAGAATGGACCGCAGCGGGTCTATATCGAGTTGGGTTATACGCCGTGGGTGGTGCGGTTGTCAGCCGATGCCGCTGGGGTGCTTGCTTTGACTGACCAGGCCGGTGGGGCTTTCGAGCCTTCGGCTGTGTTTGTCGACGACGAAGGTGGGGTTCTGTTTGTCGATGCCTCCGCGCCACTGCGAGTCGCTGTTTTGCACGATCATGACCTCGAGGTTTTTTCCGACCACGCAGCGCTGGGCGATGACTCGATGAGCGGGGCGTTCCGCTGGAACAATGGAGTTGTGTTGCCCTTGCAGGGGGTGCAGCGAAATGAGGTTGCCGCGCGGTTCGGGTTTGTCGATAGTCCGGCGGCGAATGTCTAGGTCGTTTGCCGGCTTATTTGCCGGCTTACTTATCGCCTGGTTTTTTGCGCAGCCCACGTTCCGTGTCAGATAGCGCAAGCCGGCAGCCCCTAACTCTTCTCGTCAAGCCGCTCCTCTTTATAGCGGCTCTCCATTTCATGTAACCGGGCATCGACGGTCGCGAGATCGTAGTAGCCGATCGTCTTCAGATCCCGCGCTTCCTTCAGTTGCCGGATGGCCGACGGCCAAGCCCCCTCCAGCGCGAATTTTTCGGCCAAAGCCCGATGCTGCGTCAACGCATCGCCACTGCCGGCGCTTGACTGCGCGAGATACATCCACCAGGCAGGCTGATCGGGTTGTGCACGCGTTTCCTTCAAAGCCAAAGCCTGCGCGTCGGCGAATCGCTTCAAGGTCAGCAAGGTCTGGATATGCATGTCGATCGCGGCGTTCGACTGCGGCCAGCGCTTCTGTGCGAACTCGGCCAGACGAGCCGCCTCGTCATCGCGCCCGGCGCGGCGCGCGATGTCGGCCGCCAGCACATCGAGACTCGGCGAACTGCGCATGGGCTCACCTTCACCGCGTTCGCCGGCTGCAAACGCAGCGCGCGACGCAGCCAGCGATGCCGCCGCATCGTCGTAACGTTCGAGCAGCATCTGCCCATACGCAATCCCGTACCAGTTCGCCGCGACGTTCACTGCGGTACGGTCCTCGATTTCGGAGCGCAGGCGCGAAATCTCATCGGCGTATTCGCTGCGCGAGCGGTCCTGCAGCAAGCGCGCCCGCGCCCGCACAAAACCGTATTCGGACGTCTGATGCGGCTGCCGGTAAGGCGCTCGGCGCGCACGGTCTTCCATGTCGGCAATCCGTTCGCCAGTCAGCGGATGAGTGCGCGCGTAGGCCGGTATGCCTGTGTCGTTCATTGCCGCGCGATCGAGACGGCCAAAAAACGTGGTCATCGCGTAGGGGTCGTAGCCGGCGCCGGCCAGCAGCAAAAAACCGACGCGATCCGCTTCCTGCTCGGCGGAGCGCGAGAAACGCAACTGGTTGTCGACCGCATAGGCCTGGCCGCCAATCGCAATCGCGCTGCCAAGGTCGCCGCTGTGCGCGAGCACGCCCGCCAGAATGCCGAACAACAGGCCGGCGAGCGCGGCATAGGAGCCGCGTTCGCCGGCGGTGATCATGCGCGAAATATGCCGCTGCAAGACGTGCCCCATCTCGTGGCCGAGCACGGAGGCGAGTTCGGACTCGGTTTGCGTCGTCACGATCAAACCGGTGTTCACGCCGATAAAACCGCCCGGCAGCGAGAACGCGTTGATCTGCGCGTCGCGCACCGCGAACAGCTCGAAGTCCGGACGATAGCCGCCAATGTATAGCGCACTCGCCGCCGCAGAGAGTTTCGCGGCGACCGAGTTCAGGTAGTCGCGCACCAGCCAGTCGTCGAGATAGTCGGGGTCGCGGCGCACCTCGCGCATCACGCGCTCGCCGAGCTTGCGCTCGGCTTGCGGCGTGAGCGAGCCGGAGCCGCCGTTGCCGAGGTCGGGCAGTTGCTGCGTGACGATCGGGGCGCGCCAACTGGTGCTCGCGCCAGCGCTACCGGAAAAGCGGCTCTGTGCGCCGCCATAGACGCCGAACACGCCTTGGGCGAGTCCCGGCGGCACGATGGGGTCGGCGAAAGCTTCAACCGGACCGCTTACCAGCGGCGGTTCCGCGGACGGCATGTTGAGCGCGAGGTTCGTGCTCGAAGCCGTGCGCGATTGCGCAAACGCGCCCGGCGGCGCCGCGAGCACGACAGACAATAACGCAGCAAGAAACCGTTTCGAACGCATCGCGAGGTCGATATGACGAAGTCGAAAAGCGACGCCCGCCGCTCGGACTAAGATAGCGGGCATGGGCCAATTGTAATCATCCCGGCCCGTCGAACCACACTGCTATGATAGGCGCCCTCTGAAGGAGCCCAACCATGCCTGAACTCACTCATTTCGACGCCGCCGGCCAGGCGCATATGGTGGACGTCGGCGGTAAGCAGGAGACCAGGCGCATCGCGGTCGCGCGTGGCTCGATTCGCATGCTGCCGGAGACATTCGTGCTGATCCGCGACGGCAACGCCAAGAAGGGCGACGTGATCGGGATCGCACGCATCGCTGCGATTCAAGGTTCGAAGCGCACCGCCGATCTGATCCCGCTATGTCATCCGCTGGCGCTGACGCGCGTCAAAGTGGACTTCGACCTGGATGAAAAACTGCCCGGCGTGCATTGCACTGTGCAGGTGGAAACGCTGGGACGCACGGGTGTGGAAATGGAAGCGCTGACCGCCGTGCAGGTCGGACTGCTGACGGTGTACGACATGTGCAAGGCGGTGGATCGCGGCATGACGATCACCGATGTGAAGGTGCTGGAGAAGCATGGCGGGAAGTCGGGCGACTGGGTGGCGGAGAGTTAAGGCACTGTTTTATAAGTCTTAATTCAACGCTGCGCTTGATGCTGCAACGAAGCCATCGCCTGACAGAATCGCTACAAGTCTGACTGCTGGCATACGAAAAATCGATCTTGCTCCAATCCTGCTCCACTTAGGAACAGGAATGGCCGCTATACACCGCAGAAAGGACAAATGGCAGGTACGCATTCGCCGGAAGGGGTTTCCGGTCGAAGTAAAGACCTTCAATACCCGCGCCGATGCAGAACAGTGGGCGCGATCCGTCGAAACCGAGATGGATCGTGGGAGTTTCGTTAGTCGCAGTGAAGCCGAAGCGAACACGCTCGAAGACATCATTGAGCACTACATCACCGACGTTTGCCCCACAAGACGCAGCGGTGCGGACGAAATATCGCGGCTTCGCGCTACCTGCCGCACCAGACTCGCGAAACTCAGCATGGCCGCGTTGACCCCGAAGGCAGTTGCGGCTTATCGGGACGAACGGCTGAAAAAAGTGAAGCCAGCCACGGTAATTCGGGAACTGGCGTACCTATCGGCGATCATCAATCACGCCCGTCGTGAGTGGGACATCAACATTGCGAACCCGGTCACACTGGTTCGTAAACCGCCTTCGCCCCAAGGTCGAGATCGTGTGCTCACCACCGACGAAGAAACGCTCCTTCTTGCTGCAATGATTCCGACCGAAAGGCGGAGCATATGGCTGCTTCCGGCAACAATCCTGAGCTTGGAAACGGCCATGAGACGCGGCGAGTTGATTGAATTGCGGTGGTCGAACGTCAATCTCGAAGCCCAGACCGCGTACTTGCCGATCACGAAGAACGGGACAGCGCGAACCGTCCCGTTGTCCAAGAAGGCAGTCAGCATCTTGGCCGACCTACCCCGTTCCATTGATGGCACGGTAATTCCGGTCAAAGGCAACACGCTACACGCGGCCTTCAGGAAGGCGTGCAAACGTGCAGGGATCACGGACTTCCACTGGCACGACCTGCGGCATACGGCCATCACACGACTGGCGCAAAAGTTGCCAAATTTGATCGAACTCGCGGCGGTGTCGGGACACAGGAACTTAGGGATGCTGAAGCGGTACTACCATCCGTCTGCCGCCGATTTGGCGCGAAAGCTTGGCTGAACCCGTCAGGATGATGCCGCGTACTGACGAAGAATTCCCTTACTGCGCGGCCCGCGAATTTAATCCTGCAACAGATCGGGGACAGAGACAGCTACCATCAACCGATCTGTTTAACCGGCCCGCTTCTCGTACAACTTTGCCGTGAACTGCGCGACCAGCGGTTCGACAAGGTCGAAGCCCCGAAGCCGTTGAAGCCAGTGCGTCAGATGGCCGTGCGAACCACAGGGTGAAGTTGGCAAAGCTGAATGTGACTGAACTGTAGTTCACAGAAGCGGCGTTGCTGCTTTATAAGGCGACCGGCAGCCCTAACCCTTTTTCTGCAATTCTTCCAACACGTAACGACCTACACTTGTGTAATCGTCAGACTCTTTGTTGCCGCACTCTTTATTCCACAATGCATTGTTGTCGATTGCGAATTTGAATACTCCACCTTTTTTAAGTTGCCAAACGGCTGTTCCACGATCAATTCCACCAAATCCATTTTTAGCCGCATAAGCCAAGCAAGCGGTCATAGCTTCAGGCTTATCAATCACCCCCAAACTTGATACGGTCATCGATTGTTGATCGCGCATAGCATCATAGGTCTTACTGACCACGCCAAGGGCGACCATCTTTTCTGCTTTTGATCGCTCTATTGCTTTGGTAGCAGCAGCATCAGTATCAACCTGCGCCTGCATTTCCTTTCGAACGCTATCGGGCGTTGGAGACGGTAACGCCGTTTTTTCCGGGTAAACAGTGTTGTGGATGATTCCACTTAAAAATAGCGCAACAACAAAACCAACGATTCCAATTGCTATCGTTTTTCCTTTCACAACCACTCCCGTAAAATTTATGCAGACATGTTGGCACCATTTGCTCGGGTACACAATATCGCCTAAAACGCGTTCAATAAACCCCGATGCGCAACACGCCATTATTCAATAACCGCGATGCCTTCCGCAGCAGCCACGTCGAATCGTCATCGGCTGGCGAGTTGCGTCGATCTTCATCGCAGTCGTTCGTCAGGTCCCATGCGCCGTATTGGCTTTATTGTCCGCTGCAATCAAGCTAATCAATGGTTCAACAAGATCGTAGCCGCGCAATTGCTGTAGCCAGCTTATAGGAATTCCTGCAAGCCCAAACCGAATGCCCGCGAGACCACCGGCAACGGCGGCTGTTGTATCAGTGTCGTGCCCGAAGCTAATCGCCGTTCGAATCACATCCTCAAACGAGCCTTCTTCCATTGCCTGACGGGCAGACCAGATCGTATCAAGCACGTATCCAGTGCCACGCGGCTGGTCTGTTTTCGGGAATCGTCTCAGCACGTCCAGTTCGACCAGAAGCGCCTTCTGTGTCGGTTGGTCGGACCACACAGCATAAATTTCTTCGAGACGTTGGTCCGCTGATGACCAAGGGTCGGCAAGATTTCCCAAGTATCCGCGTGCGACAAGGCAGTAGAACGCGCAGGCAACAAGTGAACGCGGGTGTGCGTGTGTTGGCATCGATTGCAGGTGTGCGTCACGGACCAGCGCATCATCAGTTCCGGTGTGCCACAGTGCCAACGGTAGGACCCGCATCAGTGACCCGTTACCGTTATCCATCACTGACGCGCCGCCCGATTCACGCGGCGGGATACCGTCGCGCAACCTGCCCAACGCGTCGGCGGTTTGAATGCCAACATCGAACACATCCCCATCGACCGCAAAATAGCCGTCGTCCAGCCATCTCAGCAGTCTGCTCGCGAAGTCGGTTAACTTGAAGCGGCCACATAGAAGCAGGCTGTCAAACAGGCAGAGTGCTTGTGCGCCATCGTCGGACCACGTACCGACCGGCACACCGGCATGTGAGCGCCTGAAGCCAACAGCCGTGGTCATTTCAATCTGCTCGCGTGACCGAATCTGTTCGGGCTTCTTGAATTCAAACCCCACGCCGAGCGCGTCGCCGCAAAGGAGACCAATTAACCCCGCGATCCGTGCATCTGCCACGTCGCGCAACCCTACGAAGCCTGTTTCTTGTTCCATTTGTTTTTTTCCGAGTCGCATGCGATGCGATGTAGTTGGCTTTCGATGGTGGTGTCCGACGTGTAACGTCGCGGAACATTTGATCGCCGCACGTTGCGACGGCGCAACCGCACTGACCACGCAAATAAAAAAAGGCCGTCCAAACAAGCGACGGCCCACCAACACACGCCGCGCAGTGTCTGCACGACAGCTTCAGCAAGGTATTGAGCTTCGATACAGCGGCAAGAGATTCGTCAAATACCCGCGAGCGTCTGAATGCGAGCATCAGTCACTCGCAGAAGGCAAGCGGCGTCGGTGCAGACATCGCGCTCCTGCTTCATCCACGCTCGTTGGCCCTGCTTCAGTGCCGTTTGATCGCTCGCCTTGGACCGCGCTGCGGCATAAGCAGCAGCCAGCCGCCGATCTGAATCAGCAGTCTCGGGAGACGAGCATATTAGCTTCTCGATGTCCGATGCCGCTTTAGCGCAGTCGAAGCTTGCGACGATTGGCACGACAACTGACGCCGACGCGGCAGCCACAATACCGACATCGGAACGGACAGCAGTGCCTTCGGTCGGCGCACTTGCGGCCAGAGACGGAACCGGTGCGGCGCTTGCAAGGTCCGACGAACCCGCTTGACCGGACACCGCAATGGCCGTCTCACTTGCCAAGGTGTTTGCCGCCAGTACCGCAGTATCAAGTCCTGACGTGGCCGGTGATGCTGCCGCGTCAGGGCCGATGTTTGTCGCGGCAAGCTGCTGAGCCGCCTTCTCCGAACCCGATGACGTGTCAACACCGGCTTGTGGCGTCGCGATGTTCTGCGGCTGTTGTGTCCGCTGTGCTTGCGCACGCACTGCGGCATCATTTTGCAGCCAGTAAAGCCCGAATAGGGTGCCACCGGCAAGCAACAGAAGTAGAGTGATAACCCGGCCAATCTTCGTGCCCAAAAGCCCCCACAGCACACCACCCACCGCGCCGACTATACCAAGCGCTATCAATCCGCCCAACTCGACGGTTTGTTGCGCAGCTTGCTCTTGTCCCCTGCGCTCCCGGTCATTTCGTGCCGCCTGAAAATACGCCAGCTTTTCCCTACGAAGCCGATCTTCTTCGTACCGCCTGATTTGGTCATCCATCAGTCAACCCCTTAGCTTGGTCAAAGCAGCGATGCCGAAGACATCGCCACAGATGCGAAAAATCTTTGTAATCAAGAAACAAGGTACATGTACCCTAGTGCCCACAGCATCATATCGGAATGATGCGGGGGTGCCAAACCTAAGCAGCCACCGCCAGAATCCAACGCTTGTCGCCCTTGGGGCAGCGATCCGCCGCGTTCGGCGAGAACGCGGTCTTTCGCAAGAACAACTTGCCCTATCGGCGGAAGTTGACGTGAGTTATTTGGGAAGAGTCGAACGGGGTGACAACGCAGCAGCCCTACTCACCCTGAAGCGGATCGCCGACGCCCTACAGATCAGCATGGCGTCGTTGATGGATGAAGCAAAGCTATGATATGGGGCCGCTGCGTTGGACGGCTGCCTTGCAACTTGGCGCACCGATCTCCCACGTATCGTCCGTTTCATCATCGCAACGAAAACAGCCATGCAGACGAAGATTGCGGCCACAGGTCAGGCAGCAACTCACCGGCCAAGTAGATGCCGCGACCGTACTTCTGGTACATCATCGCCAGCGCAAAAAGTGGTGCATCTGGCGGTCGTCCGCTGCGGACGAATCCGATGTACGTCAATGCGTCTGCATTTGCGCTGAATGCCGCATGGGCCAGGTGATAAAAAGCATCGCTGTCAGTCACGCAGCCATTTTCATCGGCAATCAGCTTCGCGCACTTCCAACTCCGAGTCTTCTGGTCATCCTGATACCAGCCCGTCAGATCATGATCGTCATGGCATTCAGTTGAGATTTCGACGCGAACACGCGGTGCGACCTTTCTCGCGAGATAAGACGGGAAGTGAATTAGGTCGAAGCCGTGCTTAATCAAGGCTTCGTCAGTGACCATCGAGATGCTGGTGCCACGCGGTATGGACACGCGTGCGGTGCCGTTGCTGTCAGGCATATTGATCTCCGTTTTAGCCGAATTCGACAGGTCGTCGGGGACGGCAAGCAGGCTCAAATCTCCCCAGTCCATTCCACGAAGTGCGGCGGACCAACCGTTAAGCAAAGACTATCGTAAAAAATAACAAGCTGCGCGATACAGCACTGCCGATTCGTCATTCAGGCGTGTTTGCTGCCTTCTTGCGGGATGCGCGAAGGTCCGACCAGTCGATCAACGCACAAGGCACACCGTCCGGGCCAAGTTGGCCCTGCTCGATAGATTCGTCTTCCTGATCCCGATGCGGAACGCCGACGCTGACATCCAACTCGGGACTTGCCATCAATCGACCTTCACGAACGCGCATGATGGTCTGACGGCTGGTTTTCATCTCGCGTGCAATCTGCGCAATGGGAATGCCAGCATTCAGGCTCTCCACCACGACAGCACGCTGCGCGTCCGTCAACGCCGCAGGTCTGCCAAATGCCTTGCCTTCCGCTTTCGCCCTGCGGATACCGGCATGTGTCCGTTCGATCAGCAAGTCGCGCTCGAACTCGGCGACGGCATTGATGACCTGCATTGTCATCTTCCCTGCTGGACTGGTCAGGTCAACGCCACCAAGCGCGAGACAGTGGACGCGAACCCCGATGGCTTCCAGACGTTCGACAGTTGCCCGCACATCCATCGCGTTCCGTCCGAGACGATCCAGCTTGGTGACAATCAGGACATCGCCATCTTCAAGCTTGTCGAGAAGCTTGGCAAAGCCCTTGCGTTCGAACGCGGCAACCGAACCGGAGACGGTCTCAGCAACGATACGTTGCTTCGCGACGGAGAATCCCGCAGCTTCAATTTCCTTGATCTGATTGTCGGTCGTCTGGTCCGTCGTTGAGACCCGGCAGTACGCGAATAGTCGTGACATCCACACCCCATGTGTCCGAAACAGATGTACGAATGTTACCAGGTGTCCAATAGGTTTACAAGCACACTTTTGGACATCTTCATCACGGCAGTCCGTAATCGCTCGTTTTCGGACAGGCGCGAACGGTGTGCCATCGGTGATGAAATTCAAACCACGGTCCGGTAGCATCTAGCACGAACCAGAGAAGAGCAAAGAACACATGCCGATACCCGATTACCAAACTCTAATGCTGCCGGTCCTTCGTGCTGTCAACGACGATCAGGAACATCGCTTTCGCAACGTGGTCGAGAAGCTCGCCGACGAATACCAACTCAGCGACGAAGAACGGAACACGCTCATACCTAGTGGGGGGCCGTTATTCTCCAATCGGGTGGGCTGGGCGCGCACTTACTTGAAACAAGCGGGCGTGATCGAATCAAGGAAACGCGGTTATCTGAACATCACGGAACGCGGAAAATCCTTGCTATCGAAAGGTCCGGCGCGGATTGATAACGCCACGCTCAATCAGTACCCAGAGTTCGTCGCGTTCAGGCAGAAGAAAGCCAGTGAAGCGCAGACTCCTGTCGTGGCACTGTCGCAAGCCGGACAGATTGCAGCGGAGATTGATGAATCAACGCCTGAAGAGTCTTTCGCCGAAGCATATATGCGCCTTCGGAGCAGTCTCGAAGCCGAGTTGCTGGACCAAGTCAAATCGTCAACGCCTGGCTTCTTCGAAAGGCTGGTGATCGACCTGCTAGTCGCAATGGGATACGGTGGTTCTCGGCAAGACGCGGGCAGCGTCATCGGGCGTAGCGGCGATGGCGGCATCGACGGCACTATCAAGGAAGACAAACTCGGTCTGGATGTGATCTACGTTCAGGCGAAGAGATGGGGAGACACGGTGGGCCGTCCAGAAATACAGAAGTTCGCCGGTGCCTTGCAAGGTCAGCGTGCAAACAAGGGGGTCTTCATTACCACGTCCACATTTACCCGCGAAGCGAAAGAATATACGGGCGTCATCTCATCGAAGATTATCCTTGTGGACGGCGATCAACTGGTCAAACTGATGGTCGATCACAACGTCGGCGTTTCGACCGTCAGCACCTTCCATGTAAAGAAGGTCGATTCCGATTACTTTGAAGGCGATGCGGTGTAAGGCAGACGACCGCGTTGTTTTTTTGATTTGCACGGCGGCACAAGGTGAAGCGGACTATAAGAATCGAGCAGAAATGCAACGGCGTGGCGTGGCTATCGTCAAGGCTGCGGGCAAGTACACCGGACGTGAACGGTCTGACGACTACGGCGCTATCCGGGCATGGCGTGCCGAACATGGCGCGAGCATCAGGCAGACGGCGGAACAGTTCAGCGTCGGCACTGCCACTGTTAAACGGGCTTGTGCGGAGTGTGCGCCAACAGCCTGATCCGGTTTCTGAACAAGTTGGCAGCGATGCATATGAATCAGTACCGTCGCTTCGGATGAATGATTCGCAAGGCATCAGTGTTTCGGTTGGCTAAGGCCATATATCGCATCAGTCTGCCGCAGCGATGCAGCAGTTCGCTTGATGCATACCCAACTGCACCAGTTGAACATCATGTAACGCTCCCTTCGGTCGCGTCGCTTCGCGGATCACAGGTTCGCATGTCATCAGTCATACCCCACAAATGGGCGTCATTTCTATATAATAATTAATAGAAGAAACACCCATTAGTGGGAATAGTTCACCCCCTTTCTATCGTCCAAAGGTGCGCCGCTGTCGGTCTCTCCGACGACGCATAAGTAAACGGCAGCACCAAAGAAAAGACCCCACTGGACACGCATCCAGTGGGGCCACGATACCCACAAAGCGACCAACCCCATGAGTGCAACTATTTATACGTGCGTTGCGCCGTCCATGCGTCCGACGCAGGAATCGGCACGACAATCCATCGAAGAAATCATCGAATCCGTCCGTGACGGAAGCTACCATGAAGTCGTCAGCCGTATTCGCGCCACAAAAGACGAAGCCAAACGCAAGAAACTGAAACAAGACACACTGCCGGTCTTCTATCCGTCCGTGCAACCGGGTAGCGATACCCGTCTCGCCGAAGATAGCCAACCGACCGGCATCGTCCAGTTCGACATCGACAAGAAAGACAATTCCGGAGTTGACCTTCAGACGTTACAAGATGCGGTAATACAGCACCCGGCGTGCATGTATGCGTTCTCGTCGCCATCAGGCGGACTGAAGTTCGGCCTGTTGACCGACTTTGCCCGCGCATCCGGCGAAGCCATCGACATCACGAAACAGCGGTTCAAGATCGCATACAGTCATTGCCTGCGACTCATTCGGCAGTATTGCCGCATCCGGTTCAACGACGATGACGCCGTATCTAGGATTCGCCAGTCATGCTTCTTGTCTCACGACCCCCACGCGTTCTTCCGCGCTGACTGCACGCCCTTGGCCGTGAACGACCAGTGCCACGTATTGCCGCCTGCACCGATCACCGAGACGATGGCAGACATCACGTCCGTCCAGATTTTGCTTGACCACATCCCGCGTGATCTGCCCTATGACGACCGCTTCAAGGTTAACGCTTGCGTCCTGTTCATGCTTGGCCGTTCAGGCATTCAACTGCTGAAGGACCACTGGCAGACAGATGATCTAGCGAAACTGGCACGCGACCTTGACGACGCCTTGCGTGGCGCGACATTCGGCAATCTCTACCTGTTGCAGTCGTATGCAACAGAGTACGGCAACTACACGCCGTCCACAGGTGGCACGGCACGACGCAAAGTCCAACCGATGCCGTGCGACTATGCCCTTGAACCCCTTTCCACGCCCCAAGAAGCCACGGCCAAACTACAGTCGATCATCCGTGAGTTCGTTACCGGCAAGGCGTCACACTTCGTCAAGGTCACGACTGGTGCCGGAAAGACCCGCACCGTGCTTGAAGCATTGTCGCGAGAAGTCGGCCACAACGCGAAGATTCTGTTTCTCGTTCCGACGCACGATCTAATCGACCAGATCATCCAGACATACAACGAAATCCGTGCCGCTGACATTGCCAGTGCAGATATGCTGCGCGGCAAGTTGCAACGTCCGACCATCGTCCAGTTTTACTCACGGAAAACGCTCTGCGAGAATGAGCAAGCCCGCGAGAACCTTGAAGAATACGGCGTCAGCATTCCTCTTAAATACTGCCTGTCCCAGTGCCCGTTCCAAGGCAACTGCGAATACACCGCGCAGTTCGGCACGACCGCCAACATCCGCGTGATGACGCACAACGAATGGATCAACGAACAGTCGGCGTGGTTCAACGGTAGCCGGATGACAGACAAGGGCGGCACCGAACCCAACGGCAATCGGTCCCCGTGGGTGCCAGACTACATCGTCATTGACGAAGACATCCTAAGACTTGGCAACGTACAGAAAGAACCCGCATCGCAACGGTTCCCTTCGATAGCTCGGATCATCGCCAGTGTCCACGCCGGAAGCGCGTTGCAAGATACCATCTGGATTCACTACGAACATGTCTTACGTGACGCCGCGAACAACGCAAAGCCCGAAACGCCGCCACTGACTCTGCCGCTCGCTAAATACCGCAAGGTCTATCTGAAAAACCAAGCCGATAGCCAATATTCGGAAATCGTAGCGCGACTTGAAAGCTACATCCGATCCGATGATCCCAAGCTGCTTGACGGCATGTGGGTCGAAGACAATGAGATCAAGTGGTTGCCGTTACCGGCACCGGCTGAACGGTACGAAGGCATTCCTACGCTGTATCTCGATGCGACTGCACACCCGGCTGTCGTTCAACGTCTGCTTCCGGACGTTCAGTTTCACGCCATAGCCGTCCGCCAGCATGACGACGTTTGTCTGTTCCAGTTATCGAACAAAACGATCACGAAGGGATGGTTGGCGGAAAAGCCCGCGAACATCGCAACACTAGTTGATAGTCTGATGGAAATCGCGAAGCCGTACACGAATGTCGGCTTGATTACCTATAAGCGGATCGGCGACGACGACCAGTTCGCGGGGACGCTCGCAGGGAAAATCGGCGCAACGGTCTGCGCACATTTCGGCGACCTGCGTGGCATCGACGCGATGAAAGACGTGGACTGTCTGCTGGTGGTGGGCCGACATGCACTCCCACCGAAATCGATACAGGACTATGCCCGCGCCCTTTTTGGAACCGATGCACCCCCGGAGAAACGGATTTATGCCGATTTGCCAGTTCGCATGAAGGACGGCGGCACGTTCCGCCTGAACAGCCAGATCGCGAAAGACCCTTGGCATCAGGTTGTCTATGAACACACGTCGCAGTCCGAAACCCTTCAGGCCATCGGTCGCGCACGCCCGGTTCATGGGCCGAAAAAGGACATTTACGTATTCGCGAATGAGAATCTTTCAATCAATACCGAAGTGGCGGGATTCTTCCCGTTCGAACAGTATTTCAAGCAATCGGTAACACTCGTCACGCCAGAAGCCCTTGCATGCGTCCGGGAACGCGGCTTCGTACAGTTGATGCCGAAGGACCTGACAGAACAGTTGGGACTGACCGGCCATCAGGTAAAGGGTTCCGAACGGCAGAAACAGATCGCGGACGAACTGGTCAGCAATGGTGCTGACTGGATCGAAGCAACAGTCAAGTTCGAGAAAGGTAAAATCTCGACGCAGACTTACCTAGTGTTCGATATGACCGCACTGGAACGCCACCTTGACGAAAAAGGCACACGAATCATTGCAGTCGATGCCATCACTTCCGAAGAGTGTCTGACCGACTGACGGTCAGCATTCGATGACTGAAACAGTCGGCCACCAACAGTGCCACCGTGGCACTAAACCATTGGACGACTGTAGCGACTGTGGGTTCGGTCTTTGCCTACAGTCGCGGTGGCTACAGTCGGCACCATTCGTGATGCAACCTTCAATGCGAATTGCGTCGAACAATGGTGCATGACAGTCCGCGCCAATGTGACTGACATTCCGAATGTCGTTGTAGCCCACCACCGACCACTGGCCCATTGCAATGCACTGCTGCGACTGTGGGTCCGGTCTAATCCATTGCTACAGTCGGCGGCATCCATCGACAGTGCGCCGTCATTGCAGTCGCCAGCCTGCAATAGTCAGGGCGGTGCAATTGGGTGCCGCTGCAATCGTTGCTACAGTTGGCGAACAGTCGGCCTAGCATCGGCACAGGACTGATAGTGGCCCACAGTCTAGTGGGCCAGTAGTCAGCGCCAATTGCATGCAGTCGGCCAATTGAACTCACTGGTCAGCGGCACCATTCAGCCCGCTGCTACCAGTCGGACCCGGCTGTGTAACAGTGAACGCACAATGCGAACGGATCACCAACGGCCCTAACAGTCACCCACAGTGACAGTGGCTATGGTCGCTGACAGTCGAACAATAGAAATGCATTGGTCATCCCAGACAGCAACAGTCAGCACCGAGAACCTACCAGTCTTACAGTGCAATGGTGGCGACGGTCCGACTGCTTCCACCAATGCAACGGTAGAAGCAGTACCAATGGTCGCCGCTGCATACGATTGCACCTGAAGATTGTCGCCGTCCGCCACCAACCGTCGCGCCATCGCAGGTCCATTGGTGCCGACTGTAGCGAATGTTCGGTCTAATCCGTATGCCCAGAATCGCTAACAATCAGTATCAGTCAAAGCTCCCAGAAGGCTTTAAGGTGTTCAAGACTTTATTGAAATCACCAGCATTACATATGGAAAAGTGGTATCGCTAAAATGGAATGGAGTTTTCTTTTATTATAATCCTCCCTTTTTTTCATGTTTTCGCTTCTGAAATAATTTGTTTTGATGTGATTTTCGACGACACCATATATTGATAGGAAAAAGTTTTCTAGGGCACTTATTTCATCTCCATCTAACCCTTCGTAGTAGATGGACGTATACCCCATCATATCACGATCATCAATGACCATATCTTTTTTAAGATGGAATGAACTGTTAACCCCCGTTATTTCGTCTGGCAACCACTGGAAAGTATCCCAATCGAATTCATGATAATCCCCGGGATGTTTGTACGAATTCAAAAAATCGCCGATTTTTCTTATATTCAGCGAATTGAATATGAAGAGATATGTTCTCGCGCTTCCAAAATTTCGAAGCTCAAAGAAGTAATTTATAGCATCATGGAATATTTTCTTGGTGATCGATGTTTTTACCTCAATTACCGCAAGCACCGATTCGGCAGGCACAACAACCACATCGTTAATTCTGTAAAATGGCGCGTAGGCTTGCGAATCGTAAATTATGATGTCGCATTGCCTAGACATTTCATTATTGTTGCCGATGATGAAGCCTTGCTCAACACTAACAACCTTTGGTAGATGTTTTCGCAGGAAATCTCTTAATATTTCCTCAGTTAAAAGCCCAATAGTTGGGTTGTGCTTTTTGATGTAGACTTTTACCTGCCGAAGTTTGCCAAGCAACTCTTGGCTTATAAAATCGAAATAATTACTCATCAAACGCCTACCCGGAAAATTTAGTGCTTCACTTTATCTATTGGGCCGGAGATGCGCTCTTATCTAGACTGCAAATCTCTTCTGCAATAATAGAATCCCCGTTTCCACCACCGATGACAAATGGAACGCTATCTTGCGGACTGCCATCCATAGAATCTGACACCAAATTTCCATAACCCTTTGCGCAGTCAGGCTCCACCACCGAATACTTAACAAACGAAACCTTTCCGTTGGTCGTGGTTATCCTCATCAATATTGATATTGTGTTTGAGCCAAGGATGTTTTCCATTTTTTCGAATGAGTTTGATTTGAATTCAAACTTGAATTCGCCACGCCTTGGTTTCCAGAGTTCGATCCATTTGTATGTGGACTCTGAGAAAGAATTGATCGAAAAAACAAAAAGAATGCATGCTAATGCAGCCTTGTATAGCCTCATATCCCAACCCGTCACAAAGATAATTCAGAAAAGTCGATGTTGCAGTATGATTCACCCACCGACCGCGACAGCCGGGACAGTGCAACGATCAGTCGCCCAACCGTCACGAAGATTGCAACAGTAACATGGGTATCAACGGCGTCGCCATCAGGTCCATGATACTGTGCAACGGTCCATTTTCACCCCATGCCAATTACGGAATTGGATTAAGTTTTACTTCCTTGCTGAGTAACTTCCCGTCTCGAATAAATTCGATCTTCACTTGCTGACCGGCGAATTTCTGAAGCAATTTCTGTAGTTCGTGTCCGTCAGTAACCTCAACTGACCCCACGGATTTCAGCACATCCCCCTTTAGCAAGTCGGCGTCGTAGGCAGGCGTGTCTTTCTGCACTGCATTTACAGTTACGCCTTTGTTTGTCTGAAAGGTGGCCCGTTGCTGCGGGGTCAAGTCACGAATGTCAATCCCAAGAATTGGATTTGGGATTGCACGAATCCAAAATGTAGCCATTTGGTCGTATCGCCGAACCGAAATCGGTACCATCGTGGTCGTAGTACCATTCACGGTTGTCGTCGCGCTGCCATAGCCGCCCGAACCATAATAGTTGGTTATCGCCGTTGCGGTATTAGGCAGCGTCAGCGGCACGGCACCCTGCTCGGTGCCCGAGTATTTCGCATACACAAGAACCCGGTCCGCCTTCACTGTTTCGGCTTGCTGCTTCACTTGACGTTCAGATGCTTCCTTGCCGTTGAAGGATGAGTAACCTAACAGCCTGAAGCCATCACCAAACATTGCCTGATAGTCCGTCTCGGGATCGCTACCGCGCAGTACAACTGGTGGGTTGTGGCTGACAATAATTCCCGGCGCTTTCGTGATGTCGATGCCGCCGGTCCTATCGTTGTAATACTGCGCGTATGGATTGGCGCAGCCAGCGAGTGCCAGCGGGACGACAAGGCACAGCAATGAGCGTTTGAGCATAACCTTCCCCGATGCAAATTTCTGATTGTTTATGTGCTACGCGATTCTTGCTCACGCCTACCAAATGAGCAAGTAAATCAACGCATCAAGCCTTCCCTTCTGACGCGTCCCTTATGAAGCTATGAAGACGCAAATGAGCACAAGGTTGCCTGAATCTCAGCGAGCGGACCGCCGACATCTTGCGCATCGAGACTCACATAGTGCCTGTGCAGCATGTCGCCACGCTTCGGCGCATGTCCAAGGATACGGCGGATCGCGTAAACTTACGGCTGGCGTTGGAAGCGCAGATTTTCTTGTTCCAAGTCTGCTCCAACGCCGCTCCACTCAACCAACTGGATTGGTCGAGATCGAATGCTGCGGCGCTCGTAAGTCATTGATTTATAAGACCGTCACATAAGGCTACGAACGGCATCCAGACATGTGCAAGGCGGTGGATCGCGGCATGACGATCACCGATGTGAAGGTGCTGGAGAAGCACGGCGGGAAGTCGGGGGATTGGGTGGCGGGCTAATACAGCTAAATGCTGTTACACCGTTTTAACGTGGCGCGGCGCCCACGATTGAGCGACGACGACACGCTCAATTCCCGCGGCTTGTCGGGCACCGCGACGACAACTGTCTGATCTGTGGCGTTTCACCACGCTGACAAGCGCCATTGATCTGTCCAATACTCCCCTCAGGGTGAACGTTACGCTTCGCCCTCCCCGATATCCGCTCGAGTGCTTCACTTATCTGACTGCACGCCACGTTCGCCGAATGCTTTCAACACGAGGTAAGCCGACGAACAGTGATTTGCACGGCCTTGGTGTTTGGTAAAGCAAGTTATTCCCTATTCAATGATGAGGAAAGATTATGCCGACTACCGTCAGCTATCCGGGCATCTACATCGAGGAAGATGCATCGCCGTCGCTTTCCGTCAGCGCCAGCGCAACCGCGGTCCCGATAATTGCCGTAAATAGTTGGAAAAGCGCAGCAGTAAAATTCAATAGTTATCTTGAATTTATATCATCGATAGGTTCGTGGGGTTCAGGTACCACCGACATGAATCTGCTATCCGTAAGGGCCTATTTTGAAAGCGGAGGCGGCCCCTGCTATGTAGTCAATTATGGCAATTTAGCAACTGAAGTACCGAAATATAGCGACATTACACTGATTGTCGCTGCGGGCCGGGATATCAACTCAGCCGTCACCGCCCTTTGCACATCAGGCTCAGGATTGTTTGCGATATTCGACGGCCCACAAGCAGAAATTACTGATGGCAATGCGGCAAGTAACTTTCCTTCCACTCCGCATGCAGCGGTTTATTACCCTTGGTTGTCAGTAGACTGGACCACGGGTGGAATTCCTCCCAGCGCAGTGGCGGCCGGCCTTTACTGCCAATCAGACCGCACACGCGGCGTATGGAAAGCGCCTGCAAATATCTCGATCGCAGGCAATTACAAGCCTTTATTTAAAGTCAGCGACGATTTACAGGGGCAATACAACCAGGGCAAGGCGATCAACATGATCCGGGATCTCGACGGACGGGGTCCTGTGATATGGGGTGCACGCACACTGGAAGATAGTGACGACTGGCGCTATATCTCCGTACGGCGCCTGTTCAATAGTGCGGAACGGGATATAAAAAACGCAATGCAGCCGATGGTATTCGAGCCCAATAATTCGCCGACCTGGGAGAAAGTGCGCAGCGCCGTCACCAATTATTTACATAGCCTCTGGCGACAGGGCGCGCTGGTCGGCACAACCGAGAAAGATGCCTATTTCGTGGCGATCGGCGAAGGCACCTCGATGACAGCTGACGACATCGCCCAAGGAAAAATGATTGTCAAGGTGGGCATGGCGGCGGTCCGCCCGGCCGAATTTATCATCCTGCAGTTTACCCAGAACGTCGCCGCCGGTTGACCCGATGGCGCCTCTGTCCAGGCGCATCAACGCGCCCGGACAGCGGCATTGCCGGTCAATCCTCGTCGCTGTCGTCGTCCTGATTGACGTCGGCCGCCGGCATGCCATAGCGCTTGAGCAGTTCCGCCTTGAAACCGGCCAGCGTCTTCTGCTCGTCGCACAGCTCATACACATAGGCCAACTGCGACGGCCAGTCCTTCAACTCCTGAGCAAAGATCTTCAGACGCTCGACAGTGTCGAACGCCCCCGCCGTATCGCCGCTCAGCGCCTGCAGCACCGCGTACCGGCGCAGCACGGTTTCGCCGGGCAGCAGCGCCATCGCCTGCTTGTGCATGGCGAGCTTGTGCTGCAGGTTCATCGAATTCATGGGCTCCAACGTCGCAAGACCATACTCGCCCCACGCCTGGAA
Organism: Paraburkholderia phytofirmans OLGA172; assembly: GCF_001634365.1. Lineage (NCBI taxonomy): Bacteria > Pseudomonadati > Pseudomonadota > Betaproteobacteria > Burkholderiales > Burkholderiaceae > Paraburkholderia > Paraburkholderia phytofirmans. The sequence continues at coordinate 3,913,697 of NZ_CP014578.1, forward strand.
CAGGAACGACGGATCCGCCCGATATTGCTCTGCCGGACGCGAGCCGTAATACAGCACCTCGGAGCGCGTGTAATCCTTGTACACCGGATACAGCGCGGCCAACCCGCCGAACACCACCACCACGAACGCGCCAAATGAAAGGCGTCCAGGCACGAGGCGCAGCGGCCGTGTCTCGAGCAAGCCGAACACGAACATTGCCGGCAGCAGGAAGAACATGTACTGCTGCGGATACTCGACCAGCGCATGCATGACCAGCACGCCGATCAGCGCGATGCCGAACACGCGCGCGGCGCTCTGCGGCGCGCGGACCACGCGCACCAGCCACGTGATCAGGCCGAACAGCACGATTGCGAGGCCGATCAAGCCGGTCTTCGCGAGCAGATCGATGAAGATGTCGTGAGAATTATTGGCAATCTCGACGCCGCCCAGCGACTTCGCATACTCGAACTGGTAGCTCGGAAACTCGCCCCAGCCGACACCCAGCAGCGGATGCGTCTTGAACATCGTCCAGCCGTATTTCCACAGCGCGAGGCGCGGCGCGATCTGGCCAGCGTCCTTGAAACGCTCAGCCGCCGACTGCCCAAGTTCCAGGTGATAGTGCACATTAGCCCAGCGGATCAATGCATTAACGACGAAGAACAGCATCGCCAACGCAATCGGGATCAGCCATTCGCGATTGCCGCGGCGCAGATGCGGGTGACTGCGCGTCTGCGCGAAGGCCATCCAGAGACCCGCCAACACGATCACGCCCATCTGCAGCCAGGGGCCGCGCGACACGGTCAACGCCAGTCCAATGGCGAAAATCGTCGACACGAGCAGCCAGATGCTGACGGCAATGCGCCGTGTCTGCACGAGGAACAGCGCACCGGCCATCGCGAAGGCGATATAGGTGGCGAGGTGATTCGCCTGCGCCATATTGCCGAACGGCCGCCGCTCGACGGTCACGTTATAGGCGACGACCAGCGGCGACACGCGCGTTTCGAGGTGAAACAACTGGATCACCTGGCAGAACACCGCGAACAGGCCACCGACGATCAACGCCCCAGCCGCCCAGCGCAGCGCCGTTTCGTTCAGCTTGGCGCGTGTGAAACCGTAGCCGGCGTGTGTCGCCATGAACGCGGCGAGCAGGTAACCGCCGCCGAGCCAGTTCATCGAGGGCTGCGAGACCGGCAGCAGCACCGACTGCGCCACCAGCACCAGCCCGAACAGCAAGGGCACCAGCGCGACAACCGGCGACGCGAAGACCACGCGCGGCCTGGCCGTCCCCACTAGCAGCACGACACCCGCGCCCGTCAGCAAATACAACGCGAGCGCCGTGAATTCAGCGTAGAAGGTCGGAATCGGATACGTGTGGTTGGCAACTGCATAAGGCAGCACCAACGCGAGAGCCAACAGAATGAGAGACAGGTAGCGCGCAAATGGGGTGGGCATCGAGTAACCGGAGGGCGTCAGCAACCGGCGCACTATACAAAAAAATTCTCCTGCTGTGCGCCGGCTGGGCTGAAATATCCCGAAAATCAGTGTTTTACGTCCGGATAACAACTCATCCGATCACCCGCACCGTGGCTTACGAACGGCACTCCGGCGGCGCAAGATTCGACGGCAAGGACGGCGCATCGGCCGGTGCGGGCCCGGCGCCTGGCGCAGGCAACGACGAAGCCGTTTTGCCGCCGGCGAAGCACTCCCAGGTGACCGCACCCGCCTGCACGGCGCCCTTGCTCAAGGCGATCCGCGCAGTCGGTGCGTCGGCATTGTCCGGCACCGAGGGTACCAGGGTCAGCGTGTTCGAACCGGAAGACGCGACGCGCGTCGTGAAAGCAACGGTGATCTGGCCGGTGTCGTCGTCGACATGAACAGATTCGACGTTGCGGGTAGCAGGCGGTGACGCATAACCGCCGCCGAACGCATTCCCGCTAGCGGCGTTTTCGGACACCGCGAGCCGCGCGGATGCAGCTAACGAGAGACCCTCCCCTACGCGGCTGCGGGCCAGATAGTCCTGATATGCCGGAATCGCATAGGCGGCGATTACGCCGACAATCGCCAGCACGATCATCAACTCGATCAGCGTGAAGCCGAAACTAAAGCAGCGGCAGGCACGTGCGAGCCGCTCGGTCCAGCGCGCTCGTTCGAACGCGTTCCGCGGAGAAAGCGTGGACTGTGAATAAGGGCAGTAAGGCAAAGTAACGATCATCGGCAGGCTCCTGAAACGAAAAACGCCTGCCCCTCGAATCGGGGACAGGCGTTTCAATCGTAGCCAGCGGTGCGCGTTCCACACAGTCAGCCGAATGGCTAACGTTGCGCTAGTGCAGCGGAAGTCGGTGCTGGTGCGGTTCCATGTTCAGGCCACCGCACCGTTGCCGTGGCGCATCGGCCAGGGTTCCGGCTGAGGTCAGCTTAAGCCGCCGCTCGCTTCGCGTTGCGGCGCTTGAGCAGATAACCGAGGATCACGACGAACAGCGCGCCCGCGATGCTCATGCCGTACTCGGCCACCGGCGCATCGAGGATCGGCCAACGGTCGCCGGCCGGGTCGTTGATAATCAGGCCACCCGCGATCCAGCCGAGCAGCGCAGCGCCGAGCGTGATGACGATCGGAAAACGGTCGAGCAGCTTCAGCACCAACTGGCTGCCCCACACGATCAGCGGAATACTCACCACCAGGCCGAAAATCACTAGCGCGAGGCGATGTTCGGGGTCGGCCGCCTCAGCCGCGCCAGCAATTGCGATCACGTTGTCGAGGCTCATCACCGCATCCGCGATGATGATGGTCTTGATCGCCGACATCAGCTTATCGGCCGGCTTGATATTCTCGTGGACGTCATGCGCAGGCGCCATCAGGCGCACGCCGATCCACAGCAGCAACAGGCCGCCGGTGAATTTCAGCAACGGCACGTCGAGCAGCGCCACGGCAAACGCAATCAGCGCCACGCGCAGCAAAATCGCACCGGCCGTGCCCCACAGCACGCCCTTGGTACGCTGCTCGGCCGGGAGGTTGCGGCAGGCAAGCGCGATCACCACGGCGTTGTCGCCACCCAGCAGGATGTCGATGACGATGATCTGAACGACTGCGCCCCAATGGAGCGTGGCGAAAAACTCGAGCATGAGTGAAAGAGCAAGAAGGAATCGGACGCGCGGGCAATAAAAAAGCGGGGGAGTCTACACTCCCCCGCTTTTAAGACTGCCCACTCACGAAAGGATTTCGTAAGCGTATCAAAAACGCGCCATGACTGCGCGCGAATTTCGTTTTTACAGCATCGCCTTCAGAAGACGCGCCATTTCCGACGGGTTCTTCGTGACCTTGATGCCGCAAGCTTCCATGATTTCCAGCTTGGCTTCAGCCGTGTCCGCACCGCCCGAGATCAGCGCGCCGGCGTGGCCCATGCGCTTGCCCGGAGGTGCCGTAACACCAGCGATAAAGCCAACCACCGGCTTCTTCATGTTGTCCTTGATCCACTCAGCAGCATTCGCTTCGTCCGGACCGCCGATCTCGCCGATCATGATGACGGCGTCCGTTTCCGGATCGTCGTTGAACATCTTCATCACGTCAATGTGCTTCAGACCGTTGATCGGGTCGCCGCCGATACCGACTGCCGACGATTGGCCAAGGCCGATCGCCGTCAATTGGCCGACTGCTTCATAGGTCAGCGTGCCCGAACGCGACACGACGCCGATGCGGCCCTTGCGGTGGATGTGACCCGGCATGATGCCGATCTTCAGCTCGTCCGGCGTGATCGTGCCCGGGCAGTTCGGTCCGAGCAGCAGCGTCTTGCGGTTTTCGGCACGCATGCGGGCCTTGAGCTCGATCATGTCGCGGACAGGGATGCCTTCCGTGATACAGATTGCGAGATCCAGGTCGGCTTCGACCGCTTCCCAGATCGCAGCAGCAGCGCCTGCCGGCGGAACGTAAATCACCGACACGGTCGCGCCCGTTTCAGCCTTGGCTTCAGCGACGCTAGCGTAGATAGGAATGCCTTCGAAGTCTTCGCCGGCGCGCTTCGGGTTCACGCCCGCAACGAACGCTTCGCGGCCGTTTGCGTATTCACGGCAAGCACGCGTGTGGAACTGACCGGTCTTGCCGGTGATGCCCTGCGTGATGACCTTGGTGTCTTTGTTAATCAGAATCGACATGTATTGACCTCTGTTCGTTTGGCGTCGCGCGATGGCGCCGCGAGAGGCGGGATGTTCTCCGCCCGCGTCGCTCACGCGCCGCCATTCGTAATCCTGGTTAATCCTGGTAGAAGCAGTCTGGTAAAAACAGCCAGGCAAAAGCGGCCTGGCTACAGCCGCCTCATAAACGCCCAGCTCGGCTTACGCCTTGCCCGAGGCAGCCGCGACAACCTTCTGAGCCGCTTCTTCCATGCTGTCTGCCGCAATGATCGGCAGGCCGGATTCAGCGAGCATCTTCTTGCCCAGGTCTTCGTTCGTGCCCTTCATGCGGACCACGAGCGGCACCTTCAGCGACACGGCCTTCGACGCCGCGATCACGCCTTCCGCGATCACGTCGCAGCGCATGATGCCGCCGAAAATGTTGACCAGAATCGCGGTCAGGTTCGGGTTCTTCAGCATGATCTTGAACGCTTCCGTGACCTTCTCGGTCGTGGCGCCACCGCCCACGTCCAGGAAGTTCGCCGGTTCGCCGCCGAACAGCTTGATGGTGTCCATCGTTGCCATTGCGAGGCCAGCGCCGTTCACGAGGCAGCCGATGTTGCCGTCGAGCGAGATGTAAGCGAGGTCGAACTTCGACGCTTCGACTTCAGCCGGATCTTCTTCGTCCAGATCGCGATACGCGACGATTTCCGGGTGACGGAACAGTGCGTTCGAATCGAAGTTGAACTTGGCGTCCAACGCGATGACCTTGCCGTCGCCGGTCAGGATCAGCGGGTTGATTTCGGCCAGCGATGCGTCGGTTTCCCAGAATGCCTTGTACAGGCCTTGCAGGATCGCGCGTGCTTGCGGCAGCGAAGCGGCGGGCACGCCGATCTTCGTGGCGAGCTCGTCGGCTTCGGCGTCTTTCAGACCGGTCGACGGATCGACGGCGATCTTGTGGATCAGCTCAGGCGTCTTTTCCGCGACTTCTTCGACGTCCATGCCGCCTTCGCTCGATGCCATCACGACGATCTTCTGCGAAACGCGATCGATCACCAGGCCGACATACAGTTCCTTCTTGATGTCAGCGCCTTCTTCGATCAGCAGACGATTCACCTTCTGGCCTTCCGGACCGGTCTGGTGCGTGACGAGCTGCATGCCGAGGATCTGTTGCGAATACTCGCGAACCTGATCCAGCGACTTGGCGACCTTCACGCCGCCGCCCTTGCCACGGCCACCCGCGTGGATCTGAGCCTTCACGACCCATACCGGGCCGCCAAGCTCTTCCGCGGCCTTGACCGCATCATCCACCGAGAAGACCGGCTTGCCGCGCGGTACCGCGACGCCGAATTTCCGCAGGATTTCCTTACCCTGGTACTCGTGAATCTTCATGCGTGATTCCCTTCAGTCTGAGAGTTGGATTGAACATCGTTTCCGCTGCCGTCGTTCATGCCGGACGCGTTGCCGCCCTCACCTGTCTGGCGGACTGCCCCGTCGCCTGACGATGCCGCGCGATCCGCTGTATACGGAGCGCGGCCATACCAGCGCGGATAAAACTGTTGCACCGCCTCGCCGTCGAAACGCAGCGCGTGGCAGCGTCCCAACTGGAATGGCGGTTTGTTGTTGGAATGCTCGTCTGTGCTGTCTGCACTTGTGGCCTGCTCGGTCCCTGACTTTGCCGTCGCGCCCGGCGTGTCTTCATTGGTGTTCCACACGTCGCCGGCGAACGCCTGGATTGCAGCGGTCGGCAAAAGCGCGCACAACTCGGTGAGATGCGTGCAGCCAGCCGTGCCGGCCAGCAAACGGGCAGCATCGCGACGGAAGTTGCGGAACAGATTGAGCCCGATGAGGGCACGGTAGGCGGGATTGCTGGCTTGGCACAACCCTGGATAGGGCACCCAGTCGGACGACGCTTCGGCGTCGACGACGTTGAGCTTGCGATCGATGGTGATGCGAAGCCAGAGTTCATGGATCGGCTGACCATTGGGCCGGACGCCCGACGCAAGCACCACATCGCGCGGTTTTTCGTCGGTCAAGCACGCTTCCACATCCCACAGGCCATCGGCTCGCTCATAGGCTTCCGCTCTGATTGCGCGACGGTGGCGCAACTGACGGGACACTGGCGGGGAGAGCGGCATGCGGAAAGGGAAGGCCGGTTTGGAAAACCCCCGAATTTTAGCATACTGGGTATTTGAGACAGGTGGGAATGCGCAGGGCCGCCCGGCGGGCGGTTCAGCGCGGACGGCCTTATCTCAAAGTGCGGCTGGCGGCGGGGTTCTGCCGCGGCCTCGCAGCGACTCGCCGCTTCATTCCTCGTCGAACCCTTTGAGAATTTTGCCGATCGTGGCGCCCGAGAAACCGCGCGATGCCAGAAAGCGCGCCTGCCTGGCCCGCTCGGCGGGCGTTTCGGGCAGTTGGCTGAATTTCTTCCGCCAGACGGCTTGGGCTCGCGCGAGTTCGGTTTCGCGCAGTTGCGCACTGGCTTCTTCGACCAGCGTTTGGTCCACCGCGTGCTGCTTCAATTCGCCGACAATCCGGCTCGCGCCCAACCGCGACGAGCGCCGATGGACCAGGCTTTCAGCAAAACGCGAATCGGACAGCCAGTTTTCGGCCTCCAGCGAATCGAGCAAGGTGTCGAGCGAATCGGTTTCTTCGACGAACGGCTTCAGCTTGCGCGCCAGTTCGGAGCGGCTGTATTCACGCCGCGACAAATAGCCGAGCGCACGTCCTTTGAGCGAACGGGCCGGGCGTTGGGATTTTTTTGCATCGTCCTGCCCCGGCTTCGCCTCGCCAGGTGTGCGGCGCGAGCGGGTGTAAGTGGTTTCGGATGGATCCGCTGCAGCTTCTGCAGAAGAATCAGACTGCGGCTGACGACCTTCGGCGCGATCGTGCGCATCGAACGACTCGAAAGGATCGGCGTCGTCGTCACGCGGGCCGTCCGCGTTGCGTCCTGCGTTGGCAGCGCTGGACAGCGGCCGGCCCTTGCGTATCACGTGCTGGTTACTCTTCTTCGCCCGCGACTTCGGCGCTTACGCCCGTCGCCGCTTCTGCCATGGCATTCACGCCCAGCGATTCACGAATGCGGTTTTCGATCTCACGGGCGATGTCCGGATTTTCGCGCAGGAATTCACGCGCGTTGTCCTTACCCTGACCGATCCGTTCGCCGTTGTAGCTATACCAGGCGCCGGCCTTGTCGACGATCTTCGCTTGCACGCCGAGGTCGATGACTTCACCCTGACGCGAAATGCCTTCGCCGTACAGGATGTCGAAAATCGCTTCCCGGAACGGTGGCGACACCTTGTTCTTCACGACCTTCACGCGCGTTTCGTTGCCGATCACTTCGTCGTTCTTCTTGATCGAACCGATCCGGCGAATGTCCAGACGCACCGACGCGTAGAACTTCAGCGCGTTACCACCCGTGGTGGTTTCCGGGTTGCCGAACATCACGCCGATCTTCATACGGATCTGGTTGATGAAGATCACGAGGCAGTTCGTGCGCTTGATCGTGCCGGTGAGCTTGCGCAGCGCTTGCGACATCAGACGCGCTTGCAGACCCGGCAGCGAGTCGCCCATTTCGCCTTCGATTTCAGCCTTCGGCACGAGTGCCGCGACCGAGTCGATCACGATCATGTCGATCGAGCCCGAGCGCACCAGTGCGTCGGCGATTTCGAGCGCCTGTTCGCCGGTGTCCGGCTGCGAAACCAGCAGGTCGTTCACGTTCACGCCGAGCTTGCCCGCGTACTGGATATCCAGCGCGTGTTCCGCGTCGATAAACGCTGCCGTGCCGCCGATCTTCTGCATTTCGGCGATGACTTGCAGCGTCAGCGTGGTTTTACCGGACGATTCCGGGCCATAAATTTCGACCACACGGCCACGCGGCAAACCGCCGACGCCCAGCGCGATGTCGAGGCCGAGCGATCCGGTTGAGACCACCTGGATGTCTTCGACTACCTCACCTGCGCCGAGCCGCATGACCGACCCTTTGCCGAACTGCTTTTCGATCTGCGCAAGCGCGGCAGCGAGTGCCTTGCTCTTTTCAGCAGTCAGTCCAGCCGAGCCTTTCTTGCTTTCTTCCATGAATCGTCCTTTGCTATGATGAACGGCGTCTGAGGCAGATGTGCGGCCCGCCTTTTCAAGATTCTTGAAGGACAGCACACGAAACCCAGACACTGTATAAAAAAACAGTAGTTTTGGCAAGCGCGATTCTCATGCGAACGCGCATTTTTACCGTCGCGCTGCCCAACTACCCACAATAATTTTCGGAGACCGCTGTGCGCCGGGGACACCCCACGGCGCCGGCAACGCCAGGTTGGCGCACCATGCGAATTCTGATTGCCGAAGACGACAGCATACTCGCGGACGGTCTGGTTCGATCACTCCGCCAATCGGCCTATGCCGTCGATCACGTGAAGAACGGCGTCGAGGCCGACACCGCCCTGTCGATGCAAACTTTCGACTTGCTGATCCTCGATCTGGGCCTGCCGCGCATGTCCGGGCTCGAGGTGCTGCGCCGCCTGCGCGCCCGCAATTCGAACGTGCCGGTGCTGATCCTCACCGCCGCGGACAGCGTCGACGAACGCGTCAAAGGCCTCGACCTGGGCGCCGACGACTACATGGCCAAACCCTTCGCACTGAACGAGCTCGAGGCGCGCGTGCGCGCGCTGACCCGGCGCGGCGCGGGCGGTGGCCCGACGGTGGTGCGGCACGGTTCGCTGTCGTTCGATCAGGTCGGCCGGATCGCCTATGTCAACGAGCAGGTGATCGACCTGTCGGCGCGCGAACTCGGTCTGCTCGAAGTGCTGCTGCAACGGATCGGGCGGCTGGTATCGAAGGAACAGCTCGTCGACCATCTGTGCGAATGGGGCGAGGAAGTCAGCAATAACGCGATCGAAGTCTACGTGCACCGGCTGCGCAAGAAGATCGAGCCGAGCGGCGTGCGCATCATCACCGTGCGGGGCCTCGGGTACTGCCTCGAGAAAGCCGCCCTACCCTCGAACACGAACGTGAGCGCCAACGCGCCCGCGCCGCATGCTCCGGCCGAGCCAGAACCGCCGGCATCGCCCTCGTCGGCCGCGATGCCGGCGAGCCATCACTACAAATAGAGGACGCCCATGTCCGCACGCGCAGACCGCGCTACGGCGCACGCGGCGGACCTCGACGAGGCGCGCGACGAGCGCTACGCCAATCCGTTCGCCCCGCCCGACGAGACCGAAGCCGCCGCCGAAGCACGCCCGCGCTCGCTGTTCGGCGAGATTCTCGACTGGATGCTGGCGCCGCTGCTGCTGCTTTGGCCGATGAGCCTTGCGGTCACCTACCTGGTCGCCAAGTCGATCGCCAACGGCCCGTTCGACCGTGCGCTCGAAACCGACGCCTACGTGCTCGCCCGCCAGATCCACCCGATCAACGGCGTGGCGGAGCTGTCGCTACCCGACTCCACCCGCGACTTTCTGCGCGCCGACAACGTCGACAGCGTGTTCTATCAGGTGCTCGGCACGCGCGGCGAACTGGTGGGCGGCGAGCGCGACATGCCGCTGCCGCACGAGGAAGACCGGCCGCCGCCCGGCCTCGTCGAATTCCGCGACGACGTGCTGCGCGGCAACGATATCCGCGTCGCCTATACGACCGTCGAGTTTCCGCAGACGCGCGGCGCTCAACCCGTGCTGGTGCAGGTCGCCGAGACGCTCGACAAACGCAGCCAGCTTGCCAACGACATCATCAAAGGCGTGATCCTGCCGCAGTTCGTGATCCTGCCGCTGGCGATCCTGCTGGTGTGGTTCGGCCTGTCGCGCGGACTCGCGCCTCTGCACGCCCTGCAGGCGCATATTCGCGCGCGCCGCCCGGACGATCTGTCGCCGCTCGAAGCCCGCCGCGCGCCGCCGGAAATCGAGCCGCTGGTGACGTCGTTCAACGATCTGCTGACACGCCTCGAACAGAACATGGAGTTGCAGAAGCGCTTTATCGCCGACGCCGCGCATCAGATGAAAACGCCGCTTGCCGGTCTGCGCACCCAGGCCGAGCTTGCGCTGCGCCAGGACGCCTCCGCGGAAGTTCACCGCTCGCTCGAACAGATCGCCACGAGTTCGGAGCATGCGGCGCGTCTCGTCACCCAGTTGCTGGCGCTGGCGCGCGCGGAAAACCGCATGTCGGGCCAGATTTTCACGCCGGTCGAGGTGACCGAGGTGGCCCGCAACGCCGTGCGCGACTGGGTTCAGGCCGCGCTCGCCAAGCAGATGGACCTCGGCTACGAAGCGCCCGAAGAACCCGTCGAAGTCGACGGCAACCCGGTCATGTTGCGGGAAATGTTGTCGAATCTGATCGACAACGCGATCCGCTACACGCCGGCTGGCGGGCGGATCACCGTACGGGTGCGGCACGACGCGACGGCGCGGCGCGTGCATCTGGAAGTGGAAGACACCGGACTCGGCATTCCGGTGGCCGAGCGCTCGCGGGTGGTCGAGCGTTTTTACCGGATTCTCGGCCGCGAAGGCGACGGCAGCGGCCTTGGGCTCGCGATCGTCCGCGAGATCGCGACGATGCACGGCGGAGAAATGACGATCGACGATAACGTCTATCAAACCTCGCCGCGGCTGGCCGGAACGCTTGTGCGTGTCAGCTTGCAGGTACTCGAACGGGCACGGGACTTACCCTAAGGGCGCAACGGCCCGCACATGGCGCTGCCGCCATATTGAGATAATTTTGGCAAATCTTATAAGAATTTAGCGGTACGTTACCGTTTTTTGATTGAATTTTCCCCTACACGCCCGAAGCTGCCATTTCACCCCGTCACGTCAGTACGCCGTAAGTTTCCACTCCAATAATCGGTTGCACGGGAACGCCTTTGCCGGCGAACCGCGTGCACATATCAATATTGGAGACGACATATGGCTACCGTTGGCGGGCAAATCTCGCACGTGCCGATGACGCGCGATGAGAAGCGGGTAATCTTCGCATCGTCGCTGGGTACGGTTTTCGAGTGGTACGACTTCTATCTGGCCGGCTCACTTGCGATTTTCATCAGCAAGAGCTTCTTCTCCGGCGTCAATCCGACTGCCGCGTTCATCTTCACGCTCCTCAGCTTCGCCGCGGGATTCGCGGTGCGGCCATTCGGCGCGATCGTATTCGGACGCCTCGGCGATATGGTCGGGCGCAAATACACGTTCCTCATCACGATCGTGATTATGGGCCTGTCGACCTTCCTGGTCGGCTTCCTGCCCGGCTACGCGTCGATCGGCATGGCGTCGCCGGTGATCTTCATCGCGATGCGCTTGCTGCAGGGCCTCGCACTCGGCGGCGAATACGGCGGCGCGGCAACCTATGTCGCGGAACATGCGCCTCAGGGACGCCGCGGGTTCTACACCGCGTGGATCCAGACGACTGCCACGCTCGGCCTGTTCCTGTCGCTGCTGGTGATTCTCGGCGTGCGCACGGCCATGGGCGAAGACGCGTTCGGCGCGTGGGGCTGGCGTATCCCGTTCATCGCGTCGATCATCCTGCTCGGCGTGTCGGTGTGGATCCGCCTGCAACTGCATGAATCGCCGGTGTTCGAGCGCATCAAGGCAGAAGGCAAGACGTCGAAGGCGCCGCTGTCGGAAGCATTCGGTCAGTGGAAAAACCTGAAGGTCGTGATTCTCGCGCTGATCGGCGTGACCGCCGGCCAGGCCGTGGTTTGGTACACCGGCCAGTTCTACACGCTGTTCTTCCTGACGCAGACGCTGAAGGTCGATGGCGCGACGTCCAACATCCTGATCGCGATCGCGCTCCTGATCGGCACGCCGTTCTTCCTGTTCTTCGGCTCGCTGTCGGACCGCATTGGCCGCAAGCCGATCATCATGGCCGGCCTGCTGATTGCTGCCTGCACGTACTTCCCGCTGTTCAAGGCGCTGGCTCACTATACGAACCCGGCGCTGGAAGCGGCTACGGCGAAGTCTCCGATCGTCGTGATCGCAAACCCGGACGAGTGCTCGTTCCAGTTCAACCCGGTCGGCACGGCGAAGTTCACGAGTTCCTGCGACATCGCCAAGAGCGCGCTCTCGAAAGCCGGCTTGAACTACGAGAACGTCGCGGCGCCGGCGGGCACGCTGGCGGAGATCAAGGTCGGCGATACGGTGATCAACACGTATGACGGCAAGGCCGCCGACGCCAAGGACCAGGGCAAGGCGTTCGACAAGACCCTGGCGACCACGCTGAAGACCGCCGGCTATCCGCCGAAGGCCGATCCATCGCAGATCAACTGGCCGATGAGCGTGGTGATCCTGACGATCATGATGATCTACGTGACGATGGTCTACGGGCCGATTGCGGCGATGCTGGTGGAGATGTTCCCGACTCGCATCCGCTATACCTCGATGTCGCTGCCGTATCACATCGGCAATGGCTGGTTCGGCGGCTTCCTGCCGGCGACCGCCTTCGCGATCGTGGCGGCCAAGGGCAACATCTACTCGGGGCTGTGGTATCCGATTGTGATCGCGCTCGTCACGCTCGTGATCGGCGTGCTGTTCGTCAGGGAAACCAAGGACTCGGATATTTACGCGAAGGACTGAAACGCCTGGCGGACGGGGCAACTTGAAAAAATTGCGCGCCGGGGGTTGACAGCCTCCGGCCCTATCCGCATAATCTCGCTTCTTTCGGCGAATTAGCTCAGTTGGTTAGAGCGACGGAATCATAATCCGCAGGTCCGGGGTTCGAGTCCCTGATTCGCCACCAGTGTTATCAAAGGGTTACAGGTCATTGGCTTGTAACCCTTTGTCCGTTTACGGGTTTGTCTATCCGGTATGCAACCCGATACCCGGGCGCGATCCATTTCCCTCAACGCCGCGGGCCAGACAGTACACACCCCGTACCGTTCTGCGGTGCTACGTGCAACGCCTCGCGCCTGAGTTTGCCGCTCGGCGTGCTCTGCAGGTCCCGCACGACCTCGATTCGGTCCGGACGCAGGGCGCCCGGTTTGAGTTCACGCTGGATGCGCCGGATCATATCGTCGACGATATGCGCCGCGCAGTACTCCGGAACGTCCAGCACGATAAATGCGCGTAGCCGCACCAGCCCTTCGGGCGTCTCGACCGGCAGCGCCGCGGCCTTCACCACGCGTGGATCGGCGAGCAGGAACTCTTCCAGATCTTGTGGTGACACCCAATGCCCCGCAACCTTCGTTCGCTCAGAGCGACGTGACAGGAAGCGCCAGCCGTCGCCAGCGCGCGCAAACAGATCGCCGGGGTCGAAAGTGGGGCCTTGCGGCTGGTAAGCTGCGCTCTCCCCGGGTCGGAAACACCCTAGCATCAGCGCGTCACCGGTGACGCGCAACACCGATGCATCGTCGAGCGCGCCTGCGCTCCCGTATGCGCCGGTGTCGGGGTCTCCCCCTGCCGCAGTCCATTCATAGCCAAATGCCGCGACCTCGCGCAGACCGGACGCAACACCAGCGACTTCAGACAGATAGGGTAGAAAAGTTTCCGTCGTGCCGATTGAATCGAGCATCGGTGCGCGCGAGAACGCCTCCCAACGCTCACGCACTACAGCCGGCAGCCGTTCACCCGCAGCAAGACACAAGCGCAGCGAGTCGAGCCTGAACGGCCGCTTCGCGCGCGCCATCAACAGGTGATACAGCGTCGGCACCGCGAGGAACACACTGACTCGCTCCGCTTCGATGGCCGCGAGAAATTCGTCGTGGCTTTGCCAGCCGGGCAGCAGTACGGACGTGGCGCCGATCGACAGCGCCGGATGGATGCCTTGCAGCCCAAACGAAAAGTACGGCCCGCTCGTCCCCAACACGATATCGTCATCTCTCAACCGCCACATGGGTCCTGTCACGTGCCGTTCAAATGAAGCCACCGCGTGATGGGAATGCACGCAGATCTTCGGGCGTCCCGTCGATCCAGACGATGCAAGGCAGAATGCGGCACGCAAGTCCGGCCCGGTATCGGTGTCAGCCCCCGGCTCGCGCCGGATGGCCATGCACGCGGCGGCGACCTCGCGGCGCTCAAGTCCAGCCTCGTCGACCGGCCGCAAATCGAGGCCGTGCCGTACCCGCGCGGTGCGGTCGCGAAAAACGCGTGCGGGATCGAAATCGCTGAAGAGGAGGTCGTATGCATCGTCGCCGAGGTCCGGATGGACAAGAAACGGCAAGTGTCCCGCGCGCATCGCCGCAAGCCAGATGCAGAGCGTTTCGAGCGTCGAGCTTCCGACGATGGCAATGCGCTGCTGCGCACGGCATCCGCCCAACTCCACGTCGAGCTCACCCGCGAGCCGAATGGTAGCGGCGGCCAATTGCGCATAGCTGAGGCTGCGCCGGCCCTCGCTGGAACACTCAATTAGCGCGGTACGCTCGCCGCGTCCCGCCCGCACATGCCGGTCGACCAGCGACTCGACGCAACCTGCCCGCTGCAGCAGCGGTAATACCATGACAGTCTCCTTATTCGTGTCGAAATACGCTACCTTCATCGACGCTGGCTAGCGCGGCTCGTTACGTCGTTATGACGCAGGCCGGGTCCTTAACCGGCTTGCACAGCCCGTGCGGTTCGAAATGCGGTCGCGACTCGCCCGGAAATCTCCGCGCCCCGTCGGGCTCACCGCATGCGGTACGCGCAGTACGCAACGCGTCGCGCAGTTCCGCCAGAATGCTGCACGGATCGTCGTGCTGGAACACATTACGGCCGACGCACAAACCCGCCCCGCCGTACTGCACGATCGCGCGCGCCAGTTCGACCAACTGTTCATCCGACTTGCGCTCGCCACCTGCGAACACGACGCTCGTGTGCGATTGCACGCCGTCAATCAACTCGGCGATCGCGGAGAGGTCATCGGGAACGCCGAGCTTGATTGCATCGACTCCCATTTCGACCGCCGCACGCACGAAATGGCGCATCCGTCTCATACGCTCGCTCGCGTTACCGGTACCCGTCTTGTCATAGAGCATCGCGAGCACCGGCAGCCCGAACTGATGCGCATCGTCGATCACGCGGCCGAGCAGTCGCAGGTTGGAGCCCGTGTTCGCAGGCAAAAAATTGGTTTGCACCGAAACCGCATCGGCACCCAGCCGCATTGACGCCTCAACTGATGTCAGCAGACGCTTCCGGTCAGGCTGTTCGTCGAGGGACAGCGCACCGTTCAGATGAATCATCATTCCGCCGCTGGTCACAAGCCCCAGGCGTTCCGCGAGTCCCTTGTGCACGACGACCCCCGTTTGCAAGCCCCGCGACACCCAGCCAACCATGTCTTCGAGACGTGCGATACCGCGTACGGGGCCGATCGTCAGACCGTGGTCGATCGGCACGATCAGTGCGGATCCGCTTTGCGGATCGACAAACCGCGACCAGCGTCGCTTGCGTGCAATGTAGGTCATCCGTGTTCCTTACCTGGTAATTCCAATGTGAAAGATCAGTCGTGGCGACACGTCCACGGGCCGTTCAACTGCCGCCGCGCGCCACCAATGCACGGCCAACCGGCGCTACCCGCGGCGTTCGACACCCCGTGCCTCGCGGGCTGAGCCAGGCAACACTGCAGGTTCGGCACCGTCGAGGCTATCCAGCAGGCGTCTGAGTTCGGCGCAGTACGGCCCCATGAACTGAGTACTGAAATCGTCGAATGCGGAGCGCCGGAAGACTGCGTCAAACTGCAGTCGTCCGTTCACAGTCGGCGTATAAAGAATGAAGTCGTATGGCTCTACCAGACATCCAAAGCCGACGTAGCTGGAAGGCGCACGCGCGCGTGCGGGGCCTTCGACGCACGCGTCCAGTTTCCTCATATCCGCGCGAATCAGGCCGGGGTTTGAAACGCACGCGTTAGTCCCCTGTGCGCGGCGCACTATGGCGCGTGTCAGAGGATAGAGGACGGGAATCTTGAGCAGCAGCACAAGCCATTCGAGCCGGCCCAGTTCCAGTTGCAAGGCCGCCTGTTCGCGCGCGCGTTGCACAGCACCATGCACGTGCGCAAGCAACACCCTATCGGGCAGACCAGTGCGAATGCGTAGACCGGCGGGGACGAGGTAGTTGCGAAACGTGTCCGAGTAACGCGGATCCAGCGTTAGCCGCAAGCTGATCGCGCAAGTCACACGCGTGAAGCCGAGGCCCGTGCCGCCACGCTCAGTCAACCGCACCAGTGCCGTCGTCAAGAGCGTATTGAGCGTAACGCCCATGTGCTTCGCAATCCGCTTCGCCGTCGTTTCGAGTTCGCTGTCCACCACGCTGTGATAGAAATCGATTTGTGGCATTGGCGCACCAGTGAGCGCCGCACGTCGACTCGTGAAATTCCGATTGCGGCGAAGCAGATCGCCCGCGATGTTGAGCGCCGCGCGCGCCAGCCGGATTGCACGGGCACGCGGCGAATACCACTCGGGACGAATACGGTGAAGCGGCTCGAAGTCATGGATAGCTGGCGGCGCGGCTGGGACATCTGCATCTGCATGTGCATGTGCATGTGCATGTGCATGTGCATGTGCATGTGCATGTGCATGTGCATGTGCATGCGCGTTGGCGTTGGCGTTGGCGTTGGCGTTGGCGTTGGCGTTGGCGTTGGCGTTGGCGTTGGCGCACACATATTCGTCCATGATGCGTTCGAGCAGCAAACAATCGCTGTGAGCATCGGCGACAGCGTGTGCGCTGCTTAGGTAGACGCACGACGTCGAAGCATCACGGCCCAGCACGAGATACAACTGAAATGGCGCGCGCCGCTTCCAATCGAGCCTGTTGAGCTCGTTCAATCTCATGAGCAGCGCGCGAAATCCCGCGTCGCCGAAATCGCATCGACCGTTCCAGCGATGGACACGCAGCGCGACGCTCCCCGCGTCCACATCGTGCGCCGCGCCAGGATCAGGCGGGTAGCCGGCGTGAAGCAACGGGAAGGCCCGTGCAGCACGCGTGACGGCGCCAGCGAGGCGTGCTGCGCACAACGTGCCGTCTAGAACGAGAATCTGGTTGGTATTGGTATTGTCGTAGCGAACCAATTCCGCAAATGCTTCGGTCAGCGCATCGACACGGTTGCCGCTAAACTGCGGCGCGGCGACGGGAGGCGGCGAAGACATGAGGACACTCACGCTTGCGTTTCCAACTGCCCTGCGACCGGAGGTATCTTGAGCGGCACCTCCGACCGGTACCAATCGACCAGGCGCGCGAGCAGGTCCTTGTCAACAGGCGTCGAACGCGATTCCCGCTTCAGTGCCGCATCGAGGCTCGTGCGGTTGAACGTCCAATCGGTGCTCGCAAACAGGCGATTCGCATCAATCGCACGATCAATACGCTGATCGAGCAGTGTCATCGGCGGTCCATGCGTCGCGCGTACGCCAGTCGTCTCGCTGATGATCGACAGGAGCTGCCGATTGTTCAGTTCGCGGCCACCGGAGCAATGGAACACCTCAAAAGCGGCACCCTGATCCTCACGCGACGTCAGTCCCGCCATGTCGTCGACGACGCGATCAACCGTCACGAGATCGGGCTTGACGTCGCCCGGCAGATTCAGCCGCGCGTGGGATGCCCCTGCGCGGCGCACGGCTTCGATTGCATCGACGAACATGTAGAAACCAAAACCATTGCGTCGGGCCCATCCAGTCTGCGCGTGACCGACAACGATCGTCGGCCGGAAAATGGCGACCGGCAGCGCTCCCTCCTGGTGCAGCACGGACAGCGACTGCTCCGCGCACCATTTCGTAACCTGATAGCTGTTCACGCAAGGATTGCCGACGTGCAATGTCTCGTCTGTATTACCGCCCCGGATGCCCGCAGTGTATGCGGTCGACACGTAGTAGAAGCGCTTGCAAGCGGGCGCGTGCGCAGCGACCTTCCGATATAGGTCCACGGTGCCGCACACGTTGGTTTGATACGCATGCGCAAGCTTGTTCGCCGAATAGCTCATCTCTGCAGCGCAATGCCAGACGGCGTCGGCCGCTTGCAGCGAGTCGGCGTCGAGCGCGTCAGCGAGCGGACCCTGCCCCGCGTCGAACGTTACCAAGCGATCGCGGATAGCAGCACCAAGGTCAAGTCCGCAGCCGGCGGCCGCTTCACGCACGGCCGTTTCGGTGCGGCAGCCATCCTGATCATTGCGGGACACCGCGAGCACGGTCGCGCCGCGGGATAACAAGGTCGCAGCAAGTGCGCTGCCGACAAAGCCGGTGGCACCAGTCAAAATTATCTTATTCATTCTGCATTCCTACATTAACGGCGCACCAAGATATGTATGCGATGTCCAGCGAGCAAGTCGGCGAAACAATCAGACTTCGATGATGTGCTCGTCGACCTTGACGCCGACATGGCGACCCGGCTGCGTCGTGAATCCCAGCACGCAATCGCCGGGGCGCAGTTCGGTCACGTGGCGGGGTAACGCCTGATCTGAAAAGACGCGCACATGCCAGTCGTCCTGCATGACGATGTTGACGTTCTCGCCGCCGTCGAACGTCACTTCTATCAGGATCAGCGGACGGATCTCCGTCTTGACGCGTCCCACGTAAATCTGCCGCGTGCGGCCCGACGCATTGACCGCGGTGATCTGCGAGCCTGCCTTGAGTTCGCTGATATAGCTGGTCCGGTCGCTTGCATGAAAGACGTAGCTGTGTACTGAAGCTGCGTTGATGCGGAACGGACGGAGTTCCATATAGGGAAGATGGAAGACTTCCGGGCAGCACAACAGTCCGCCCGTCGACGTGGACCCTACCAACAGGCCCTCGTCGGGTTCGAACATGTGCGTTGTGTCAATACAAGCCCGATAGCCAAGGCCGAGATGACGCGTCGCCCTCACCACACCCGTCTGAACACGCATGGGCGGGTTGCGGACCGCATCGAGCTTTGCGACGAAGGCGTCGAACTGCGCCACGTCGGTGAAACTCGCCACTACGCCGTCGCTTCCGAGTTCCAGCACCCCAAGCGCGATCACCGCGTCGTCGACATCCGCGCCGACTTCCTTGAGGAGACGCGCCGGTTGGGTGTGCAACTCGGCGATCACCAGTTCGAGTGGAATGTTGGTCGGATCTTTAAACGACACCATCACGCAATCGTGATGGACACCATGGCGGAACGAGTCGCCCAGCGAGCGCGCATCGTTGACATGCGTACGGAAGCAGGTCGACCAGCCCGAATCGGCGGCTTGTGCCAATAGCTGGATATCGGCGCTCGACACGATGCTCCTGGCTTCGCCCTCTTGCGCCTCAGCGAAGAAACCGGCCGCCTGCGCCAACTGCCAATCGGCCGCGTCGGCACAAGCGACGACGCGCGTCGTGGTCGGCGGAAAGCGATCGGCAAACGTGCTCCAGTTATTCGGATAAAGGACTACGCCATTGAAACCGCTCTCAATGATCTTGCCGATGATCTCTTCGCGTTGCACGTCGGTCAGGTTTTCGAGTGCACGCGTGTCATACCAAAGTGCGATGCTTTCCGCATCATGCAGTGCCGAAACGGATTGCTGCCGCTTGCGTCCCTTGGACGGCGCGTTGACGGACGGCTTCTGCATTGCTTCCTGATTCATGGTTGCTCTCTACGGTTGCCTTCTACTACATTTAAAATATTTTATAGACCTAATTAATTTCATAACAACCTCTATCGACGAAAATCATCGACGAGTCCATTGTGTAGTTTTTTGTCACAAGACGAACGATGGTAAATCGTCGCATTACATAACTTCCGTTACCGGTATGCGGAACCGCTATATCAGAGTGGCAACGCTCTGCGCGCCCCCCGCCCGGTAAATCCAATCTTCTGAAACGGATCGAATAACGCTATTGCCCTGACTAACCCGCTATGCCCATTGCCGGATCGCTGACGCTGTCCTTACCCGTTTCGACACGGCCTGCAAAACGCCGCGAGAAACCACCTGCCTCGGCAAGCGTGAAGTCGTACCAGCGCACTCTGCTGCGCATGCTGAGCGTCCGCCTGGGCTTTGCTCGAGTATCTGGTGAACGCCTTTCGCCGCCACAAATACAGACACCCCCTCGTCGATGTAGCCCGGCATCGTCAATACCCTCGACTCGCCGAGTGCGAATGAGGTCGCTGCCTGTAATGCCGGTGGCAACGCGTCAAACAATTGCCGTGTCGCCGCCGGGTCACTGCCCAGATTCCCCGCCACCGCAGCCGGCCAAGGCAGCGGCGAAGGTGAGCGAGATCGTTTTTGCCGAGATGATTTTCATCCCCAACTCCCCCCGACCAGGTCGGTCGGCTTGCAGGCCGTCTGCACCGCGCGCAACTGCCTGTGGTGACTGAGCGTCCCGGCTGAGCGGAAGTAGCACCTGCCCGGCAGGAACTGCAGGGAGTGAAAGATCGACTGACACCCTGCCTACTCATGTTGGCAGGTCAAGGACGGTCTTCAGCGTGGTCCAATGCCGCAACCACGGGTAAATACGAACATCAGCGCGATGTCAGCGGGTTCAGCGATCCACCAGCCGGCTGAGATTACCGCGCACCCGTTGCAGCAGTGCGATGAGCTGCTTCGCTTCTTCGTCGGTAAAGCCGTTCAGCGCTTCGAGCGCGATTTCATCGCCCACTTTGCGGGCCTTGCCAAGCGTGCGCTCGGCCTTCGGCGTCATACGCACCTGGCGCTCGCGGCGATCCTGCGGATTGGCCGTGCGCTCGATCCAGCCGCCCTCTTCCATGCGGTCCAGCAGACGTCCCGCCGAAATCGGCGCGACTTCGAGCAGGTCCGCGAGCCGCGCCTGGTTGATGTCGCCGTAATGGGCAAGGTTGGCCAGCACGCGGCACTGCGCGCGCGTCAGATCGACCGATGACTTCGCTAGATCGTCGAAACGCTTGCCTGTCAGGCGGCCGACGTCGGAAATCAGAAAGCCGAAACGCTCTTCGAGTTGGATGCTCATGCGCGGATTATACGAAAGGCCTTCGTTTGTCGTCGTCGGAATGGGTGTAAGCAAGCGCAATTCAGGCTCCGCATAATTCCTGGTGGGCGCATGCGCATGCAGCCGATATACTAAGCATGCTTACTATATCGAAGATCCCGCTCGCCCATGTCCTCCGACTCCCCGCCGACGAGCGCCGCCGTCCCGCTCAACCGGCCGATGATCACCGTCTCGATCATGCTCGCGACGCTGATCCAGACGCTCGACAGCACCATCGCCAATGTCGCGCTGCCGCACATGCAGGGCACGCTGTCCGCGTCGCAGGATGAGATCACGTGGGTGCTGACCTCGTATATCGTCGCGGCCGCGATCGCCACGCCTTTGACCGGCTGGCTGTCCGACCGGCTGAGCGTCAAGCGGTTGCTGATCTTTGCGATCGGCGGCTTCACGGTGGCCTCGGCGCTGTGCGGGTTGTCGGAAACGCTGACGCAGATCGTCGCGTCGCGTTTGCTGCAGGGGATTTTCGGGGCCTCGCTGGTGCCCCTGTCGCAGTCGATCCTGCTCGACATCAATCCGCGCGAAAAGCAGGGCCAGGCGATGGCGGTGTGGGGCATGGGCGTGATGGTCGGGCCGATTCTCGGGCCGACGCTCGGCGGCTGGCTCACCGATAGCTATAACTGGCGCTGGGTGTTTTTCATCAACGTGCCGATCGGCGCGTTTGCGCTGTTCGGCGTGGCCACCTTCCTGCCGGCGCGTGAACCGAAACACGACGCCAAGTTTGACGCATTCGGCTTTGCCACCCTGGGTCTTGCCATCGGCGCGCTGCAGGCGATGCTCGACCGCGGCGAGCAGCTCGACTGGTTCGGCTCGCATGAGATCGTCATCGAAGCGATGGTCGCGGCGCTCAGCTTCGCGTTCTTCCTCGTGCATACCGCGACGGTCGGCAAGCAATCGTTCTTCAAATATGAGTTGCTGAAGGACCCGAACTTCGCCACCGGCACGTTCTTTATTTTCGTGATCGGCGCGGTGATGTATGCGACGCGCGCCTTGCTGCCACCGATGCTGCAGAACCTGATGAACTATCCGGTCGCGACGACGGGTCTCGTCACGGCGCCGAGCGGCGCGGGGACCATGGTCGCGATGCTGTTTGCGGGGCGGCTGTCGAAGCGGGTCGACGCGCGGCTGTTGCTGCTCGCCGGCTTCCTGATCTCCGCGTTCGCGCTGTGGCAGATGATGCATTACACGATCGTGCTGTCGGCGTCGGATATCGTCTGGCCTGGCGTAATCCAGGGCTTTGGCCTAGGCCTTGTGTTTGTGCCATTGAGCGCGCTGACCTTCTCCACGTTGACGCCTGAACTGCGTGCAGACGGCACTGCGACGTACAGCCTGATGCGCAATATCGGCAGCAGTATCGGCATTTCGATCGTGCAGACGCTGATAACGCGCAACACGCAGGTTTCGCATGCTGACCTTGCCGCGAATATCACGCCCTTCAATCCGGCGATCCAGCCCATGCTCAACAGCGGTTCGAATTACGACCTGGCGGCGCTGAACGCGTCGATTACGCAGCAGGCTTCGATGATCGCCTATCTGAACGACTTCAAGCTGATGTTCCTGGCCACGCTGCTGGTCATTCCGCTGGTGCTGTTGATCCGCCCGGCGCGCCAGGCGCCGGATGCGTCAATGGCGCATGCGGCGATGGATTGAGCACGATGATGGATGGGTCAAGCAGGAGCGGCGGCGCACTCGCGTCACACTCACCCTTCGATTCTTCCGCGCGTCACGCTCAGCAAGCCTGCCATCGCTTCTCGCGCCGCCACCGCGTCACGGTCGCGGATCGCTTCGAACACCGCCGTGTGCTCGGCCAGCGATGCGTTGAACACGTCCGCGCGTTTCGCATTCAGGCGTAGCTGTGCTTCCAGCGTGCGCTCGATCAGCGTACCGAGCGGAATCAGCAATTCGTTGCTGCAGGCCGTCAGCACGCTCAGATGGAACTGCAGATCGGCGCGGACCCATTCATCGACATTGCGCGCCGCGACCATCGACGCATGGGCTGCCGCCAGCGCATTGAAGGTGTCGTCCGTGTGCGAGGCCGCTGCCAGACCTGCGGCGTACGGCTCGATCATCTCGCGCATTTCCTGCAGCTTGAGCGCGAACGCCATCGGCTCCGCGACGCGCGAGTACCAGTCGAGCACGTCGGCATCGAGCAGATTCCACGCGTGCTTCGGCCGTACGCGGGTGCCGACCCGCGGACGCGATTCGATCAGCCCTTTCGACGTCAGCGTACGCAGCGCCTCGCGCAACACCGTCCGGCTCACGCCGAAGGTATCCATCAACTCCGCCTCGCGCGGCAGGATCGAGTCGGGCGCGTAGTCGCCGCGCAGAATCGCGGTCGCCAGCAGATGGGCGACGCGCCCATGCAGATCGTGCTGAATAGCTTTCTCCCAGCAGCCTCTCGGCGCTATTGATATCGGAACGACCGCGATTATCCGGCATCCCGACCTGCCGACCTATGGCTTCGGCACCGTTCCGGCGTTGGTCATGCTCGGCCGCGACCTCGCCGTTGCCGTCGCCGTCGCCGTCGCCCGTCGCCCGTCGCCCGTCGCCCGTCGCCCGTTGCCCGTTGCCCGTTGCCCGTTGCCCGGCGCCCGGCGCCCGGCGAGTATCCAGCAGCCCCGGCCAACATCTGGACCAACACCCGGCCACTATTTGACGAATAGTACTATTAATAGTACTTAATCGCGCTTTTGTTGTAGCATGTGAATCCTCGAAATCGCCCGCACACGCAGGCACTCAAGCCGCAAGGAGACGCACGCCATGAAAATCACGAAGCTCGAAACCTTCATCGTTCCACCGCGCTGGTGCTTCCTGAAGATCGAGACCGACGCAGGCATCGTCGGGTGGGGCGAACCCGTGGTGGAAGGCCGCGCGCATACCGTGGCGGCTGCCGTCGAGGAACTATCCGACTATCTGATCGGCAAAAACCCGCTACTGATCGAAGATCACTGGCAGGTGATGTATCGCGCGGGCTTCTACCGCGGCGGCCCGATCACGATGAGCGCGATCGCAGGCGTCGACCAGGCGCTGTGGGACATCTTGGGCAAGCATCACGGCGTGCCGGTTCATGCGCTGCTGGGCGGCCAGGTGCGCGACAAGATCAAGGTGTATTCGTGGATCGGCGGCGACCGTCCGAGCGATGTTGCGAACAATGCGCGCGCCGTGGTCGAACGCGGCTTCAAGGCGGTGAAGATGAACGGCTCGGAAGAGTTGCAGATCATCGACACCTTCGACAAGGTGCAAGGCGTCATCGACAACGTCGCCGCCGTGCGCGAAGCGGTTGGGCCGAACATCGGCATCGGCGTGGACTTCCACGGCCGCGTGCATAAGCCGATGGCAAAGGTGCTGGCCAAGGAGCTCGACCCGTACAAGCTGCTCTTCATCGAAGAGCCAGTGCTGTCGGAAAACGCGGAAGCCTTGCGCGACATCGTCAACCAGACCAACACGCCGATCGCCTTGGGCGAACGCCTGTATTCGCGCTGGGACTTCAAGCACATCCTGTCGGGCGGCTACGTCGACATCATCCAGCCGGACGCATCGCACGCGGGCGGGATTACCGAGTGCCGCAAGATCGCGGCGATGGCCGAGGCGTACGACGTCGCGCTCGCCCTGCACTGCCCGCTTGGCCCGATCGCTTTGGCCACCTGCCTGCAGATCGACGCGGTGAGCTACAACGCGTTCATCCAGGAACAGAGCCTTGGCATTCACTACAACCAGGGCAACGACCTGCTCGACTACATCAAGAACCCCGAAGTCTTCAAATACGAAGACGGCTTCGTGTCGATTCCACAAGGCCCGGGGCTCGGTATCGAAGTGAACGAAGATAAGGTGCGCGAGATGGCGAAGATCGGCCACCGCTGGCGCAACCCGGTGTGGCGCCATGAGGATGGCAGCGTCGCGGAGTGGTAATTGCGTGACAGCTTGATGTGTCACGGCTGACCGGCGCGCACGTTACGCCAGACGTAGCACGCGCCGTCTCAGTTACGTTACACCGCGGACCGAAACTGCCGGAACACGCGCTTCGCGGCGCTTTCCCAGCCCTGCGACATCGCCCGCAAAACTTTATCCAGAAAGGCTTTCACGCCGTTGGTTCGGCACCGGACATACGCATGGCCCGCTCCTTGCTCAAATGCATGCAAACGACACATGCATCGGGGAACATCATGGGCGAATTCCTGCCAGACTATCTGCTCCGCGAACAGGCCGCCGTCGGCGCGCTGGTGGTGTTCGGCGTGCTTCGCATCATCGGCGCGATGCTCGCCTATGAACGCGGCTGGCGCATCTCCGTGGTCGAAAAGTGCTTTGTCGCGGCCGCGGTACTGTACTGCCTGCCGCAGCTCTCCGATCTGCTGACGCATATGGTCGGCTCGCATGCCGCAGGCGCGGAACTGGAAGGCAAAGCAGCGGGCTGCGCGATCGCGCTCTTCTGCGCGCCGATTCTCGGACATCGGCTCGGCCTCGAATGATCGGGCTCATCGAACGGATGCTCACCATGCGACTGGGAAAGAAACCTGCGAGGCCCACGAAACCCGCCTACTGCGCCGGCGACGTCCTGACGCTCAAGTCCGGCGGACGTCCAATGACGGCCACCTGGACCGGGCCGGTGCTGTTTGCGCCGGGCAACTGGCTGATCTGCCAGTGGTTCGGCAACGACGGCGAACTGCAGCAGGAGATGTTTCCGGAAGAGACACTGGAACGGGCGCGCAACGCGCTCGCGGCCTAGAGGGCAGTAACGGATCAGCCGGCGACCGCCGGGCGACCGTGTGTGTTGCGCCGCACGTTTTTACTGTGCGGCGCTTTTTTCTCAGCCCAACGCGGCAAATGCCGGCACGCTGTGCGACAACACGGCCGCTGCGACGAACACGCCAATCATCGCCAGAGCTTCCAGATACAGCACGTTGACGAAGGTATGCGCGTCCATCGTCGAGGCCGTGCGGCGCAAGCGCGGCAGCGCCGAGAAACGGTTGAGTCCGCCGAGCACCAGTGCGAGTGCGATCAGCGTAAGCTTCAGCGTCAGCACGTGGCCCCACGTGCTCGTCTCGATCGCTTCGAACGAGCCGCCCGAACCACGCACGGCATTGAAGACGCCCGTCAGCAATACCAGCCCGACCGCCACCAGCGATACGTTCGACACCTGCGTCGCCGTGCGGATCAGCATCCCACGAGCGGTCGACGTGCCCAGCGCGGGCAATACCGCGAGCCCCGCCGCCATCGCCAGGCCGCCCCAGACGCCCGTGACCAGCACGTGCAGCGTCTGCATGCCGAGCGCCGCCGAGACCGGGCCGGCATCTGCCGCGTGGCCGAGCGACGCCTTGCCCGCCGCAATCGCGATCACCGCGAGCCACAGCAGCGCATTGCGCAGCATGCCCGTATGACCGGCCATGGCCGTGCCCAGCAACACCAGCGCGCCGGCGAACGCCACGCTCCAGCCATAACCGACATGGGTTTGCGTCAATACGGACGGCACCACGCCGATAGCCGCCGGCAACGCCACGCCGCTCATCGACGCCGCCTGATACAGCAGCCAGCCGAGATCCGCGAGCACCAGCACGACGCTAGCCGTCAGCATCGACCGTTGCGCGCGCAGCCAGGCGGGCCGCGCAGGGTTGATCTTGGCCTGCGCATCCTTAGCGAGCCACGCGCCGAGCAAGGCCGAACCGACGGCAAACGCGAACGCGACATTCATGAGCGCGGCCATGGCGACCTGCCCGATCCACAGTCCGTCCATGGTCATTTGACGATGAACGCGAAGTCGCCTTGCGTACGGTGGCCGTCCGTGGCAACCGCCGTCCAGTGCACCCCGTAGCGGCCGGCCGCCAACTGCGGCAACGCCAGATGCATCACTTTTGCATCACTTTTGTCGACTTGCGACGCGGCCAGCGCGGCGGGCTTGCCGCTCGCGTCGCTCAGTTCAAGCTTGCTGAAAGCCGGCTCGAGCGGCTCAGTGAAATGGATCGTCACTTCGGTGACGGCGGCCACTTCGGCGTTCGCCGCCGGCTCGCTCGACACCAGATGCGCATGCGCAAACGCCGTGGACGTCATGACCAGCGCGGCGGCGCCGAACGTCAACGCACGCAGCGCCGGACGGGAAAAATTGAATAGCTTCATGTAAGGCCGATAGCTTATGGAAAATAGAACGGTGGACATTGAGCCAGGGGCGTGGGCATCGGACAGACGCCAGCGCGCCCGGAAGTGTACGCTTCGATGGTCGGCGTGCGCGTCGGTTCAACCCGCTTTGTCATGCAAGCCTGCAAGAGCAGCACTTGCGCCCGCGATTCCTCGGACAAAATCGGGATGGCCGGCCCACTTGCCAGGCGGCGGCGCGCGACAAACTGTCGCATAGCTGTGACACACGGAACCTTCTCTAATGTGGCAAATAGTCACCATCACCCTTCGATGATAGAATTCCGCGTCGTCGCAGCGCCGGCTGCCCTTCACACCGAGCCGCCCGAAGTTCGGTCAGGTCCCCGATTTTGATGGAGTTACGCGTGTCTTCAAGACGCATTTTCCGCCCGTTGCTCGCCCTTCTGCTGATCGGCTCCGCGGGTGTCTATAGCGCTGCGAAAGCGCAGACTCAACCGAAGGCCCCCGATACGATGGAAGCGCGCGTGCAAGGCTGTACGGCCTGTCACGGCTCGCATGGCCAAGGTACCGACAACGACTACTTCCCGCGTCTGGCGGGCAAGCCGGCCGACTATCTGTACAACCAGCTACAGAACTTCCGCGAGGGGCGCCGCAAGTACCCGCCGATGAACTACCTCGTCACGTATCTTTCTGACGACTACCTTCATCAAATCGCCACGTACTTCTCGCAGCAACGCCCGCCGTACCCCACGCCGGCCAAGCCGACCGTGTCGGCGGCCATCGTTGCGCGCGGCGAGCAGATCGTGCTGCACGGCGACGCATCGAAACAGATTCCGGCTTGCGCGGCCTGCCACGGCAAGGCGCTGACCGGCATGGAACCCGCTATCCCGGGTCTGGTCGGTTTGCATGCTGATTACATCAGCGCGCAGTTGGGCGCATGGCGTTCGGGCTCGCGTCATGCCATCGCACCGGATTGCATGCACACCATCGCCACGCGTCTGACTGATGACGATGTGAACGCCGTCGCTGCATGGCTTTCCACGCAAACGGCCCCACAAAACCCCGTGCCGGCTCCGGCCCGCTCGATGAAGACTCCGCTTGCCTGCGGCAGCGAACCGCAATAAGGCACCGGGAGAGACACTCAAATGAAACGCAAGTCTTTGTTCGCCCTCTCGGCAGTCGTGGTCGTTGCGGCAGCCGCACTCGTTCCCGTCCTGTGGTCGGGCGGCGACAACCTGCATAACGGCACGGCTATGGCGGCAACGCCCGCCGACGAGGCCGCGCTGATCAAGAAGGGCGAGTACCTCGCCCGCGCCGGCGACTGTATCGCCTGCCACACGGTGCGCGGCGGCAAGCAGTTCGCCGGCGGCCTGCCGATGGCTACGCCGTTCGGCACGATGTTCACGCCGAACATCACGCCTGACGACCAGTACGGTATCGGCAAGTGGACGCAGGACGACTTCTACCGCGCGATGCACACGGGCCGCTCGAAAGACGGCAGCCTGCTGTACCCGGGCTTCCCGTTCACGAGCTACACGAAGGTCACGCGCGCCGACTCGGACGCGATCTACGCGTACCTGCGCTCGGTTACGCCGGTCAATGTGCCGAGCCGCCCGCACGAACTGAAATTCCCGTTCAATCAGCGCAACATGCTGATCGGCTGGCGCACGCTGTTCTTCCGCGAAGGCGAGTACAAGGCTGATCCGACCAAGTCGGTCGAATGGAACCGTGGCGCGTACCTGATCGAAGGCCTCGGCCACTGCGGCATGTGCCACACGTCGATCAACGCCATGGGTGGCCCGGTCAGCTCGGCGGCATTCGCCGGCGGCTTGATCCCGCTGCAAAACTGGTATGCGCCGTCGTTGACGTCGAACAAGGAAGCCGGCCTCGGCGACTGGGAAACCAAAGATATCGCCGATCTGCTGAAGACCGGTGTGTCGAACCGCGGCGCGGTGTTCGGTCCGATGGCTGAAGTGGTTCACAACAGCCTGCAGTACATGTCGGACGAAGACATCAACGCAATGGCCACGTACCTGAAGACGATTCCGCAGAAGAGCGAAGCGCCGGAACCGCTGCAGCTCGAAACCTCGGAAAAGTTCGGCGGCGAACTGTTGAAGCAAGGTCAGAAGATCTACGCTGACAACTGCGCGAAGTGTCACGCGGAAAATGGCCTCGGCATGCCGCCGTCCTTCCCGCCGCTGGCGAACAACCAGTCGATCCAGATGCCGTCGGCGGTCAATCCGATCCGTATGGTGCTGAACGGCGGTTACCCGCCGAGCACCGACTCCAATCCGCATCCGTACGGCATGCCGCCGTTTGCCCAGGCACTGTCGAACACGGAAGTGGCAGCCGTCGTGACGTACATTCGTATGTCCTGGGGCAACCACGGTACGGCTGTGTCGCCGCAGCAAGTGTCCGATCTGCGTTCGGCGCCGCTCGACTAAGCAGCGTCAGACGCACCTGGGGCGCGGCCTGCGAAATAACGCGGCCGCGCCCTTCGTTTTTTCAGGACCGGTATCATGTGGGTGGTATAAACCCTAATGAAACCGCGCAGGAGGAAAGAGCCGTGCATGTCGGCGAGCGTTTCAACAGCATTACCCACCTCGTCGGCGCCGTGCTGTCGGTGGCGGGGCTGGCTACGCTCGTGACAATGGGCGCGCTCGACGGCGACGCGTACAAGGTGGTGAGTTTCAGTGTCTACGGCGCGATGCTGTTCGTGCTGTATGCTATCTCGACGCTTTACCACAGCGTGCGCAACCCGCGTGTCAAAGCGGTTCTGCAAAAATGCGACCATTCGGCGATCTACCTGTTGATCGCCGGCAGCTACACCCCGTTCGCGCTTGTCACTTTGCGCGGACCGTGGGGCTGGTCGCTATTCGGCGTAAGCTGGGGGCTCGCCGCTCTCGGCATCGTGCAGGAACTGACGCTCGGGCGACGCACCCGCAGCGTTTCGATGGTGCTGTATGTATTGATGGGATGGCTCGCGCTCGTTGCCGTCCGCCCGCTGGTTCAAGCTTTACCAGCAGCGGGTACCGCCTGGCTCGTGGCCGGCGGGATCATCTACAGCGCCGGTATCTACTTCTTCATCAACGACGAGCGCATCCGGCACGGACATGGTATCTGGCACCTGTTCGTACTGGCGGGCAGTCTGTGTCAATTCGTCAGTGTTGCGCGCTACGTCGCGTGACATCCCACGGCGGCGAAATGCAACTTAAGGCCAGTCAACGTGTCTGCATAGCGCGTTGAAGCATTCGGCACGCATTTGAGCGTGCCGCCGATTTCTCTGCGAACGGAACTGGGCTTTGGCCTCGAATGCGCCATGCGGGTGTGTTCATGCCGTGCTTGTACCAGCTTGTACCCGCCTGGGCCCGCTTTGGACCCAATTGGTGCCGCCTGGCGCCGTCCGCGAAACTGCATTGCAAAGAGCATTTATGTCTTTTGATTCCCTCGGCTTGTCCGAACCGTTGGTCCGCGCCGTACACGAACTCGGCTACACCACCCCGACTCCGATCCAGACGCAAGCGATCCCCGCCGTGCTCAACGGCGGCGACCTGCTGGCCGGCGCGCAGACTGGCACCGGCAAGACCGCCGGCTTCACGCTACCGATCCTGCAGCGTCTGAACACCATGCCCGCTGTCACCACGGCGTCGGGCAAGCGCGTCGTGCGCGCGCTGATCCTCACGCCGACGCGCGAGCTGGCCGCCCAGGTCGAAGAAAGCGTGCGCGCCTACGGCAAGTATCTGAAGCTGAAGTCGACCGTGATGTTCGGCGGCGTCGGCATCAATCCGCAGATCGGCGCGCTGCGCAGCGGCGTGGACATCGTCGTCGCAACGCCGGGCCGTTTGCTCGACCACATGCAGCAGAAGACCATCGACCTGTCGCATCTCGAGATTCTCGTGCTGGACGAAGCCGACCGCATGCTCGACATGGGCTTCATCCACGACATCAAGCGCGTGCTCGCGAAGTTGCCGCCGAAGCGTCAGAACCTGCTGTTCTCGGCCACCTTCTCCGACGAGATCAAGACGCTCGCCGACAACCTGCTCGACTCGCCGGCGCTGATCGAAGTCGCCCGCCGCAACACGACGGCTGAACTGGTCGCGCAAAAGATTCACCCGGTTGACCGCGATAAGAAGCGTGAGCTGCTCACGCACCTCATCAAGCAACACAACTGGTTCCAGGTACTGGTGTTCACGCGCACGAAGCACGGCGCGAACCGCCTTGCCGAACAGCTGACGAAAGACGGCATCAGCGCACTGGCGATTCACGGCAACAAGAGCCAGTCGGCCCGTACCCGTGCGCTCGCCGAGTTCAAGGACGCCACGCTGCAAGTGCTGGTCGCGACCGACATCGCCGCACGCGGCATCGATATCGATCAGCTGCCGCACGTGGTCAACTACGATTTGCCGAACGTGCCGGAAGATTACGTGCACCGCATCGGCCGCACCGGTCGTGCAGGCGCATCGGGCGAAGCGATTTCGCTGGTGTGCGTCGACGAACTGCAACTGCTGAAGGACATCGAGAAGCTGATCAAGCGTCAGGTGCCGCAGGAAGTGATCGCCGGTTTCGAGCCGGATCCGACTGCGAAGCCGGAACCGATTCTGCGCCGTGGCCAGGGTGGTGGCGGCGGTGGCAATCGTCAGCCGCGCCAAAGCCAGGGTGCGCCGAAGCGCGAGGGTGGCCAGCGTGACGGCGGCCGCCGCGATGGGGCGTCGTCTGCAAAGCCGGCGCAGCGTTCGGGTCAGCGTCCGGCGAATGGTCAGCAGCAGCCGAAGCCGCAAGGTGCAAAACCGGCCGGCAACGGCGGCCAGCCGCGCCGCGACGGCCAGCGTCATGACGGTCAGCCGCGTGCAGCGGCGCACGAAGGCAGCGCCGCGCAGCATGCGCCGCGCAAGCCGCAGGGTGCAAAGCCGCAAGGCGGCAATCCGGGGGCCTTGCTGGGCGGCGCGAAGACGCGCAACGACGCGCCGCGTGGCGGCCAGCCGACGCGCAGCGGCCAGCGCGGCCGTTAAGCGTTAAGCGCTGCCTGCTCGCTGGCCGTAGTCCCAGACTAATGGCTAGCCGCAGCGGCAGCCTGCTTCAGGTGCTCGATCTGCCGTTCCCATCGATCGAGCACCGCCTCCCCTTCCGCTTCCAGCTCAAACGTAATGCCGCTTGTCAGGCGCGCATAACGCACGCTCTGCGCCTCCCCTGTGTCGATCGAGCCGATCAGGTACACGAGGCCGCTGTCATCGCCTGTCACGCCCGCTAGCGGCGTCCAGCGCAACTGCACCTGATAGAACGTCTCCTCGCAGACGAACGTCAGTGCGGCCCGTCCGTTTTGCGCGATCACGCGCGCCGCCCGGGCCTGCGGCCACAATGCTATGCACAGCGAGCGCGAGTCAGGCGCGTACAACTCGCCGACGCCGAGCAGCGACGTGCGCACGTGGCCGTTCGCATCGACAGTGAGCAGCGACGCGGTGAACCCCGTCTTGCTCGCCAGCGACGAACCGTCGAATAACGTGCGGACGGCGTCAGGCCATTCGTCGAACACGTTCTGTTCGAGCGCACGCTCGGGTGAAGGAAAATCGCTCATCGTATCGATCCGGTCAGAAACAGGTTGCGAGGGTCGCCAGGATCAATCATGCCTCGGAAAACGAATGGCCCGCACAAGCGGGCCATTCGTTTTCATCTGTACGCCGTGGACTCCGCGGCAAAACTTCAGCGAAAGAACACATGTTGCGTGATCTTGGCGAGCGGGTAATGCACGCCCGGCTGGATCTTGGCCGGCAGATCGAGCGGCTTGAGCAGCATCTTCACGCACATGTCCGCCGACAGATTGCGCCGCACCAGCGCATTGATGCGGGCCGCGCGTTCGCGGTTATAGGCCGAATCGTGCACGCGTTCCGGATAACGAATCGCGAAGACATGCCGCAGCGCGATCTCCGAGTCTTCGTTCTTGATTTCCAGCACGCGGCGCATCAACGCACCGAGAACCGCAAGACGGCCATTGCCTTCGATCTTGTTGTACTTCTTGAAGAACCTGAAAAAGTGTTTGTAGTGACGGACTTCGTCAGTGCGAATGTTGTCGGTGATCTGCTTGAGCACCGGCTCGTCAGAACATTCGCCAATCGCTCGATACAACGTTGCGGTGCCCGTCTCCACCACGCAGCGAGCAACCATTTCGAGCGCGCGGGTCTTTTCGAAGTCTTCGACCGAGCAGGTCAGCGAATACTCTTCCATGAAATTGCGGAACGCAGTGTCCCAATCGAACTCAGGCCAGACGTAGGCGACATACGTCTTGAGAGCCCGGCCGTGCTGCATCTCTTCCGGCTCCCATTCCTGGTTGAGCCAAGCCGAGACTTCGGGGTCACCGTTGAAGAAGGTGCTCAGATTGCTGGTGTAAAGATCAGTGCCGCTTTCGATAAACGAAGCGGCGCACAACAGAAGCAGCAGGTCTTCGTTTGCGGCTGCCTTCTGGCGATCTATGCGGGTGAGGTCGATATCCTCGATCCGCCAGGGCATCACATGGTTCAGCTCAGTGTGCATTGTGTCTTTGCTCCGAAAGCTGTATCGACTCGCGGAGCCCGCTCGAAACCGCCCGCTATCGCAAGGACGGTCCGCCGTGTCAGATACAACGCTTTGAATTAGAGTTAACCCCTTGTATCTTGCATCTTAGCCGGTGTTTAGCAACTCTGCAGATAACCCAGCACAGACCATGCCGGACCGCCGCAGTTCCAATTTCACGGTAATCGAATGCTTCGGTTGGTTACATGCGGTGCACGCACTGCGCAAAAAAAGCCAGCTCGGCGAGCTGGCTTTGACTTGAAAAGGGTGCCGGTCAGGCGTGGAATGGAGCGAAGCTGTCGCGGGCTACGGCGCGGGCGTGGAATAGGCGGAAGCTGTCGCGGGTTGCGACGCGGGGATGTTCATTCAAAACCCCGCTGCCAGTCCGTCGCGACGGCTGTCGCTCGCCGCCACGTAGCCGCGCTCCGGATCGTTACGGTCGAGCTTCCAGATGTACTGGCCGGAGCCGAAATCCATGTATGGATCGTCGACCGACTTGATCGTGTGGCCCAGCTTCTGCAGCGCCGCGGCGGTCTTCGGATCGAGCGTCGATTCGATGTCGATCGTGAAATCGCGGTTGACCTTCCAGCGCGGCGCGTCGCAGGCGGCCTGGGGTTGCTGACCGTAGTCGAGCATCCGCACGATCGATTGCAAATGGCCTTGCGGCTGCATATCGCCGCCCATCACGCCGAAGCTCATCACCGCTTCCTGCCGGCCGTCCACCTGCTGCGTCAGGAACGACGGGATGATCGTGTGGAACGGCCGCTTGCCGCCTTCCACCACGTTCGGCGACTTCGGGTCCATCGAGAAACCGCAGCCGCGGTTCTGCATCGCGATGCCGCTGTCCGGCACCACGATGCCCGAGCCGAAGCCCATGTAGTTCGACTGGATGAAGCTGACCATCATGCCGCGCTCGTCCGCCACCGACATGTAGATCGTGCCGCCGGCCTTCGGCATGCCGAAGTCGAACCGCATGGCGCGCCTGGGGTCGATCAGCTTCGCGCGCGACGTGAGGTACGCGTCGCCGAGCATCTGTTCGGGCGTGACTTCCATCGAACGCGGATCGGCAACGTAACGGTAGACGTCGGCGAACGCCAGCTTCATGGCTTCGATCTGCACATGCTGCGACTCGACGTTGTCGACGGCGAGTTCTCTCACGTCAAACTTTTCGAGGATGCCCAGCGCGATCAGCGCCGCGATGCCCTGGCCGTTCGGCGGAATTTCATGCACGGTGTAGCCACGATAATCCTTGCCGATCGGCTCGACCCAATCCGCACGGTAGTTGCGCAGATCGTCGAGGGTCAACGCGCCGCCGCCTTCACGCGCAAACGCCGCGATCTGTTCAGCGATCTCGCCTTCGTAGTACGCACGCGGACCTTGTTCTGCCAACTTGCGCAGCGTCTTCGCGTGGCCGGGAAAGCGCACCAGTTCGCTGACGTCCGGCGCGCGGCCGCGCGGCATGAAGGTTTGCGCGAAGCCCGGCAGGTCCTTCAGTTCAGGCACGGCCGCCGCCCACTTGTAGGCCACGATGCTCGCCACCGCATGGCCACGCTCGGCGATCTCGATCGCCGGCTCCATCAGATCGGCGAACGGCAGCGAGCCGAATTTCTGATGCAATGCTTCCCAGCCCGCGATCACGCCGGGCACCGTTACCGCGTCCCAACCGCGCTTGGGTTGCTTCGCGAGACCATTTTCCTCGCCGTATTTGCGCTTGAAGTAATCGACATTCCACGCCGCCGGCGAGACGCCCGACGCATTCAGGCCATGCAGCTTCTTGCCGTCCCACACCAGCGCGAAGGCGTCGCCGCCAAGGCCGCACGACACCGGCTCGACCACGGTGATGGCGGCAGCCGCCGCGATCGCCGCGTCGACGGCATTGCCGCCTTTCCACAACATCCGCAGGCCGGCTTGCGCGGCGAGCGGATGCGAAGTCGAAACGATGTTGCGCGCGAATACAGGCAGACGCGGCGTCGGGTAGGGGTTTTGCCAGTTGAAGCCAGTCATGTCGAACACTCTCGATAGCACGGCCCGGCGCGTTCTCGAACGCCGGAAACCATGGGGAAACAAGTAACACGCGGGTAAAACGCGGAGCCTTGGATTGCAGCGCGATCCGGCACAAAAAACAAATTCATTTATCAAATGAATAAATGCATAAATCACCTGAATGGGCCGCTGCAGGGTCGCCCTGAGTCCGAACCATGACGCACGAGTTGGCAGGCAAGACGTTCGATGGTCTTACAATACGCACACCCTCGTTCACGCATGACCCGTTTTCCGGCTCGGCATATTGCACCGGTAGCAGGCAGCGCCGATAAAAACCCACGACCCGAGACACATGACCCGAGACCCCCGCCTGACTCTCAACGCCCGGCAACAGGAACTGCTGGAGTGGGTGCAACGCGACGGCTTCGTGACCGTGGACGACCTCGCGGCGCACTTCGACGTGACCCCGCAGACGATCCGCCGCGACGTCAACTGGCTCGCCGACATGAACCTGCTGCGCCGCTATCACGGTGGCGCCAGTCTGCCGACCAGCTCCGAGAACGTTTCGTACACAGCGCGTCAGCGGATGTTCCACGAAGAGAAACGGCGCATCGCGACGCTAGTGGCCACTCACATTCCCGACCAGGCGTCCCTCTTCATCAACCTCGGCACGACCACCGAGGAAGTCGCGCGGGCGCTCAACCGGCATCGCGGCCTGCGCGTCATCACCAACAATCTGAACGTCGCCAGCATGATGAGCGGCTATCCGGATTGCGAGGTGCTGGTGACAGGCGGCATCGTGCGGCCATGGGACAAGGGCATCGTCGGCGAACTGGCGATCGACTTCATCCGGCAGTTCAAGGTGGACTTCGCGATCATCGGTACGTCGAGCATTGAAACGGACGGCACGCTGCGCGATTTCGACACCCGCGAAGTGCGTGTGGCCGAGGCGATCATCCAGCATGCGCGCACGGTGTTTCTCGCCGCCGACAACTCCAAATTCGGCCGCCCGGCGCTCGTCCGCCAAGGTCATCTCGACCAGATCGACGCGCTTTTCACCGACGCCGCACCGCCCGCCGAGATGAACGAAACGCTCGCTGCCGCCAATTGCCAGGTGTATATCGCCGAGTAATCCAGGCGTCTTCGGCCATGTTGCAGTGCACGCGAAACTTCGAGTGAAATCAAGGATCTGGCCGCTGCTCCAAACCGCCTCTGCGGGTCCCAATTGTCAAAGGGAATATTTACTGGGGTCCCTTTGGCGTTTGCCCGGCGGTTGACTACACTCCAGTTCCCCGGCGTCCGTTCCGCGTTACGCGGAGCGCCGGCAGCGTGAACCTGTCGTGATAGCCGCACCTCCCGCCTGATCCTCTAGCGGACTTCACTGGCATTCGGCCAGTCGCCAGCAAGGCCGTCCGCGTTAGTTTGACATGGAGAGAACGATGCTGAGTCCGCATGAATTCGCCACGTTGTTGCTCGTCAAGGACGCCCCCACTCAAGTCGATATGGCGCGAGAAGAACTCGACGCCCTGCTGGAACGCCAGCTTGTGCAACTCGAACGGCTCGCATCGGGCGACGAACAATGGCGCGTGACCGAAACCGGCGACAGCGCACTCCGGGCCATCAAACGTTTTTCCTAGTAATACGTCAGAGTCTGAAGCCGACGACCGGCAGCATGACGGCGGTTGCGCCGCGGTGACATCGCGCGCGGCCTCGTCTTTGTAAAGCTGCCGCAAATTCTTTTTGCCTCAAACCAAGCTGCCGCGTAACCGACGGCCACTGTGTTGTGCCCAATTCATTTACACAGTAAATTGACGCGACGGACCTTCAGCCTTCGCGCATGCCAAAAACGCTCTCCGCCAACGACATCCAGCAATTCCGCGAAACCATGCGGCGCGTGGCCGAAAACGCGTTCGCCACGCGCGGGGCGCAAGGCGTGACGATGCGCGAACTGGCGAAGGAGCTGGGTTGCAGCGCAATGACGCCCTATCGCTACTTCCGCGACAAGGACGAGATTCTGGCGATGGTCCGCGCCGCGGCGTTCAACCGCTTCGCGGCGCGACTCGAAGCGGCGGCGAAACAGGCTCCCGCCACCGACCGCTCCGCCGTCAGCGACGCCTACGTGGCATTCGCACTCGACGAGCCGCATGCCTACCGCCTGATGTTCGATATGACCCAGCAGGAAGGCGCCTACCCGGCACTCGGCGCTGCGTCGCACCGCGCCTGGAGCATGCTCGGGGCGCACTTCGAGCAGCTCGTTGCCGCGGGCATTCTGGAAGGCGATCCACAATTGATCGGCTACGCCTACTGGGCAAGCCTGCACGGCTTCACTATGCTGGCGCTCGCCAATCAGCTGCCTTTGCCACAAGCGCAACAACCCGCCGGGAGCAAGGCGCCGACGCGCGAGGCCGTGTTCGCGCAGATTCGCAAGATGTTGTGGCGCGGCGCCCAGCCGCAGCGCGGCTAGCCCGGCGTTAGCCCCGCGTTAGCCCGCCAGCTCACTCAACGCGAATAGCCAGCGGGAAGGACCGGGTGGAGAAAAGCTGGTGCGAAGTTCAGCCCGCGCGCAACGTCGGGTCGACCGCCGCGCGCCAGCTCAACGCCTTGGCCCGCTGGTCGGTGAAGAACACAACCCATTGATTACGCACCTGCGGATCGGCACTCAGCCCTTGGCTCGTATAGCGCTGCGCAAGCGACGCCTGGAACGCGCAGTAATCGTCCTTCGGCAACTTGCCGCGCCGGTTCGCCACGTACGCATCGAACAGCGTCGCGTAGACGCCTTGCGCGTCGTTGCCGTAGTCGACTGTCTGGGCATTGCACATCTGTTGCAACGATGCGAACGAGGGCGCACCCATCGTCCCGTTCAAGCTCGGCGAGCTGACGCATCCCGTCAGGACCGCAGCGGCGCCGATCATCCAAAGTCCACGCATGAATTCACCTCGCAATGGCTGCTGCCGAGAGTATCGTCCGTGGCCGCGCGTTACGCCACCACCTTAGCCAACCACTAGAGGGGCGCCTACGAAAACCGAACTTTACTTTTTCGAATATGTTCATTAAAGTTCGCAAACGAACACTATCGGTTCGATAGTCTTTCCAAACAGCATTCCGGATACAACGCAGGGGACACAGCAGGTGACGCAAGGCTCGAGATACGATTTGCTCGTCGTGGGCGGCGGGATCAACGGCGCAGGCATCGCACGCGATGCGGCGGGCCGCGGCCTGTCGGTGCTGCTCTGCGAACAGGACGATCTGGCGGCCCATACGTCGTCGGCCAGCACCAAGCTGATTCACGGCGGCCTGCGCTACCTCGAGTACCGCGAGTTCAGGCTGGTGCGCAAGGCCCTCCAGGAGCGCGAGACGCTGCTGCGCGCGGCGCCTCACATCATGTGGCCGCTGCGCTTCGTGATGCCGCACATGCCCGATCTGCGCCCGGCCTGGATGATTCGCGCCGGCCTGTTCCTTTACGATCACCTCGCCAGACGCGAACTCCTGCCCGGTTCGCGCGGCATCGTCATGCGCAACCATCCTGCCGGCGCACCGCTGATCGACTCGATCAAGCGCGGTTTCGTGTATTCGGACGGTTGGGTGAATGACGCGCGTCTGGTCGTGCTGAACGCGCTGGATGCGCAGGAACGCGGCGCAACGATTCTCACGCGCACCAAACTGCTGAGCGCGGTGCGCGCCGGCGGCGAATGGCGCGCGCAACTCAAGCGCGCGGACGGCACGATCCTCGACGTGCGCGCTGCCTCGATCGCAAACGCGGCCGGTCCGTGGGTCGGCGAACTGCTGCATGGCGCGCTTGGCCGCGAGGCGACGCACAGCGTGCGCCTCGTGAAGGGCAGCCATATCGTCACGCGCCGCCTGTTCGAACACGATCACGCGTACATCTTCCAGAATCCGGACAAGCGGATCATCTTTGCGATTCCGTACGAACACGATTACACGCTGATCGGCACAACCGACCTCGAATATCGCGGCGATCCGTCGCAAGTAGCGATCGACGCCGACGAAATCCAGTACCTGTGCGACTCGATCAACCGCTACTTCAAGCAGAAAATCTCGCCGCAGGACGTGCGCTGGACCTACTCGGGCGTACGTCCGCTGCTCGAGGAAGAAGGCGCGGACAACCCGTCGGCGGTCACGCGCGATTACTCGCTCGAACTCGACGCGCCCGCGGGCGAAGCACCGCTTCTGTCTGTGTTCGGCGGCAAGATCACGACGTTCCGCAAGCTGGCGGAAGAGGCCGTCGGCAAACTCGCACACGCGCTGGATAAGGGCACGCCTTCGTGGACGGCCGGTGCGCCGTTGCCCGGCGGCGATATTCCGCAAGCCAATTTCGAGCGCTTCCTCACCGGCTTCAGGCAGCAGAACGCGTGGCTGCCCGCCGATCTGGCTCACCGCCTCGCTCGTGCGTACGGCACGCGCGTGAAGGACGTCATTGGCAATGCGCGCTCGGTGGCCGACCTCGGCCGCGCTTTCGCGCCAGGTCTCTATGAAGCCGAACTCACCTATCTGCGCGACACCGAATGGGCGCGCAGCGCGCAGGACGTGCTGTGGCGCCGCTCGAAACTCGGCCTGCACGTCGAACCGGGCACGCTCGATTCGATCACACACGAGATTGACGCGTGGTTTGCCCGCGAGCCGGTCCGACAGAGCGCCTAGCCTAGTTAAGGCACTTGGTTGGTCCACTCAGTCAGGCCATTTAGCCAGGCCATTTAGTTACGCCACCTAGCCAGACCGCTTAACGAGGCTATAGCAACGCGGCCCGGCTCCGTGGATAAACCCGCATGAACCGAATCGATTTTCACCCCCCCGGCTACTGACAAAGCCGGGACGCACCACCTCAAACTGTTGCAGCCCGCTTAAAACAACAAGCCGTTCCCGTCGCCGGTCAGCAATCCGGCGATTCATAAAACGCATGGAGAAGAGACAATGCAGGATCAGTACATCCTCGCGCTTGACCAAGGCACCACCAGCTCCCGCGCGATGCTGTTCGACCGGCTCGGCAACATCGTGTCGACCGCACAGAAAGAATTCCAGCAAATCTATCCGCGTCCGGGTTGGGTCGAACACGATCCGCAGGAAATCTGGTCGACCCAGGCCGGCGTCGCCGCAGAAGCCGTCACTCGGGCCGGCATGAACGGCACCTCGATCGCCGCGATCGGCATTACCAATCAGCGTGAGACCACCATCGTGTGGGACCGCGAAACCGGCCATCCGATCTATAACGCGATCGTCTGGCAAGACCGCCGCACCGCCGACTTCTGCGATCAGCTCAAAGAGCAGGGTCTCGAAGAAAAAGTCCGCGCCAAAACCGGCCTGCCGATCGATTCGTACTTCTCCGCGACCAAAATCCGCTGGATTCTCGACAACGTCGAAGGCGCACGCGAAAAGGCCAGGCAAGGCCGCCTCGCCTTCGGCACCGTGGATAGCTGGCTGGTGTGGAATTTCACCAAGGGCGGCCTGCACGTCACCGACGTGACCAACGCGTCGCGCACGATGCTGTTCAACATCCACACGCTGAAGTGGGACGACGAACTGCTCGAAGCGCTCGACATTCCGCGCAACATGCTGCCGGAAGTGCGTGCGTCCTCGGAAGTGTACGGGCCGACCAAGACCACCGTGTTCGCTTCCAGGATTCCGCTCGCGGGCATCGCCGGC
The DNA here is from genome assembly GCF_001634365.1 of Paraburkholderia phytofirmans OLGA172. Taxonomy (NCBI): domain Bacteria; kingdom Pseudomonadati; phylum Pseudomonadota; class Betaproteobacteria; order Burkholderiales; family Burkholderiaceae; genus Paraburkholderia; species Paraburkholderia phytofirmans. The sequence goes on from NZ_CP014578.1 coordinate 3,954,867, forward strand.
GACCAGCACGCGGCCCTGTTCGGCCAGATGTGCACGGAGTCGGGCATCGTGAAGAACACCTACGGTACCGGCTGCTTCCTCGTGATGAACACCGGTGAAAAGCCGATCGAATCGAAGAACAATCTCGTCACCACGATCGCCTGGCAAATCGGCGATCAGATCAATTACGCGCTCGAAGGCAGTATCTTCATCGGCGGCGCGGTGGTGCAATGGCTGCGCGACGGCCTCGGCATCATCAAGAACGCCGCGGAAATCGAAACGATGGCGCGCAGCGTGGCGCATAGCGACGGCGTGTATCTGGTGCCCGCGTTTGCCGGCCTCGGCGCGCCGCACTGGAACGCCCGTGCGCGCGGCACGCTGTTCGGCGTGACGCGCGGCACGAGCGCGGCGCATATCGCCCGCGCCGCGCTCGACTCGATCGCCTATCAATCGCTCGACGTGCTCAAAGCGATGGAAGCCGATTCCGGCATTCGCATCGGCGAATTGCGCGTGGACGGCGGCGCCTGCGCGAACAATCTGCTGATGCAGTTCCAGGCGGACATTCTCGGCGTCGACGCAGTACGGCCGAAGGTATCGGAGACGACCGCATTGGGCGCGGCATATCTGGCCGGTCTCGCGGTCGGCTACTGGAAAGACGTGAACGAACTGAAGAGCCAATGGGCGCTCGATCGCCGTTTCACGCCTGCCCTGCCGCACGCCGACGTCAAGGAATGCCTCGACGGCTGGAAGCGCGCGATTCGCGCCGCGAAGGCCTGGGCCGACACGCCCTGATCCCAGCTTTCACACAATACCTTTCGACATAACGAAGCCGCTTATCCCGCGGCTTCCCTAACAACTATATTTCGGATAACAAACCATGTCTCCTTACATTGCGGAATTCATCGGCACCGCGCTCCTGGTGCTGCTCGGCAACGGCGCAGTCGCCAACGTGCTGCTCGCCCGCACCAAAGGCAAAGGTGCGGACCTGATCGTGATCGTGATGGGCTGGGCGATGGCCGTGTTCATCGCCGTGTACGTCACGGCATCGTACAGCGGCGCGCACCTGAATCCTGTCGTGACGATCAGCCTCGCGCTGGCCGGCAAATTCGCATGGGCCAAAGCGCCGGGCTACATCGCGGCGCAGATGCTCGGCGGCATGGCGGGCGCGCTGTTCGTGTGGATCGCGTATCGTCAACACTTCGCGAAAGAAGGCGATGCCGACGTGAAGCTCGGCGTGTTCTGCACGTCGCCCGCGATTCGCAGCGTGCCGCATAACCTGCTCACCGAAATGATCGCGACGTTCGTGCTGATTCTCGGCGTGCTGTACCTGGCTTCGCCGCAAGTCGGCCTGGGCGCGCTCGACGCATTGCCGGTCGGCCTGCTGGTGCTCGGCATCGGTATTTCGCTCGGTGGCCCGACCGGTTACGCGATGAGCCCGGCGCGCGACCTGTCGCCGCGTCTGATGCACGCGCTGCTGCCGATTCCGGGCAAGCGCGACAGCGATTGGCATTATTCATGGATTCCGGTGTGCGGCCCGCTGCTTGGCGGCGCGCTGGCAACGGGGCTGTATCTGTATTTGCACGCGCACTGATCCTGCAGCGCACACAGGGCACATATAGGGTGCATATAGCGCGCGCACGAGCCGCACTACGCGCACGCTCAAGGCGCAAATAAGCGCCGACGGAAAGCGATGGCGCCGCGCACGTGGCGCCAAAGCACGTATCATGACGCTTTCAATCTCCGCGTAAGAGCTTGCCATTGTCTTGCCCGCGCGCCTCTCGCTTTCCGCTTTAAAGCATGATCGACCACCTCATCTGTGACTGCGACGGCGTGCTCGTCGACAGCGAAATCATCGCTGACCGCGTAATGCTCGAAACGCTGTCCGCCACCTTCCCCGGCCTCGACTTCGAACCCGTTGTCAAAACGGCGTTCGGCCAGCAGACCTCGCGCTTTCTCGAAGGTATCGAGAAGTCGTTCGACATCACGCTGCCGGCTGATTTCTTCAATACGATCGAACACAACGTCGAGCTCGCGCTCGCGGCATCGCTGAGCCCGATCAACGGCGTGCGCGACGCATTGCAACGCGTGACGCTGCCGGCCGCGGTCGTGTCGAACAGCCGGATGGCGCGCGTGAATGCTTCAGTGCGGCGCGCGGGTTTGCAGCAGATTTTTGGCGAGCGGATTTTCAGCGCCGAACAGGTGGCGCGCCCGAAGCCTTTTCCGGATGTGTATCTGTTCGCTGCGAAAGCGCTCGGTGTGGAACCGGCGCGATGCGTCGTCGTGGAAGATAGCGTGGCCGGTTTGAATGCCGCGCGTGCGGCGGGCATGAAGACGATTGCCTTCGTCGGTGCGAGCCATATCCCTGACGGTTACGCGGATGCGCTGCGCAAGATGGGTATGACACGCATCATGAAGCATATGGATGAGCTGCCCGCGCTGGTCGAAGCCGGCGTGCGGGGGGAGTTTGGCGACGTGCAGTCTTAACGGGTGAGAGAAGAGAAAAGCCGGCTGCAATAGCCGGCTTCAGGCTTCAGGCTTCAGGCTTCAGACCGCTGACTAACCCCACGTCTTTTCCGAGGTGGGGTTTTGTTTTTTTCAAACGCGCGCGAGAGTGCGTCGAGTTCGCGCTGATCGGCGCCGTCGTCCAGCGCGACAAAGCGTTCGCGATCAATCGCCAACCGGATCACCTCGCCGCACGCGGCACACCCTTAACGCATCAAGCCTCATCGGCCACGCATTCGCGCGCCGTCGCCAGCGCCTGGCGGAATTCCACCAGCTCGGCGATCGTCAGCATCGGCAGATTGTGTTGTTGAGCGAAGCGCTCCACATCCGCGCCGCGCGTCATCGTGCCGTCCGCGTTCATCAGCTCGCACAGCACGCCGGCCGGCTTCAGACCCGCGAGAATCGCCAGATCGACCGTGCCTTCGGTGTGGCCGCGACGTGCCAGCACGCCGCCCGGCTGCGCACGCAGCGGGAACACGTGGCCCGGACGCACGATATCGGCAGGCTTCGCCGTATCGCTGATGGCTGCGCGGATTGTCGTCACGCGATCGAGTGCGGACACGCCGGTGGTCACGCCATCGCGAGCTTCGATCGAGACCGTGAATGCGGTGCCATGACGGCTTTCGTTATTGACGGCCATCGGCGGCAGTTCGAGTGCGCGGATTTTGTCGTCGGGCAGGCACAGGCAGACGATGCCGCTGCATTCGCGGATCAGCAAGGCCATGGTTTCGACGGAAAGACGCTCGGCGGAAACGATCAGATCGGCTTCGTTCTCGCGGTCGTGATCGTCTTGCAGGACGACTGCGCGGCCATCGCGCATGGCTTGCAAGGCGGCGGCGATACGTGGCGGAACGGGCTCGGTGGCGAGCAGGGGAAGATCGAGGAATGCATCGTCCGCAATCGTCGACGGTGCAGGAAAAGTTGCAAAAGACATAGTTGAAACGCTCATCGCAAAAGTTGGGCGAGAAACGTTTCAGGGCATTGCAAATAGACAAAGACGCGCCGTTGAACGCCGCGCAAAGCGGCGCTCGTGCACCGCTCCAGCCTCTAGCGGCGCCACGGAAACGAACATGACTATCTGCACATCTTCTTCCGTCCGGACTCTAACCGTCGGCTCTGGCTTCTCACCAGATCTGCTGACCCCGTGTCGACCAGAGTTAGCGCTTTAGCTGTCGATCAGAGTTAGCGCTTTAGCGCTTACTCTGATCCCATGCAAAGCTCTTACTCTGGTCCCATGCAAGTGCTGTCGACCAGAGTTAGCGCTTTAGCTGCCGATCAGAGTTAGCGCTTTAGCGCTTACTCTGGTCCCATGCAAAGCACTTACTCTGGTCCCATGCAACGTAGTTGCACAGTTCCAAACACATTGACGACGCGGGCGCTCGCGGGCTCACCGGCTCACGCTTTCGCGCTGCCGGCATACCGCCGGTGGGGAATTTCGCCCCGCCCTGAAGACGCACTGATTGCCGGATCGACCGGCTGGCAAAGAATACAACAGTCGCGCGAAACCTGCAGCGCAACCCCACTGATTAGACGGACATTGCTTCACAGCCGATCCTCACAGCACATCCGCCTGAAAAACCTCATTCGTCAAACCGGCGCTGCCTGGCGCGTCAAATCATGCGGCGCAGGCACGTCCCAGCGCGGCGGCGTTTCCGCCTTCAGCGTCACGCGAAACGCGCGTGCTTCGGTGTCACCGGGATTGCGCAAGCTGTGCGGCTGGTCGGCGTCGAACACGATCGCGTCGCCGGTTGCCAGCAATTGGCGCTGGTCGTGCACGCTGACTTCCAGCGTGCCTTCGCTCACCACCAGATTCACCGTGGTGCCCGGCGCGCGGCGCGTACCGGCCTCGGTATGCAGCGGCGCGATACGCAGCTCGTGGAACTCGGCGGCGGTCGGCTCGGCATCCGGATACAGCGGCCGGGCTGAAAAGCGCCCATTCGAACTGACGAGCCGCGACGAACGCTCCGCCGGCAAATGCTCGAAGCCGTTGATCGCATGACGCCGCAAGAACGCGGCCACCGAGACCTTCAACGCCGATGCCACCTTGCACAGCACCTTGATCGACGGCACGCTGCGCGCTGACTCGATCTGCGCGAGCATCGCCCGCGAAACGCCCGAAGCACGGGCCAAGGCGTCGAGCGAAAGTTGGCGCTCGGCGCGCAAACGGGCGAGATTCACGCCGACCAGATGTTCAAGAGCATCGAAGGGTTCAGCGGCACGCGGCGATGCATCGATATCAGCCGCGGGATCGCGAACCAGTGCCAGCGGGGAATGCATGATTGCCTCCAGAAGCGCCGCCGGACGGCGGGCAAGCGGTTAGTGGAAGCAAGATAGCATCGCGCCCTGCCACGCCCAACGAAGTTATCTTCACACTGTTATCAGCATTGCGGATGACGATTCTCGCAAAGCTTGTGCGAATTATTCAAATGGACGTGTCCAGCCTCAGATGCGCTCAAGCACGTACACACACTCAAGCACATCTCGGGATATCGGATGCGCCGCACCGACACTCACGCGCGCTGCGCGACTGCCGATGCCGGCGCATCCATCCGCGCCGCGAACCACGTGAGCAGCAATGCCGCCACGCTGACCGCCGCCGCGACCCACGGCAACGTATCGAGCGAATGGCCGTGATTGATTACCAGACCGCCGAGCCACGCGCCGGCCGCGTTGCCCATGTTGAACGCACCGATGTTCAGCGTCGAAGCCAGATTCGGCGCCGCAGCGGCCTTCTCGACCACGCGCATCTGCAACGGAGGCACCGTGGCGAACGCAGCAATGCCCCACACGAAAATGGTAATCGCCGCGGCCACCTGCGAATGACTGGTGCGCGCGAAGATCGCCATCACGACCGCAAGCGCCACCAGAATGCCCATCAACGAAGGCATCAGCGCGCGGTCCGCGAGCTTGCCGCCCACGGTATTGCCGATAGTGAGGCCCATACCGAACAGCACCAGAATCAGCGTCACGCCACGCGGCGAGAAGCCGCTGACCTGCTCGAGAATCGGCGCGATATAGGTGAACACGACGAACACGCCGCCAAAGCCGAGCACCGTCATCGCGAGCGCGGTCCAGACTTGCGGGTCTTTCAGCACGCGCACCTCATGGCCCAAACCGACCGGGCCGGAATCGTGACGATTTGGCACCAGCAACGACACGCCCGCCAGCGACAGCACCCCAAACGCGCTGACGATCCAGAACGCCGCACGCCAGCCGACCTCCTGGCCGACGAAAGTGCCGAACGGCACGCCGAGCACATTTGCGAGCGTCAAGCCGGTGAACATCAGCGCAATGGCGCTCGCCCGCTTTTCAGCCGGCACGAGCGAAGCGGCCACTACCGCGCCAATGCCAAAGAACGACCCATGCGCGAACGACGTCACCACGCGCGCGACCATCAGCACGGAATAGCTGGACGCGATCGCGCACAGCGTATTGCCGACGATGAACAGCCCCATCAGCAACTGCAACGCGAGCTTGCGCGGCATCTTGCTGGTGACCACCGCGAGCAGCGGCGCACCGACCGCGACACCAAGCGCATAGCCGCTCACCAGCAAACCGGCCGACGGAATCGACACGGCCAGATCGCGCGCAACCTCGGGCAGCAAGCCCATGATCACGAACTCGGTCGTGCCGATCGCGAAAGCGCTGATCGCTAGCGCCAGTAATGGAATGGGCATTTTTCTACTCCAGGTTCTAAAGTTAAACGTGTTAGCTACGGTGAACGTGACGCAGCGCCGTCACGAATTCGATGACCACTCCCGGCGCGAGCGCGACGAACAGTTGCAATTCGGCTTGCTGCGGACCTATCTGGGGCACTTCGGCGAGCTGGTAAGGCATGTCCGCCGCGTGCAGGCGGTGCAAGAACGCCTGCCATTCGTCGGCGCTCTCCAGCCGGAAGGCGATATGGTCGATGCGTGGCGCAGCCCTTCCCGTCTGTGCAGGCACCGTCGCGTCAATCAGATGAATCGCCGGGCGGCCGCTTGCACACAGCCAGTAGCCGTCGATCGAAAACGGCGGACGCTTGCCTTGCGTCAGTCCGGCGACGTCGACGAAAAAACGACGCGCGGTCTCGAGGTCAGCGGTGACGATCGTTGCGTGATCGAGTTGCATGGCGGGGCTGCACGGAGCACAAAGGGTTTACGAGGAGTGCATTGTGAGCGGAACGGGTCGATTTGATAATTGGCGTAGCATTTGAAGCATTTTCAAATATTTTTGAAATATCGCGATGGATAACCTCGGTGCAGCACTTCAAGGTGCCATTCGGGAGCGGCTGCAGCCAAGGGCCGCGGCAGAAACCGCATCCGATGAGGGGCTATAATGTTTAGTTACGCTGCGAACGTGCATTGAAAGCGGACCGAAATCGGCCCTGGCGGACTCAAGCAAGCCCAACCGCCCCCCCGTGGCCCGTCCACACGCTACCGGTACGTTCGACCCCTCTTCACCTTTTAAACGACGCCCCCAGGTTAACCACTGCGACCGGCGAAAATCGATGACCAAGAAAGTTTATGTAAAGACCTTTGGCTGCCAGATGAACGAGTACGACTCCGACAAAATGGTCGACGTACTCGGTGCGGCTGAAGGGCTCGTCAAGACCGACACGCCGGAAGACGCGGACGTCATTCTGTTCAACACCTGCTCGGTGCGCGAAAAAGCCCAGGAAAAGGTCTTCTCCGACCTCGGCCGCGTGCGCGAGCTGAAGGAAGCGAATCCGAATCTGATCATCGGCGTCGGCGGCTGCGTGGCGAGCCAGGAAGGCGCGTCGATCGTGGCGCGCGCGCCGTATGTCGATCTGGTATTCGGTCCGCAAACCCTGCACCGTCTGCCGCAAATGATCGACAAGCGCCGCGAAAGCGGCCGCGCCCAGGTCGACATCTCGTTCCCGGAAATCGAAAAGTTCGATCACCTGCCACCGGCGCGCGTCGACGGTCCGAGCGCGTTCGTGTCGATCATGGAAGGCTGCAGCAAGTACTGCAGCTACTGCGTCGTGCCGTACACGCGCGGCGAAGAAGTGTCGCGTCCGCTGGACGACGTGCTGACCGAAATCGCCGGCCTTGCCGACCAGGGCGTGCGCGAAGTCACGCTGCTCGGCCAGAACGTGAATGCTTACCGCGCCGGCATCACGCTCGGTTCGTCGGAAATCGTCGATTTCGCACAGCTGATCGAATACGTCGCCGATATTCCAGGCATCGAACGGATTCGCTACACCACGTCGCATCCGAAGGAATTCACGCAGCGCCTGATCGACACCTACGCCAAGGTGCCGAAGCTCGTCAGCCATCTGCACCTGCCGGTGCAGCACGGCTCCGACCGCATCCTGATGGCGATGAAGCGTGGCTACACGGTGCTCGAATACAAGTCGGTGATCCGCAAGCTGCGCGCGATCCGTCCTGACCTGTCTTTGTCGACCGACATGATCGTCGGCTTCCCCGGCGAGACGGAAGAAGACTTCGACAAGATGATGGCGTTGATTCACGAGATGAAGTACGACACCAGCTTCTCGTTCATCTACAGCCCACGTCCGGGCACGCCAGCCGCGAATCTGCACGACGACACACCGCGGGAAGTGAAGCTCAAGCGTCTGCAACATCTGCAGGCTACGATCGAAGAAAACGTGCAGCGCATCAGCGACTCGATGGTCGGCAAGGTCGAGCGGATTCTGGTCGAGCGCCCGGCACGCAAGGACCCGAACGAACTCGCAGGCCGCACCGAGAACAACCGCGTGGTGAATTTCCCGGCGCCTGTCGCATCGCACGCGCGGCTGATCGGCCAGATGGTGGACGTGAAAATCGTCCATGCGTACCCACATTCGTTACGTGGCGAGCTCGTGCTGGTGCACGACGACGCACACGCGACCACTCATTGAGCTACGCCCGCCCGGCGTCACGAACCCGACAGGATCGATCCACCGCCTTGAAGACCACTCAGCAGCATCTGGAATTCACCGCACCGCGCGACGACAACGCGCGGCTCGCCAACCTCTGCGGACCGCTCGACGAGAATCTGCGGCAGATCGAGCAGGCGCTCGACGTGACGCTGCAACGCCGTGGCCACCGCATCACGATTCGCGGGCGCGGCGCGAAACTCGCGCTCACCGCGCTTGAAAACTTCTACAACAACGCGCGCGAGCCGCTGTCGGTCGACGACATCCAGCTCGCGCTCGTCGAAGTGCGCCACCCGGCGCGCCATCGTGCGAACGGCAACGGCCACGGCGCGGACGCGGCAGACGCGCGTTTCCCCGGCAACCCGGATCATCCGTTCGATCAACCCGCCGACGCCGGCGAAGACGACCTCGAAGAACTCGGCCCGAAGCTGTACACGCGGCGCGCCGACCTGCGCGGCCGCACACCGGCGCAACGCGAGTATCTGAAGCAGATCATTTCGCACGATGTGACGTTCGGCGTCGGCCCGGCGGGGACGGGCAAGACGTATCTCGCCGTGGCTTGCGCGGTGGACGCGCTGGAGCGTGACCAGGTCAAACGCATCGTGCTGACGCGTCCGGCCGTCGAAGCGGGCGAACGCCTCGGCTTCCTGCCGGGCGATCTGGCGCAAAAGGTCGATCCGTATCTGCGTCCGCTGTACGACGCGCTGTACGACCTGCTTGGCTTCGACAAGACCGCCAAGATGTTCGAGCGGCAAATGATCGAAATTGCGCCGCTCGCGTACATGCGCGGCCGCACGTTGAATCACGCGTTCATCATCCTCGACGAGGCGCAGAACACCACGCCCGAACAGATGAAGATGTTCCTCACGCGGATCGGCTTCGGCTCGAAGGCCGTGGTCACCGGCGACACGACCCAGGTCGACTTGCCGCGCGGCGCGAGAAGCGGGCTGATCGAGGCACAGCAGGTGCTGGCGGACGTGCGCGGCATTGCGCTCACGCGCTTCACGAGCGCCGACGTGGTGCGGCATCCGCTGGTCGCGCGAATTGTGGAGGCGTACGATGCGCATTCGCAGAAAACCGCCAGTCCGGCGGATTCACGCTAATTTCCGGCGCTGATTTGCGGCGCGAATTAGCGCCAAATCGCACTGAATATGCCGCAGCAACCCAAGCAACAAGTCGACACCGCATGAGCCGCGCCCCGAAACTGACGTTGAATCTGCAATTCCCCGCCGCCAAGGCCTGGCCGGAACACAAGGCGCTGCTGCCGCGCGCCACCGTGGCCGGCTGGATCAAGGCGGCGCTCTTCGCAGACGGCGAACTGACCGTGCGTTTCGTCGACGCCGAAGAAGGCCGCCTGCTTAACCGCACCTACCGGGGCAAAGACTATTCGACCAACGTGCTGACGTTCGCGTACGCCGAATCGGAAGACGATCCGGTGACCGGCGACCTGATCCTGTGCTGCCCCGTGGTGGAAAAAGAAGCCGCCGAACAGGGCAAGCCGCTGCTCGCGCACTACGCGCATCTACTGGTGCACGGCACCTTGCACGCGCAAGGCTACGACCACGAGGTCGAGGAAGAAGCCGAGGAGATGGAAGCGATCGAAACCGAAATCCTCGGCAAGCTCGGTTTCCCGGATCCTTACCAATAATCTTTCCCAACGTCTTTACCATCTCCGTCAGAAACCACAGTGAGCACGTCCTCCCCTGAAGCCGATACGCGCAACACGCGCTACACGGACTATCCGCCCGCGCTCGGCGAATCGCGGCTGCTGACGGACGAGGAGTTGCGCGCGTCGCTTGAATGCACCTTGCGCGACTGGGACCGCAAAAGCGATCTGTGGCTGTTCGGCTATGGATCGCTGATCTGGAATCCCGGCCTGCCCACCGTCGAAGCCGCCCGTTCGAAAGTGCACGGCTATCACCGCGGGCTATATCTATGGTCGCGCGTGAATCGCGGCACGCCCGAGCAGCCGGGCCTCGTACTCGCGCTCGATCGCGGCGGCTCGTGCTCCGGCATCGCCTTCCGCCTCGCCGCGGAGGGTGCGATGCCGCATCTGGAAGCGTTGTGGCGCCGTGAAATGCCGATGGGTTCGTACCGCCCCGCTTGGCTGCCCTGCGTGCTCGCCGACGGCCGGCGCGTCGACGCGCTCGCGTTCGTGATGCGCCGCGACGTGCCGAGCTACACCGGCAAGCTGCGCGACGAGGTCGTCAAAGCCGTGCTCGGCTGCGCGTGCGGCCGCTACGGCACCACGCTCGACTATGTCACCCGCACCGTCCATGCGCTGCGCGAAAGCGGCATGCCCGACCGCGCGCTGGAGGCACTGCTTGAGCGTTGCCGTGAGGAAAGCCGCGAGGCCGGGCAGAAATAGGGCAAACGCGAGGGCAAACGCGAGGCCAAACGCGAGGTTTTTCAACCGCGAGGGCAATCGCGTTTTTTTGGTCGAAAACGCTTTTCCCCGCGTAATCAGTTAGGATGGACCCACGCCCTGCCGCACGCGGGTGGGCGGTTTCGTCACATCACTCATCGCCCAAGCCAGGCGGGACACGGTCCTGCCATGTGCCTGGTGTATCCTTAATGCTCTGCAACAGCGCGCTCAGTTTCGCCGGGCGCACTACCATGAACGACACGTATCCCAGTCGACACCGAACTAGCGACAAACCACAGGAAAAACGCTCACTCCTCGAGCGTCTGACCGACTTCATCTCGCCCGAGCCCGACTCGCGCGCAGAACTCCTGGAAATCCTGCAGGACGCGCACGAGCGCAACCTGATCGACGCCGACTCGCTGTCGATGATCGAGGGCGTGTTCCAGGTGTCCGAACTCAGCGCCCGCGACATCATGGTGCCGCGCGCACAAATGGACGCGATCAACATCGCGGACAATCCCGCCGAATTCATCCCCTACGTGCTGGAAAAAGCGCACTCGCGCTATCCGGTCTACGAGGGCAATCGCGACAACATCATCGGCGTGCTGCTCGCGAAAGATCTGCTGCGCTACTACGCCGAAGAGGAATTCGACGTGCGCGGCATGCTGCGCCCCGCCGTCTTCATCCCGGAGTCGAAGCGCCTGAACGTGCTGCTGCACGACTTCCGCGTGAATCGCAATCATCTCGCGGTGGTGGTCGACGAATACGGCGGCGTGGCCGGCCTGATTACGATCGAAGACGTGCTGGAACAGATCGTCGGCGATATCGAAGACGAATACGATTTCGACGAGGAAAGCGGCAACATCATCGCCTCGCCGGACGGGCGCTTCCGCGTGCGCGCGCTCACGGAAATCGAGCAGTTCAACGAGGTCTTCGACACGCATTACTCGGACGACGAAGTCGATACGATCGGCGGCCTCGTCACGCATCATTTCGGACGGGTGCCGCATCGCGGCGAAAAAGTCCGCATCGACGATCTGATCTTCGAGATTCTGCGCGGCGACGCCCGCCAGATTCACATGCTGCTGGTGCGCCGCGACCCGCTCGCCGGCCAGCGCGAGCGCGAAGCGCAGCACGTGCAGACCTGATCCGCTTCCTTTCTTCGCTTCTCCAACTCCTCACGCCGACCGCGCAACAATGGCCGCCCCGATTACATCCCGTTCGCGCCGCGGCGTGAGTGTCCCTGCCGCCCGAGAAGCGCGCGGCCGCGCACTGCCCCGCTGGCATTACCTCGTCGCGTTGGCCGCCGGTGCGGCCAATACGCTGTCGTTCGCACCGACGCCGCACGGCGGCTGGCTCGAACTCGTGATCTTCGCCTTCTTCTTTGGGTGGCTGACGCGCACCACCGGCTGGAAAAGCGCAGCGCTGACGGGCGGCGCTTTCGGCTTCGGCAACTTCGTCACCGGTGTGTGGTGGCTGTACGTCAGCATGCACGACTACGGCGGTATGGCCGCGCCGCTCGCGGGCGCGGCGGTCGCGCTGTTCTCGCTGTATCTGGCGGTGTATCCGGCGCTCGCTGCTGGCATCTGGTCGTTCTGCGCGGGGCACGCGAGCAATGGCGCGTCCGATACCGACCAACCGTTCTCGCCGACCTGGCACGGCGCGCTGGCTTTTGCGAGCGCGTGGGCGATCGGCGAATGGTTGCGCGGCACCGTGTTCACCGGCTTTCCGTGGCTTGCGAGCGGTTATGCGCAGGTGGACGGCCCGTTCGCCGGGTTTGCGCCCGTGGCGGGCGTGTACGGCGTCGGCTGGATGCTGGCGCTGGTGGCGGCGTTGATCGTGCAGGCGCTGTTGTCGCTGCTGCCCTCGCGCGGGCAACGCGATGCCGCTGCAGTCGGCAATGCTGGAAATGCTGGAAATGCCGGCAGTGGGACTAAACGCCGTATCGCGCGCGTCGCGGCGCCAGGGGGAATCGCGGTTGCGCTGATCGCGGCCGGCCTGTTGCTGCCGCTCGCGCAATGGACCCTGCCGGCCAACGCGCCGCTGACGGTGCGCCTCCTGCAAGGCAACGTCAAACAGGAAATGAAGTTCGAAGAAGCCGGCATGCGCGCCGCGATCGACCAGTATCAGCAGATGATTACGTCGAAGCCGGCCGACCTGATCGTCACGCCGGAAACCGCCATTCCGGTGCTCGCGCAGCAATTGCCGCCGCAGTTCGCCTCGGCAGTGCGCAACTTCTCGGATAGCACGGGTACCGCGATCGTGTTCGGCGCGATCGGCGGCACCATCACGCCGGAAGGCCAGGTGGTCGACTATACGAACAGCCTGTTCGGCGTCACGCCGGGCGCGCGCGACGTGTATCGCTACGACAAACACCATCTCGTGCCCTTCGGCGAATTCGTGCCGTGGGGCTTCCGCTGGTTTGTGAATCTGATGAACATTCCGCTCGGCGATTTCGCACGCGGCGCGCCGGTGCAAAAGCCGTTCGTCGTGCACAACCAGCCGGTCTCGGTCGATATCTGCTACGAGGATATTTTTGGCGAGGAGATTGCGCGGAACATTCGCGAGAGCGATACGCCGGCGGGTGTGCTGGTCAACTCGACCAATCTCGCCTGGTTCGGCGACACCATCGCGCTGGATCAGCACTTGCAGATTGCACGCATGCGTTCACTGGAAACTGGGCGCCCGATGCTGCGCGCCACCAACACGGGCATGACGGCCGCGATCGACGCCAACGGTAAGGTGATCGGACGCCTGATGCCGTACACGATCGGCTCGCTCGATGTGACGGTGCAGGGTACCTCAGGCAGCACGCCCTATGTGACGAGTGGGAATAACACGGTGCTGGCTGTTTCGTTGCTGCTGCTGGCGTTCGGGTTTGCGTTCGGGCCGGGGATCGTACGGCGTCAAAACGGCAAGAAATGAGCTGCCAATAAGCGTCGATGAAGCGATCTGGCCGCTTCTACACGGAAACCCTGTTCAATCACGGCCGAAAAAACCACCATAAAAAACGCGCGCTTCGGGAAAAACCGAGCGCGCGTTTTTTATTCGAAAGCAACCCGGCTGATCGATGTCGATTGCACGACACAAGCAGCCGCGACACGCCGTTCAGTGACCTTGACTCAGGCCGGCACCGTATCGATAAACGACTGGCGCAGTGACAGTTTCTGGAAATGCTTATCCAGATTCGGATACCCTTCGCGCCAGTTCAATTCGGGCATGCGGAAATCGAGGTAGCCCAGCGCGCAGCCCACCGCGATGTCCGCGAGTGTGTAGTGATTGCCCGTGCACCACGGCTTGCTGCCCAAGCCTTGCGACATCGCGATCAGGCCTTCGTCGATCTTGCGTTGCTGCCGCGCGACCCACGCGTCCACGCGCTGTTCGGGCGTGCGCTGGGTGCCTTCGAGGCGAATCAGCACCGCGGCGTCGAGGATGCCATCGGCAAGTGCTTCCCAGCAGCGCACTTCGACGCGTTCGCGCCCAGACGGCGGAATCAGCTTGCCGACCGGCGACAGCGTATCCACGTATTCGCAAATCACTCGCGAGTCGAACACCGCTTCGCCGTCTTCCATCACGAGACACGGCACCTTGCCGAGCGGATTGAAGGTGTGAATCGCGGTATCCGGCGCCCAGACGTTCTCGGGCACGAGTTCGTAGTCGATCTTCTTGTCGGCCAGAACGATCCGCGCTTTGCGCACGAACGGGCTGGCGAGCGAACCGATGAGTTTCATCATGACCATCTGCCTTTTCTTGAATTCGGCGAAAGTATAAGTGGTTGGCGCCATTCCCGAGCGCAGAGCAGCCACTTCGCAAGCCGCACGGATGCTCGCCGTGCATGGATTGCAACATTGCCGCGACGCCCGCGCGCCGTCTACCCGGCCAAATGGCTAACGCGGCTGGGGCGCCCCCTCCCCGCCAGTATCCGCGCAAAATAAGTCTCCGCATTGGGCGCTACAATCGCAAAATGAACCAGCCGACCGAACCCACCATCGCCATCGACGTCTATCGCACGCGTCGCGAGCGCGTACTCGCGGCACTGCGCGCAGCGGGCGCGGGCGTCGCCATCGTCCCCACCGCGCCGGAAAAGCTGCGCAACCGGGACGCCGACTACCCCTACCGGCACGATAGCTACTTCTACTATCTGACGGGCTTTACCGAACCCGAGGCGTGCCTCGTGCTCGATGCAAGCGCCGCGCCTGGCGAGCCGGCTTCGATCCTGTTCTGCCGCGAGAAGAATGTCGAGCGCGAGACGTGGGACGGTTTCCGTTTCGGGCCGGACGGCGCGCGCGAGGCGTTCGGCTTCGACGCCGCCTTCGCCGTGGGCGAAGTCGATACGCAACTGCCGCACATTCTCGCTGACAAGCCGGCGCTGCATTACGCGCTCGGCACGTCGGCGGAACTGGACGAACAGGTGCGCGGCTGGCTCGACGCCGTGCGTGCGCAAGGCCGCAGCGGCGTCGCCGCCCCCACCGTCGCGCGTGATCTGATTCCGTTGCTCGACGAGATGCGGCTCATCAAGGATCCCCACGAACTCGCCATCATGCGCCGCGCCGGACAGATTTCGGCGCAAGCGCATCGCCGCGCGATGGCCGCCTGCCACCCCGGCGTGCGCGAATACGAACTCGAAGCCGAGTTGCTTTACACATTCCGCAAATTCGGCGCGCAGGCGCCGGCTTACACGTCGATCGTCGCCGCGGGCGCCAACGCCTGCGTGCTGCACTACCCAGCCGGCAACGCGATTGCCCAGGACGGCGACCTGATCCTGATCGACGCCGCCTGCGAACTCGACGGCTACGCTTCCGACATCACCCGCACCTTCCCGGCGAGCGGCCGCTTCACCGCGGCGCAGCGCGAGTTGTACGACGTCGTGCTGGCCGCGCAGCAGGCAGCCGTCGACGCCACCCGCGTCGGCGCCACCTTCGACGATCCGCACCAGGCCGCCCTGCGTGTGCTGTCGCAAGGTCTGCTCGACACCGGCATCATCGACCGCACGAAGTTCGCCTCGGTCGACGCGGTGATCGCCGAGCGCGCCTACGCGCCGTTCTACATGCACCGTACCGGCCACTGGATCGGCATGGACGTGCACGATGTCGGCGACTACCGCGAACGCGGCGCGCCGCGTGACGAAGCGGGCGCGCTGCCATGGCGCACGCTGCAGGCAGGAATGACACTGACCATCGAGCCCGGTCTGTATATCCGTCCGGCCGAAGGCGTGCCCGAGCGCTACTGGAACATCGGTATCCGCATCGAAGACGACGCGATCGTCACGCCGGCCGGCTGCGAACTGATCACGCGCGACGTCCCGGTGGCCGCCGACGAGATCGAGGCGCTGATGCAACAGGCCCGCGCGGCCCAGCAAACAAAACGGTAAGCCAGGCAGTAACCCAAGGAAACAACCCGCCATGAACGACGTCCCCCAGTCGACGGTGATTCTGAAACCCGCCGTGTCCGACCGCCCCTTCGATTTCGACGTGACGATCGTCGGCGCCGGGCCGGTCGGGCTGGCGCTTGCCGGCTGGCTGGCGCGCCGCAGCGCGACGCAGGCGCTGAAGATCGCACTGATCGACGCGCGCGAGCCGGAAGATTCGATTGCCGATCCGCGCGCGATCGCCGTGTCGCACGGCAGTCGGATGATTCTCGAACCGCTGCGCTGGCCCGCCGACGCCACCGCGATCCAGCGCATCCACGTGTCGCAGCGCGGCCATTTCGGCCGCACGCTGATCGACCACGGCGAGCACGGCTTGCCGGCGCTCGGCTACGTGCTGCGTTATGGCGCAATCGTGCACGGTCTCGCCGAGGCGGTTCACGCGACCTCCGTGCACTGGTTCCGCTCCACCTCCGCCGCGGCGCCGACTCAGGAACTCGACGGCGTCACGCTGCCGATCGAAACCGCGGGTATCACACGCCACCTGCGCACGCGGATTCTGGTCAATGCCGAAGGCGGCCTGTTCGGCGACCAGAAAACCGCCAGGAGCGCGGGTAGCAGCGCCGGCGGCGGCACACGCGATTACGGGCAGACCGCGCTGGTCGGCACGGTCAGCGTGTCGGCGCCGCAGCCGCATGTAGCGTGGGAACGCTTCACGTCGCAAGGACCGATCGCGCTGCTGCCGATGGGCGGCGTGCGCGGCGCGAATTACGCACTGGTCTGGTGCTGCGCACCCGAAGAAGCCGCGCGGCGCGCCCAGCTCACGGACGACGAATTCCTGCGCGAACTCGGCGCCGCATTCGGCAGCCGCATGGGCCGCTTCACGCAAATCAAGGGGCGCGCGTCGTTCCCGTTGGGGCTGAACGCGGTCGATACGCTGGTGAAGGGCCATGTCGTCGCAATCGGTAATGCGGCGCAGACGCTGCATCCGGTGGCGGGTCAAGGCCTCAATCTCGGCCTACGTGACGCGCATGCGCTCGTCGATGCCTTGTCGGCGGAAGGCCCCACCCCACTGGCCTTGGCAACGTTCGCGCAACGCCGCGCGCTCGACCGGCGCCTGACGATCGGCGCGACCGATACGCTCGCACGCCTGTTCACCGTCGACTTCCCGCCGCTCGCCGCCCTGCGCGGCCTCGCTCTCACCGCGCTCGAATTCGTGCCGCCGGTGAAAACCGCGCTGGCGCGGCAAATGATGTTCGGTCAACGCCGTTGAGCGCGCCACCCGCTCGCGGCTGCACGGCCGCTGCAGGCTTTTTAGGCGCCGTAGTTGGGCACATAAGCGGCGCCGCGCAAGCGGTGCCGGTTCTATGAATCGGGCACTTTCATAGAAGATTTAATGAGTTACGGCAGACGCAAGTCAGGTGTCGGCTATCTGTTAACGCTAAAATAGCGGTTTTCCCTCGCATTTCGCGAACGCTCCGATTGACAGAATCTGAAAAGACACTGGAACAATCGGTCGCAGGCGCGTCCAAGTCATGCCTACTCTCGGCTCCCACAATCTGCGTAACAACTTGTTCGTCGCCCCCATGGCCGGCGTGACCGACCGGCCGTTCCGGCAATTGTGCAAACGGCTGGGCGCGGGCTATGCGGTGTCGGAAATGGTCGCCTCGAATGCGCAGTTGTGGAAAAGCGAAAAAACCATGCGCCGTGCCAACCACACGGGCGAGGTCGAGCCGATCGCCGTGCAGATCGCCGGCGCCGATCCTGCCATGATGGCCGAAGCCGCTCGCTACAACGTGGCGAACGGCGCGCAGATCATCGACATCAACATGGGCTGCCCAGCCAAGAAGGTGTGCAACGTGGCCGCGGGTTCCGCCTTGCTGCAGAACGAACCGCTGGTGCAGCGCATCGTCGAGGCGGTGGTGGGCGCGGTGGGCGTCGGCCCTGATGCCGTGCCCGTCACGCTGAAGATCCGCACCGGCTGGGATCGCGCGAACAAAAATGCTTTGACGGTCGCGCGTCTAGCCGAGGCCGCCGGCATTTCCATGCTGACCGTGCACGGCCGCACCCGCGCCGACCTGTATCACGGCGACGCCGAATACGAGACCATCGCTGCCGTCAAAGCGGCGGTGCGCATTCCGGTGGTCGCCAACGGCGACATTACGTCGCCGCAAAAAGCCCGCGAGGTGCTCGCCGCCACCGGCGCCGACGCCATCATGATCGGCCGCGCCGCGCAGGGGCGTCCGTGGCTGTTCCGCGAGATCGAGCATTTCCTGCAAACGGGTGAGTTGCTGCCGCCGCCGCGCATCGACGAAATCCAGCAGGTCATGAACGAGCATCTCGAAGATCACTACGCGTTCTACGGCGAATTTACGGGTGTGCGCACAGCGCGTAAGCATATCGGCTGGTACACTCGCGGCCTTTCTGGCGCCAACGTGTTCCGGCACCGCATGAATACGCTGGACACCACGCGCGAACAACTCCTCGCCGTCAACGAATTCTTCGACGCCCAAAAGGCGATCTCCGACCGCCTCGTCTACGTCGACGAGACGCTCAGCAAGAACGACGGCGAGCCGGACCATACCGACCGACTAGCAGCATGAGCAAGAACAATATCGAACAATCTGTCCGCGACAGCCTGGGGATATATTTCCAGGATCTCGACGGCTCCAATCCGCATGACGTCTACGACATGGTTATTTCATGCGTGGAAAAACCCTTGCTCGAAGTGGTGCTCGAGCAGGCCGGCGGCAACCAGTCGCTGGCCGCCGAGTATCTCGGCATCAACCGCAATACGCTGCGCAAGAAACTGCAACAGCACGGTCTCCTGTAGCTCGTTTTAGTTTCTTTCGCGCCCTGCCACGTTTCCCTTCGGCTTTTCGTCTTCATCATGATCAAGCAAGCGCTCATCTCCGTTTCCGACAAGTCCGGCATTGTCGACTTCGCCAAGTCGCTGTCGGACCTCGGCGTCAAGATCCTGTCGACCGGCGGCACCGCGAAACTGCTCGCGGACGCGGGCCTCTCCGTCACCGAAGTCGCCGACTACACGGGCTTCCCGGAAATGCTGGACGGACGCGTTAAAACGCTGCATCCGAAGGTGCATGGCGGCATTCTGGCGCGCCGCGACCTGCCGGAACACATGGCAGCGCTTGAAAAGCACGACATTCCGACGATCGACCTGCTGGTCGTGAATCTGTATCCGTTCGTGCAGACCGTGTCGAAAGAAGAGTGCTCGCTGGAAGACGCGATCGAGAATATCGACATCGGCGGCCCGACCATGCTGCGCTCAGCCGCGAAGAATCATCGCGACGTGACGGTGGTGGTTGATCCGACGGATTACGCAGTCGTGCTCGACGAAATGCGTGCAAATAGCAACGCAGTTTCGTACAAGACGAACTTCCGTCTGGCCACCAAGGTGTTCGCGCACACCGCGCAGTACGACGGTGCGATCACGAACTACCTGACGAGCCTGACCGACGAATTGCAACACTCGTCGCGCAACACTTACCCGGCTACCTTCAACCTGGCCTTCGACAAGGTGCAGGACCTGCGCTACGGCGAAAACCCGCATCAGAGCGCCGCGTTTTACCGCGACCTCTCCGTGCCGGCGGGCGCACTGGCGAACTACAACCAGTTGCAGGGCAAGGAACTGTCGTACAACAACATCGCCGATTCCGATGCGGCGTGGGAATGCGTAAAAACGTTCGACGTGCCGGCTTGCGTGATCGTCAAGCACGCGAATCCGTGTGGCGTGGCAGTGGGCGCGGACGCCAACGAAGCGTATGCGAAGGCGTTCCAGACCGACCCGACCTCGGCGTTCGGCGGCATCATCGCGTTCAACCGTGAAGTCGACGAAACGGCGGCGCAAGCGGTGGCCAAGCAGTTTGTCGAAGTGCTGATCGCCCCGTCGTTCAGCGCGGCGGCTCGCCAGGTGTTCGCGGCCAAGCAGAACGTGCGTCTACTGGAAATCGCTTTGGGCGAAGGCCATAACGCGTTCGATCTGAAGCGCGTCGGTGGCGGCCTGCTGGTGCAATCGCTCGATTCGAAAAACGTGCAGCCGCATGAGTTGCGCGTGGTCACGAAGCGTCACCCGACACCGAAGGAAATGGACGACCTGCTGTTCGCATGGCGCGTCGCGAAGTACGTGAAGTCGAACGCGATCGTGTTCTGCGGCAACGGCATGACGCTCGGCGTCGGCGCGGGCCAGATGAGCCGCGTGGATTCGGCGCGTATTGCGAGCATCAAGGCGCAGAACGCCGGTTTGACGCTGGCGGGTTCGGCTGTGGCGTCGGATGCGTTCTTCCCGTTCCGTGACGGTTTGGATGTAGTGGTTGCAGCAGGCGCGACCTGCGTGATTCAACCGGGCGGCTCGATGCGCGACGACGAAGTGATCGCTGCGGCTGACGAGCACAACATCGCGATGGTGGTGACCGGCGTGCGTCACTTCCGGCATTGATTTCGGCTTCGCGGAGACCGCCTGATACTTTGTGGCGCGGTAATCGCTAACGTAGCTTGAGCGAAACGGCTCGGTGGACATTTCCGCCGGGCCGTTCTCTTTTGCGTGTGTGTGCGCCGCCTTTCAACGCCAACGCATGCGGCAGCAGTTTTTATTCCGCCGGCGTCGCTGCACGCCGACCGCCACACGGCGCGTTCGTTGTAGTATCGCAAGCACCTGATTTTCACCGCGCATGCGGCACCTCATGAGAATTCTCGGCATCGACCCCGGCCTGCGCGTGACCGGCTTTGGCGTAATCGATCAAACCGGACACACGCTTAGCTACGTCGCAAGCGGCGTGATCAAAACCGCCGACGCCGATCTGCCGTCGCGTCTCGGCACCATTTTCGAAGGCATTTCGACGCTGATCCGTCAACATTCGCCGGATCAGTCAGCGATCGAAAAGGTGTTCGTCAACGTCAATCCGCAATCCACCCTGCTGCTTGGTCAGGCACGTGGCGCGGCGATCTGTGGACTGGTGGCGGGGGGGGTGCCGGTCGCCGAATACACGGCCTTGCAGTTGAAGCAGGCCGTGGTCGGTTACGGCCGCGCGACGAAGGAGCAGATGCAGCAGATGGTGGTGCGGCTGCTCAACCTCTCCGGCGTGCCCGGCACCGACGCCGCCGACGCCCTCGGCATGGCGATTTGCCACGCGCATGGCGGCACGACGCTTAGTACGCTGGGCGGCATTGCGCCTTCGTTGGCGAAGAAGGGGTTGCGGGTGCGGCGCGGAAGGTTGGTGGGGTAGAGATTCGGTGCGCTACACTCGCCCTTTCTCTAAAGATTGAATCCGCCATGATCGGTCGCATTGCCGGCGTTCTGCTGGAAAAAAACCCGCCGCATCTGCTCGTCGACTGCAACGGCGTCGGCTACGAAGTCGATGTGCCGATGAGCACGTTCTACAACCTGCCTTCGAACGGCGAACGCGTCGTGCTGCTCACGCAAATGATCGTGCGCGAAGACGCGCATCTGCTCTATGGTTTCGGCACCGCCGAGGAACGCTCGACTTTCCGCGAGCTGCTGAAGATCACCGGCATCGGCGCGCGTATGGCGCTCGCCGTACTCTCCGGCATGAGCGTGCATGAACTGGCGCAGACCGTCACGATGCAGGACGCAGCGCGCCTGACTCGCGTGCCTGGCATCGGCAAGAAAACCGCGGAGCGGCTGCTCCTCGAACTGAAGGGCAAGATCGGCGCCGACCTCGGTGCGATGGCGGGCGCGGCGTCGGCATCCGACCACGCCTCCGATATCCTGAACGCGCTGATCGCATTGGGTTACTCCGAAAAAGAAGCGTTGGCGGCCATCAAGAACGTGCCGGCCGGCACCGGCGTTTCCGAAGGCATCAAGCTCGCGTTGAAGGCGCTATCCAAGGGCTAAAGCTCGAACTCGCGCGCGGTACAATGACCGCATGATCGAAACCGACAAACTCGCCGCCGAGCGCATCATCGCGGCCACGCCCGTCTCGCCGAACGAAGAAGCGTTCGAGCGCGCGTTGCGCCCGCGCCAGCTCGAAGAATATGTCGGCCAGGAAAAAGTGCGCGGTCAGCTGGAAATCTTCATCGAGGCGGCCAAGCGCCGGTCGGAATCGCTCGACCACGTGCTGCTGTTCGGACCGCCGGGTCTTGGCAAGACCACGCTCGCGCACATCATCGCGCGGGAAATGGGTGTCAATCTGCGGCAAACTTCCGGTCCGGTGCTCGAACGCGCCGGCGACCTCGCTGCGCTGCTCACCAACCTCGAAGCCAACGACGTCCTGTTCATCGACGAAATCCACCGGCTCTCGCCGGTCGTCGAGGAAATTCTGTATCCGGCGTTAGAGGACTATCAGATCGACATCATGATCGGCGAAGGACCGGCCGCGCGCAGCGTGAAGCTGGATCTGCAACCGTTTACGCTAGTCGGCGCAACCACCCGCGCGGGCATGCTGACCAATCCGCTGCGCGATCGCTTCGGGATCGTGGCGCGGCTCGAGTTTTATAACGCCGAAGAACTCGCGCGTATCGTCACGCGTTCGGCATCGCTGCTGCATGCGCAGATCCATCCAGATGGCGCGTTCGAAATCGCCAAGCGGGCCCGCGGCACGCCGCGGATCGCGAACCGGCTGTTGCGCCGCGTGCGCGATTTCGCCGAGGTAAAAGCGGACGGCAACATCACCGCACAGGTGGCCGACGCCGCGCTCAGAATGCTCGACGTCGACGCAGTCGGCTTCGACCTGATGGACCGCAAGCTGCTCGAAGCGATCCTGCACAAGTTCGACGGCGGCCCGGTCGGTGTCGACAACCTGGCGGCGGCAATCGGCGAAGAACGCGACACGATCGAAGACGTGCTCGAACCGTATCTGATCCAGCAAGGCTTCCTGCAACGCACGCCGCGCGGCCGCGTCGCCACGCTGCTCACGTACCGGCACTTCGGTCTCGCCGCGCCGGACGCTTCGAGCCCCATCCCCGGCCTGTGGGATTCGGCCGCGCCTTGAACCGGCAGCCCATCCGCATCGCGTGAGGCCGATCTAGCAATGTCCGATCAAGCCAGGCAACCCAGCTCACGCGCGGGTCTCGCACAATTGCTCACGAGCGGAATCCGCTCGAAACTGGCTGCCGGTGTCACGCATCTGACAACCGGGAGCGGCCCCACACTCGATTACTCATCGCCCCCCGGAGACCCCGGCCTCTTCGGGCCCGACTCCGTGTGCTGGAAAGTCCACGCCGACTTTACGTCGATGATGACGGGTGGCATCAGCGCACTGCTGCTCCAGGCACTGCATCCGCTGGCTCTCGCCGGCGTATGGGACCATTCGACGTTTCGCACCGATATTCTGGGGCGGCTGCGCCGAACCGCGACTTTCATCTCCGGCACGACGTATGGCAACCGGCACGATGCTTTAGCGCTGATTGAGCGCGTGAAGCGCATTCACCTCGGCGTCACTGGCATTGGGCCTGATGGCCAGCCGTATCGCGCAAGCGATCCTGCCCTGCTGACTTGGGTGCACGTGGCCGAGGTGTCGAGTTTCATGACTGCGCACTTACGGTACGTGAATCCGTTGCTGCCCGTTGCCGCGCAGGATCGGTACTTCGAGGAAACCGCGCGCATCGCCGAGAAGCTCGGCGCGTCGAATATTCCGCGCTCACGTGCCGGGATCGACGCTTACCTGCTCGCCATGCAACCCGAGTTGGTGGCCAGCGAGCGTACTCGAGAAGTCGTGAAGATTCTGATGAATGCGCCCGCACCGACCGCCGCGATGGGGCCCGCGGGAGCATTGATGTTGAACGCCGGCGTTGATCTGCTGCCCGATTGGGCGCAGGCGATGCTTGGGTTCGAGCGATTCGCTGGTCTTCGTCGCGCGCTCACCCGACCCGGTGTGCGGTTGGTCGCGCCGGTGATCCGCTGGGCGCTGGCAAACGGCGTATCGAAGCGGGCACGCCACCGCGTTGCTGCTGCGCGCGAATCCAGGTAAGCCGCGCGAAATAACCACTGCGAGATAGCTCGCCGCAGGATAGATTTCTGCGAGATAGCTTTCTGCGAAAGAGCTTCGGCGAGTAGCGGCCCCCTGAGTGTCGCGAGCGAGGCAAGCCGTGCAAACCGGCTCCATGCAAATGGAACCGCTCCGATCAACGCCCCGGTTCCGGCGTCCTTTTGAAGCTATCGTCCGCACTCGGCGCTTCGAGATGCGACACGTCCGCCCACGACACGATCGTCGCCTTGTGACCGTCGTCGGCGTAATCCACCACGTTGACGCTCGTGTTCAGCAACGCGTAATCACGCGGCGCATCGAGTGATAGACCGCACGCAAAACGACGCACGCAATCTAGCACGCCGCCATGCGCGACGACGGCGATCCGCCCGCCCGGATGCGCGGCCACCAGAGGCTCGATCGCGTGCAGCACGCGGTGATAGAGCGTGCGCTGCGATTCGCCTTCAGGCGGCGCGAAGCCTGGATCACGGGTTTGCCAGTGCGCGTATTCGTCGGGGAAACGGACGGCGATCTCGTCGCTGTCATGCCCCTGAAACGCGCCGTATGAGCGCTCGCGCAAACCTTCACGCAGTTGCAACGGCAGGCCGAGCGCGTCGGCGATCGGCTGCGCGGTCTGTTGCGCGCGTTGCAGATCGCTCGAATAGATCGCATCGAGCCGCGCGCCCTCTTGCACCTCATTCGCGATGCGGCGTGCAAGGCGCTTTGCCTGCGCAAGGCCGGTCGTCGCGAGCGGAATGTCAATGTGACCTTGAATGCGCTTGATGCGGTTCCAGTCGGTCTCGCCGTGGCGGATGAGCAGAATCTGCGTGGTCATGGGATGAACGTGGGCGCCAGTAGCCGGTTATGCCGAGCCGCTATTGTCGCAAAAAGCGGCCGGTGGCGTAGCGGCGTGCCACCGCATACCCCATGCGGCGGCAGTTGAGACTCAAGCGTTTGTCTGCAGCCAGAACGTGACCGGCCCGTCATTGACGAGCGACACCTGCATGTCGGCGCCGAACTCGCCCGTCTCGACGATCGGGTGCTTTGCGCGGGCTGCCGAGACGAAGTAATCGAATAGCCGCTTGCCCTCGTCGGGCGGTGCGGCGGGCGTGAAACTGGGACGCAGGCCGCTGTTGGTGTCAGCGGCCAACGTGAACTGCGAAACGAGCAGCAAGCCGCCCGCGCGCCCGGCGCCGTCGAGATTCTGCACGGAGAGATTCATCTTGCCGGCGGCATCGCTGAAGACGCGGTAGCCGAGCACCTTGGCGAGCAGCCGGTCAGCTGCGGCCTCTGTGTCGCCACGTTCGGCGCATACGAGCGCCAGCAGGCCCGCCTCGATCGCGCCGGTCACGCGGTCGTCCACGCGCACTTCCGCGCGCCGCACGCGCTGGATCAGCGCGATCATCGGCTCGACTCCGAATGCAACAACGCTCGAATCGCCATCGCGTTATCGTTGAGTCCGCTGAGGTTGAGTCCGCTGAGCCGTCAAGCCGTCAGCGTGACGCGCGCAAAACGGCGCTTGCCGACCTGCACGACGTACTCGCCTGCTTCGACCTTCAGGCCCTTGTCCGATACCGTCGTACCGTCGATCTTCACGCCGCCTTGTTCGATGTTGCGCAGCGCCTCGCTGGTCGACGGCACGAGGTTGGCCTGCTTGAGCAACTGGCCAATAGCGAGCGGTGCGCCCGCGAGCGTGACCGACGGAATATCGTCCGGCACGCCGCCCTTCGCGCGATGATTGAAGTCTTCGAGCGCGCGCTCGGCATCGGCTTGCGAGTGGAAGCGCGCGACGATTTCCTGACCGAGCATCACCTTGAAATCGCGCGGATTGCGGCCCGCTTCAATCTCTTTTTTGAAGCCGGCAATCTCATCCATCGGACGGAACGACAGCAGTTCGAAGTAACGCCACATCAGCACGTCGGAGATGCTCATCAGCTTGCCAAACATGTCCGTCGGCTTTTCGCTGATACCGATGTAGTTGTTCTTCGACTTCGACATCTTCTCGACGCCGTCCAGGCCTTCGAGCAACGGCATGGTCAAGATGCACTGCTGATCCTGACCGTACTGCTTCTGCAGTTCACGGCCCACCAGCAGGTTGAACTTCTGGTCCGTGCCGCCGAGCTCGAGGTCGGCATTCAGCGCGACCGAGTCGTAGCCTTGCATCAGCGGGTAGAGGAATTCGTGGATCGAGATCGGCACGCCGCCCTGGAAACGCTTGGTGAAATCTTCGCGCTCGAGAATCCGTGCCACCGTGTAGCGCGATGCGAGCTTGATCATGCCGTCGGCGCCGAGCGGCATCGACCATTCGCTGTTGTAGCGGATTTCGGTCTTGTCGCGGTCGAGCACGAGTGCGGCTTGCTCGAAATACGTTTTCGCATTCGATTCGATCTGCTCGCGCGTGAGCGGCGGGCGCGTGGCATTGCGGCCCGACGGATCGCCAATCAGCGACGTGAAGTCGCCGATCAGGAAAATCACCGTGTGACCGAGGTCCTGCAACTGGCGCATCTTGTTCAGCACGACCGTGTGCCCGATGTGGATGTCAGGCGCGGTCGGATCGAGGCCGAGCTTGATACGCAGCGGCTTGGCCGTAGCCGCGCTCTTCGCGAGCTTTTGCGCGAATTCGTCTTCGATCAGCAGTTCGTCGACGCCGCGCTTGGTGACGGCGAGTGCGTGACGGACTTCGTCGGTGATCGGGAAGGCGGGGCTGGGCTTGGTGGACTCGGTGGTCATGCTGGAAACGTGAAGTCGCGAAAAAAAGAGATTGTCCCATAGATGCGCGCCGGCGCGCCCACTGACTCAGCCATAAGCGCGCCGCCGGCGTACGATTTCGGCTTGTCGGGACGCGCCATTGGCGTCGTGACGCTTTATATTCGGCCGCGCTTGCACCGATAATCTGCTAAAAGAGATCGCAACGAATCATCGAGAGGAGCAGCAACGTGGCGCAAGACCCCGCAGACGGCGTCTACTTTGGATTGATGTCCGGCACGAGCATGGACGGTGTGGACGGTGTGGCCGTCAAATTTGCCCAAGGCAAGCCGCCGGTGGTGCTGGCCGAGGCGTTTGTCGGGTTCGCGGCGGGCTTGCGCGAGGCCCTGTTCGCACTTCAACAGCCGGGGGACAACGAGATCGAACGCGAAGCGCTGGCCGCTAATGCGCTCGCCACGCGCTACACCGTGTGCTGCCACGAATTGCTGCAAGGCAGCCGCGTGCCAGCCTCGGAAGTCCGTGCAATCGGCGTCCACGGCCAGACGGTGCGGCATCGGCCGGAAAAGGGTTACACGCGCCAGATCAACAACCCCGCGCTGCTCGCGGAAATGATGCACATCGACGTGGTCGCCGACTTCCGCTGCCGCGACGTCGCGGCCGGCGGCCAGGGCGCGCCACTCGTGCCGGCGTTTCACGCCACCGTGTTCGGCGCGAAAGACGAAACGCGGGTGGTCTGCA